>DOQG01000007.1:13931-20199 GCA_003512525.1 Oscillospiraceae bacterium | reverse complement strand
TAGATAGTCGGTGACAGTGCAGTTTCACTGATTTACTCACGAAATTATTAACAACTTATCGGTATGAATATGTTTTCAGCGGTGTTGGCTGTATATTTATTGTTTTGATATTATTATAATATATTGCTCTGCAATTTTAACGAAATATTGAAAAGCGAATGAATTGTAGCACAGTCCATTATTTTTATATCCTAAAATCGGACAAATTAATGTAATACCGCACAAAGCTTGTGCGATATTACCTTAAGTCTTTTTAGTCACCTGCCTTGATTTTTTATAGCAATAGTGGTATACTTACAACATAAACGGCTTTTGCCGATCGAAAGGAAACGAAATTATGAGCGAATGTACTCACGACTGCAGTTCTTGCTCACAAAACTGCGGCGAAAGAACGACCCCTCAGAGCTTTCTTGAAAAGCCGCATGAGCTGTCGCATATAAAGAAAGTAATAGGAATAGTAAGCGGTAAGGGCGGTGTCGGTAAATCTATGGTAACTTCTCTGCTTGCTGTGACTATGCAGAGAAAAGGCTTCAAGACCGCTGTGCTTGATGCCGATATAACAGGTCCGTCTATTCCAAAGGCTTTCGGACTTCACGAAAAGGCTACCGGAGATAATACAGGCATATACCCTGTTATGACAAAAACAGGCATTGAAGTAATGTCGGTAAATCTGCTTTTACCCGATGAAACAGACCCTGTTGTATGGAGAGGTCCTGTTATCGCAAATACAGTAAAGCAGTTCTGGACCGATGTAATATGGAACGATGTTGACTATATGTTTGTCGATATGCCGCCCGGAACGGGAGATGTTCCGCTGACAGTATTCCAGTCACTACCCGTTGACGGAATTATCGTTGTAACTTCTCCTCAGGAGCTTGTTTCGATGATCGTCGGAAAGGCTGTCAAGATGGCTGAGATGATGGACGTACCGGTTCTCGGCATAGTTGAGAATATGTCTTACTACGAGTGCCCCGACTGCAAGTCGCGTCACAGTATTTTCGGTGACAGCCACATTGAAGAGGTTGCCGCAAAGTACGATATAAAGAATATCGCAAGAATGCCTATCAACCCGAAGCTGGCGGCGGCTTGCGATAAGGGTCTTATTGAGCTTTACGATGGCGACTGGCTCAACGAAACAGCCGATATGCTTGAAAAGCTGTAAGCGACTTATAATATAATGACCGCAGACACGCTCTGCGGTTTTGAATATTTGTATTGTCAACCGTATATAAAGCCAGGTTGACAGTGAAAGGTAATTCTTTTTATGAAATTAAAAGAGCAGGTACTGCTTATACTCATGAGCAGTAAAGGCGGATATGTATCGGGCGAGGATATCTCAAAACAGTTGTACGTCAGCCGCAATGCTGTGTGGAAAGCTATAAACTCGCTCAGAGCAGACGGATTTGTAATTGACGCAATACAGAACAAGGGATATCTTTTGTCCGGCGGAGAAGATTACGACTTTACACAATACGGACTTATGCGAATAAGACAATTGCTTGGAAAATCTGCCGCCGATGCCGAAATAACCATAAAAGATACCGTGACCTCGACAAACACGCTTCTCCGCTCTGCCGCAGAAAGCGGAGCTGCGAATAAAACAGTGCTAATAGCGAACGAGCAGACAGAGGGCAGAGGCAGACGAGGCAAAAGCTTCTACTCGCCTGCTGACAGCGGCATCTATATGTCGGTGCTCCTCCGACCCGACTTCGGCGCGGACAAATCGTTCTTCATAACCGCAGGTGCGGCTGTGTCTGCTGTAAGGGCGGTAAAGAAAGTCTGCGGTATCGATGCCGGCATAAAGTGGGTCAACGATATAATGCTTGACGGAAAAAAGATCTGCGGAATACTTACCGAAGCTGTAACTGATTTTGAAAGCGGAAGTTTGCAATATGCCGTAATGGGACTGGGTATAAATATAAGCCGCCCGAAAGACGGCTTTCCGTCAGAAATATCCGACATCGCGTCAAGCCTTTATTCCGATGAGGTTGCCGACAACGAGCTAAAATGCTCGCTTGCCGCTGAAATACTGAACAACTTTTTTGATATATACGGACATACATCGGTCGAGCGGCTGATCGACGAATACAAAAGATATTCTGTTGTGATAGGCAAGCGTATCAAAGTGATTTGCACTGGCTCGGAATATTTTGCTACCGCTGTTGACATTGATAACGATGCACGGCTTGTTGTAAAAGATGACAAGGGTAATATACATACGTTATCCTCTGCCGAGGTTTCGGTAAGATAGCGTCATAAGAGGTATAAATGAATAAACTGCTTAATCATCTGCGTATTCGCAGTGAACGACTTTACATAATATTGAAAACGTTTTTCAAGTGGCTTGTGCTTTCCGGGATAACAGGACTGTGTTGCGGAATCATAGGCTCGCTGTTCCATCTGTGTATGGAATTTGCCACTGAATTTCGTTCAGGGCATTCCTTTATGGTGTACTTCCTGCCGATAGCGGGACTTGCTATCGTATTTCTGTACAGCATATGCGGACTGAAAAACGACCCGGGTACAAATATAATAATCACATCAATAAGGACCGAGGGCAAAATCCCTGTCAGAATGGCACCGCTGATATTCATCTCAGCATTCATAACCCATCTGTTCGGCGGTTCTGCCGGACGAGAGGGAGCGGCTTTACAGATCGGCGGCGGACTTTCGGCAGAAATAGCCAGACTTCTCAGGATGGACGAGCGCAACGGAAACCTGCTCGTAATGTGCGGTATGAGCGGACTGTTCTCCGCACTGTTCGGTACGCCTGTCACCGCGACTTTCTTTGCAATGGAAGTAATAAGCGTGGGTGTGTTCTACTACTCAGCTATCGTTCCGTGCTTCTTCTCGGCTGTCGTTGCA
Organism: Oscillospiraceae bacterium; assembly: GCA_003512525.1. Classification (GTDB taxonomy): domain Bacteria; phylum Bacillota; class Clostridia; order Oscillospirales; family Ruminococcaceae; genus Ruminiclostridium_E. The sequence continues at coordinate 17,334 of DOQG01000007.1, read as the reverse complement.
CTTGGAATATCGAGGCTGTTCGGGATCGTGCCGGTTGTTTATAAAGTTCCGATACCCGAGATCAACATCATCAATGTAGCTTTTGCTATGATATTGGGCGTGGGCACGGCTCTGCTCAGCATTATATTCTGCTTTTCACTGCACAAGCTGTCAAAGCTGTTGTCATCGAAAATAAAGAACAGCTATATCAGGATCTTTGCCTGCGGCTGTGTTATCGTGATACTGACGCTGATATTCGGCACGGATTACAACGGCGCGGGAATGAACATCATAATGGACGCTATGACAGGCACTACACGCCCGGAGGCATTTGCACTGAAGCTTGTATTCACTGTGATAACCATTGCGGGCGGTTACAAGGGCGGCGAAATAGTACCGTCATTCTTTATAGGCGCGACATTCGGCAATCTGTTCGGAACGCTGTTCGGACTGCCCCCGCAGTTCACCGCCGCACTCGGACTTGTTTCGCTGTTCTGCGGAGTGGTAAACTGCCCTGTGACCTCGCTTCTTCTGAGCATCGAGCTGTTCGGAGGAGAGGGGATTATCTTCTTTGCCGCCGCCTGCTCGGTAAGCTATATCCTATCAGGCTACTACGGACTTTACACCGGCCAGAAGATAATGTACTCAAAGCTCCACAGCAAGTATATTAACAGACATACAAAATAAACGTTCCGTATTATCGGTCGTTGCTAAAGACACCGGTTCGGATTTTTTCAAGGCAGTCTTATTGAACGCTGTTATACCGATATCGTTTGACTTTTGGCTTTTCCTGTGTTAGAATACATTATATAAAACGGTTCACGGAGGATCACTTTGCTTTCCGCTTACATTTCTATGGTCGATACGCCGACCGAAAAAGAACTAATAGCACAACTATATAACGCATATAAGCAGTTTATGTACAATATAAGTATGTCCCTGCTCGGCAATAAGGAAGATGCGGAGGACGCAGTCCAGGACTCATTTGTAAGGATAATCAAAAATCTTGACAAGATACAAAACCCATATTCGCGAAAAACAAAATCATATATTACCGTTATTACAAAAAACATCTGTTTTGACCGCATTAAAAAACAGCAGAATATGCAAAAAGTCTGTTTGGACGAAAAGATATTTGAAGATGATTTAGCGCAGCAGGCAGAAGTTGATATAACTTATGAGAAGATCATCAAAAATATGAAACTGTTATCGCCGCAGCTGAAAAATATTGCTTTTCTGTACTATGTACAACAGCTTCCTACCGATGATATTGCCGAAATGCTCGATATCGAGCCGAATACCGTGCACGTTTATCTGTCAAGGATACGAAAAACTCTGCTGATGCAAAAGGACTAATCATTATGACAAACGACGAAAAGATAGCCGCCGCCCTTAAAAGCGACTATCTCTCCGAGCTTTCGGTATTTGAAGCACTGCCTGACTGTAAGATAAGTCACTGCTTTGAAAGACGTATGCAAAAGCTCATACAATCCTATTTCAAAGAAAAAAATAAAGACAGTATAATGAACAGACGCAGAATTAAAATACGCCTGCTTATTGCGGCAATTATCGCCGCTACCGTCGCACTTGGTACGGGAAGCGCGGTACTGCTACAGTACTGGGATACTTTTAAGATTAAAAATGTCGGCAACAATGAATACAGGTTTCTGGTTGACGATCCCAATAGTGCACCCTTACAGCTGACCGAAAAATATATGATTACGACAGATCTCAGCGAATATAAAAAAGAAATTATAAACGACAGCGAGTTTTACTATTGGGCAGTATACACCTGCGAAGAGGACAAAACAATCTGGTTCAGTCAGGTCACCAAAAACTATGCAAATTCAACTCAGATAGGCTTTGGCAACGTTCAGGTTTTTCCTGAAAAAACGCCGCTAGGCAAATACACCGCAATGTATTATGTTTCGGCTGACGGCACGCAGAACCTGATATGGGACAACGGAGATTATATATTTGAGTTGTCTGCCGATGGGTTAAGCAAGGAAGAAACAAAGGCTCTGGCTTTGTCTGTCAGAAAAGAAAAATGATTTTACAGCCGTATTTTTTTATAATGGAGAGCTGTAACATTATAAAAAAATATGCTGTTTTTCAGCAAAAACCAATGAAAGGAAAGAAAATGAACAAAAAAATCATTTGCGCACTTTGCGCAACATCAATTCTGGTCGGTACAATATCAGGCTGCACCGACAGCAAAACGGAGGAAAACATGAATAGTGCAATATCAACGGCAGAAAGCTCTGCAATGTCTTCGACAGAAGTATCATCTGCGGAAAAACAGGAGGGTCAGACAGTAGTACTGACAGCCGATACAGCAAAGCTTGTCGGCAGAACGTATCTGAATGACGATATACTATGGACAGCATTTTCCGGTTCCGGTGTCGAATTTACATACACCGGAAAAAAACTTGACATCACAGTCATAGGAGATTACGCCTCAACAGCAGGCAATGACGAAAACTATGCCCGTGTTGCGATATATATTGACGGTGAACGTGTTGTTGATGATATGCTGAACGAAAAGGAAAAGACGTATACAGCATTTGAAAGCGATACAGCAAAAAGCGTTGATGTTCAGATAATCAAGCTCTCCGAATGTGCAATGTCAACATTCGGCATAAAGCCGATAAAAATCGCAGACGATGAGAAGATCGAACCCGCAAAGGCAAAAGATCTTAAGATAGAGTTCATCGGCGACTCTATTACCTGCGGTTACGGCGTTGATGACGAAAACAAAGAACATCATTTCAAAACTTCAACGGAAGACGTAACAAAGGCATACGCGTATAAAACCGCAAAGGCGCTGAATGCGGACTACAGCATGGTATCGATAAGCGGTTACGGTATTATTTCGGGTTATACCGATGACGGCAAGAAAAAGCCCGAACAGACTATACCTCAGTACTATGACAAACTCGGCTTCTCATACAACAAGTTTGCAGATAACCTTGAAGTTGCCTCTCTCGAATGGGACTTTAACAATTACAAGCCGGACATAGTGGTAATAAACCTTGGCACAAACGATATGAACTATGCAACAAATGATGCGACCAGAGCGGAATTTGAAGAAGGATATATCGAGTTTCTCAAGCTGGTACGTTCTCATAATCCCGATGCATATATATTCTGCACATACGGTGTCATGGGAAACTCTCTTCTGAAAAACATAAAGAACGTATGTGAGCAGTATTCGGCACAAACCGGTGATGAAAGGGTAAGGTTCTTCACTCTCTCGATGCAGGACGAAAATACCAACGGTATTGCTGCCGATTGGCATCCCAGTGAAAAAACACATGAAATCTGCGCTGAAAAGGCTGTAAGGTCTATCAAGGAAACACTGGGGATGGAATAAGAGCTATCAGGCACTGAAAAGTGCCTGATTCAGACTGTCGATAAACCTACA
>DOQG01000007.1:0-13669 GCA_003512525.1 Oscillospiraceae bacterium | reverse complement strand
AAAAAACAGACTTTTTCTACAACCCGTATCAGGCACTGAAAAGTGCCTGATTTTTGTATATCATCACCATTTCCGACATCTCAAATTTATCACAATTGTGAAATGTGCTGTGCAAAATTCCCTTTTTATTTGACTTTATTCCAATAATGTGGTATTATTGAATAATAACGGTTGTGACCGTATAAATATCGGGAGGAAATGCTGATGACATCCAAAAAAGATATTTCAAAAGAATTTGAGAAAATTTCAGAGGGCGTTGAAAAAGCACGCAAAAAACGTAAATCACTGACAGGAAAGATATTCAAGTGGATGTGCCTTGCCGTAGGCGGATCACTTCTTATAGTCGGCGGAATAAATATAGGAATGAGCTATAACTTTCTTAAGCAGTCACTGAAAGACCAGCTGACAGAGGTTGCCGATATGTCTTCAAAAACTATATCGAACCAGCTGAGTACGATCACTGCCGAACTTCAGCAAATATCATATGACTCCGGTTTTGAGGACCTTTCGGATACAGGTACGCTTTCTACAAAGTGCTTTTCGATACTTACGAAAAACCCGATGCTCACCGATGTCAAGATAGTCAATACAGACGGCAAGTGCTTTTATGCCGAAACGCTTGATTATTCCGAAAACGAAAGCTTCAAGAAAGCTGTCGAAACCAAAAAATCCGCAAGCGGCGAACCCTATGCGGCAAATGATCTTAAACACGTTCTCATGGACATTGCAGTGCCTATGTTTGAATCGGATAACAGTACGCTCAGAAGTGTTCTTATGGCAAGCGTTGACATGAGCACGTTCTCTGCGGTGATCGGTCAGACAAAGATAGGTGAAACAGGCTATACAATGGCTGTTGATCAAACAGGAACTATTATCGCATATCCCGATGAAACTAAGCTTACAGAGCGAATAAACTACAAGACCCTTGCTCAGGCGGACAGCTCGTATCAGGGCATTGCCGATTGCATCAGCAAGGCTATCAGAGGTGAAAACGGCTTTGCGAAAATAAATCTGGACGGTGTCAGCAAATACGTTACATATGCACCTATTGAGAATACTGCCGGATGGAGCTGTATAGTAGTAGCTACTCCCTCCGAATATACCGGAAGCATTTTTCAGTCAGTAGTAATCGGCTCTGTAGCTGCAGTAATCTGTTTTATTATTTCTGTACTCCTTATACTCACAATAGTCAAGAAGATAATCAAGCCTGTAAAGCTCTGTTCTGACAGAATTGTTACGCTGTCACAGGGTGACCTGCACTCTGCTCCGCTTGATTTCGGTGACAAGATCGACAAGGAGATAGGTCAGCTCAGTGAAAGCACAAACCTTATAACAACTCATATAAATGCAGTAATATCAGATCTTGACAGTATGCTCGCCGCACTCGGAAACGGGGATCTTACATATTCACCCGCCGATGTTTACCTTGGTGACTTTGCTAAGCTCAAAGCTTCATATGAACGCATAATGGCATCGCTCAACAAGACGATGAGCGGCATAAGCATAGCAGGCTTACAGGTTGCCAACGGAGCGGGACAAGTATCATCTGCAGCCGCTAACCTTTCAGAAGGCGCAACAAAACAAGCAGCTTCTGTAGAAGAGCTCTCAGCTTCGCTTGCTGAGGTATCCGAAAAGGTAAACCGTAACGCAGTAAGAGCGGGTGATGCCGCTAAGAACTCCGAACAAGCCGCCGAACTGGTCGGTTCGGGTAACAAGCAAATGAACATTCTGCTTGAAGCTATGCACAAGATCGATGATACATCAAATCAGATCGCCAATATCATCAGAACTATCGATGATATCTCATTCCAGACAAATATACTCGCGCTCAATGCGGCAGTCGAAGCGGCAAGAGCAGGCGAAGCCGGCAAGGGCTTTGCTGTAGTAGCCGATGAAGTAAGAAATCTTGCAGGCAAGGTTGCACAGGCGGCGAGTGACACAACAGAGCTCATCAGCGATTCTATCAAGGCTGTCGAAGACGGTACTGCAATAGCAAACGAAACCGCGCAGACGTTGAGCCTTATAGTAGAAACCACCACTCAGACTACTGCATTGATAGCCGATATTTCAACAGCCTGCGAAGAACAGGCAAACGCTATATCGCAGATATCGACAGGCGTGGATCAGATCTCATCTGTAGTTCAGACCAATTCTGCAACAAGCGAAGAGTGTGCCGCATCTGCCGAAGAGCTTTCATCGCAGGCTTCAATACTTGATGGCATGGTAAGCAAGTTCAAGCTCGACAATAATGTTTTAAATAATAAAGTTGACGCAGAAACGCCTGCGCCCGACATTGCCTCAGAAGCAAAACCGATTATAACGGATCTCGGCGAAAAAGAAAAAGCTAAGGCTGATATCGGCAAGCATAACGAAAAAACTGCAGCAAGCATTAAAACAAATAAAGAACCGATCCGGAAAGACAAAACAGCCGAATTATCATCAGTTCAGATAAAGCCGGTCGAAAGCGAAAAGCCTGCAGTGCCGGAAAAGAAATCAAAAAACGATGAAAATGCGAAAAGTTCCATAAAGGAAAACAGAATTAAAAGCGCAGCCGCAAAGCCTGCAGTATCGGAAAAGAAAACAAAAAACGATGAAAATGCGAAAACTTCCGTAAAGGAAAACAGAATTAAAAGCGCAGCCGCAAAGCCTGCAGTATCGGAAAAGAAAACAAAAAACGATGAAAATGTGAAAACTTCCGTAAAGGAAAACAGAATTAAAAGCGCTGATACAAAGCCTGTCGATAAACCCGCAAATTCATCGATAAAGCCAATAGCAGCCGACTTCACAGCTGAAAAGAAAACTCAGACAAAACAGCAGGACAAACCCGCCGAAAACAAAAAGTTGAAAGCTAGCGATATTACGCACGTTGATACCGCAGTTCAGACAAACGTAGAGTTTAAAGAAGACGTGAACGATAAATATTGATTTGAGCAAAGGAGCTGTTGTATAAGACAGCTCCTTTTAGTTTACATACATAAGCTTTCATCACCATTAACAGTCCCCTACCCACTTTTCACTTAAGTTTTGTGATTTTATCTAAATTTACGCTAAAAATACACATAATTATTAAAGAAAATTTGTTAAAAAATCTACAAAGAAAAGCGTTGAATTTACACCTGAAATAAGGTATAATTATATTAGTTTTATGCTATGCCGCATTATCAGTAAACAGTAAAAAACGGCACAGCAAAGCGAGAACAATTAAGAATGGAGAATCATGCATGACGGATAATTTACTGCGTACTATGGCGATAATCACCGAAGAGTCTGCCGCTCAGAACATAAGCGGTATGTGGGCTACGGTCATTACCGGTATGGTTGTTGTTTTCCTGATCTTAGGACTGCTTATAGGACTGCTTTACATCATTTCCTTCTTCTGCAATCTGGGAAACAAGAAGAAAAAAGATGACAAGCCCGCTGAAAAGACTGCTGAAGCCGCACCCGCTCCCGCTCCTGTTGAACTTATCGAAGAGGACGAGAACGACGATGAGGTCATAGCTGTTATTTCGGCTGCTATCGCTGCTTACACAGCAGGCGACGGCAAGACCTATGCAATCAAGAGAATCAAACGTGCCGACAAACAGCCTCGTTCAAGCTGGGGCAATGCGGGCGTAAACGAGAATACCCGTTCGTTTTAAGGCTCAGACTAAATAAAAGGAGAACAAGATGGAAATTTTAGACGTTTTCTGGAATGCCCTTGTCGCGCTTGCGCAAAAGTCGGGCTTCTGCAACATAACCCCTCAGCAGGGGCTTATGATAGCTGTTTCATTCTTACTTATGTATCTTGCTATAGTAAGAAAATTTGAACCTCTGCTGTTGCTTCCTATCGCTTTCGGTATGATGCTTACCAATATTCCCGGTGCTAATATGTTCCACCCGGAAATGTTCGGTATAAGCCCGGATCCGGCAATAGCGGCGAACTTTGCCGAGAACGGTGTAAACTACGGCGAGGTACTTCACAACGGCGGTCTGCTCGATATTCTGTATCTCGGCGTTAAGCTTCAGATATTCCCTCCGCTGATATTCTTAGGTATCGGCTGTATGACAGACTTCGGTCCTCTGATAGCAAACCCCAAGAGCTTACTGCTCGGTGCTGCCGCACAGCTCGGTATCTTCGTAACATTCCTTGGTGCTTGCGCATTCAGCCTTACAGGTATTGAAGGTGTAGCGTTTACATTCAAAGAAGCAGCATCTATCGGTATTATCGGCGGTGCTGACGGACCTACCGCAATATTCCTGACATCAAAGCTAGCACCGCAATTGCTGGGTTCAATAGCGGTTGCCGCATATTCTTATATGGCGCTAGTTCCTGTAATTCAGCCTCCTATAATGAAGCTCCTTACAACAAAAAAAGAACGTGCCATTGTAATGGAGAGCTTACGTCCCGTATCAAAAAGAGAAAAGATCATATTCCCTGTCGCTGTTACGCTTATCGTTGCTTTTATCGTTCCCGATGCAACTCCTCTTGTAGGTATGCTGATGCTCGGTAACCTCTTCAGAGAGAGCGGTGTTGTAGACAGACTTGTAAAGACAGCATCAAACGAGTTGATGAACATTATTACTATAATGCTCGGTACTGTTGTCGGTGCTACAGCAACTGCTGAAAACTTCCTGACTGTAAAGACACTTATGATCGTTGCCCTCGGACTCATCGCTTTCTGCTTTGGTACAGCAGGCGGTCTGTTACTTGCAAAGCTCATGAACAAGCTCTCAGGCGGCAAGATAAACCCCCTTATCGGTTCAGCCGGTGTATCCGCAGTTCCTATGGCAGCCCGTGTTTCACAGACGGTCGGCGCTAAGGAAAACCCCTCTAACTTCCTTCTCATGCACGCTATGGGACCGAATGTTGCAGGTGTTATCGGTTCAGCCGTTGCCGCAGGTGTTCTGCTTAACATCTTCGGTTAATCCGTAATGAATAGCTTGACCCCTTATCGTAAGATAAGGGGTTTGTTATATGCAAAATGACCTGTGTCCAGTACACAGGTCATTTGCGTTTCTGTTAATCCAGATGCAGTATAAATCCCGTCTTTTCCTTATCATCATACCCTGCGCGTCTGTAAAAGTTCAGTGTACTTTCAAGCTTTGAGCCTGTCATAAGTATCAGCCTGTAGCAGTTTTCAGCCTTTGCTATCTCCTTTGCCTTGTCAAGGCACGCAGTAGCAAGCCCTCTGCCACGATATTCACTGTCTGTCACTACATTCTCGACAAACGCATAAGGACGCGGTCCGTGCGTCATATTCGGCACTATTATGCAGGTACAGGTAGATACTATTTTACCGTCCTCCTCGGCTACAATAAAGTGATAATCGGGGTTAGCCACAAGCCTTTGCCAAAGCTCCTTTGTATCACCCTTATATTCCGGTACGCTTGTTTCGTGGAGCTGACAATAAAGGCTCATCAGCTGTTCGTATTCATCTTCACGCACTTCCCGTATCATATTATCCCTCGCTGTTCTGTAGTTCAAAAAGGAGTGCCGTTAAAACAGCACTCCTCTTGTACTTATTTATTTTGTCACGTTTTTACTCCTGTACAGGAGCATCTTCTGTCGGAGCTGTCGTTTCTTCAGCGCCGCCGATAATATCTTCCTCTTCAACCTCAGCAGGAGCAGACTTAGCGACTGTTTCCTTATTGAGTATACCGAAGTTTGACTTACCGTTCTTCTTGATCTTGTACATTGCGTCATCAGCCATACCGATTATCTCGTCAACGTGCATTGAAGAATCCTTGATGATCGAAATACCGATACTTGCATTGACCGAGAGCTTGTCACCGTTATCCGATGTAAAGCCCTCCTTAAGTCCTGACAGGATATCACGGGCTACTCTTGTGGGATCATTTGTTTCAACATTTCTTATGCAAGCGACAAATTCATCACCGCCATAACGTCCAGCTGTACCGAAGCCCTTGATAACGAAGTTTATTGTATTGGCAACGAACTTAAGCACCTGGTCACCTGTAGCGTGGCTGTATTTATCATTGTATATCTTAAAGTCATCAACATCTATGAACAGAATAGCAAACTCGCTCTTGCGGACATTGATAAGCTCGATTTCGTTATCAATGGTACGCTCGATAGATTCACGGTTATAAAGACCTGTAAGGCTGTCGTAGCTTGCTCTTTCGGTAAGGAGCTTTTCACTCTTCTTAGCACGGTCGATATCAACGATAACGCCCACTATCTTAGCAATATTTCCATCTCTGTCACGGATAGTTGCAGTACGGAGAAGTATCCAGATATAGTCACCGTAGATGTTCTTCCAACGGTACTCGTTGCCCTCAAACTCTTCACCCTTTGAGAGCTTTTCGAGATCCTTGTGATAACGCTCGTTATCCTCGGGATGAACCTTTACCTTAAGCAGGAAGCTGTCGCCGAAGTGATCGGACGGTGCGCGATAACTGAACTTCTTATTGAAATTGTTCGAGAAGAATACATCGTTAGTCTTGAAATTCCACTCAAAGATTATATTATCGGACATCTCTATGATAGTGCGGTATCTGCCTTCACTTACAACGATATCGTCGATAAGATCGTTGAATGTACGGGCGATCTGACCATACTCGTTGTTTGCAATTACATTTATTCTCGCTTCATGGTCACCTCTGTGAACCTTGACAAGCGTTTCTTCAATGACCTTGATTGGCTTAGTGAGTATGAATACAAGAACTACAGCAGCTGCCACCAGAATAATCGAAACAAATACGATCATACCGATTATGCTTCCCATAGCTTCACCTGATAAGGTATATGCCTTGTCGGTTTCGGCTACAATGGCAAGTGTCCAGTTTCCTTCTTCTCCCTCATTTATAGCAGGTAATTTTGAAGCGAAACCTATAGTAGGGATAACACCGCTATCAGTACCCTTAAAGTTATCGACCTCAGCAACAGAGCCTACCTGCGCCTTGTCGGTAAACTTAAGGTAAGCGCTGTTCTTATTATCCGATGTATTACCTATGTAGCTGTCATGCATGATCGAACCGTTAGGGTCGATAAGAATGAGTTTACTGTTGTTGGCAAACTGTGACGAAGTAGCAAATGACTTCAGTGCAGAATGGTTGAAAAATGTTACTACATAATAATCTCCGACAGCATACTTTGCTACCAGACGAAGATTTGCGCCGGACTTTCCGGGGAAAAGCGGGTCATTACGCTCCTTGTCGCCTTCTTTGAAGGTCGTGTACACATCGGGAGTGTAGAATGTTACCTCACCGTCTTTTCTCTCACATATGCTCTTAAGCGTGTTGCTGAGTATATCATCCTTTGAAAGACCTGTAAGATCATCTGTAGCAACTACGGGAAGATAATCGCTCTTCTTGACTATCATTATACGGTCAATTCTGACATTTTCATTGTCAGAAGACGTGATCTTTGAATAGATGTCAAGTGCGTCTGTAGAAGAAGGATTTTTATCGCTGTTGAATTCAAGAATATCCGGGTTGTCGGCTATCTGTTTAGCGCTTGCCGAAATTATTCGGAAATACTCCGATATGTTGTAAGCTTGATTTTCAGCCATAGACTGTGCAGTCTGCTTGTAGTTCTTAAGTGCGAGCTTGTTCATCTCGACATTTGCAACAGACGCAAATACAACCGACGGAATGATCACAAAGCAAGCAAGCACTATGATCAATAAGCTTTTGATCTTCATAAAAAATAACCAACCTTTCCCTCGCCTTTACGGTATATTCCTATCCTTTGCGGACGATGGTCATACTAATTCTCCGAACATTATAGCATATTTTAAGCGGTTAGTAAATGCGTTTGTAGTGATTTTATTAGAATTGACTAATATAATAAGCCGTTATTTGTGCAAAAAAGCGAATTTGTGTAATCGTTTTTATAATTATTGCTTTTGGGATTGAAAAAACTCGGTCGATTGCTTATAATAAAGCGGATTTTTTCGTTGAAAGGACTTTCTTAATGACTAAAAACATAACATATCGCTCCACGGTAAACGCCTGTTATATAGGTTATATATGCCAGGCGGCTGTAAACAATCTTGCGCCGTTGCTTTTTATAGTATTTCAGAGTAGGTACGGGTATGTACAGCCTTATGGCGCTTGCCGGTGACCTCGGCTGTGCATCAGGACCGTTCATTGCCGGTATGATCTGCAACTTTGCCACCGCAAACGGTGCAAATGAATCCGCAGGCATGAAAACAGGACTTGGATTTTCCGTATTGTTCCCGGTAATTCTTATAGTCTGTACGCTTATTTTCACTTTTGTTATCAAAAAACGTAAGTCGATTTAACTTCTCCGTAATTTTTCTTTACAAACCCCATAAAATATGTTAAAATATGATTTTGGAATACTATTTTTAATATAAACAGATTTTACAGGAAAATTGCGAATGAAAATTGACCAGATAAAAATGGGCTCACTGCTCTCCTATCTGTCGCTGATACTCGGTACGGTCGTTTCACTTGTCTACACACCTATAATGATAGAAAGGCTGGGACAAAGCGAATACGGCGTATACTCCATAGTTTTGCCTATGGTATCATACCTGAACCTTTTCAGCTTCGGTCTTGGCAGTGCCTATACAAGATTTTACACCAGGTACAAAGAAGCCGGTGACAAGTATAATATGGCTAAGCTGAACGGTATGTTCCTTATCATATATTCGATAATCGGTATTGTCGTTCTGATAGTCGGTTTTACTATTGCTGCAAATCCCCGCCTTGCATTCGGACAGAAGCTTACCGATGCGGAGATAGACCTTGCCGTAAAGCTTATGTACATTATGACCGTCACGGCGGCGGTTAGTTTTCCTCTGAGCGTATTTGAATCGAACACTATGGTAAACGAGCGGTACATCTTTCTTAAACTGCTTGCCATAGTAAAGTCGGTGATAAATCCCCTGCTTATAATCCCTCTCCTGATGATAGGACTGCGCTCCGAGGCAATAGCATATATGAGCCTTGCGTTCACGCTTTTCTCGGGTGTACTGAATATCATCTACTGCAACAAAAAGCTTGCTATCCGATTTTATTTCCGTGACTTCGATTTCAAGCTTCTGAAATCGATGTTCAAGTTCACGGGCTGGGTATTTATCGGAATTGTGGTCGATCAGCTAAACTGGAGCGTTGATAAGTTCCTGCTTGCGTGGATGCACGGAGCAAACGAGGTAGCGACATACAACGTTGCATCTCAGCTCAACATCTACTATATGTCAATGGCGACTACATTCTCGGGAATACTCACACCGAGAGTTCATCAGATGGTCGCAAACAGAGTTCCTAACAAGCAGATAAGCGACCTATTTATCCGTGTCGGACGTTTTCAGTTTATAATCCTTACAATGATACTGCTCGGATTTGCAGCGGTAGGCTATCCTTTCGTTCTGCTGTGGGCGGGTGAAGCCAACGCCAACGCGTTTGTTATCGCTCTTCTGCTGTTCATACCTACCATTCTTCCGAGTATACAAAACCTCGGTATTGAAATACAGCGAGCAAAGAATATGCACAAGTTCCGTTCTCTTGTATATGTGCTTGTTGCGATACTCAACATAATAATCAGCATACCGCTGTGTGCCCTGTTCGGCTCTGTCGGTGTCGCAATAGGTACAGCGATCCCCGTATTTATCGGCAACGGACTTATAATGAACTGGTACTACAATAAATATATCGGGCTTGATATCCCGAGGTTCTGGCGGAGAATTACCGCACTGCTCCCATCTCTTGTTGTTCCCGCCATTGCGGCGATACTTATAGCGTGTCTGGCTCACGTTTCGGGCTATTTCGGAATACTGCTCTGGGGCGGCATTTATGTTGTGATATTCATAATATCGGTATGGATTCTCGGACTTACACCCAGAGAAAAAGAGCTTGTTTCCACTCCGCTCAAGCGTATGATATATAAAATAGTGTCAAAGCTACTGAGATTTTGATAAAGAGGTTATGCAAATGACAAAGATAAAGACATTCTTCCGCAGACTGTTTGCAGGAAGCTTCAGGCGTATGTTCGGCTATATCGGAACGATCCACAAGGAAACCGGCAAGAACAGATTTATAATGTTCTTCGATATGATATGGTGTATTTTCCGCTACTCGATAGGCTATATGGATTACCGCGTGTTCGGATTTGCCGACATAAAAGGCAAGAACAGACGCACATTTATGACGATGAATGACAATATCACTATCTCAAAGCGCTGCAACGACAGGACATATTTTCATATATTCGACAACAAAGCCGAATTTGACGAGGCTTTCAGAGAATACATAGGCAGAGATTTTTTAAATCTCGAAAAAGCCACGGCGGACGACCTGCGCGAGTTCTGCAAGGGTCGTGAAACGGTATTTGCAAAGCCTGTAAATCAGTTCGGCGGTGAAGGAATAACCAAAGAAACCGTAACCCCCGATACCGATTATAAAGCTCTCTACAAGCGCCTTTGCGACAACAAGCAGTATCTTGTGGAGGAAACGATAAAGCAGAACGAGCAGATGGACAAGCTCAGCCCCTCATCTATAAATACGATCCGTATGGTAACACTTCTGCATGACGGAAAGGTGCATTTTATGTATGCGCTTGTCCGCATGAGCAACGGTACTAACTGCGTTGACAATATCTGCAGCGGCGGTATGTATGTTTCTATAGGCGCTGACGGTGTGATACACAAGAACGCATACTGCGATGCTACCGGTGTTTATTATGAAGAGCACCCGTTCACGCACACAAGGTTCAACGGCTTTGAGATACCGATGTTTGATGAAGCGGTCGAAATGTGCAAAAAGGCGGCGCTTGTTGTTCCTCAGGTCGGCTACATAGGCTGGGACGTTGCGATAACCCCCACGCGCCCGGTTCTTGTCGAGGGTAACACCCTGCCGAGCTACGATATGTGCCAGAACTACGGTCATATCGACAACAAGACAGGTGTCAGACCCAGATTTGTCGAGATACTCGGCGAGGAATATTTCAAATGATTTTACGACTGATATAAAACAAGCGGTGAGTGCAATTGTGATTTGCGCTCACCGCTATATTGTTTTAAATCTCTTCAACTTTGTTTACAAACTCTTCGATTGAAGCTTTTACCGCTTCACTGTTTTCAGCTTTCAGCCTGTTTTTCACAGCCGATAACAAAACTTCCTTGTTCTCATTATTTCTTATCTCGGAAAATGTATTTACAGCAGTGATCCTCATTGTGTAATCTTCATCTTCAAGATATGCGATGATCTCACTGAGCTTGTCGGTTTCTCCCGAAAGATAAAAATTTCTGAGATATTGAAGTTTACATTTTCTGTCTTTCTCTGTCGGATAAAGCTTGTGCATAAAAGCAATAAGTTCGGCGGTATCACAGATGTTTTCCGAATACAGGTCATATAAGGAAAATATAGCATAGCTTCTTGCAATTCCGTCCTTTTCGTGGGCAACAGCATTTCTGAGTATCTCATCAAAATCCTGTTTTTCAAACACCCACATATTGTCGTAAGCGCTCGCCCTTACGGTAGCGTCGTTATCATTGCTGAGCATTTTCAGTATTTCAACAGCCTGATTTGCCGTGTGATCGATGAGTATATCTGCCGCATCACATTTAAGACACATATCATCGCTTTTTGTGATATCGTTCAGAATTTCATAATCGTCATCGCTGAGATCATCTTTCTCTTGCATTTCCGAAAGCCGTTTTTCGGCTTCTTTATAGTTCATTCTTACCTCCACAAGCTTAAGTATCATAATATTTAATGCATCTGTGACAAGCAACGTCAGCCCTTATTCTTCCTGTACTCATCATAAGAAATACCGAATTTTCTGAAAATATACTCCGCATTTCCCGCCTTATCCGGCATACGTCTTGATATCACATAGGTTGGCTTGCCGTTTTCGTCACATTCTGCGGTAAGGCTTGCAAGTGTGCTTTTCGGCTTTTCTTCATTGATTTTCTCAATGCTGTCGGTAAGCTCCTTGATATGAGTTGTATAGATTAGCCTTACACCTATATCGGCAAATATCCTCATGATCTCTCTTGCAATAATAAGACACTCGGTAGGCGTTGTGCTTGAAAGGCTCTCGTTCATCAGCACCAGGCTGTGATCGGTAGCCGCGCCTATGGTATCGCGGAACTGCTTGCATTCCTCGGTGAAACGGCTTGCGTTTATGCCTATTTCCTCTTCCTTCGGAAAATGAACAAATATATTGTCGACAGGCGATATCTCGGCACTTTCCGCCGAAACATAAAGTCCGCACTGAGCGAACACCTGCGCTATTCCTACCGCTCTTGTAAAGGTCGTTTTACCGCCGTTATTCGGTCCTGTCAGTATAAGAATACGACCGCCATCGTCCATACAACAGTCATTCTGCTTCACGGTGCTATCATTCACGCCGACATAGCTTGTACACATCTTATTGGCAAATGCAGTGTCGTACAGCTTTTTATAGTCCGCTCTGCGCTCGTTCATCGGCAGTATGACAGGTCTGCACATCGGAAGTCCCATACTTCTCATACGGCTGACCGTATTCGCCGCTCCTATGTAGAAATTTATCTGCTTTTCAAGTGTGATAAGAAAATCTATGCTTGCGTCATAATAAGCCCTTAGCGCCGTGTTGAAATGCTTCGAATATTCTCCGCCCAGTGCGTCAAGCTCCTTGAACAGCCTTTCGTTGATCGATGAGATCGCGCCGTCCTTGCTTTTTCTTGTATAGACATTTGTAAGCGGTTCTACCGAGCTCTGAACGCCGAGAAGCTTATCAAACAGCTTCCTTTCCTTGAACGGTTCGCGGCTTACACTTATCAGCGCTATTTCCTCAGGGCGCATAAGCTCGTCAAGATTTACCCCGAAGGTCACACTGCGAAAACCTGTTGCCAGTGTTTTTCTGAGCTCGGCGATCTCGACCTTCAGTGTAGCAAACTCTTCCGATCTGTATTTATCCTCAATAGCCTGCACTACGGCACGCATACCTGCGGAAACAAGTTTCCCACAGCATTTTTCATAAAATCCGTGGCACTCCTCCATGCAGGAAATGAACGACTCTATAAGCGCCGTATTCTCTGTCAGCTCAAAGAACGACTGAGTAGAGCCCGCCTTTGCATAGACCGATTTTGAGTTTGCATAAATAGTATGCAGGCTTTTATAAAGAATTGCCTCAAGCTCAGGTACATTTATAAAATCATCGACTATATCCTGTCTGTAGCTTATGACCTCGGGATCTGTCACAAGCTGTGACAATATCCGCTGTGCATACTCTGTATCATACGGCGAAAGCGTCATTGCAAGATATTCTATCTGCAGATCAGCCGCCGCGCTTTTAGCAAGCTGATTGTATCTTTTTTGCTTTGCGTCTGCCGGGAATAAAAGATCGGGTGTTGCCATAATGTTATCCTCTTTTCGTGAAGTGTTGCCTAATAATTTGATCATATATGCTGTTTCCATTCTATCACAGGTAATAAATTGTGTCAAGGATTATGCATTTTAACAAAGTATATTGCGAGTGAATTTTACATTCTGCTTAACGGCATACGAAATGATTTGCTTAGATATAAAAATAAAGGACACTCGAAAAACGAATGTCCTTTACACTGGTGCGGGAAATGGGACTTGAACCCACACACCAATACTGACCGGGGCACCTGGGGCTTGCCTTGTCTGACTGCGGAACAAGTTCCGCTTCCACAAAATCAAAGATTTCGTGCGATTCCGGCGTGCTTGTTCTTAATGATAGTGATTTGCTGAT
>DOQG01000030.1:367-14755 GCA_003512525.1 Oscillospiraceae bacterium | reverse complement strand
TTCAAGTCCAACAGGGGGAGCCATTCAAGCACTGCTCAGGCAGTGCTTTTTTGTTGCTATGGATGCTTAGGTTTTAACGGTAAGGTCGTATAGTGAAAAGTAAATTCGCATATAATAATGATAAAATTGTGGTTAGTTGTTGAAATTGAGAATATCGAAGATTTGAGCTGATTTAATCGATTTTAATTTTTGATAGTTGAATTTTTTCATTTTTTACACCATTTCATTGACATACCGGAACAAAAATGCTATAATAATAGCAAGAAATTACAATATTCGTCTACAGGAAAGTCAACAATAACTGTAAGACACGGTAATCAAGGAGAATGAATATGAAAACATGTCCTAATTGCAAAACACAGCTGGATGACAGCGCTTTATTCTGCACGACTTGTGGTGTACAGTTCGGCAATGCGCAACCTCAGGGTGCAGTGCCCCCTCAGCAGAATGCAGTACCTCCCCAGCAAAATGCTATACCGCCTCAGCAGGGTGCAATTCCTCCTCAGGGAGCGTATGCGGCTGCTCCAGGCTATGATCCGTATGATCATACGGCTGAATTTGATCCTAAGGATATATCCGATAACAAGGTTTTTGCTATGCTTTGTTACCTTATGGATTTTATCGGCATCATTGTTGCCCTCCTCGCAACCCACTCATCAAAGTACACAATGTTCCATGTAAGACAGGCTCTTAAGATAACCGTTGTTTCTATCCTTTCTGTATTCGTTCTTATAATTCCTTTCCTCGGTTGGATTGCATTCCCGATATTACAGGGAATTTTATGGGTTATAAAGATAATTTCTTTCTTCCAGATCTGCTCCGGCAAGGCTAAGGAACCCGCAATTATAAGAAGCTTCGGCTTTTTAAGATAAGTAATACATATTGCAAAGTAGCCTCGTGTTTTCGGTTTTTCCGTTTACATGAGGTTATTTTTTTATTTCGGGATAACGGTTGAAATTCAACTGCTTTCAGTGTATAATAAATTCATAAAAAACAGATATGTGGAGGTTTTAAAATGTTTAAAGCTGATGACAAACGTTATGAAAAAATGGTATATAACCGACTGGGAAACAGCGGACTTAAAGTTTCGGCAGTTTCACTGGGTTTATGGCAGAATTTCGGCTTCGGCTCGAATTTTTCCAACGCGGAAAAAATGGTACATACCGCATTCGACCATGGTATAACACATTTTGATCTCGCTAATAACTACGGACACCCTTACAACGGAAGCGCAGAAGAGAACTTCGGGCTGATACTTGATCGCGGTATGAGGGAATACCGTGATGAAATGTGCATTTCAACAAAAGCCGGTTATGAAATGTGGCCCGGTCCTTACGGCGATAAGAACGGTTCAAGAAAGTATCTTACTGCTTCGCTCGACCAAAGTCTTAAACGTATGAAGATCGACTATGTCGATATATTCTATCATCACATTTTTGATCCTGATACACCTCTTGAAGAAACCGCACTCGCACTTGACAATGCAGTAAGACAGGGTAAAGCGTTGTATGTAGGAATATCGAACTACAATAAACAGCAGACAGAGGAAATACAGAAGATTTTCAGGGAGCTTAGGACACCCTTTGTAGTAAACCAGCCTTCATATTCAATGCTGAACCGCTGGGTGGAGCGTGACAATCTCGATAAATACTGCCTCGACAACAACCTCAGCCTTGCCGTATTCTCACCGCTTTATCAGGGCTTTCTTACAGATAAGTATCTCCACGGCGTTCCCGAAGATTCACGTCTTGCTAAAGGCGGCGCACCGTGGCTTGAGGGACAGCTTGATGATATAATGCTGAAGCGTCTTAATGCTCTGAATGAAATTGCGCTGAGCAGAGGACAGAAGCTCTCGCAGATGGCGCTTTCGTGGGTGCTTCATAATAAGGCGGTAGCAACCGTCCTTATCGGTGCAAGCCGCCCGGCACAGATAGTTGAAAACGTTGAGTGTATAAATAAGCTTGATTTTACTGATGAGGAGATAAGCGCGATCGAAGCCGTTCTTAAATAAAGGAGAAAATTATGCCGTTAAAGATAGTCCGTGCAGATATTACAAAGTTTCCTTGTGATGCGGTAGTCAATGCCGCCAATGAATCATTGCTCGGGGGCGGCGGAGTGGACGGTGCAATACACCGTGCCGCAGGTGAGGAGCTTTACAAGGAGTGTCTCACACTTGGCGGTTGCAGGACGGGTGAAGCCAAAATCACAAGCGGCTGTAAAATGCCTTGCAGATATATAATTCACACGGTAGGTCCTATATGGCGGGGCGGCGAATCAGGCGAAAAGCAACTGCTTGAAAGCTGTTACAGAAATTCCTTGTCGCTCGCTTTGAAAAATGGTTGTGAAACGGTCGCGTTTCCGATGATTTCAGCAGGAATTTACGGCTATCCGAAAGAACAGGCTTTCCGTGTTGCGTCAGATACGATTCTCGATTTTCTCGGCACTCACGAACAGGCTGACGATATGACGGTCTATATTGTCATTTTTGACAGCGACAGCTTTCTAAGGGCAAACAAGCTGTTTTCGGATATAGAAAGCTACATTGATGATACTTACGCTCAGAGCCATACTGATGAACCGGCTGAAAAACGCCGCAGATTATTCAGTGGAAGGCTGCAGGACATAGCAACCACACATTGCTTTCCTACGGCTGCAACTG
This sequence comes from Oscillospiraceae bacterium, assembly GCA_003512525.1. Taxonomy (GTDB): domain Bacteria; phylum Bacillota; class Clostridia; order Oscillospirales; family Ruminococcaceae; genus Ruminiclostridium_E. The sequence goes on along the minus strand of DOQG01000030.1, from coordinate 12,096 downwards.
CACGCAAAAAAGCGTTTGACGATATGTGTGTTCTCGAAGCCGAAGCAGAAACGGAACAAGGCAGTACGCTTGAGGATGCACTGAGCAGTATAGATGAGAGCTTCTCGCAGATGCTCCTGCGCAAGATAGATGAAAGCGGTATGAAGGATTCGGAGTGCTATAAAAAGGCTAACATTGACCGCAAGCTGTTTTCAAAGATCCGCAGCAATATTGATTATAAGCCGTCAAAGCCCACAGCCGTTGCTTTTGCGATAGCGCTCGGTCTGTCGCTCCCCGAAACCGCAGAGCTGCTGATGAAAGCAGGCTATGCCCTGTCGCATAGCAACCGGTTTGACATTATAATAGAGTATTTTATCAAAAACGGCATATACGACATAATTACAATAAACGAAACGCTGTTCTCTTACGATCAGATGTTGCTCGGCGCATAAATCAGATCCTGCGATCCACATACAAATCGCAGGATTTTTCATTTGTCGCTTTTCATGCGACCATTTTTATTCCCCTATATGCTAAAATACAGACAGAAGATAAGAAACCCCGAATCTGTATTAATAAGCGGAGGAAAAAACCATGAAAAAGATAAATGTTAAAACAGTAAGAGCAAACAAGAAAAATCATTCGACCGAGATGGTATTCATACTCGACAGGAGCGGTTCAATGGCAGGTCTTGAATCCGACACGATCGGCGGATTCAACGCAATGATAGAAAAGCAGAAAAAGCAGCCCGGCGAAGCATACGTTTCCACCGTTCTGTTCGACACATCGACAACCGTACTTCACGACAGAGCGGCTCTCAACGCCGTTAAGCCGATGACTGGTGACGATTACTCCGCAGGCGGATGCACCGCATTACTTGACGCAATAGGCGGAGCAATAAACCATATAGGAAATATCCACAAGTACGCACGTCCGGAGGATATACCCGCTCACACCATATTCGTGATAACAACCGACGGTCTGGAAAACGCAAGCCGTCATTACAGCAAGAGTGATATAAAACGTATGATAGAGCGTCAGAGATCAAAATACGGCTGGGAATTTCTCTTTATCGGAGCAAATATAGACGCAATAGTCACAGCCGAATCTTTTGGCATCGAACACTCCAGAGCCGTTAATTATCACGCAGATAAGAAAGGTACAAAGGTGATCTATGACGCAATTTCCGCTCCGCTCACCGCAATGCGCAGTAAGGGCAGGATAAACGATAACTGGAGCGAGGAAATAGAGGAAGATTTCAACAACCGTAAATAAACACAGCGGCAGACTGCCTAAACAGTCTGCCGCTGTTCTTATTTTGAAAACATCATATCAACCTTATCAAGGTCAAGCATATAATACGCGTGCCTGTCCCTTGTATTTTTGATGAGCAATTCGCCCGGTATACAGTTTAGCTTGTTGCGTACAGAGGAGTAGGATGTGGTCAGGAAGTCTTCGAGCTCTTTCTGGGATATGCCGTCCTCGGAAAATAAAGCCGCCTGTATCAGCACATAATACAGCGTTACAATGTCTTTATGATCTGCATTGGGTAGCTTAGGACATAAAGCATCGTAAAAATTTAATTTATCAAGCTTGTCTTTAATTTCATCATATAATTGCTTCATAGAAATGTCTACAAGGTTCAGAAACATCTCCACAAAAGGTGTAAGGTCACCCTTGTTCAGAGGGTGATTGCAGATATCAAAAGCGTCATAGTACTTATGGATATTTTCTTTTATCGTATAAGAAATGTGATAGCCGATAAGGTCATTGAGATGTTTTGATAAAAGGTAACTGCTTATAAAACGGTCTGTTCTGCCGTTGCCGTCATAGAACGGGTGAATATAACCGAACAGATAGTGAAACACAGCTATTCTTATCATGATATCACAGTCGGAGTTTTCAAGAAAATCCAATGATTTATCCATTATCGATATTATTTCCGCTTCCGGGTGAATACCTGTATGGATAACCTTTTGTGTAGGCGAATATACGCTTACATCGCCTTTTCTGAATATTTCGCCGTCAGGAAGATTACCCGGGTCGGTTGCATTTATCTCATCGTAAAAAATATCGTCGTATATTTTTCTTATATCGCGGCTTGTATTAAGGGGTATTTCCTCGTTGTGTGAAAGCGCCGCATATTTTTTGACAAGTCCGACAAAACGTTTTTTTCTGTCTTTCTTTGAAAGGTCTGTGAGTATCTCGTTAATTTCTTTTCGTGTGCTGTGTACGCCCTCTATGTTGTTTGTGAGTACGATCTCATCTGTAAGACAACGGTTGCGGTATTGTATAAGCGCTTTTTCCGGAAGCTTGGAGCACATTTTTGCAATTGCGGTATTGGTGCGCTCGATGGAAATGATACTGCCGAACACTTCTTTTGTCTGACATATGAAAGCAGGATTGCCCGAAATCTCTATATCAAGATGTACAGTATCTTCATCGTTGAATTTCTTTTCATATTCCGATTTGTAAGCTTCTTTATCAATGTGAAAAAGCTTTTTAAGCGGCTTTTTATCCATATTACCACCCCTTTTTGTTATTATAGTACGATTGTAGCACACTTATTCACAAAAATCAACGATTTTTATAAATTACACGCAGAAATGCATACGAACTTCACAAAAAAGGCGCATTTTTACAAAGTTTATACTCAAAACGGTACTTTTATCTCAAAAATGAAACGATTTTTGAAATTCGGCGTGTATTTGGTGCAAAGCCAAGAATAAATATTTGAGCTGAATTTGTCAATATTGAGCGGATACGAACCGTAACGGTTGGTAATTGCTCAAATTTGTTCATTGTGCACAAATTCATCTCACATTTGTTGTTAAACACAACAAAAATCACGCAGAATTGAATGTTTCTGAGCTAAAGTGCTTGAATTTGAACTTTCGGTATGTTATTATTAGCTCAAGGACAGAGAGCAACAGTCCATAAGAGCTTAAAACAGCTCAAACAAGTAATATCATGATATTTATAAGAGGTCTTAATATGCTGACAGAAGAACGTCATTCAATGATAATCAAAGCGGTAAACGAGCGTGCAAGCGTAACTATCGCAGAACTTGCCGAAATGCTGGACGTTTCGGCATCAACGGTAAAACGTGACCTGATTATTCTTGCAAATGAGGGTAAAATAATCAAGGTACGAGGCGGAGCGATGTCAAGGAACGAAAGTTTTACCTCGGTTGAAAAGAATGTGGAAGAAAAAGCTTCTATCTGTACCGAAGAAAAAATGACAATTGCAAAATATGCCGCAGAGCTTATTGAAAATGGTGACTTCGTGTTCCTTGATGCAGGTACAACGACCGAGAAAATGATCGACTATCTGAATGTGAAGGACGTGACATTTGTTACGAACGGCTTTATTCACGCTAAGAAGCTGGCGCGTAAGGGCTATAAGGTGTTTATCACCGGCGGAGAAATAAAAGCAAGCACAGAGGCGATAGTCGGGGCGGAATGCGTACTCACTCTTAAGAACTACAACTTCACAAAGTGCTTTATGGGTACTAACGGCATATCGCTGACAGCAGGGTTTACAACACCCGATGTCAATGAGGCGAGAGTTAAATCGGCCGCCATAGAGAGCAGTCGCGAGGTTTACGTTCTTGCAGACCATTCTAAGTTTGATGAGGTAAGCTCAGCAACATTTGCGGGACTTGGCAAGGCTGTCATAATCACAGACAGAATACCGAACAGAAAGTATAACAATGCGGCAGATATAACGGAGGTAGGATAAATGGTATATACGGTAACTTTCAACCCCGCTGTTGATTATATCGTACACACAAAGGAGCTGACAGCGGGAGCGGTGAACCGCTCGGACAGAGAGGAGATATACTTCGGCGGAAAGGGAATAAACGTTTCGCTGGTGTTATCTGAGCTTGGTGTGAAGTCAAGAGCGCTCGGCTTTGTAGCGGGCTTTACCGGCGAGGCGATCGAAAAGGGTGTAGCCGAAAAGGGCATAGACGCGGACTTTGTTCACCTTGATAAAGGATTTTCAAGAATAAATGTCAAGATCAAATCGGGTGAAGAAACAGAGCTCAACGGACAGGGACCTGAAATCAAACTGGAAGCGATCAATGAGCTGTTCATAAAGCTGAATGGGCTAAAGCCGGGTGACACTTTGGTGCTTGCAGGCAGTATCCCCTCATCGCTTCCATCGGACATTTATGAGAGAATAATGGCACAGCTTGCCGACAGAAGAATAAGGTTTGTGGTCGATGCAACAAAGGATCTTCTTCTTAACGTCCTCAAGTACAAGCCGTTCCTTATTAAGCCAAACAACTTTGAGCTTGGCGAAATGTTCGGTGTAGAGCTTAAAACCAATGAGGATATAATAAAGTACGCAGGAAAGCTCAGAGAGATGGGAGCGGTAAATGTTCTTGTGTCGATGGCAGGTGACGGGGCTATACTTCTTGACGAACACGGCAAAACTCACATCTGCGGAGTTTGCAAGGGCAAGGTAAGAAATTCCGTAGGTGCAGGCGATTCAATGGTGGCAGGCTTTATCGCAGGCTGTGAAAACGGCGACTATGAATATGCGCTTAAACTTGGTACAGCGTCCGGCGGTGCAACGGCATTTTCCGATGGACTTGCAGAAAAGAAAACAATAGACGAGCTTATGGAGCAATTAGCTTAAACCGAAAAAGGAGGAAAAGAATATGAGAATAGTTGACTTATTAAATAAGGACAGCATTCTTTTAAACGGTGCACCGAAAAGCAAGACAGAGGCTATTGATATGCTGGTCGATCTTCAGATGAAGAGCGGCAACATATCCGACAGAGAGATATACAAGCAGGGCATTTTAGCCCGTGAGGAAAAAGGCTCGACAGCGGTAGGAGAGGGCATAGCGATCCCACACGCAAAGAGCAGTGCGGTAAAAGCCCCCTCGCTTGCGGCTATGACCGTTCCGGGCGGCGTTGATTACGAAGCGCTTGACGACGAGCCGTCAGACGTGCTGTTTATGATAGCCGCACCCGATACGGAGGCGGACGTTCATCTTGAGGTGCTTTCACGTCTTATGACACTGCTTATGGACGAGGATTTCAGAGCAAAGCTTCTTTCAGCAAAGGATACAGACGAGTTCTTATCGGTAATAGACACAGCCGAAAAGGCAAAGTATCCCGATGAGCCGACAGCAAAGGAAGCACCTGAAAACACCGACAGGATAAAGGTGCTTGCTGTTACCGCCTGTCCTACAGGTATCGCACATACCTATATGGCGGCAGAGGCACTCGAAAAGGCAGGCAAGAAGCTCGGTATCTCTATCAAGGTCGAAACAAACGGCTCAGGCGGAGCAAAGAATATTCTCACCGATAAGGAGATAGCAGAGTGTGACGGTATCATAGTAGCGGCTGACAAGTCGGTCGAGATGGCTCGCTTTAACGGTAAAAAGGTGCTTTCGACAAAGGTTTCGGACGGTATAAAGATCCCTGAGGAGCTTATCGGAAGAATAGAAAAGGGCGATGCTCCCGTTTATCATCACGAGGGCGGAGCGGCAAGCTCATCTTTATCTTCGGCAAACGAGAGCTTCGGCAGAAAGATATATAAGCATCTGATGAACGGCGTATCAAATATGCTCCCGTTCACCGTTGCAGGCGGTATCTTCATAGCTATTGCATTCCTTATAGATACGCTGATGGGCGTACAGCCGGGCGACAATTTCGGTTCGGTAACTCCTGTAGCGGCATTCTTCAAGACGATAGGCGGTTATGCCTTCAACTTTATGATACCCGTGCTTGCGGGCTATATCGGTAAGAGTATAGCAGACAGACCCGGCTTCCTTGTAGGTCTTGTCGGCGGCTATCTTGCAACTACAGGTTCGACCTTCGTCAAGATAGGCGGCGATGTTCCCTCAGGCTTCCTCGGCGCACTCTTTGCAGGCTTTGTCGGCGGATTTATAATGCTCGGACTTGAAAAGCTCTGCGACAAGATGCCGAGAGCCCTTAACGGTATCAAGCCCGTTCTCATTTATCCGCTCGCAGGTCTTGGCATCATAGCTGTAGTAATGTGTGCGATAAATCCTTTCATGGGAATTATCAACACCGCGATAGCCGATTTTCTGAACCATATGGGCGCAGAGAGCAAGATATTCCTCGGTGTTATACTCGGCGCGATGATGTCTATAGATATGGGCGGTCCTTTCAATAAGGCGGCTTATGTATTCGGTACTGCGGCAATAGCAACAGGCGGCTACGATATAATGGCGGCAGTTATGATAGGCGGTATGGTTCCTCCTATTGCAATAGCGCTTTCAACAACCTTCTTCAAGAGCAGATGGACAGAAGAAGAACGCAAGAACGGTCCTGTAAACTACATCATGGGACTGAGCTTTATAACAGAAGGTGCGATCCCTTATGCTGCGGCAGATCCGATCAGAGTTATCCCGGCTTGTATGGTCGGTGCAGGCGTTGCAGGCGGTCTTTCAATGGCATTCGGTTGCACGCTTATGGCACCTCACGGCGGTATCTTCGTATTCGCTGTTGTAGGCAACTGGCCTATGTACCTTGTATCCCTTGCAGTAGGCGCTGTAGTATCAATGCTGCTACTGGCACTGCTTAAAAAGAAGAAAACGGTAAAAGAACCCGAAACAAAAAACGTTAAGTAAATAAAAAGGAGCGTATCACAATGGTAACAAAGACAGTAACAGTAGTAAACGAGCAGGGACTTCATATGAGACCCGCAGGACAGCTTGCCGCAGAAATGAAGAAATTTCCCGGTTGTACGATAACTATCGCAAGCGGAGATAAGACGGCAAAGGCAACAGCTGTAATGCAGATAATGGCGGCAGGCCTTAAGAAAGGCACGATCGTTGAGATCACCGCAGACGGCGACAACGAGCAGGCGGCACTCGACAAGGCTGTAGAGCTTTTTGAAAGCGGCTTCGGCGAATAAGAAAGGCCATCGGCTTATACCGCACTGTCAGGCGGTGCGGTAAAACCGTTATCCGATAAAAAAGGGGGAGCAATAATGAAGAAGTATCTCGGTAAAGGCGTATACGGCGCGATAGCCATAGGAAAAATATCCGTATTTAAAAAGTGTGATGCGGCAGTGACACGCATACACGTTGAGAATACCGAAAAGGAAAAGCAGAGAGTAAAAGCGGCAAAGGAGCTTGCCGCAAAACAGCTTACCGAAATTCACGAAAAAGCACTCAGAGAGGTCGGAGAAACTCACGCGCAGATATTTGAGATCCATCTGATGATGCTTGACGATGACGATTACAACGAGTCGATCGAAAACATAATAGATACTCAGTCGGTAAATGCCGAATATGCGGTAGCGCTTACATCTGATAATTTCGCAGAGATGTTCTCATCGATGGACGATGCATATATGCAGGCAAGAGCCGCAGACGTAAGGGATATTTCAAACCGAATTATCGCAAACCTGACAGGTGCGAATACCGACAGTGCCGCGACCGATGAAAAGTCGGTGATATGTGCTGACGATCTTGCACCGAGTGAAACGGTTTCGCTTGATAAGGACAAGGTGCTTGCATTTGTTACTGCTCACGGCTCGTCAAACTCACACACGGCGATACTTGCACGAAATATGAATATCCCTGCTGTGATAGGTGTCGGCGACAGCTTTTTAAGCGAGATACATGAGGGAGAAACAGTCATAGTAGATGGTTTTACGGGCGAGATAATCGTTGCTCCCGATGAGCAGACCTTAAAAGCCTATACCGATAAGCAAAAGCGTGACGAGGAGCAGAAAAAGCTCCTCCAAGAGCTTAAGGGCAAGGAAAACGTAACAATTGACGGTACTAAGATAAACGTATTTGCCAATATCAGCGGCATTGACAATATAGGTGCGGTTCTCCTCAATGATGCCGGCGGCATAGGTCTTTTCAGAAGTGAATTTTTATATCTTGAAAATTCCGACTTCCCGACAGAGGAGCAGCAGTTCCACGCTTATAAGCGTGTGCTTGAAAGCATGGCGGGAAAGAAAGTCATAATCAGAACGCTTGATATCGGCGCAGATAAGCAGGTGGATTATTTCGGACTTAAAAAGGAAGATAACCCCGCGCTGGGACTGCGTGCGATACGCATCTGCCTTACACGTCCCGAGATATTCAGAACACAGCTCAGAGCATTGTTCAGAGTGTCCGTTTACGGCAACCTCGGTATAATGTTCCCGATGATAACATCGGTCAGCGAGGTCGAGCGTATCAAGGCTATCTGTGAGGACGTAAAAGCCGAGCTTAAGTCCGAGGGTATCGAGTATTCCGACAAGACAGAGATCGGTATTATGATAGAAACTCCCGCGGCGGCAATTATAAGCGACCGCTTAGCACCGATGGTTGACTTTTTCAGTGTCGGAACAAACGACCTTACACAGTATACGCTTGCGTGTGACAGACAAAACCCCGATGCGGAGGAATTTGTCGATACTCACCACGAGGCTATTCTCCGCCTTATCGAAATGAGTGCGCAGAATGCTCATAAGAACGGAGCGTGGATAGGAATATGCGGCGAGCTTGCGGCAGATACCACTCTTACAGAAACTTTCCTGCGTATGGGCATTGACGAGCTTTCGGTTTCTCCGACATTCGTCCTTAAGGTACGCGATGCGGTGAGAAAGACAGATTTGTCGAAATAATTATCCGCTGACGACTGCATTTCCATAAAAAATTACAGCAGCTGCGCTTTCCCCTTGCGTTTACTGCTGTGATTTTTTGGATATTGCGCAAACAGACGGTCGTTGCATCTGTTAAGAAAATGTCCGACTTATTTACAACCGCGCTGTTATCGGCTATCTGTAATTCAGTGTAATTTTGCACAATTTTCTCCCGTAAACCGTCGAAAATTATCGTTGAAAACAGTAACGGTTAGCAAGTTACAACTTATTGACAAATAAAAAGTATGGTGTTATACTAAATAAAAACAAAAAGTAAAATCTGTGTAAGAAGATCTGAAGGCAGATCAAAGCGCCTACGGAATAGCATTGCAGAATATCCGCTGTCATTCCGTTTTTATTATGTAAAGATAGTTAGCCAAGGCTTACTTATTTGCGTTTTCGCTTTTCTGCCCGGACAAAGTACACAGACGGCTCTGAAAAGAGTAATAATACAAGGAGGTCAAATTATGAACTGGGTAAAATTAGGTATATTTGCAGGCGGTGTAGCATTCGGCTCTGTAGGACTGAAGCTTCTCGGCAGTAAAGATGCTAAGAAAGTATATGCGCAGGTCACTGCGGCAACTCTTCGCGCCAAGGAATCGGTTATGAAGACCGTTACAAATGTTAAGGAAAATGCAGGTGATATTCTCGCCGATGCCAAGGATATCAACGAAAAGCGTGACGCTAAGGAAGCTGTTATCGAGGACGAATGTGACTGCGGTTGTGAAACCGTAACGGAAGAAGCATAAGACTGACAGAAAACCGACGGTACGCTTTGTTACTGTCGGTTTTTAATTTCGGTTTTTATATGGAGATGACAGGAAATGAAATGTAAAATACTACACGAGTCTAAAGGCAGACTGCGTGTGCATATGTTCTGCGGCAAGATGTCGCTCGACAATGCCGATGTGCTTGAATATTATCTGCGTTCGGTAAACGGCGTGACTGATGTAGCGGTATACGATCGTACTTGTGACGCGGTCATAGTATTCACCGACAGAAAGGCAGTGCTTAAGGCGCTCGCCGCTTTTGCTTTTGAAAAGGCCCGGAAGATGGGATTAGTGCCCGACCATACATCAAGAAAGCTCAACCGTGAGTTTGAGGATAAGCTTGTTATGACGGTAGTGGCGCGGTTTATATCAAAGACATTTATCCCGGCACCTATAAGGGCGTTCATCGCTGTTATAAAGTCGTGGAAATATATAAAGCACGGACTGAAAGCGCTTCTGAGCGGCAAGCTGTCCGTAGCTGTACTTGATGCGACAGCGGTAACGGTATCGCTTCTGCGCCGTGACTTCAAGACAGCGGCGTCTGTAATGTTTATGCTGAATATCGGCGAGATACTTGAGGACTGGACGCATAAGAAGTCAGTAGCGGATCTTGCGGGTGCAATGTCGCTTAACGTTGAAAGCGTATGGGTAAAGACAGGCGACACCGAAACGCTGATATCGATAAACGATGTACATGAGGGTGATCAGGTAGTGATCCGCACAGGCAATATGATACCGCTTGACGGCAGGGTCGTATGCGGTGAAGCTACCGTAAATCAGGCATCTATCACAGGTGAATCGCTCCCTGTAAGAAAGAGCGAGGGCAGTTATGTCTATGCAGGTACTGTTGTCGAAGAGGGCGAATGTGTTATCTGTGTTGATAAGGCAACGGGCGGAGGCAGGTATGACCGCATAGTAAAAATGATAGAGGAGTCGGAAAAGCTGAAATCTTCTTCTGAGGATAAAGCATCAAGGCTTGCGGACAGGCTTGTGCCTTATACGCTCGGCGGAACGATACTTACTTATCTTCTGACCCGTAACGTAACCAAGATGTTAGCCGTTCTGATGGTCGACTTTTCGTGTGCGCTGAAGCTCTCGATGCCTATCGCCGTACTTTCGGCAATGCGTGAGTGCAGTAATTATAAGATAAGCGTAAAGGGCGGTAAGTTCCTTGAAGCAGTGTCCGAAGCGGATACTGTTGTATTCGACAAAACAGGTACGCTGACTTATGCCGCACCGACTGTTGAAAAGGTAATTCCTTTCGGCGGCAAAAACGCGGACGAAATGTTACGTCTTGCGGCTTGTCTTGAAGAGCATTATCCCCACTCAATGGCAAATGCCGTGGTAGCCGCCGCAAAGGAAAAGGGACTGAGTCACGAAGAATATCATTCAAGCGTTGAATATGTCGTAGCACACGGCATATCCAGTATGGTTGAGAATAAGAAGGTCATAATCGGCAGTGCCCACTTTGTATTTGAAGATGAGGGATGTGTCGTACCTGAGGGTGACGAGGAGCTTTTCAAATCGCTTTCGGGTGAATATTCACATCTGTATCTTGCTATATCGGGTGTGCTTGCCGCAGTGATCTGCATATCAGACCCGTTGAGAGCCGAAGCGGCAGATGCTGTTAAAGCGCTCCGTGAGTGCGGTATAAGCAAGATAGTAATGATGACCGGCGACAACGAGCAGACAGCGAAGGCGGTAGCCGCCAAGGTCGGAGTTGATGAGTTCCACGCAGGTGTTCTCCCCGAAGACAAGGCGAACTTCATAAAGAGCGAACACGAAAAGGGCAGAAAGGTAATAATGATAGGCGACGGAGTAAACGATTCTCCCGCACTGTCCGAAGCTGATGCGGGTATCGCTATAAATACCGGAGCGGCAATTGCAAAGGAAATAGCGGATATCACGGTATCGTCAGATGATCTTTATATGCTGGTAACTCTAAGAAAGATAAGCTCGGCTTTGATGAAGAGAATAAACAGCAACTACCGATTTATTGTATCGTTCAACCTTATGCTGATATTGCTCGGTGTGGGCGGAATAATACAGCCGACTACCTCGGCGCTGTTTCATAACGCTTCTACACTTGCGATAAGCCTTAAGAGTATGACAAATCTGATTGATGAAGAAGAGAAGTAAATATCGTGATTATCAACGCTTGCTATGATCGGGGGTTGTGACGCAACCCGGAAAAGGAAAAGTGAGTCGAAGCGCAAAGGATAGTGTGCTCGGCTCACTTTTTTGATATGTTGAGAAAGTCTGTTTTTAGTACGCTTCTGTTATACCGTTTTGGCAATTAACGCTGATAGCAAGCTGCCGATAGTGATGTTTGCGGGATAGCACTTCTCGGGT
>DOQG01000030.1:0-160 GCA_003512525.1 Oscillospiraceae bacterium | reverse complement strand
ATAACGTTGCTGCTATGTGTGAGGGAGACAACCAAAGGGAAAGATAGTGCGCTAGGCTCACTTTTTGTATAGTTCACTTCTATTATATCATTTTTGGTAATTACTTTGATAGCAGGCTACCGATAGTTCTCTTTGTAGGATAGCACTTCTCGGGTTCGCT
>DOQG01000045.1:22780-59501 GCA_003512525.1 Oscillospiraceae bacterium | reverse complement strand
CAACTGTCGCCTATCGGCAACAATAAGAACGGCGAATTTACAGTGGCTTTCAGCCACACGGCGAATTTGAAGCGGGTCGCACCCGCAAGGCGGAACTTGAAACGGCACATTGCCGCTGTCAGCGGCGACCCGCCGCAGCCGCCGCAGCCGCGCTGTGCGCTGTTGAAAATGCTATCTGTAGGTTATACCCGCCTGTGTAAGCGGCACAGTCGATAATTTCGCCCGCAAAATACAGCCCGTCAATCAGCTTCGACTGCATCGTTTTCGGGTCAATTTCCTTAAGCGATACCCCGCCGTCGGTTATTATCGCCTCTTCTATCGGGCGCAGTCCCGTAACCGTCAGGTCAAAGCGCTTGAGCGCATTTACTATTGCCGCTCTCTGCACCTTAGTGATCTCACTTATTTTGGTATCGATCGCAACTCCCGCCTTGTCAAGCACAGGTTCAACCATCGCCTGCGGCAGAAGTCCGCGCATTACTGTAGATATCTGCTTTGCGTGCTGTTCGCCAAAGTCGCGCAGAAGCCTTGCGTCAAGCTTCTTGTCATCAAGCGCAGGCTTAAGGTCTATTTCAAGCCTGTAATCGCTCTTCTTGACATACGCCGATGCGGAAAGCACAAGCGGACCGCTCACTCCGAAATGCGTGAACAGCATCTCACCAAGCTCCTTGTACACCGCCTTATTTTTAGCCGTATCGATAAGCGACAGCGTAACGTTCTTAAGGCTCAGCCCCGACATATCACAGCAACAGCTCTCTTTTACGCATATCGGGACAAGCATAGGCTTTGGTTCAACGATAGTGTGACCGAGCGCCCGGGCTATCTCATATCCGCTGCCGTCCGAGCCTGTGCCGCTGTACGACGCTCCGCCCGTCGCTATTATGACGTTATCCGCATAAACCTCGCTCTCACCAAGCCTTACGCCCTTGACTCTGCCGTCCTCGGTTATTACCCCTTTTGCGTGCGCGGTGATTATTTTGACACCGAGCGTACCCATACGCTTTTTAAGCGCTTCAACAATGTCCTTTGCACTGTCGGAAACAGGGAAAACACGGTTTCCTCTCTCAGTTTTCAGCGGCACTCCCAGCCCCTCAAAGAAGCTCATGGTATCATATGCCGAAAAACCCGCAAGAGCGCTGTATAGAAAGCGGCTTCCTGTGGGTATGTTCTTCATTATATTATTGTTGTCACTGTTGTTGGTGACGTTGCACCTGCCCTTGCCTGTTATGGCGAGCTTTTTTCCGAGCTGTCTGTTGTGCTCTATTACAACGGTGCGTACACCTCTCTCGGAGGCAAAAACGGCGGCAGCCATACCTGCCGCGCCCCCGCCGATTATTGCTAAGTCGTAGTTCATTATACGTCCTTTTTGTATACCTGATTTTCCTCCCACAGCTTTTCAAGCTTGCCGAAGGTCTGTTCGATATTGTCCTTGTTCCTTGAGCTTACCGCAACGATAATTGCATTGAGCAGACTGAGCGGGGCTACAAGAGAGTCCGCAAAGCTTGCCATATCGCTCCTTGCTATAAGCAGCTCGTTTGCATACGATGCCAGCGGTGAAGTCACACTGTCGGTTATTGCAACGACATTTGCATTACAGCTCTTTGCATAAGCGGTAGCCTTTATCGTACTCTGTGAATAGCGTGGGAATGATATCGCGATAAATGCGTCCTCGCTGTTCATATGAATGATCTGCTGATAGATACCGCTTGTATTGATAGCCTGTACAAAGTGCACGTTGTCAAATATCAGCTGGAAGTTGTAGTCGAGAAATCTCGCCAGGATACTGCTGCTCATAGCACCGAGTATGTATATTCTCCTTGCCGAACATATCTTTTCGATAGCCGTGTCAAAGACCTTGGGGTCGATCTCTTCAAGCGTTCTGCGGATACGATCCATATCCTGCGTCAGCGTATTTTTCAAAATACCGTCATCGCCGATACGATCATTTGTGATATTGATACGCTGTACGGCAGTAAGACGGTTCTTTATCAGCGACTGAAGGCTCTTCTGCAATTCGGGATAGCCCTCAAACCCCATTTCTATAGCAAAACGCACTACCGTAGACTCACTGACATTCACGGCGTTTCCGAGCTTTAACGCCGTCATATACGCCGCTTTTTCGTAGCTGTTTATGATGAAGTTTGCTATGAGCTTCTGGCTTTTTGAAAAAGTGCTCATCCTCTTTTCAATCTGAACAAGTAGATCTTCCTGCATTTTTATATCCTTTCGGCTTTTGCCAATGTTTCATATATGTTAATTGTACTACATTCTCCTTGATTTTGCAAGCAAAAAATGCAGGATTTCAAAAAAATCCGTCAGAACAGTCGAATTATACATTTTTTTCAAGCTGATTTTCTTTCATATGCAAGCATATGAAATGCTTCTTGCGAGAATGCTACTTTTGCATATCAGAAATCATTTTCATCATCACAGCTACCGCATACTCCGCCGTCATATCCCCTCCGTCAATGATACCCGCCCTTTCCGCGTCCGTTCCGACAGCGTATATACCAAGGTTTGTACCACCGTGCAGGCACTGGGTCACAGCAATTGCCTTTGCTCCTTTTGCAATCGCCTTGCCAAACGCCGCCCTCGCTCTTTCGGGTATTCCGCCCGCTCCGTAACAGCGGATAACAAACCCTTTTATTCCGTTATCGTATAACAGCCCTACTATATCCGGATCGAAAGACGGGTGCATATCAAGCAACGCGACCTTTCCGTCCGCCTTGCAAAGCGAGCAGTCGTATCTGTACTCTCCTGCCGGGAGCTTTTCCGGGTGAGTGATCTCTACATTTCCGCTCATAATTCTGCCTATTTCGCTGTTGACTGCCGTAAAAGCACGGTCGGATACCGTATCTGTCTTGGTGCAATCACGCCCTGATATGATCATATCGTCAAAAACAACGCTTATACCGCGCACAGAACCGTTTGCCGCCACAGCGACCGCTTCCGCAAAATTCTTCGGCGCGTCGCTGTTCTCGTCAAAGAAAGGGCGCTGCGAACCTGTAAGCACGATCGGTATCGGCGGATTTCGGAGCATGACCGACAGTGCGGCGGCAGTATACGCCATAGTGTCAGTGCCGTGGGTCATAACTATCCCATCATACTTGTCAATGTTCGCATCTATCGCATCGGCTATCATTCTGTGATGGCTTACCGTCATATCGCTGCTGTCAATATTCATAAGCACAAGCGGCATAATATCGTAATTTTCAATGATGTCCGGCATCAACGACAGCATCTTTTCCGCCTGTTCATCGCCGGATCTTGGCATAAGACCTCTGTCCGTGCCGACACACGAAAATGTTCCGCCCGTCAATATCCATAGTATCCTTTTTTCCATACAACCGCTCCTTTAGATCGTCCTTGCTGATATTATACACCCCTGAGTCCGTTTATACAAGCAGATTTTACAAACGCTCCGGGTCCTCCGCACCGTAATATCCTGTCTTGCGCAATAACAGCCCAAACCAAAAATCGTCATAAATCGATTTTATCGCGTTATACACGGTGTGCTGTCGCACACATCAGAGAAAACACACCTTGACGGCGTGTTTAAACCGTGGTATAATATATTAAATATAGTCACTAAACAAAATCAGGTTAAGGATATAAAATGCACGAAGAGTTTAAAAATGAGAAATGCGCCGCCTGCGGCATGAAATTCTTTGACGATTCAGATATAGTTGTCTGCCCCGAATGCGGCACACCGTACCACCGCGAGTGCTGGGAAAGAATAGGTGCTTGTGTACACTCCGCCGAGCATGGTAGCTACGAGTGGAAAGGTGAAAATCAGGAGCTTCGCGAGCACCTGGAAAACATAGAGAGTGCCGAAAATCAAAAGCATGAAAATACAAATGACGGATTTGAGATAATACACGTTGACAGCTATGACGAATACCGCGAAATAATGGACAAGAAGCTGCTCGAGCAGCAGAAAGACTTTGACGCTATAGACGGCGTGACCGCTCAGGAGCTTCTTAAGTTCATCGGCAAGAACGGATACTATTATCTGCCGGTGTTCAAGGATATACGGAAAAACAACAAGTCGCTCAAGCTGAATTTTGCCGCTTTTCTGATGTTCCCGATGCACTGCTTTTACCGCAAGATGAACCTGTTCGGAGTAGTTATGATGACACTTCTGTTCCTTACTACGGAAGCGAAGATACTGCTCAGTCATTTTGCCGAACAGCTCGGGATAAGCGACCATATGCTTATGACCGCTTATATAATCGCAACTGCGCTTTCGCTTGCTATTGACATATTTGTGCTGATGTTCTTCAACTACTTTTACTTCAAGTCCTGCATAAAAAGGATAAATGCAATAAAACATCACTACTCAGAAGAGAACTATGACCGCATACTTGCAAGGATTGAAGCGGCGGGAAGACCGAGCCTTTTCTATGCTGTGGCATTCTCGCTTTGCTCGGGGATAGCTATAATTTTTGTGTTCCAGCTCATCAACAACATGCTCGGCATCGGAAATACTCTCGTAAACGCACTTATGAACTGACAACAACGATACTCGGATTTGACGAAAGGAGTGGCGGCAGCTTGGGAAAACTCAATACTTTTTACGGCAAAAAGGGCGAAAAAGGTATGTCGCTCCTTGTGTTTTTTGTATTCTTCGTACTCGGCTCTGCGCTCGGAATGTTTATGCAGACGGCCTCTCTTGAGGAGGAGTTTACCGGTGCTGCCGCCGCCGCCGCATTTTTAGGCAGGGACTGGACAGGTGTAATGCCGTCTGTCGGCAGTATCAGCGGATTTCTCCGCGGCATTCCGTATCTGCCGACCATGCTTTGCCCCGATCCTGTGCTTCAGTATAAATTGTTTATGCTGATAAATTCCGCGGCATATGCAGTGATACCGCTTGCGGCATTCCGCTTGTCACGCAGGCTCGGTATGGAAAAGCTGTGGCAAAGACTTATAATAACCGCGCTGTGCGGCATTTTCCCGTCGGTGCTCATCTATTCGCACTATCTGCTGTCCGAACCGCTTGCCGCTGTATTTGTGATGCTCCTTCTGCTTGTAACATTCAGGAGAGAGAAGGAAAGCGGTAAAAAGGCACGAATATTCTTTGCATCAGTTATTGCGGGGTTGCTTACCGCAGGCGCTTATTTTCTGTCACCCGCTTGTATAGGAATATTTATTGCAGTGTGCCTGTTCAGCTTGTATACAAAGCTTACAGGCGGCAAAAAGACATTCTATTTCAGTGTATATGCGGTATCCTTTATTCTTTTGTTCGCGGCGGATATCATATTCACTTATCTCGCAAAAGATATTTACAACTTCTCGGGAGGGATCGTGCAGTCCGTGCAGAGCTCTCTCGGTGCGCTTGCCGACAGCGGAGCGACACTGCTTACGCTTATCGGCGGACGGCTGTATTACTTCATCATCTCGACATGGGGCATAGGCGGTGCGGCTCTGACATTTGCCGCAATAGCGCTTGCAAGCTTTATACGCAGTAAAAGAAAAAAAGAAGAGCAATATTACGACAGTTCATTCGTATCAATGGGAATGCTGTGTATGCTCATGCTCGTTTTCACTCTGCCTTTTGATGCTTTTCTTAACGTTGACAAAACCGCATCGGCGCAGGATACAATATTCGGCGCGGCGGCTGTCTTTACTGTCGCTGTGCCGTTTGTGCTGATATTTTTCAGCTATATTTTTGTATATGGCATAAGCTATTCAAGACTTCTGCTCAGCGTCACCGGAAACGGACTTGCCGCTACTGCGGCTCTGCTTCTTTACAACGCCTCGAAAGCAGGCACTCAGATACTCAGCAACGTTATTACACCCGGTATCACGGCTATGCTTATCGGCTGTGACGCATCATCGGGACTTACAAGCTCGGATATGCTGTACCCTGTCTGCCTGCTGTTCACCGTATTTGCGGCGGCAGTACCTGTCGTGTGCTGTACCAAGATGCACGCATCAAAAATAACCGCTTTCATTTTCACGGGAGCAATAATATATGCAAGCATAGCGACCGCCTCAAGCGGGCTGTTCGGCTATGCGGAGGAAAGCAGTGAAAATGTATCCGACACGCTCAAAATCAACGAATGTATCACCGCTTATTCGGATGGCACGGAAAATAAAACTATAGCCGTTTATGATGAAGACCGTATGACCGCAATGAGCATACAATACTATAATCAGTCCTCAACGGTAAAATATATAAAGGAAGGTCAGGCTATTCCTTCCGACTGCTATCTTATCAGCACCGATTCGGTAAGGACTGACGGCGCGTGCGTACTTATCGGACGTATAAACGACATAAATGTATATGCCATCGGTAGGAATACAGTCAGACACCATAAAGACGATCTGCCTGAAAGACCCGAAGACAACAACATTTCCGAAAGCAAATAATAAAACACAAAGAAACCAAGGAGAGAAACTTGAAAAATGCCTAAACTCAAAAAGAAAACCCGACAAATGCAACCGTCAAGGATGCTCGTACTGGGCTTTTCCATCATAATACTGACAGGTGCAACACTTCTTTTCCTGCCCATATCTTCAAGAAGCGGTCAGTTCAGCAGCTTCATAGACTGCCTGTTCACCGCCACAAGCGCAACCTGCGTTACCGGAATAACCGTTTTGGATACCTTCAATTATTTCAACGGCTTCGGTCAGGGTGTCATACTCGCTCTTATACAGGTCGGCGGTCTCGGCTTTCTGACCTTGGTAACGTTCATCAACCTTATACTCGGCAAAAAGCTGGGCTGGTCGACCGTAAAGATAGCCGCAAGCGACCTTACCGACAATGCCCTTGAAACCACACCGAAAAGACTTTTCTATGAAATTGTCCTTTACTCGTTTGCCATCGAATTTGTCGGCGCTGTCATACTTTCGTTTGTCTTTGTTCCCGACTTCGGCGCACTCGGAGTTTTCGAAGCGATATTCCTGTCCGTTTCCGCTTTCTGCAACGCAGGATTTGACTTGCTCACAGCAACACCCGGAGCTGTGGGACTCAGCGAATATACAAATAACCCTTTAGTTATGATAACTCTCATTGTGCTTATAACGACCGGAGGTCTAGGCTTTATCGTATGGCGAAACATAAGACATTATAACAAAACAAAACGTCTGCTTCTCCATACAAAGCTGGTTCTTATAATGGCCGCAGTTATGCTGCTTGTCGGCGCCGCTATAATATTTATAGTAGAATTCAGCAATCAGGACACGCTCGGACAGATGCCCGTAGGAGAAAAAATCCTCACATCTATATTCTTAAGCGCAAGCTCCCGTACCGCAGGCTTCCCCTGCTTTGATATGAACGATCTTATGCCCTTTACAAAAATAATTATCACCATCCTTATGTTCATCGGTGCCGCTCCTGCATCCACAGCCGGCGGTATAAAGATAACGACCGTTGCACTTGTCGTTTGTACGGTAATTTCCGTGCTGAAGGGCAGAGAGGATACCTATCTTTTGGGTCACAGGATAAAGCGTGACGCCATATATAAAACATTCACCGTTATCGTTCTGTCGCTGACTTTAATAGCCGTTTCATTTACCGGCATACTTATGTGCTGTGAGGGTATGTCGCTTCAGAAAACAATATTCGAGGTAGTTTCCGCATTCTCTACTACAGGCTTCTCTGTAGGTGCGTCTGCAGAGATGAATATTCCCGCAAAGCTGATAATGATATTCACAATGCTCGCAGGTCGAATAGGTCCTGTAACGCTTATGACCTCGCTTGTTATAAGAAAAAATCACAGCTCGGACAAGAACAGGATCTTGCCCGAGGGAAATATACTGGTAGGCTGATATGGCGGAGAATTACGAGAGCTTTGACCTTTCCGGTACAAAGATATATGTTTCAGATGACCACCGCTTCGGCACAGACGCATTTCTGCTGGCGGATTTTGCCGACCCCGCACCGCACCATAGGGTGTGCGACCTTTGCACAGGCTGCGGCATAGTTCCGCTTATAATGTGCAGAAACATATCCAAAAAGCCCCCAAAAGAGATATACGGTATTGAGATAATGCCGGAAGCGGTAGAACTGTTCAGAAAAAGCGTTGCGGAAAACGATCTTTCGGACAGGGTGAAGCCTGTACTGTGCGACCTCAAAGACCCTGAAGATGTTCCGCGTGAATATTTCGATATAGTGACCGTAAATCCTCCGTACTGGAAAAAGGGTTCGGGTGAAGAACGCCTTTCAGAGGCGCAGGCGGCGGCAAGGCACGAGATACTGTGCAATATCGACGATGTTACGAAAACCGCGGCTTCACTCTTAAAATATGGCGGAAGTCTTAAGATATGCCAGATACCGCTCAGGCTTGCAGATGTGATCTGCTCTATGCGTTCACACGGGATCGAACCTAAGGTTATGCAAAACGTGGTGAACCGCAGGGGCGGCAAGCCGTGGCTTGTACTGATAAGCGGTAAAAAAGGCGGAAAGCCGGGCATGGAGATACTTCCGGACTTTGAGGTCTACAGTGAAAACGGCTACAGCAACGAAATGAACAGAATTTATTACGGCACAAAAATGCAGAAAGGCTGACACAATACATGGCAGGAAAACTATATATAGTCGGCACTCCGATAGGCAATCTGTCCGACCTGTCGCCGCGAGCGATCGAAACACTCGGCAAGGTCGATTTTATAGCCGCTGAGGACACAAGGGTAACGCAGAAGCTGCTGACGCATTTTTCAATAAGCAAGCCTATGGTGAGCTACCACAAGTTCAGCGGAAACAAGCGCGGCGAAGATATAACCGCCCGCCTGCTTGACGGTGAAACGTGTGCTATAGTGACCGATGCGGGTATGCCCTGCATATCAGACCCGGGCGAAGAGCTTGTCAGAGAGTGTCACGAACACGGAGTTGAAATTGAAAGCGTACCGGGACCCAGTGCCGCGATCACAGCGCTTTGTATGAGCGGACTTGATACGTCACGCTTCAGCTTCGAGGGCTTTTTAAGCGTTACCAAAAAGCAACGCGATGAGCACCTTGACGAGATCAAGGACTTTTCAAGGACGCTTATATTCTATGAAGCGCCTCATAAGCTTAAAAATACGCTTGATGATCTGTACAGAGTTCTCGGTGACAGGCAGATAGCCCTTTGCAGAGAGCTTACCAAGATACACGAGGAAGTGATCAAGGGTACGATCTCCGATATGATAGAGCGTTACAAGGAGCTTACGCCGAGAGGTGAATATGTACTTGTAGTCGAGGGTAAACAAAAGCAGAAAGAAAATGAGGATATTTCTCTTGCCGATGCCGCCGTTATGGCTAAAGAGCTTGTTGACGGCGGGATAAAACCGTCCGATGCCTGCAAACAGGTCGCAGGAAAAACTCCGTTCTCAAAGTCGGAGATATATAAAGAATATCTTAATATGTAAAACTGCCGTAAGGCTTCAACAATACCGAAAGGAAAAATACTATGGAAGAAAAGAAGAAAAAGAATTACGTTGTTCCCGTTATAGGCGCTCTTATTGCTGTGGTAGCCTGCGTTGCCTATATCGTTATGAAATTTGCGTCACAACAGCAACAGCTCGAAGATAAATGGAGCGAATATGACGACTGCGGCTGGATGTAATTTTTCAAAATAACTATTGAAATTTCCGTATCTTTATGATACAATTAGAATGATAACATAAACGGAGGTGTTTTTATGAAGCACATTAAGACTGTTAACAAGGCTAACCTCAAGGAAACAGCTGCTAAGGGCGGTTGCGGCAGATGCCAGACATCATGCCAGTCTGCTTGCAAGACAAGCTGCACAGTAGCTAACCAGAAGTGCGAGGCTTTAAACAAGTAAGCCACGGGTAAGAGAAAAGCTTTGAAAGCTCCCGAACAAATACGGGAGCTTTTGGCTTGTTTTGTGTTTGTTTTACCGCAAGCGGGGAAACCCTCCCCCTTGCCCCCTCCCATATGGGAGGGGGAGAAATATCGGGGGCTGCCGCCCCCTTTTGCCCCTGCTTTTTTCATGCAGATAAGGCGATGTTTTCGGTAAAACGTAATAAGTACAGAACAGGCAAAGCTCCCGAACAAATACGGGAGCTTTTGGCTTGTTTGAATATTTCGGCGGATAACCGCCTTATATAACTCAGAAAAGGAATTTACCAATGAAAGAAATGATACATAAGTATGAGCAGAACGGTCAGTACATTGTACTTGACGTTTGCAGCGGCGGCGTTCACGTTGTTGACGAGCTGACATATAAGCTCCTTGACTATGTTGCTCCGCCTTTTGCCGAGGTATGTCCCGATGACGTTCTTGCAAAGATGGACGGCTTCGACAAGGAAGATGTAAAGGAATGCTACGCAGAGCTTAAGGAGCTGTATGACGCAAAGATGCTCTTCACCGAGGACGATTACGAGCAGTACGCCGCAATGGCAATGAAAGCGCCTATCAAGGCTATGTGTCTGCACGTTTCACACGACTGCAACCTGAGATGCAAATATTGCTTTGCCCAGACAGGCGACTTTGGCGGCGACAGAATGCTGATGAAGCCCGAAACAGGTAAGAAGGCTATGGACTTCCTTATTGAGCACAGCGCCAACAGAGAGAACCTTGAGGTCGACTTCTTCGGCGGTGAGCCTTTAATGGCATGGGAAACAGTAGTAGAAACCGTAAAGTACGCAAGAAGCATAGAAAAACAGCACGGCAAGAACTTCCGTTTCACTATAACAACAAACGGTATGCTCCTTGATGATGAAAAGATCGACTATATCAATAAGGAAATGTCAAACTGTGTATTATCGCTTGACGGCAGAAAAGAAGTAAATGACAATATCCGTCCCACACCTAACGGCAAGGGAAGCTATGATATAATCGTTCCGAAATATCAGAAGCTGGTAGCAGGCAGAGGTACAAAGGACTATTATGTAAGAGGCACGTTCACAAAGTATAACCTCGACTTTGCAAACGATGTTCTGCATATAAGCGACCTCGGCTTTGAACAGCTCTCGGTAGAGCCTGTTGTGACCGATCCCGATATGCCTTACGCTATTACAGAGAGCGACCTGCCCACGATATTTGCCGAATATGACAGACTTGAAAAGCTGATGGAAGAGCAGAAGCTTGCGAACAAGCGCAGGTTCAACTTCTTCCACTTTATGATAGACTTAAATCAGGGTCCTTGCGCTGTAAAACGTCTGCGCGGTTGCGGCTGCGGTAACGAGTATGTTGCTGTTACCCCCGACGGCGATATCTACCCATGCCACCAGTTCGTTGGAATTGAGGAATGGAAGATGGGCGATATCTTCACAGGCAAGGTTGATCAGAAAATTAAGGATTACTTTGCGGGTATACATATCTACAGCAAGGAAAACTGCGGTAACTGCTGGGCGAGATTTTACTGCTCGGGCGGTTGCAACGCCAACAGCTTTATCTATGAGGGTGATGTAAAGAAGCCCCACAAGCTGTCCTGCGAGCTTCAGAAAAAGCGTATAGAATGCGCTATCGCGCTTGCGGCGGCAGGTAAAGATGCCGAATAAACGAATTATAAACCAAGGGCGTGACTGTTTAAGTCACGCCCTCTATTTTATACATCAAGTTTCAACAGCTCAACAGCTCAACAGCATTCTTATAGAATATCTTATCCTTTGCGCTGTCGCTTACCGGCATTCTGTCTATCATATTTATCTCATCGCGCGGATCGCTCCACGGTAAGTCACTGCCGAATAATATCCTGTCCTCACCGTACGCCCTGAACATTTCCATAAGCATTTCATCAGATATAAAGCTTGCACAGTACGCCGTATCAAAATAAATGTTACTTGTGTCCTTTATATAGTGAAGAACCCTCTCCCAATTCATCATTCCGCCCATATGAGCGCCGATGAATGTACAGTCGGGATACTTTTCAGCCATCTCGGCAAGGTCACATGGCATTGAGTAAGATATCATTGTCGATATCGGGTCATATCCCATATGAAGTATAACAGGCAGTCCGAGCTCGCCGCATTTCTTATATATTCTCTGCATACACGGCTCAAACATAAAATGTCCCTGATACGCCGGGTGCAGCTTGACACCGTGCAGTCCGGACACGGCTATACGTTCAAGCTCACTGTCAAGCTCCTCGCTGTCGGGGTGCACCGTGCCGAACGATATTATATTTCCGTGGTTCTGAGCTATCGCCCAGTTGTTTATAGTCGTCTGCTGTGTAGGCTTTGTCGCAACCGGCAGTAAAACGCCGTAATCTACTCCCCACTCTTTAAGCTTCTGCCTTGTGTCGTCTGTTCTGCCATTGGTGTAAGCTTCACAGCTTGCTGTATCTTTCAGCTTTTGTACCGCCCTATCGGCTATTTCATCGGCGTATGCGTGTATATGAAAATCAATGTACATCTTCTGTTCCTTCGTTCTTATTCGTCAAATAATTTGTCTGTCTGCTTTCCGTCAAGTCCTGCAAATATCGGGAATTTTCCCGTTCTCTCTATAGTCTGACCGTTTATCATTCCTATATGCGAGGAAATGTGCCGAAACTGTCCCAGGATAAGCTCAAGCCTTGTATATTCACAACCGTCGGGCTTTTCGTCAAGCTCTTCATCACTCAGCTCATCAAGATATTTTTCCGTTTTAGCCCGCACTTTATGCAGATAATCGAGCAACTGCTCATTGCTTAAAACCTTGTTGCACGGATTATCGGGGTTGTCCATTCCGTTTTCGTGAAAACCGGGTTCTGTAAATTTTGCGGGATTAAAAAACCACTTATCCGCCGAGTGAATGGCGTGATATACATATCGCCACGCGGGCGAACCGCAGACCGGTGCGTTTCTGTCGTATGTTTTAATTGCCGTTTCCATATTGATAAAGTTCGTTATCGTTTGTTTTTTTATCATTCGGCACACGTCATTCATATTTTACTCCTTTGAAAAGTTACCTCTTTTTGTTCTGTAGTTGAACAGCATATCAATATAGCTTTTATAGTACGGTATAAATGCGCCGCTGTCGATAAGCGAATATATTTCATCTCTGTCCGCCCACTTCGCCGCCTGCACTTCCTCAGCCTGTAATTTTAGCTCGGACACAGCTATATCCTTGTGTATTACATAAACATCGTCAAACCCGCGCTCAAAATGTACCGTCAGCATAGGGCGGTCGTGTGAAAAATCGTGGCTTATGCCGAGCTCCTCGTACAGCTCACGGCTTGCCGCCTGCCTGCTGTTTTCACCTGCGACTGCGCTCCCTCCGACCGATACGTCCCATTTACCGGGGAAACTCTTTTTGAACGGTTGACGCTGTTGTATAAGCATTTTGCCATCGCTGCCCAAAATGCATATATGTATAACAAGATGGTAACGGCTTTCGGGAAGCGGAGCTCCGCGTTCTATAGTTTCTCCTGTAAGCCTGCGTTCATCATCGTATAAGTCAAACAGCTCCATATTACTACCTCCGGGTGTTACTATTATAGCACTTAAATCGCATCTATGCAAGATGAACGATATTTGCTAACATTTTACTGTTTGTCTAACTGCGGGTTTAACCGATGATACTTGCATATAAAAGAGGAGCATCTTCCAATACTCCTCTTAAATTTATGTTTTCACTATCGTTCAATCCGCCGTCAGCGGAACTTGCATATATCGTCAATGTTCCAAAAGGCGAACTTGAAGCGGCTCACAGCCGCCCTGCGGCAAGCTGCCGCTCCCAATTCCGCCTTTTTGACTGATACAATACCGCTACAGTTTGATTAACGGCGGATTCAACTGATAGTAGTAAGCCAAACAAAAAGAGGAGCATCTTCCAATACTCCTCTTAAATTTATGTTTTCACTATCGTTCAAACCGCCGTCAGCGGAACTTGCGTATATCGCCAATGTTCCAAAAGGCGAATTTGCAATGGCTCACAGCCATTTAGTTGGCAAGACCTGAACGTTCGATACCTTCAACGAACTGCTTCTGTAAGAAGATGTACATGATAAGTATCGGAAGTAGTGACATTAAGCATCCCGCTTCTATCCATACCAGATAGTCACTCGCTATACCGTTCTGTTCACCTGTGAAATAAATCATCATGGTCGTACCCAGACGGTCAATTTCCATTGCTATCGTGTAGGGATTTGTGAAGAACATACCCGTTACATAAGAGTCGTTCCAGTACCATACGATCGAGAAGATGAATACTGTTAAGAACGAAGTCTTTGCGTTGGGAACCATAACGCGGATAAACGTCATGAAGGGTCCACAGCCATCGAGGTATGCGGCATCTTCAAGATCCTTGGGCAGTCCTCTGAAGAACTGTCTGAACAGAAGTATGAACACACCTGCTCTGATACCGTTGCAGAAGAATGCCTGTAAGTACAGTGCGATAGGAGTACTTACGAGGTTAACTGCATCGCCTGTAATAAGTCTTATAAGACCAAACACATCAAAGAATCTGAACTGCATATACAGTGGGATAAGTATTATCTGTACGGGGACGATGATCTGTAAGATTACGATACCGAACATAAGTCCCTTACCCTTGAACTTGAAACGTGCAAAGCCGTAACCGGTGATACCGCAGGTAACGACCTGAATCATCGAGCATATAACGTTTACAAGTATCGTCTGCAGGAGCACCTTCGGGAAGTCCATTGCTATCCATACATCAACGAAGTTGGAGAAGATAACTTCCTTAGGTATCCACATTACTGAAGGGTCGCTCATTTCAGACTGAGGTCTGAGTGCCGTTGACAGCATATAGAGCATAGGATACAGAATTACGAAACCGAGTCCGAACAGAATAAGGAAACGGAACACAGGCCATACCTTGTCGGTAATTCTTCTTCTGAAGATGTACTTGTAATGTTTTCTTTCCTGCTGATTGTAGTTACGATAATTCTTGATTATCTGCCAGTTGCTTACATGGTAGATATTCTTGAGCTCCTTAGCCTTTTTCTTTTCAGCTTTCTTTAAAGCTCTCTTTGATTCGGGCTTAGAAGCGGTTATAGGCTTGATAACACCGACCTCGGGCTCATCAGCGGCTTTTTCGGAAGCGGCTGCGGCTTCTGCCTCGCCGTTTATCTCCTTTATAGCCTCGCCGATAGCCTCCGGAGTAGCGTTATCAGCGGGTGCAGCTGCGGCTGCATCGTCATTAGTCTGCTGAACATCAGCATTTAACTGTTCTAAATCTTTTTCGCTCACAACTACACCTCCTTATTCATTTTCGTAGAATACGAACTTAGATACGATAGCCACTATAATTGCAAGTGCAACTGCTACTATGAGGAAGTAGATCCAAGCCATCGCTGATGAAAGGCCGTATTTTAAGTTTCTCGACTGAGCAAGCACGATCTTCATTACGGCGTTCTCGGAATCGATAAATGTATCGATGACCGTGTATATCAAGTTCGCCAAAATCATCGGGCTTATCATCGGGAAGGTTATCTTCCAGAAAAATTCCCATCCTGTTGCGCCTTCCATAGATGCCGCTTCCTTTGCGGAGGTAGGTATCTGCTGTAATGCGGCAAGGAATATCAGTATCTGGATACCGGCACTCCATAACAGGTTGAAGATGTCACTTGTGATCGTCTGGATCGTCATCGTCAGCTGTTCGTTCAGGTTGTAAATACCCAGGAACTCAAGCAGCTGGTCAACAAGGTCGGTCTGGAACAGTGCGCTGAACTGCTCACCGCTCGAAATACCGTTGTTTGAAATATCACCTCGTATTACCGCAAGTACAGGACCTGTTGCAACGAGAACCGGCAAGAAGAATACCGCTCTTGCAAATGTTCTGCCTCTGAACTTCTGGTTAAGCAGAAGTGCGATAAACAGTGAGAATATCATTACTACGATTACCTGCGGTACCATTGCTCCGAGTGACTCGGTAAGCTTGGGGAGGTAATCCTGATTTTTGAAGAGTGCCTCTTCATAGTTTCCGAAATTGTTCCACTCGGTATAAATACCGGCTGAGGACATTCCTCTCTGAGCCGCCTGCTCGGGTGTTGTTACGAGCTCGGTAAAGCAAAGCGAATACCATGCCGACTGGAATATCGGGATAAGGAACATATAGATAACGCCTACGATCCATATTGCAATGAAGCCGTAACCATAAAGTCCCTTCTTCTTTTCGTAAGAGATGCGTGATTTCTTGATCTCTTTTTGCACTCTGGGCTGTCTGCGGCGGATATCCACATCTTCGCCCTCTACATTGAGCGCTGCCGCGGCAGCTGTCATGTGAGCCGACTTATAAGCAACCGGTTCTGTTGCGGATGCTGGCTCATCAGCAGAAGCTTCGACCGTTTCCTGCACTGTTTCGGGCTCTGATACTGTTGTATCAGCTACCGTTTCGGCAGGAGCAGCCTGCTCGGCTGCGGTTGCGTCATTAACGGGAGTCTCGGCGGCATCGGTCGTCTTCATTGCTTCAATTTCTTCATTCGGGTTGAAATTCGAATTATTCATCTGTTTCTCCCTTCAGTCCATATTGTGCAAGATCGATGTCCTTGCCGTTGACGGTGAGAGTCATTTCTCTTGTATTTACCTTGATCGTCTTACCGCCTTCAAACTCGGTCTCAAGCTCATCTCCGGAAATTCTTGTGTAGTTTGTGATGTGGAGATTAGCAAAGTCCTTAAGCTCATCCTGATAGAGCTTGTATACCTTAGCCGAGGGTTCGAGCCAGCCCTTGTAGTTTGAATAGAAGAGTGTCTCGTAATCGCTGTCTGTGAAGTCGTTGGGGTCAGCATACATCATATCATAGTGGATAGGTGTTGCTGTGAGAAGTGCGAGCATGATAGTATCATCTGCGTTTGCACTTGCGTTGACTGCCTTTGTTGTATAGGGCAGATAGCCATGGATAACGATCTCATAGAACGGGATATCATAGTCGAACAGGTCAAAGTTGCTTGATGTTACCGGTACATCAGTGAGGTAATCAATATAAGGAAGCGCATAAGCGTTTGCTCCGCTTGCGTGAAGCGTGAAGCCTGCGTCCTTGAACTGCTTGTATCCGTCAACGAGCATATTCATTGCATCGTTTCTGGAGTAGTTGTCACGGCTGAAGTCGCTGTAGAGCAACGTTGTCGCATCACTGAGGTTGATAGTCTTGATTCCCTCATTGGAGAATGAGCTTATCAGCTTCTTATAAAGGTCAGTCCAGTAATAAGGTGACAGGGTCGTCTTTGTTACCAGTCTTACCTGATTCGGGATACCGAAAGCAATATCCCAATTGTTTGTGGTAGCGTAAGCCTTTGTTGTAGCCTTACAAGCGTTGAGCGTGTAGCTGTAGCCATTTCCGCTGTCCTTCATGTAAGTAATGCCTGCGCTTGCGAAAAGCTTACCGTTCATGCCGTTTACATACTCAGCAAGAGATTTATATGCATCCTTGCCGCCGAGTGTACCTGCATAATTTACATCTGCTGTGATAAGTCCCTTGATACCTGCTCCGTTGAAGTCGTTGTAATTTACAACCAAATCATCAACGCCAAGCTCATTGAGCTGTTTGATTATCTCCTGTGCCTGCTCATATGTGGTAGCAGGTGTTTCAAGGTTTACGGGGAAGCCTGCGATGGACTGTGCCTTTACAGTGCCGCCGTACAAATCAAGGTAATAGCTGTTTGTGATATTATCGGTCTTATCGGTGAAGCCCTTTTCTTCGATCATGTAGTTTCTGTATGCTTCAGCAATATCTACATATGAAAGATCATCACCCGAAAGAGGATAGAAGCCTACTGTAAGGTCGGGCTGGTTTATCTTGCCCTGTTCGTAAACCGTAAGCTTACGAGTACCCATGTAATAAGTATCTTCTGCTCTTACCTTGAACTCAAACCATGTATTGTTATATGATGTTGAGTTCTGACCGCTTACTGTTGCGTTTACAGAAGCGCAGGTGTCGCCTGACTCAGCAATAGCCATATAGCCGTGCTTTGTCTTTTCGCCGTTAGTAACAGCACCTATAACAGGAAGGTAAACCTGCTCTGTTATGGACGGTCTTGTAAGTAAGCCTATCGATGTGTCAAGTCCGTATACATCGTTGTTGTACGCCTGAGCGTTTATACGCTGGTTGTTGTAATTGATGACAGCGCCTGAACCGTCAGGTACTACCATATAGCCCTCGTCCTCCATGCCTGCCGCATTGAAGAACTGTAAAAGACCGATATCAAGAAGTACAAGACCCTTTGAGTCTGTAGCTTCCTGTTCCTTTATTTCCGATGAAATGATCGAAACATTTACATTGTTCTTTTCAAGCGTGATCGTCATCGGAATTTCCGCTTCGATCTTACCTATCCTATAAATGATCTTTACACCGTTTTCGATTTCCTGGATCTCAAAATCACCGGACTTTATCGAACCGTCGTAAACATTCATTCTCTGGCTTGTATGTGTTGATACATCGCCGTATACGATATAGAAAGGCGACTGCATATTCTTTTTCTGAGCAGTCTTGGCGTTTTCATCCTTATCTGCATTCAGAGGAGTTGCCCACCATACATAGCTGTCGCTCTTTGACTGTAACGCAAAGTTTGTTGTTTCCTCGTTGAGATAAAGCTTGTAGCTGTCGTTCTCGGCAATTACCTTCATCTCAGCAAGACCTTCGGCGTCTGTTCTGGGCTTCTTCTTGTCGTCCTTATCGTTTTTCTTGTCTGACTTATCTTCCTTATCCTCGGAAGAATTATCGTCTGCTGCTGTCTGCTCTGTCTGTGAAGTTCCCTCGTCTGTTGCAGGCTGTTCGTCAGACCATGCTACTACGGAGCTCATTGATACGAGCATTGCGGCTGTGAGCAGAACTGCGAGTATCTTTTTTCTGATTTTTACCATTTTCTGTCGCACCTCCGCTTACAAACTAAATCGATACATCAGCTCGGTATAAATTGAGAAACCGAAGATGTAGACCTGCTGGAACAAGCTGAGCAGTAGCACGAGCAGGAACAGTATAACTACCATTGCCGCAACCGTGAATACGATAGCAAGAAGAGTCTTAGGCACAGAGTACTGATGTACGGTCTTGATACCCGATATCATCAGAACAACGCTCCACAGTATACCGAGATACTGGAAGAACACAATGAAAGCACCTTCGCTCCTCAGCAGTACATTACTTGCGATAATTACAACTATCTGAGTGATGAGGTAGGGCACCAGCGCGTATGCACTGACGCTTGTTATTGCTTTTATCGAACCTTCGCCGTCGAACAGAGTACACAGTGACCAGTTACCGATTACCCATGTGAAGAACAGGATGATCGTCTGAACGAGAAGCGGTACTATGTTGAATATCTTGACGTAGTTCGTATTGAACAAGAAGCCTGTCATAACTTGCTGGCAGACCGTTATCAGGAAGAAGCAAAGTACGATCACCATCGAAACCTTTGTGTTGTAAGCTTTCTTCCAACGCAGATCCTCAAATCCTTCAAAAGGATGTCTTGCAACGTAGAACGGCCATTTCCAAGCGGGCATATCTAAATCAAATCTCATTATTTACTACCTCCCGCTTTTTTTGCTTTTAAATGTTTTCTTACCTTGCTGAGAACAACAAGCGCAACTATTATAACAAGAACTATTATCATAAAGATATTGAAGTTATCTCTTATGAACTGCATTCTGTACTGCTTGAACGCTCTGTTGTAACCGGCTCTGCTGTTACGGTAGAAGTACTCCATAGCCTGTTCGTAGTTACCCTGCGAAAGCTCTGAGTTACCAAGACCGATATAAGCGAACCAATAGTTGCTGTCGCGTGTCAAGACCTCCTGCCACGGACCGCTTGCCTCTTCATACTTACCGAGGTTGTAAAGTCCCATTGCCTCGTGAACGATGTCACCGAACTCTGTACGCTTGAATGTCGTGATAGAGTTCTTACGGCTGTCAAGTACATATACAACGCTGTTGTAAGCCTCAATCGCGGTTACGTTTGTGAACAGACCCTTCTGGTTGCCCTTGCCGCCGTAGATGAACAGCAGGTCGCATTCTTCCGTGTACTCAAATATACGTCCGTTTGCGTAATCGAGAAGTCTTATCGTACCGTTCTCATCAACGTCAACGTCTGTGATCTGAGAGCCGTATGTCTGGTTCTTATAATAGTAAGAAGCCATATCGCCGTATGTGTAATCCGAGAAACCGAGGTTTATCAGGATATTTTCGCCGGCGGGGTTCATCTTCTTGAAGATATCTGTAGTTGCACTCTTTGATGCCGTTACAGTGTAGATGAAGCCTTCATCATCGATATCGAAGTTGTTGAACTCCATGGGAACTGCCTGGATAAATGCTGCGGCAGCCTCACGCGAGAGGATCGTTCTCCAGAACTTGTTTGCGATAGCCTGCGCTGTCTGTTCAACACGGTTAGCGCCGAAGAAGTTACTGAATGAACCGTCCGGTGCGAACATTACCGCACCGTCTGTGATAGACAGAATATTTACATATACGTTGCCGGCAACGTCTACAACGACCTTGTTGGGCTGGAATGTAACATCTGCATCATAGAACTCAGCGGCAGGTCTTTCAAATGTCTGGAAGACTGTACCGTCTGCATAGACACCGAGTACACGGTTGTTGTCATAGTCGGCAATGTAGATCATTGTTGACTCATTTTCATTTGCAGCGTCTTCAACGTGTCTTACAAATATGCCGTGAGGGTTCTTCAACGTTTCATATTTCTTTGTTTCGGGGTTATAGAAATAATCCATAACCTGGAATGTTCTTGAGTAGTTTACATCGGTAACAAGTATTCTGTTGTTGCCCGAGTCAACTATGTACAGGCTCTGTGTTTCGCGGTCAACGAACAGATCCTGAGGCTCTTTGAGCTCGCCGATAGTGATTTCTTTTGTCACTTCACTGCCTGTCTGATCGGATATTTCCTTCAGCTGGGCATCGGTGTTATATCTTGTGCCGGAGCCGAAATCCAGACCTGTTACAACTCGGTCAACGACATATCCGGTCTGTGACGGAACAGGATCGCCCCACCAGTCGTAGTTATAACCTTCATACGGCTGATCGGCAAACGCCGAACTGCACAGCATGGAAACCGCCATTATAGCCGAAACGGCTGATGCAGCGATTTTCTTCATGTTTGGCACTAAAATCATCCTTTCTGTATAATTTAATATTAGATCAGTCTTTCAGACCGCTGGTAGCCATAGTTTCCATAACGCTGCTCTGGCAGAATACGAATACTATGATAGGCGGCAGCATTGTGATGACAACTGCTGCTGCGGCAACGCCCGCACGGGCGATACCGGCGGCACTTATCTGCTGCATAACGGTCGGAATGGGTTTTAATGCCTCATTATAAATGAATGAATAACCTGTAATCTGCCATGCGCCCTGGAAAGCGAATATCAGAAGTGTCAGCCAAGCGGGTTTTACGTTCGGCATTACTATCTGCCAGCAGATTCTTATGTGGCTTGCGCCGTCAAGCTTTGCGGCTTCTATCATACTGTCGGGCAACTGTCCCATGAACTGTCGCATAAGGAACAGACCCATAGGTGTTGCGATGTAGGGCAGAATGATAGCAAAGTATGTATCGATCATGCCCAGTGTAGCCATTACCATGTACTGCATGATGTAAAGTACGGTAGATGTGAACAGAAGGGCAACTTCGATTATCTTATTGAGTGCCTTCGCACCGGGGAACGCAACCTTTGAAAGCGCATATGCCGCCGATGATGAGAAGAGCAGCTGTGCAACTGTAACTACTACAGCTACGAATACCGAGTTGAAAACGTATCTTGAGAACGGTACCCACATATTGGATGCCGTTGCAAGCAGATCAGCAAAGTTCTGATCCGTGATGTTCTGTACATACATTCTGGGCGGGAAGAGGAACAGTTCCTCGACCGGCTTTAACGACTGTATGACAGACAGATAAATGGGGAAGAGCATGAACAGACCAAGCAGAACGAGCACTGCAAATATGAAAATGTCGCCGCCGAGAGAACCGCCATATCTTTTTCTTCTCCTCTTAGTTATCTTCATAACTACCTTCCTTTCTTAGAGAAAAATACATAATGTGATCCTCCGATTAGTCAAGATACTTGCCGAGGAGCTTTTTGATGCCCCAGTTGGCAAGAAGCATTACTGCGAACAGTACGAAACATATTGCAGATGAATAACCCATCTCATAACGTATTGAACCGTAGTCATATGCGTGTGTCATAATTGTGTGTGCCGCATAGTCTGTTGAAGGGAATGCGGTAAGGAAACGACCTACATCACCGGCTGTGAAGGAAGCGGTGATCTGCATAACCGCTGCGAACAGCAGCTGAGGTCCCATTGCAGGTACCGTAACGAGCAGAAGCTGCTGTGTACGGTTCTTGATACCTTCGATAGCACCTGCTTCGTATCTGTCCTTAGGAATACCCTGAAGACCTGCACGAAGAGCAAGGAAGCCCGCACCCAGTGACATCCACAGCTGAACTACGATAACTACACCCATAATGTAGTTAGCATCTGTCAGCCACTGACGTGCGCTGTTGATGATACCGAGGTCAAGCAGATAAGAGTTTGCTATACCGTATGTATCACCTGAGAAGATGAGCTGCCATGTAGTATAGATGTTACCTGCCAGAGTAGGCGCATAGAAGATGAATGTGAATATCGTCTTTAACGCTCTGGGCATTTCGTTGATAAGCCATGCAAGTATAAAGCACATGATATAGCTTAACGGACCTGTGATAATCGCAAATACAAGTGTGTTCTGTATCGCCTTTAAGAAGACTTCGTCCTCAAGTATCAGCGAATAGAAATTGCTAAGTCCCACGAACTGGGGAAACTGTACCATGTTGAAGTTCGTAAAGCCCATGGGCAACGACAGCAACACCGGTATGATCGTAAAGATCGTAAAGAGTAGGAAGTAAGGAGCGAGCAGTACGTAAACGCTTCCGTTCTTCTTCATCTCTCGCAGTGTATATCTGACTTTGCTGTCTTCAATATACTGCGTTTTTTCTTTGTTAAACAAACCGATAACCTCCTCTATAATTCAGCAAAGCGTGTGAGGGCGAAAGCCCTCACGGCTTTTCAAGATCATTTCTTAACGCTTGACAATTCCTGATACTTTCTTACGATCTCAGACTTTATCTGATCATTATAACTCATAAGCGTATATCTGGGATTACCGGCATCGTTAACAACCATTCTGAATGCGTTGTTTATATGTCTTGTAACTGCATATGATGCGGGAATGATCGGTACTTCCTTAAGGTAGCTCTGCTGAGCCGAGATCTTCTCGTACTCCGCTGTCGACCAGGGGAGCTGCTCAAGTGCCTCTACGTTAGCTGTATCAAAACGTCCCATAGGACCCATAAGAGCTTCTATCTGCTTACCGTAGTCAACCTGTATATCCGTGCTTGTGAACCACTTTACGAAGTCCCAAGCGGCAGCCTGGTTGGAAACCTTATTGAATATTACCGCACCGCTTCCTGCAGAGTTTGCAGCGTGGTTGATCGTTCCGTCAGCCTGCTTTGTTCCGGGTACCAGCGTGAAGTCCCACAGACCCTTGATCTCGGGAGCTGCTACAGACAGCTGGTTGTAGAATGTATACGGCTGAACAACGAGGGGCATCTCACCGGTTCTGAAACGTGAGAACGCATCGAATGTCTGATCGAAGCTGAATACTGTGTAGAACTTTGTCCACTGCTCAAACACTCTTATAGAGTCCTGAGTCATAAAGTTCGTGAGATTCAGACCCTTGATATCAGATGTCTTTATACTGTTATAATCTGTTGTATAAAGGTCTTCATTGTAGATATCCTGTCCGGTCTGGAGCATCAGCATAATGAATGTATTACCGGAATCGAATGTATTTGAAGAAATATTCTGAGGAAGTATCAGACCTACATCAAGGTACTTTCTCTGAAGAGTGGGGAGCATATCGGTAAGCTCATCCCATGTTTCGGGCGGATTTTCAAAGCCAAGCTCCTCAAGTACGTCTGTTCTGTAGAACAGCATCGGGAATGTCTGTGAAACGGGAAGTCCGTATACGCCTGTCGATGTACCGTCATTGTACTCATAAAGCGTCATTGCATCTTCTGCAAATCTCTTTGTTACCGCTTCATAGTCCTTGAACTGCGTCATATCAACGAGCAGTCCTCTCGCGGCAAGCTGTATCGGGAAGTCGCCGCCGATAAAGAGGGCGATCTCGGGTCCCTTGCCCGCAAGCGTTGCTTCAAGTACTGAACCCTGTACGAGGTTTATCGAAGCCTGTGTACCGTTGTAGTCGGGGTTTGAGTTGAACTTGTTATCAACAAGGTTTTTTACGACTGTTGCCTGGTCACGCGCAAGTGATACCCATACATCAAGTGATGTTGCGCTTGCGTCCGAAAGGTTCGTGTAATCTTCAAAGAACGAACCGATAAACGCATTGAAACCGAATGCCAATTCACTGAAGAAATTTCCGTAGGGTGAAGCAAAGTCCTCGTGACAGGTTGCTATCTCTATGTAGTCAAGCTCAAGAGGCTGACCGCGATAGTCACGCATCCATGCGGATACCGATGAGATGCTGTCCTTGATGCTGCTTGCCATTACAGGGATATCTTCAGGCTTGTTGATACATCTTTCGAGGTAGATACACATCGTTTCAAGTGCGGCCGCCTCAGAACCCTTCTTTGTAAGGCTTTCGATGCTTGCCTTCTCTGCACGAAGCGAGTCAACTATTCTCTGGAACGCATCCTGAATACCGGGTATCTTCTTTTCTACAAAGTAATCCTTGTATTCATCAGGATCGGGACCTGTGATCATAAGTATTCTTCTGTAGTACTGGTTGAGCTCAAGCACGAGGTCGTCGAGTCTTTGCATAACCTCGCCTATCGAACCGGGTATTGCTTCAAGTGTCAATGTGTGTTCCTCACCTGCCGTCAGGTAAACATACATATCGTTTCCTTCGGCATCCTGAGGAGTGAGGTTGTACCAATCCGGAGAGTAGATGAACTGTACATCGTCAAATTCCTTACATGGTACCTTACCGTCAATGTAAATCCTTCTGTTTGAGAAGAATCCAC
The DNA here is from genome assembly GCA_003512525.1 of Oscillospiraceae bacterium. Taxonomy (GTDB): domain Bacteria; phylum Bacillota; class Clostridia; order Oscillospirales; family Ruminococcaceae; genus Ruminiclostridium_E. The sequence goes on along the minus strand of DOQG01000045.1, from coordinate 34,640 downwards.
GCATCTGGTTCTGTCTTGACTTGAAGCTGAAACGGTAGTAACCGTCATTCTCAACCTTGAAGTTGTAAGTGACCGCCTGTGTTGATTTGTTCCATGTTGCCTGACCGATAGTGTTATAACGCTGTTTGGTCGGGTGGTTGGGACTTGTCATATAGGTCGTTCTGTCGTAAGTAGCATATAATGTTGATGCTGTCTTGTAGAGCGCCTCTTCCGCCTGTAAGAAGATAGTGTTTGTGCCAAGCTCCTCATTCTTTGAGGAAAGAGCGGGAGTGTTCTGCAGCTGTTCGTCTGTAGGCTTTATAGAGTCGTAGCTTACAAGCTCATCGTAATTCTTGAACGTAAACGAATGGAATACGCCATAGGTTCTTATGCCCTCAAGCGTAAGCGTGTGAGTACCCTTTTCAAGGTAGAAGTAATAAGGCTCGTTGTAAAGACCTTCCTTATCCTTGATAGGATATTTTATCCAACAATCATAGGTCACCTGACCGGGTCTGAGGTCGTTGTCCTTGTTGTCACGGGTGATCTCTCCCTCGTCCTTCCAGTAACGGTCGAGTGTGAGATCCTGTGTAGCAGTAAAAGGATATTCTCCGTCGATCCTGAGTCCGATATCCAGTACCGTATTTTTTGTTTCTTTGCCCTCGATAGGATAGTAAATAGCCTCGAGGTTGTAAATGCCCGTTTCCTCAACGTTAAACTCATATGTAAGTGTGAGTTTATCATTTTTCCACTTTATTGTAGAATAATGATCCGTCTTGAGGTCGGTGTTCTCTTCGAGGAATGACTTGAGTCCGTTGTAGCCGTCGCCGGATTTTTCCTTGATCTCTTCGACCGAGGGAATGATCTTTGCGGCTTCTTCGGCTGTCATTGAAGACGAACCGCTGTTTACAAAGGATGTGCCGTCTATCGTACCTTCCTTGTAGTCGGTAGCATAGACAGTGATCTCCTTCTTGGGCTTTACGGCATCCTTATGACTGTTGTAATAAGTGCTGTACTTGCCCTCCATACCGGTGATCGTAATTCCGCTCACAGAGCTATCGGTCGTCGTGCTTTCCTCGGATTGTCCGGCAGAAGTATCGGTTGTTTCTTCTGCGCTGACTGCGGTTGATGTAAGTGACAATGAAGATATAAGTGTCGCACATGACAATATACCCGCTAATGCTCTTTTCATCCTGCTTGATTTTGTTGCCACAGTAATAATCCACCTTTCTGATAGTTGTCGTTTATGTTCAATCGAAAATATGCTAATTTCGACGAGTTAAGGAATTTATCCGTGCGAGTTATAATCCGAGTTGTAGACAGATATTTTTCCGTCTTCAAGCTCAACGCGCACTTTATCTCCGCCTCTTATGCCGAGGGCTTCGAGATATTCTTTTGGTATCTGGAGTCTGCCCGCTCTGTCAAGAACGACCAGCTCCTCATGATCCGAACCGCTCTGCTGCATAAGCTTTTCATGCTCTGCACGCTGCTGTTCGCTCATCTTTTCGAGTTCTCCGAAGGAGAGGATCTCGGTTTTCTTTCTCAGCATCTCGCTCGATGTGCGTCCGTCACGGATAGCAACCACACGGTCGATCGATTTCGACAGATTAGTATCATGCGTTACTATTATAATGGTAACGCCCATCTGACGATTGAGCTGTTTGAAAACATCAAGCACCATAGCCGCCGTCTTGGTATCGACCGCACCCGTAGGTTCGTCCGCAAGAAGCAGGCTTGGATTGTTTGAAAGCGCTATCGCGATAGCGACACGTTGCTGTTCACCGCCCGAAAGCTGACCGAGAAGCGAGTTTTTCCTCGCGGAAAGCCCGACCATATCGAGCAGCTCTTCGGCTCTCTGCCTGCGGTTCTTATGACCCGAAAGCAGAAGCGGCATTTCAACGTTCTGTATCGCCGTAAGATACGGAATGAGGTTTCTGGCGTTGTTCTGCCATACGAAACCGACCGTTTCTCTTTTATATTTTATAAGATCCTTTTCGTCAAATTTCAGAAGATCCTTACCGTCAACGTAAAGACTTCCCGCCGACGGCTTGTCAAGCGCTCCGAGCATATTCAGCAGTGTCGATTTACCGCTGCCGCTCGCGCCGACTATTCCCATCAGCTCGCCGCGCTCTACAGTGAGATCAAGTCCCTGAAGCGCCATGACCTCTACGTCCGTGGTCTTATATATCTTGACAAGGTTCTCACATTGCACCATCACGTTTTCAGGGGGTGCAAGCATCATTCTCTGAGGCATCACTCCACCTGCTTTCTGACATCTGTAATGCGTCCGTCGTCAAGTGTGTAAACAACATCACACTGTTCCATCATTGCGGTATCGTGCGTTGTCATCACGATCGTAAGACCGTCTGTATGCACAAGCTCTTTGAAAAGATTCATCACCGCAAGACCTGTCGGCATATCAAGCGCCGCAGTCGGCTCATCGGCAAATATCAGCTTTGGCTTGTGTGAGATGGCTCTTGCAATAGCCACTCTCTGCTGCTCACCGCCGGAAAGCTCTCCGGGTCTGTGATGCATTCTCTTTTCCAGACCTACTCGTACAAGACATTCCTTCGCACGTTTTACACGCTCGGCATAAGGCATTCCGACAAGCCTCATAGAAAACTCAACATTTTCGTATGCCGTCATTGTCGGTATCAGCGCCACCGACTGGAACACAAACGACATATCGTTTCTTCTCAGCTTATCCATTTCCTTGTCGGTAAGTCCTGTTATCTTTTTACCGTCAAAGTAAACATCGCCGCCGGTCGGTCTGTCAAGCGCACCTAGTATATTTATAAGCGTAGTCTTTCCCGAACCCGATCTGCCGCGAAGTACCACGAGCTTATTTTTTTCGACTTCGAGATTTATATCCTTGAGCGCATCAACGGTAGTATTATCATTGATCTTGAAGCTCCTGGATATATTCTCAGCCTTTAAAATCGTTTCCATAGTCAGTTCCGATCCTCAAAAAAGCACGCCTGCGGTTAAACAGCGCGTAACTTATTTCATCTGCTTTTTGTACCAAATGCACAATAACTACATACGATTTTGCCGTTAAACACGGTGTATTTAGAAATAATGTACAAAGTGGCATCAGGGTCTATAACATAGTAATTATATCAAATTATCACCGTACTGTCAAGGTTCATAAAAGAACTTTCATATAGTGTAACTGATTTTGATTTTATCTACAAATCGCATTTGCTCTTAGCAAATAGTTACAAACTTAGCTCGAAAATTTTGGTAATTATGACGAACGCGGTTTTCATTGACACAATATCTTGATTTTTAGTTCCCCGACTTTGCTATTTTTTATGTAAACGTTTTCCACATTGCGAAAACTTATAACTTAAATTAGCTAATTCGTTAATCGTCTTAACGAAACTTTGTTTATTATGCACAAAGAATTTCGTCACTTTTTTTAACTAATCGCACAGATAATTACTTAATTTTTGATGTAACTTATGAAAACGTTTCTATCTGCTCACTGAGTTCCATCCACTGAGCCGTAAGTTCCTCTTCTTTTTCTTTCAAAACAGCTATTTCTTCGGAAAGTTTGCTTGCTTTTTCATAGTCTGTAGCTATCTCCGGCTTTGACATCTGCTCCGCAAGCTCTGCTGTTTTTGTTTCGACATCTTCTATCGCCTGTTCGCAGCGCTTCAGTGCACCGTTCAGTTTTCTGAGTGTGCTTTCACGTTCCTTACGTTCTTTATAATCGTTCTTCTTTGCCTCGGTAACAGCTTTCGCCTGAACTGCCAGGTTAGTCTGTTCCGCCTGTTCCTTTGCCGCCTTCAGCTCAATATACCTGTCATAGTTTCCGTCAATGTTGACCGTGCCGTTCTTATCAAGCCACACTATCCTGTCCGCAAGCTTGTTTATGAGATAACGGTCGTGTGAAACGATAAGAAGCGTACCGCCGTAATTTGAAAGCGCATTTTCAAGCGCCTCTCTCGAATGTATATCCAAATGGTTAGTCGGCTCATCAAGAAGCAACATATTCGCCTTGCCGAGCATAAGCTTCAGGAGCGACACTCTCGCCTTTTCTCCTCCGCTGAGCTTCCCCACATTCTTGAATACATCTTCACCCTTGAACAAAAACTGTGCCAGTGCCGATCGTACTTCCGTCTGTGTCATTCTCGGATACTTATCCCACACCTCATCGATAACCGTCTTTGACGGATCAAGGTCAGTCTGCGCCTGATCGTAATAGCCGCACTGTATATTGTTTCCGTATTTATACTCCCCGCTATCAGGCTGATACTGTCCCATAAGGATCTTAAGCAGTGTCGTCTTTCCACAGCCGTTCTCGCCGAGTATAAACGTGGTCGTATTCCTTTTTATATCAAGCTCTGCGTTTTGGAAAACCGTCACGCCGTCAAACGACTTTGACAGAGCTTTTGCAATCAGCACGTCATTTGCTCCGCCCTCTTTCGCTCTGAATGAGAACTTTATAGCTTCAGGCAGATCTTCGGGTCTTTCAAGCGTTTCTTTGAGCCTGTCAGCCTGTTTCTGCTTTGATGCCGCCGTAATGAAATTATGTTCCTGTCCCCAGCGCTTCTGCTGTTCGACTATACCCTCGATACGATTGATCTCTTTTACAGTCCTGTCATAAACTCTTTGCTGTGCTTCTCTCGCCTCGGCTTTCAGTTCAAGGTAGCGCGTATAGTTACCCTTATATTCATGGAGCGTCTTATTCTCCATTTCAAAGGTGGTATTCGTAACCTTATCAAGGAAATAGCGGTCATGCGATATAACGATATAAACGCCCTTATATTCCGTGAGGAACTTTTCCAGCCATTCACAAGCGGTGATATCAAGGTGGTTGGTCGGCTCATCAAGCAAAAGTACATTGCTTGCGGAAAGCAAAAGCTTTGCAAGCTGTGCCTTGCTTTTCTGCCCTCCGCTCATAACGCTTATCGGCTTATTGAAATCATCTTCCGAAAAGCCAAGACCGATAAGCGCAGAAGCTACTCTTGACTTGTAAGTAAGTCCGCCGTCACGTTCAAATCTTTCCTGTAAGTGCATCTGTTTTGACAGCGTCTGTTCGCTGTGATCGCCCGTATCAATGGCAACTGCTATATCCGCAAGTTCTTCTTCCATGTCTGTAAGCGGACGGAATATATCAAGCACCTCACTATACAGCGTCACACTGTCGTCACGGATAACATACTGCTCCATTGAGCCGAGCTTTATACCCGCCGCCTTGTTTATACTCCCGTTTTCGGGTTCAAGCTTGCCGTTTATGACGTGCATAAGTGTAGTCTTTCCACAGCCGTTGACTCCGACAAGACCCGCCCTGCCGTTTTCTTCAAGGCGAAAATTCACATTGTGAAAAAGCGTTTCTCCGCCGAATGATACCGAGATATCGTTACCGGACAATACTATCATTCGAGTACTTTTCCTTTCCGAAAAATAGCGGTCAGAGTTTTTGCTCTGACCGGTAATTCCATATTTACGTTTTTGCTTACTTCTTTAAGTTTTCGGGCTTGTACCTGTTCAGCGCGTCATTATTAAGATCAAGTGCATAGTCCTTAGCTGTTTCGTTCAGCATAGCCTCATAATCATCGTCTTTCATAACGTGAAGCACGTTGCTGTGATTCTCCGTGAGCCAGTCCTCACGTTCCTTGATATCGCAGCGAACAACCGCATAATAAACGCTGTCGTCCTCATAAACGCCGCCCTTGCCTGTTTCAAGCTCAAATGCCCACTTTACAAATTCTTCGCTGGGTGAAGTATCCGTCTTGCTGAGCAGGAACTCGTGATCATGCTCCTCTTCTTCACTGCCCGATGTTCCGCTGCTTGTTGTATCGTCAGATGCTGTTTCACTTGCAGAAGAAACTGCCGACGAGCTTTCGGAGGAAGCCTTTGAAGATGCGCCCGAGTTGCTTTCAGCTTCGGCATCTGCCTTTTCTTTCGCTACCTGATCCTCGTATTCGTGATAAATGGTTTCGTAATCCTCACCGGCAAGCAGTCTGTCCACATAGCCCTGAGCCTGTTCCTTCTTAGCCTTCTTGCCCTCGTCGGTCGTTATCTTGTCGCCGTTGCCCTCTTTAAGAGAAACCTGTATTATCTGGAATCTGCCGTAATTGTCATAGAAATAAGTAGCTATATCCTTTTCGTCTGTTGCGGATATGCCGTTTTTCTCATAGTAAGCGTCAAATACCTTCTCGCTCATCTTGTTTACAAGCTGAACAGCCTCGTATGACTTCTTGCTTATTCCGCCTGCCTCATAGTTCTGACCGTAGGTTTTTCCTGTGCTGTAGCCGTAATACGAGATCTCCGTATCCCACATCTTCTTTACAGAGGTCTTTACATTATCCTTTTCCTCATCGGTAAGAGTAAGCTTCAGCTCGTCAAACTTCTTCTGGATAGCAACATACTGCTTTACCTGCTCTAATGTACGATCCTGAACATACTGCGAGTATGTCTTGTCCTGCACGTTATAGTTGAAATAGCTGAAATTCTCTACCTTTGAAGAATCAGTGCCCATAGCCTTCAGCTGATCGTCGACTTCCTCCTGAGCCTCGCTTATAGCCGACTGTTCGTACAGCAGATATATGCCTGCATTGATGGTCTGATCATCAATAGAACCTATAGTTGATACATCAGCACAGCCTGCAACGCTTAATGTGATTGTCACGGCGCATATTGCCGCTACCAGCTTTTTTAAATGTTTCATTGCTTTTCTCCTTACTGTTTTCTATAAGGGGCTGTGCCCCGGTTATTCTGTAATATTTGCCGTTATCTTAATGTAACGCCGATAGCTTCCAGCGCCTTAAGCACCTTTGCAACGACCGCATCTGCCTCATCGTCTGTCAGCGTAGCATCTTTCTTTCTGAGAATGAGCTTGTAAGAAAGGCTCTTCATACCTGCGGGTACCTGTTCGCCCTTATACATATCGAACAGGCGTACCGCTTCAAGATGTTTTGCGGTCTTTTCGATCACCGCAACTATATCGCCGCTCGGTACGTCCTCGTTGCACACAAGGCTCAGATCCCTGTATGTTGAGGGGAACTTGGGCAGGGCAGTGTACTTCACATCGCCGTCTGCGTTATTGAACATTACTTCCATGCTGAGCGTAGCACAGTAAACCTCTGTATTTACGCCGAAGTTTGCCGCAGCCTCGGGGTGAAGCTGACCTACATATCCGATAAGCTCGCCGTTTACAGTGACCTTTGCGCATCTTCCGGGGTGGAATGTGGGGTTGTTCTTTTCGGCTGTGTATACAACATTCTTCAGACCGAGCTTTGCCATTACTTCCTCTGCAACGCCCTTGGCTGTGAAGAAATCTTCACCGTTGCCGTAGAGAGCATAGCACAGAACATCTCTTTCAACGGGGAGCTGATTTTCTCCTGTCGGGAAATATTCTCTTGCTATCTCGAAAAATCTGCCGGCAAGGTTTCTGTTGCTCCAGTTTCTTCTTACGACCTCCATCATGGAAGTGAGAGCGCTTGTACGCATTACGCTTGTATCCTCACCGAGCGGTCGTCTTAAAACAACACTCTTTCTTGACTGCTCGTCCATACGGAGCATTTCGTAGTCCTTGGGTGAAATAAAGCTGTATGTCATTACCTCGTAAAATCCGAGCGCAAGCGCAAGCGAAATTACCTTATCCTCGAATATCTGCTCAGGTGTTCTCTTGCCCTGTGATGAGAGCTTGGGTATAGTTGAGGGAATCCTGTTGTAGCCGTAAATACGGGCAACTTCCTCTGCAACGTCGCACGCACGGTGCATATCTATACGGGTAGGAGGAACTATTATCTCGCCGTTCTCATAGCCGAAGCCGAGCTTCTTTAAAATTTCTATCTGCTCGTTTTCGCTGATATCAGAGCCTAAATGCTCATTTACCCACTTGTAGTCGTGCTTCAATCTTTCGGGAACATACTCGCTGTGGTTCTCGTCAATGATAGTATTCACTACCTCGCCGCAACCCAGCATCTCGATAAGCTGTAATGCTCTCTTGAGCGCCTTTTCTGCATTTACGGGGTTGAGTCCCTTTTCAAAGCGTGAGCTTGCCTCTGTACGTTCTCCTATCTTTCTTGCGGTACGTCTTACAGATACGCCGTCAAAGCAGGCAGCCTCAAATACAACTGTAGTAGTATCGTCCATGATACCGCTGTGCTCGCCGCCCATAACGCCTGCTATGGCGATAGGCTTCTTGCCGTCTGCGATTATCAGCATTTCGGGAGTCAGCTTTACAGGCTCTGCCATTTCATCGAGCAGCTTTAATGTTTCTCCCTCTTTTGCGTTTCTTACAACGATTTTGTTATCCTCAACATATCTTAAGTCGAATGCGTGCATCGGGTGACCGTATTCAAGCATTACAAAGTTTGTTATATCTACCAAATTGTTGATAGGTCTTACTCCGCAAGCTCTCAGTCTTCTTGCCATCCACTTGGGTGACGGTCCTATCTTTACGTTCTTTACAAGCGCCGCCATATAGCGTGAGCAAAGCTTTGTATTTTCAACACTTACGCTGATTTCCTTTGTGATATCACCGTCAACGCCCTTGAATGTCGGCTCGGTGTAATTCATCGGGATATCAAATGTTGCGCTTGCCTCCTGTGCAAGTCCGAGTACAGAAAGGCAGTCGGGACGGTTGTTTGTGATCTCGAACTCTACGATAGTATCATCTATCTGCAAAGCCTCGCAGATATCCATACCCATCTTAAAAGAATCAACATCGGGGTCGTTGTTCAGTATGAGTATCCCGTCATCTGCGACAGGGTAGTCGAAATCGTCCTTTGTAAGACCGAGCTCTGCGTATGAGCACATCATACCGTTGCTTGCAACGCCTCTGAGCTTACCCTTAGTTATCTTTGTTCCGTCGGCTATTGTGCTGTTGTGCATACAAGCGGGAACGATCGCACCCTCAAACAGGTTCTGAGCCGCAGTAACTATCTGCACAGGCTCATCCCTGCCCGCGTCAAGCTGGCATATCCAGAGCTTTTCGCTATCGGGGTGACGTTCAAGCTTGAGCACCTTTGCAACTACTACATTATTTATAGGGTCGGACATCTTATGATAGGTTTCGACCTTTGAACCGCTCATAGTCATATCCGCTACAAATTCTTTTATGGGCATATCGGCTTTAACATAGTCGTTAAGCCATCTCATTGATAAATCCACGTTAATATCTCCTTTTACGATCTCAATCGGTATTCATTATAATTATCGCTTATCTGAACTGAGCGAGGAAACGCTGATCGTTCTCGTACAGCAGACGCATATCATCTATGTTGTATCTCATCATAGCGATACGCTCAAGTCCTATACCGAAAGCAAAACCGCTGTATTCTTCGGGATCTATGCCGCAGTTGATAAGCACCTGCGGGTGAACTATTCCTGAACCGAGCATCTCGATCCAGCCCTCGCCCTTACAAAGCGGGCAGCCCTTACCGCCGCACTTGAAGCACTGTAAGTCGACTTCGGCTGACGGCTCGGTGTATGGGAAGTGGTGAGGACGGAAACGGAGCTTTACATCGTCGCCGTAAAGACGCTTAGCAAATGTTTCGAGCGTACCCTTGAGGTCGCCGAATGTTATATTCTTGTCAATAACAAGACCCTCACACTGGTGGAATATAGGCGAGTGTGTGCCGTCAACAGCATCGGGACGATAAACGCGTCCGGGGCTTATGATAGCTATAGGGGGCTTGTTTTTCAGCATCGTTCTTATCTGAACGGAAGAAGTCTGTGTACGCAGGAGTATATCATCTGTGATGTAGAATGTATCCTGTTCATCTCTTGCGGGGTGACCGTCCTCGGTTAAAAGCATATCAAATACATACTTCGTTTCCTCGACCTCGGGACCGTCAACGACCGTATAACCCATTCCCCTGAATATTTCCTTAAGCTCATCAAGAACTATATTAAGAGGGTGGCGAACGCCCATAGCCTGCTGTTTGCCGGGCATAGTAACATCAAGCGTTTCTTTCTTTAATCTCTGCTCCATAAGCGCAGATTTAAGCTGCGACTGCTTCTGTGCAATAAAGCTTTCAAGCGACTGCCTTACATCGTTTGCAAGCTGACCCATAACAGGTCTTTCTTCTGCCGACAGCTTTCCCATGCTCTTAAGGATAGCTGTAAGCTCACCCTTCTTACCGAGATACTTTACTCTCAGGTCATCAAGCTGTTTGACATCAACGCAGTCACCGATAGTTTTCAGCGCCTGCTCCTTTATATTCTGTAACTGTTCTTTCATACCTTTTATTCTTTCCTTATTTTTAATATCCTTAACTTAAAGTCCGCCTTCAGGCAAAGACGATGGAACCGAATAGTTCCACTGATAACACGACCTTTCACGCATTTTTCAGCGTAGATGAAAATAATTTATGGTTATATAGATATTACTTTTTATGGAAATTTAAATCGAAGCCTATACCTACACGATAGACATTATAGCAGAAATTGAATACTTTTGCAAGGGTCATAAAGCAGTTTTCGGGAATTTTCGTATTATTTTCACTTGCGGAGGGATGAGGAGATAAAATAAGTGCCGCTGTTAAGGCGAGGCATTTTATAGAAAAGTCTGTTATATGGTGTACTTCATTGTTTTTTATCTGCACTAACAATTTGATATAGTTACTATCGTTTCTTGTTCCCGTAGGGTGAGGTTCTGTGTGTGCTTGTATGGTTTTGCGTCCTGCGAAACTTTGTGCACACACATTTAATGCATCCTTGCATTGCTTGCCCCTCCCGTTGCATCGGTTATTATAACTTCTGCCATCATTATAATCTTTTTTCTATCCCTCGCCCCGCACTGATTTTAGCTCACCTTTACACAAGGAAGCTGCATCGTGATACTTCTTTACAAACAAACCTTTTAACACGCGAAACGGCAGATACGTTTTCGCGTACCTGCCGTAATTGATTTATAAAATTCTCACTGCCGTTTATATCCGCCGTTTTTCTATGTTCGGCAACCGATATCGTCACAAAAGGCGGGTGTGCGATATCCGTTCATTACGGACCTGCGGGGGCGGGAGTAGAGCTTGCCGGAGTTGTTTCGTCCGGGGGCAGATCAACCTGATTGAACATAGTGTAACCGAGCATGGAATATCTTTCCGGATAGGCACCTAAAAGATAGCCGTCTACATAATAATTGTCGGTGGGTTCGATCGTTGTCTTTGAAAAATCACTTGATGTATCCGTCACTCGGCTTATATCTTCAATAACGGTTTCACACCAATATGTCATTACTACCTTGCACTTATCATCGACCAGGGCAAAATAATACCCCTCGTCCTCGTCTGTTGAAAATGTGTTCAGCTTATCAAGCAGCTCGTGATCCGGACTTGCGGAATCTATCGTTACCGCATACTGAAACTGCAAATATCCCTGTGCCGTATTGGCAGGGCTGTCATCGGAGGGTGCGTCAAGCTTTGCAAGCTTAAGCTCTGTGAAGCCCTTATATTTCTCTGCCTTGGCGCACATATAAAGATAGTCGCCCGAGCCTACGGTATAAGTCATTCCCCCGTTTTCGTAAGACAGATAGCCTGTCTGCTTTTCGGGCGCATCGGCTCTGTACTGTATAAGTATCCTCTGTGAGCCGAAATAGAACTCCTTAGCCTTTGCGACAGCCGCCTGAGGCTTTCCCGCATTCAGCGAAAGCGGTAATATTATAGCCGTCAGAACACCTATCATGGCAAGAACAACGATAAGCTCAACGAGCGTAAAACCTTTTTTATTATGAAGACGTATCAATCTACGCATCTGCCTGACCTCCCCTTAAAGCCGTGGACTATAACTCAAGATAATTTTACCATATTTTTTATGCAATGTCAACTGAATTTTTATACTTTGCGAGGGTGTTTTTAGAGTTTTTACAGACAGATTGAGGGGAGTGGGTAGCGTATGCTAAAACACCCGCCGATCAGCGGCGGGT
>DOQG01000045.1:4803-22599 GCA_003512525.1 Oscillospiraceae bacterium | reverse complement strand
AAACCCCCCGCCGATCAGCGGCGGGTGTCGTTCAATCCTCATTATCACTTACAGTCGTATTTTTAACAGGAAACCGTCTTTTGAGTATCTTCACCGAATGGAAGAACGCGGGGAAGAGGAACAGATCGGCAAGCACCCACGCCGCCGGGCTTGCAAGACATACGGCGACATATCCGAAAGCGGGCACAAGTCCCAGTGCCACACCGCCCCTTGCTATCATTTCAAATACACCCGCAAATACGGCTAGCTGGCTGTTGCCCAGTCCCTGTATTGAAAAGCGTATAATATTTACGAATGCGAGCGGGATATAGAACACCACGTTGAGCCACAAAAACTGCTTTGCAAGATCAAGTATTTCTGTCTGCGTTCCGTCTATAAACAGCTTTGAAAATTCTCCGCCGAACGGTATTATCACGATAAGAGCGATTATCGCATAGGCTATGCCGAGTATTGAGCATTTCTTAACGCCGCTTTCGATACGGTCGACTCTTCCCGCGCCTACATTCTGACCGCAGTATGTAGCCATTGTAGAGCCCATTGCGTCAAACGGACAGCACAGGAACTGCGTCACCTTGCTTCCCGCAGTTACCGCCGCCATATAGGTTTCACCGAGCGAATTTACCGCCGACTGTAAAAGTATACTTCCGATGGCGGTAATGGAATACTGAAGTCCCATAGGCACACCCATAGCGCAAAGTCTGCTCATTGAATAAGCGTCGGGTTTTAAATCTTTCCTCGATAAGTGCAGAATATCAAAGCGCTTTATCATGTAGACAAGGCAGGCGATACCGGATATAAGCTGTGCAAGGACGGTAGCCCAGCCTGCACCGGCAACGCCCATATCAAACACCAGAATGAACAGCAGGTCTAGTCCGACATTCAGAACACTTGAAATTATCAGAATGACAACAGGTGACTTTGAATCGCCGAGCGAGCGGATAAAGCCCGATAAAATGTTATAGAGGAACGTTACCGGGATACCTAAGAAAATCACGAAAATATAGTCATACGCTTCTTTAAAAACCGTATCGGGCGTATTCATCCAATGGAGGATATTTCCGCAAAGAAGGCAGGTAGCGGTTGTCATCACTGCGGCGAAGCCGATACCGAGCCATATCGTATTGCCGACAAACTTACGCAGCCCGTCAAGATCCTTTTCGCCGAATTTCTGCGCAACGGGTATTGCAAAGCCCGCGCACACGCCCATGCAGAAGCCGAGAACAAGGAAGTTCACCGAGCCTGTCGAGCCGACACCTGCGAGTGCGTTTACGCCGAGGAACTGTCCGACGACTATCGTATCGACCATATTGTAGAACTGCTGAAAGAGAAGTCCTAACAGCATAGGGAGCATAAATCCGAGTATGAGCTTCATAGGTGAGCCTTTTGTAAGGTCTTTTACTGCTGACATATTTTCCTCCTTTTCTGCGGGCGGGCGGCAGTGTGCCGCTTCAAGTTCCGCCTTTTACCGACTTTGTATTAGCGGGATTGTTTGCGTAACGGCGGGCGGAAGTGTGCCGCTTCATATTCCGCCTTTGATTTACTTTCTGCTAATGGGACTGTTAGCGTAACGACGGGAATAAAAGATAGTGTGCTATAAACGTAATCAATCTGTCGAAAAATCTCTATCGTTAATAAAAAATGTGGTTTGGGGTTTCGGCAAGGACGCCGATATAGAACGCCCAAAGGCTTTGCAAGGACGCAAAGCCCACAAAGCGTTCTTAAAGGGATAGAGAATTTGTGCTATCTTTATAGAAAACAACTTTTTCTACGGTATTAACGGCTTTCCCGACATTAGCCGATTGCTAAGCAATTATACTATATCCCCTCTCCGCTTTCAATCGGTAAATTGCACAACGTATTTAAAGTTATCAAGGCGGTTTAGTCTATTGTGCAACGCTGTATCGCTTTATTTCATAACGGGCTATTCAACACAGTAATATCGGAGGATTTGAAAAAATTTACGGAAATTTCAGAAAAACACTTGACAAACGGTTTTACAGCGGATATAATGAACACAGAATATGTTAAACCTATGAGTGAGAGTAGTAGCACCCGTCACTGTATGACAGAGAGTTGCCGGTCGGTGTAAAGGCAATGATACATACGCTTGTGAATGGACTCACGAGGGCAAACCGAGAGTATCAGTTTATGATATTTTAGGGGCGACGGACACCTCCGTTACAGGTCGCACATATGATAGTATGTGTAGCGAGTGACCGTGTTTTATTATACGGTAATTTGGGTGGTACCGCAGGTAAACTATACTCCTGTCCCAACTGGGACGGGAGTTTTTTGTTTTCCCGGATACTCATTCTACGTTGAAACTATCATCATGGCATATGGCGTGACAGCAGGGCATAGCCGACATAATGCGTTGCTGAATAAGATACAGGCTGTCGGGCGCGGACTGTTCCGCGAAAACTTAAGCACTCCGCCAAAAAGGCTTTTGGGAAAACAAGGCGGTACGGCAAAACATAACGTTCAGAGCACAGAATGTTTTGTTATCCTCGTTATGCGGATTATTTCATAACAACAAGACAAAACGTTCAAAACACACCATGTTTTATCCCCGCCGTTACGCTAACAGTCCCATTAGCAGAAAGTATATTAAAGGCGGAATTTGAAGCGGCACATTGCCGCCGGAATTTGAAGCGGCTCACAGCCGCCGCGTAGAAAGGAAAATTATTATGGCAAACAGAGAGATCCCGTACAAAATTTATCTTGAAGAAAACGAGCTTCCCCGTCAGTGGTACAACGTAAGAGCGGATATGAAGAACAAGCCTGCTCCGCTGTTAAACCCTGCAACACATCAGCCCTGTACGCTCGAGGAGCTGAGCCACGTATTCTGTACAGAGCTTGCAAAGCAGGAGCTTGACGATACAACTCCCTACATCGACATTCCCCAGGAGATAATCGACTTCTACAAGATGTACAGACCTGCTCCCTTAGTAAGAGCATATTGTCTTGAAAAGGCACTCGGCACACCCGCAAAGATCTACTACAAATTCGAGGGCAACAACACAAGCGGTTCGCACAAGCTGAACAGTGCGATAGCTCAGGCTTATTACGCCAAGAAGCAGGGCTTGAAGGGTGTTACAACAGAAACAGGTGCAGGTCAGTGGGGCACAGCGCTTTCAATGGCTTGCGCATATCTCGGACTTGACTGCAAGGTATTTATGGTTAAATGCTCATACGAGCAGAAGCCATTCAGACGTGAGGTTATGAGAACCTACGGCGCAAACGTTACTCCCTCTCCCTCAATGGAAACAGAGGTAGGAAAGAAGATAAACGCAGAATTTCCCGGCACGACAGGCTCGCTCGGCTGTGCGATTTCCGAAGCAGTTGAATGCGCAACAACGCACGAGGGCTACAGATATGTTCTCGGCTCGGTGCTGTCGCAGGTACTTCTGCACCAGACGGTCATCGGTCTTGAAACAAAGACAGCCTGCGAAAAGTACGGCATAAAGCCCGATATGATCATCGGCTGTGCAGGCGGCGGATCTAACCTCGGCGGTCTTATCTCTCCCTTTATGGGTGAAAAGCTCCGTGGCGAAGCCGACTATGAGTTCATCGCCGTTGAGCCTGCGTCCTGCCCCTCGCTCACAAGAGGCGTTTATGCTTACGACTTCTGCGACACAGGCGCAGTTTGCCCGCTCGCTAAGATGTACACGCTCGGCAGTACGTTCATTCCCTCCGCAAACCACGCAGGCGGTCTGCGCTACCACGGCATGAGCAGTGTTCTTTCACAGCTCTACCACGACGGATATATCACAGCACGCTCAGTTGAGCAGACAAGCGTATTTGCCGCCGCCGAACAGTTCGCAAGAACAGAGGGTATCCTCCCCGCTCCCGAGAGCAGCCACGCAATCAGAGTTGCGATAGACGAGGCTATGAAGTGCAAGGAAACAGGCGAAGAAAAGACTATCCTCTTCGGTCTTACAGGCACAGGCTACTTTGATATGGTCGCATACCAGAAGTTCAACGACCACGAAATGAGCGACTACATTCCCACAGACGAGGAGCTTAAGGTCAGCATGGACCGTATGCCTAAGGTTGACTGAGCATATAATACTATTGTCCTTCATAAAACTTGATATATGAAAATACCGCCGGGAGTGATATTCCGGCGGTGTTTCTTATTTGGTCGGTATTTTAGTCTTTCAGGGCGGTGATTGGGACGACGTATACGCCGTCAGGGCGCTTGTAGGCGGCGTTTGACAGGCCGCATACGACGCATAACGCTTTCGGTGCTCTGCCATTTTCACTTTTTATGGCATTGCTTATTGATATAAGATTTTCGGCGGCGGCATCTATCTGATTTGCGCCGAGCTTGATTTCTATTGCGAGCCACTCACCGTCCGGATATTCTATAACGGCATCAATTTCCTTGCCCGAATAGTCCTGATAGTGATACAGCACACCATCGTTTACATCGGCATATATCCTCAGGTCACGCTCGCAAAGCGCCTCAAACATAAAGCCGGCGCATTCAAGATCACCAAGCAGTCTTTCGGGAGTAGCGCCAAGCAATGCACACGCAAGCGACGGATCGACAAAATGCCGCTTTACCGCCTGTTTTACCCGAACCGATGAGCGTATATTTGACGAAAACGGCAACTGATTATCGGTAATGAAAAGCCGCTCGAATATATCAAGATATTCGGCTACCGTGTCAACGCTGATATCCTCGTTATCCGTCTGAGATATATCGTTTTTCAGCTTTTTATTCGTTGCGGTCGTGCTTTCATTTCTCGCAAGCGATTTAAGCAAAAGTCGCATTTTCTGAGTATTCCGCTTCACGCCGTCTATGCGGAACGCATCGTCATCTATAACCGCATTCAGATATTCATCGGGAATTAGCATTGCGTGTTTCAGCGGAATGCTTATATTACCCGGCCAGCCGCCTCTGACTATAAGGTGGAAAAGCTCCATAAGCTCCACTTCTCCGGTCATTTCAGCCTGCATTGTGCCGTCCGCTATACTTTTAAGAGATATTTTACCCGACGAATCACCCGATTCATACAGCGACATCGGACGCATTCTTATCTTGGCTATCCTGCCTGCGCCGCTGTGCATAATGCCTTTGTGGTTAGGCGTTGCCGAGCCTGTTAATATAAACTGTCCCTTTTCGGCACGTTTATCAACCTCATAACGCACAGCATCCCATATCGGCGGCACTTCCTGCCATTCATCTATAAGTCGGGGAGTTTCACCGCCGAGTATGAGTTCGGGCGACATTTCGGCAAGCTTTCTGTTCTGAAAGTTATTTTCGGGGTTGCCTATCAATATTTGACTTTCAGCGTGAAACGCCGATGTCCACGTCTTGCCGCACCACTTAGCACCCTCAACGCACACCGCTCCGAACGCCTTAAGGTATTCGTCTATTTTCTTATCTATCAGTCTGGGTCTGTATTTATCGTTACGCATATTCCGCTCCTTTCGTAAGCTGTATAAATAATATAACACATTACGATAGATTTTGCAATATCATTACGATAGATTTCGGCTTTTCAACCCGAGAGATTTTGTGTTTTCATTACGAGTGATTTCTGATTTTCAACCCGACAGATTTCGGATTTCATTACGAGAGATTTTATTTTTTCGATAAAGGCTGACTTTATATCAGTATGTCACGATATGGGTGCCTGCATTCAGGCGGAGTGGAGATGATATGAAAACACCGCCGGGAACGTCCTGTCAAGGCGGCGTTTTTGCATTATTCGCTACCTGTTATATCGTTATTTTTACCGGATCTCTTTTTCGATATTATAATCGCCGTAACAGCTCCGCCTATCAGCAACAATGCGCCTACGGATATTCCTATTATCATCATAAGCGGGCTTTCGTCTTTGACCGGTGTCCGGCTTAAAGCTGTCAAGCCTTTTTCATCGGCGAATAATTGTCCGCAAACAGAACATTTCCAATGCTCCTGCACGGCAGAAGAACTTTCTGTTGCTTTTTTCTCTGCAATATGTTTAAGAGTATGCTTGCCGGTTGCTGCTACCGTTTCCTGCTCTTTAAGTACTTTTTTGCATACAGAGCAGTGGCTGCCTTCTGTTTTACCGGATTTAATACAAGTGGGAGCGATCGCTTTATCCGCAACAGGAGTATGATCGGCTTTGGGAACAGTCTCCTGCGGTTTGATCACCGTGTCACAAATTTCACAATGAGAGCCTTCTGTTTTTCCTTCTTTTATACAGGTTGCGGCGACTGCCTTATCTGTGACGGGGATATGATCCGCTTTCGGAACACTTTCCTGTGGTATGATTACTGTATTACAAACACCGCAATGCGAACCCTGTGTTTTTCCCTCTTTAGTACAGGTTGCGGCAACAGCCTCATCTATGACCGCTTCATGCTCGGTCAACGGTATTTCTTCATCTTTTGCTTTTCCGCAGACACAGTAATATCTTATTGTGCCCTTCTCGGTACAGGTAGCGTCTTTTACCACCTTATATGATTCGTTGTATTCGTGATTTGTTTTAGGTATTTCGGACTGCGCAACAAGTACTTTTTGGCAGACGGAACAATGCGAACCGTCGGT
Source organism: Oscillospiraceae bacterium (assembly GCA_003512525.1). GTDB lineage: Bacteria > Bacillota > Clostridia > Oscillospirales > Ruminococcaceae > Ruminiclostridium_E. Next base: position 16,055 of record DOQG01000045.1, on the reverse strand, counting down.
AAGACCTGTTTCGGTACAGGTCGCCGCTTTTCCGTGATCTGTTACTTCGTTATGGGATTTAAGCGGTATTTCTTCCGTATAAGAATCACCGCAATCGCAGGTGTATTTTATTGAGCCTTTCTCGGTACAGGTAGATTCGCTTGTTACTGTACCGTAATACGAATGCCCGTGAGATATTTTAATCGTTTCGCTTGCGGGTATCTCTGAACTACCACTGGCATATAATGTTAACTGTATGTAATATTTTCCCTTAGGTAAATCATAATATCTGATTTCACCTACAGATTTTTCTGTTACTTTATTAACATACGTTTCGTATTTTCCCATCCAATAATAACCCTCTCCTGTTTCTTGATATGGATCACCGCCAATTGTTTCACCATTAGAATCAAAGAATCCTATAACTGTTTGATAGTTATATTCACAAGCTATATCAAATTGCAATATTATATGTCCATCATACGGAATGTCGATTTGATACTTATTGTATTTTGCAGAACTAGATACAGAAACATCCATTTCTATTTCTTCATATTCGTCTGCGCTTACCGCAACTGAAATTACCAACATTGCCATTAGGCAGACCGCAAGCGACAATACCGCTTTAAACATTGTTTTGATTTTCATAAAAACCTCCTATTTAACTCATTCCGACACATAAACGTGTCTAATCAGACTGATTATAATTATATTATAATCTTTTCAGACACTTTTGTCAACAATTTTCAATCTGATATGATAAAATCTGTACAGGAGGGGTGAGTATGGCACATTATCAAAGATTACGCGATCTGCGCGAGGACGCGGACAAGACACAGCAGGAGATAGCCGACTATCTCGGCACATCTGCACAGCACTACGGAAAATACGAATCGGGTAAAGCGGAAATACCGCTTGAGCGCGCAGTCCTGCTTGCTAAGTATTATAATGTCAGCCTTGATTACATCGCAGGAATTTCCTCAAGCCGTCACCCTCTGACATCTGACAGCTCCCTTTCGCCTATCGGGATACTTTCGGACAAAATAACACAGCTTTCCGATAATGAAAAGCAGGCTGTAAAAGATACACTCAGTTCTGTTATAGATATGATCAAATAAAGATACCGCCGCAGAGTTACTGCTCCACGGCGGTGTCTTTTATTCAATTTACGATATAAGTAAAAGCAAGGACGATTTTATATCTCCTACCTAATTTTTTTGCAACTTTTGCCCTAAATTTTCAATACAACGCAAAAAACCGCCGCAGGTTTTAAAAATCTGCGGCGGTTATCCTGTTCGGACGGTTATTATCTTATCACGCTCAACCTGCCCTTATCCATTTCACATACGGTGTCGCACAGCACCTCAATATCTTCCGCACTGTGCGAGGCAATGATTATAGTCTTGCCCCTTGCCTTGAGATCAAGCAGATAGCGGCGCATATCCGCAACGCCGTCCTTGTCAAGCCCATTCATCGGCTCGTCAAGGATAAGCAGGTCTGGGTCTTCCATTATAGCCTGTGCAAGTCCTAGCCTCTGACGCATACCGAGCGAATATTTTTTCACATGGCGTTTAAGCTCGGGGGAAAGACCCACCGTGCGCATAGCATTGCATATATCCTCTTTGTCTGCTTTTGCGCCGAGGTCGGCAAGAATCTTCAGATTCTTATACCCTGAATAATACGGGATAAAGCCGGGCGTTTCTATTATAACTCCCGTACTTTCGGGAAAATCACAGTCCTTGCCTATCTCCTTGCCCGCTACCGTTACCTTGCCTGAGGTTGCACGAACAAATCCGCATATACATTTCATCAGCATAGTCTTGCCGCTTCCGTTGCGCCCTATAAGCCCGTGTATTTTCCCTTTATCAAAAGATATTGTTATATCACGGAGTATCTCCGTTTTGTTTATCATCAGTGAAAGATTTTCTGTATTGATCATCAGCTTTCCTCCGGAAGAAGTGATACGCTCAATCGTCTTGCTCTCAATGTGCTCATAAATATAAGCAACAGAGCCATAACGGCGAAATAAACGTAGGAATACCATATCGGCTTTATCGGTTCACGGATTATCTCCGTGTAGTGCATCCATATTATGGAATTACCCATAGGAAACAGCCACATCAGATCACTGCGCAGTGCGCAGGTGGCCACTCCGAGGGCTATGACCGCGGTACATATGAACATACCTGTCATTTTACCTGATGATATCCTGCAAATAAGGAGCACAAGCGACAAAAGAAAAAGGTATAATATGATGAGTACCAACGTGTGTACAATAGTACATATGGGGTCAAGCTGATTATACAGATTTTCAGGCAACAGCAGAGTAGCGAAAGTATTCATTTCATCGGGAAACTTTGCCGCATAAAATCTTGCAGCTTCACTCCACGATGAACCGAGCACCGTGTTCCCGACAGACATTCCCACAACTGCAAGAAATACAACAGCTATATAGCTTATTACCGCCATAACAGCAAATAACATCTGACCGTACAGCCAGTTCAGCTTTCCGCTCCTGCAGATAACGAAAAGCGAGTTGCCGTCAAACTTCGGGAAATCGCTCATAAGCACAAGGAACACCGACGGCAGTAAAAGCACCGCTACCCACGAGTTGCCGACCGCTATAAACGGCTCAAGCACATTCATCGGACTGCCGTACCTGTCTGCGCGCTGTGCAAGCGTATCGATGAAAAGCGTCTTTATAAATATAAGCAGTACTATTACAACTATATTTCTGGGATTGGTTATCCACTTTATGTATTCGCACCTTGCGACCGACCACATCTTTGAAAGGCTGATCTGTTTATGCACCTTTATCCGCACCGCCCTTTCCGAAAAATACATATACCGCAAACGAAAGCAGTATAAGCACTCCGTAATAGCAGACAAGTGTAACGCCGCTTGCGCCCGAAACTATACCGTTCGCCGCAAGCGGAGAAGCTGTATTGCCTATTGTCAGGAGCACTTCGTCTGTGTTACAGGGATCCTGCATGGCAAGTCCTGTAAGCCATGAGCCGAGCTGTGTCAGGCAATAAGCGACCATAAACGGGATACAGCATATAAGATACTTGTTTTCAGTATACGCCGTCACTATCAACGAGAATAGTGACATTACTATCCCGTAGATAAGCATATCGAGCATATTGACAAGATATACTCCTGCTATCCCCACGCTGTCAAAAAGGCTCATCTGAATACCGGTCAGTACGTAAGAAAGTCTTTCGGCATCATAAGCTTCTATATGCGGAAACCTTATCAGCACAACAAGCACATAAAGGCAATACCCGATAAGACAGCATATGCCGCTTGCGAGCACAGCCGAAACATACTTTGCACTTTTAAGTCTGCGATAGCCTGTGCGTATAACTTCATAGCGGGTAAAGCCTGAGCTTTTGTCATCGCACAGCGCATTTACAAAGCACAGAGGCAAAAGCAACGGCAGAAACATATTCAGCCAGCTGCCGCCCTTAAGCCCGGACACCACACAGGCGCTGAAGCTGATATTGCCGGTATATATCCGCTGTGTGTCGATAATCAGATCCCAGACCGACAAGGACTGATTTTTGTCGAAGTCATAGTCGGCAGAAGCCGTAAAGCATATTGCAAATATCAGCAACAGGCATATATAAAACGACTTATCTCCGAGTATGCGTTTAAGGTAAGAAAGCGTTGCTCTGAACATATCAGCCCTCTGCCTCTTCCTCTGCTGTATAGAACGCCGCCTTATTATAACGGAAATTCTCTCCGGTATCGGCATCTATATAGCAGGTGTACACGAGATCATTGTTCTTGTTCTGAATAACGACCTTCCATGCGGGGGTCGTTTTACTCTTCTGCTCCTCAAGCGGAATATCATAAGATCCGTAATATTTGAGCGGTGTGTATACAAGGTCGGCACTGAGCACCTCAAACGATACCTGCTCTGTCAGCGACTGTTCTATTTTGCTTATCGCTTTATCGAACGGCAGAAGCTTATCCGTTACCTTTTCATCGGTGATCGAACCGGTTCTTCTGTAGCCGTAAAAGCTGTCAATATCATCGGTCGTAACCATACTGCCGTTGCACAGAGTGGTTTCATACATACTGTCACTGCTGAGATAGAAACGATCCCAGTCAAAAGGTATTCCCCCGTATGTCGGAGTTGTTGTAAAAGAATAGAAATATTTATCCTTATCGTACTGCTGTACAATGACAGACATAACCCTCATATCATATACGGGTGACTTCGGGCAGGGAGCATTTTTAAGATAGTTTTCAAAAAAAGTTACCGCATCGGCAACGCTTATCTCTTTACCGTCCAGCAATCTGAACTTCTCGGTGCTGTCACGGTCGTACCTCCCGATCACTTTATAATGCCCTTTGATCTCAGCGTCCCAATTTTCAAGGAAATTATTGTTCTTTTCGCCGCTATCTTTGCAGTATTGCTCAACCAGAACACCCTTGCAGACATTGGACAGATAGTTTCCGATAGGCGGACCGAACTCAAGGAAAATATTGCGATCGGTAACCTCCGAGCTATCCCTATTATCCAAAATAGCATAATCCGAGCCAACCTTTTCAACAAAACCGGAATACGGAGAATAAAAATAATATGATATTATATTTTTTTCGGAAACCGCATCATCATAATGCTTCTTGAAATTCTTTACCGGATATTCGCCTTCTTGCCTATTGCTTTCTTCATCGGAAATATAGTAGTAGAAGAAATAGTCGTCATTGAATTTTTCATTTGGGAAAAGATATGCGAACATCTCTTTGAAGTCATCATAATATTCTGCCGGAGCCTGTCTGTTTACTGCCGCCTTGTCAAAAGAACAGATATATGAAACGCTCTTTGGTACAAGGCTCACAAAATCCTCGGATATACCGAACTTTGTATTCTCCCGGATCATCTTCTTTACTTCGTCGTCGGTATAATAGTTTATTTCATTCTGACGTTTTAAAGCTTCCGGAATATCACCGTCAGTATTGTCGGTGCTGTTGCTTGCACTTTCGATATTGCTGTTGATACCGCCGCCACTGCAGCCTGTGCAGGCGCAAAGCATGAATGTTGCAAGTATTATTGTTAAAAAGCGTTTCATATACTGTATCTCCTTTTTATATTATAGTTTTGTTTTTGTGACCGCACTGCCGTTAGCTGTGACCGTATTGCCGTTCGTATATGAAAGCGCTTTGATCCTGAAGGTTACACTTTCGAAAGAACCATGCATAGCAGGATCACAAAAATATCTGCCGTTACTTTTTGTGGATATCTCCGTCATTGTTCCGCTATCACACGAAATCAAAATTTCATATTTTGCGCCGTCTGATGAATTAACAATTCCGTTTACATATATATAATGACCATATGTTGAGTACCGTATTTTAGGCGTAGCGGGAGTATAGGTGTTACTCGGCGAGCCGCCCGGGGCACAATAACCGGCAGCTTTCCATGCCAGCCTTGTGGGATACACACCGTCAGCGGCAGATGCCGGAACAGATAAGATACCTGCAACTGCTACTATTGATGTCAATGCAATGCTTAATGCTTTTTTGATTTTCTTCATGATAATGCTCCTTTTTTAGTAATGATTTTGTTAAAGTTATTGCAATAGCTTTGACTATATATTATCAAATACTGATACGCTTTTCAATAGCATTTTTGATTATTTGTATGATTTCACAACTTTTCTTTGTGTTTTTGTCACATATTACAAAATATTGCACCGTCGCAGAATTTAATATTTTCTGCGACGATGTTTCTTTTTCTCGATTTTCTATTTGTCCCGCATTATCCTCGCCAACACTCATAGGCTGTTTGTTTATCGCCCTTGTCCTTACTCCGACAAGTGCTTCAAGGTCGCTGTCGACCTGCTGTAAATGATTTTTTGTCTTTGTCAGTACATCTTCAAAAGTTTCAAATTCTTTCTTGACACTGCTGAGTAAGGGAAAATAAAGACATTGTAAATCCGTATCTCCCGGTATGCGTTTAAGGTAAGAAAGTGTTGCCGTAAACATATCAGTCCTCTGCCTCTTCCGTTTCCGTATAGAACGCCGCCTTGCTATAACTGAAATTATCTCCCGTGTCGGCGTCTATATAACAGGTGTACACGAGATCATTGTTCTTGTTCTGAATAACGACCTTCCACGCAGGCGAGGTTTCCCGTTTCTGCTCCTCAAGCGGAATGTCATACGCTCCGTAATATGTCATCTGTTCATACACAAGGTCGGCGCTCAGTACCTCAAACGATACCTGTTCGGTCAGCGACTGTTCTATTTTGCTTATAGCCTTATCAAACGGCAGGAGCTTTTCCGTTACCTTTTCATCGGTGATCGACGCCGCTCTGACATAGCCTACAAAGCTGTCAATATCATCGGTCACAGCCATTGTACCGTAAAAACCCGTTGTCGTGCGCAGTTCGCTTTCGGAAGCAAGACGGAAACGTCCCCAGTCAAGCGGAACTCCCGCATAGGTAGGCGTTATCTGAAACATGAAGAAATATTTATCCTCGCCGAGCTTCTTCACATTAACACCTGTTACCTTGGTATCGTATACCGGATCTTTCGGGCACGGCAGATCATTCATATAGTTTTCAAAGAATGTCACCGCATCGGCAACACTTATCTCCTTACCGTCAAGCAATCTGTACTTATCTGTGCAATCGGGAGTGCATGATCTGACGGTTTCGTATTCTTCACAGATAACGGTTCCTGTGACCTCAAGCCAATAATCGTTCTTTTCACCTTTCTCCTTGCTGTAATATTCCGCAAGTACACCCTTGTTGACATTTGACAGGTAGTTGCCTATAGGCGGACCGAACTCAAGGAAAATATTGCGATCGTTAATATCCAAACTATCCTTTTCGACCCGATGAGCATAATCCGTGCCTTCCTTTTCAGCAAAATGAGAATAAGGAGAATAGAAATAAAATGATATTTTTCTCTTGCCGTCTGCCGCTTCGTCAAAATACTTTTTGACGTTTTTTATAGGGTATTCGTCCTCTTTCGCATTTTCTGTTTCCTCATCTGTTCTGATGTAGTAATAGAAAAAGTAGTCATCGTTAAATTTTTCGTCCGGGAAAAGATATGCGAACATTTCCTTGAAGTCGGTATAAAAATCGGAGATATTCGGTCTGTTGACAGGTGCATAGTCAAAATAGCTGAGATATGAAACGCTCTTCGGAACAAAACTCTCGAAATCCTCGGATATATCGAACTTTGTGTTTTCTTTGATTATCTTCTTTACCTCGTCACTCGTATAATAGCTTATTTCGTTTTTACGTTTCAATGCTTCGGGAATGCCGTTGCCGTTATCGTCTGTCTTGTCGGTGCTGTTGCTTGCACTTTCGACATTGCTGTTGATACCGCCGCCGCTGCAACCTGTGCAGGCGCAAATCATGAAAATTGCGAGTATTATTGTTAAAAAGCGTTTCATATACTGTATCTCCTTTTTATATTGTCGTGTCGTTTTTGTGACCGCACTGCCGTTAGCTGTGACCGTATTGCCGTTCGTAATTGATGTCACTGCAATGCTTAATGCTTTTTTGATTTTCTTCATGATAATGCTCATTTTTTAGTAATGATTTTGTTAAAATTATTGCAATAGCTTTGACTATATATTATCAAATACTGATACGCTTTTCAATAGCATTTTTGATTATTTGTATGATTTCACAACTTTTCTTTATGTTTTTGTCACATATTACAAAATATTGCACCGTCGCAGAATTTAATATTTTCTGCGACGGTGTTTCTTTTTCTCAATTTTCTATTTGTTCCGCATTATCCTCACCCACACTCATAAGCTGTTTGTTTATCGCCCTTGTCCTTACTCCGACAAGTGCTTCAAGGTCGCTGTCGACCTGCTGTAAATGATTTTTTGTCTTTGTCAGCACACTTTCAAAGTTCTCAAATTCTTTCTTGACACTGCTCAGTATCTTCCATACCTCACTGCTTCGTTTCTGCACGGCAAGGGTGCGGAAGCCCATATACAATGAGTTCAGCAATGCGGACATTGTAGACGGACCTGCAATGCTCACCCCGTAGTTACGCTGTAACTCCTCCACCAGCCCGAGCTTTACGACCTCGGCATACAACCCCTCAAACGGCAGGAACATTACCGCAAAGTTGGTCGTGTACGGCGGACAGATGTACTTATCGTGAATATCCTTCGCGCATTTCTTTATCGCAACAACAAGTGCCTTCGACGCTTCCTCGATCATTACCTTATCGGCGCTGTCGTAGGCACTGCAAAGAGCGGTGTAGGTATCGCCGGGGAATTTTGAGTCGATCGGCAGATACACTGTATCGTCATTCTTGCCCGGGAGCTTTACCGCAAACTCAACATGATTACGGCTGTCGGGAACGACCGCGACCTCGGTATCATACTGCTCGGGAGCCAGAATGTCGGAAAGGATCGCGCCGAGCTGCATTTCGCCTAGTATACCTCTGTTCTTTACGTTGGACAGGACTTTTTTCAGATCGCCCACCCCTGCGGCAAGACTCTGCATTTCGCCCAGTCCGCTGTATACCTTGCTCAGCTGTTCGCTGACCGTTGCAAACGAACGGCTTATCTTGTCGTCAAGCGTAGTCTGCAACTTTTCTCCGACCATTCCGCGCATTTCTTCAAGCTGATTTTTCGTATTTGCATTTATGTTTCCGAGCTGAACCGCCATTTCGTTACGCATATTCTGCATATCGGCGGCATTTCTCTGCTCAATGCTCTGAAGCCGTTGCTCGAACTGTGACAGCAGCCTTGCAGTTCCCTCCGCATTCTGCTTCTGTGTGTCGGTGAGCGTACCTCCGAGGTTTGTCACAAGGCTTACAAGCTCGGTTCTGAGCGCCGTTTCGCCGCTTGCACGACTTGCCTGCACAGTATCAAATTTTGCCGAAAGCTGCGCTGTACGCTCCGCAAGCACATCAAGCTGTTTTGCGGTCTGCTCGTCCGTTATCTTGCTCACGCCGATATTTTCGGCAAGCCTTTTCTGCGTAAGAAGCGTTATTACCGATATTATCACCGATATCAGACTGACGGCAAGGGTTATTATAAGCAGTATTTCCATATTCCTTACTCCTTTTAAAATTTATACTACTATTATAGATAATTTTTTCTGCAGGGTCAACGCTTTCACAGATGAGTGTACTGTTTATGGGACAAAAAATACGGTCACCCGAAGGTGACCGTACAATCTGTATAAACCCATCTGATATAGCTTTTGACAAATGTGCTGTACCGCACCGATATCAGCAGTCATATACGACAGTATAATAAAGCATTTGACGGCAAATATCTAAGAAACAAATCAGATATGCAGTTTATCGACCTGCTCCTTAAGCAGCCTTGCCTGCGCAGAAAGCTCCTCACAAGAAGCGGCAGACTCTTCGGCGGTCGCAGAGTTGGTCGCAATAACGCGGGATATCTGATCCACTCCTACTGTCACCTGACGGACTGCATCTGCCTGCTCCACCGCCGCGGCTGAAATATCCGCAACAAGTTTTGCGCTTTCCTGAGAAAGTGCTGTTACCTGACGAAGTGTATCGGCAGTCTGATTTGCTATATCAGAGCCGTTATGTACCGCCTCGATAGTTGATGCTATAAGATCGCGGGTGTTGTTTGCAAATTCTGCCGACTTAGACGCAAGATTTCGTACCTCGTCCGCAACTACCGCAAAGCCCTTGCCCGCTTCTCCTGCTCTGGCGGCCTCAATAGCCGCATTGAGTGCGAGTATGTTGGTCTGGAATGCAATATCCTCGATGGACTTGATGACCTGCGAGATCGCTTCGGACTGTTGCTGTATCTTATCCATCGCTTCAAGAAGATGCTCCATCTCTTCGCTTTGGCGTATCATCTGCTGTGCACAGTTGTCTGAAAGCCCGCTCGCCTTGCCTGAGTTCTCTGCAGTCTTATTGATGTTGTCGGATATATCCGATATAGTGGAAGAAAGCTGGTCGACTGCTGTCGCCTGACGTGTAGTTCCGTCTGCGAGAACCTGCGAACCGTCAGCCATCTGTTGCGAGCCTGCCGTAACATTGTTTGCGGAAGAATTCATACTGAGAATAACGCCGCTCAACGTTTCCTTTATGCTGCGGAATGAGCGGTTTATCTCCTCAAAGCTGCCGATGTATCCCATCGAAGGCTGTGCCGAAAAGTCGCCTGTTCCCATCTGTGACAGCACTCGTGAAATATCATCAACATAGCTGTTCAGCGTGTGCTTTGCTTCAGTCAGTTTTTCGGCTATGTTGCCCATTTCGTCATGGCTGAATTTGAATTTGGAATCGGGCGCATTAAGTTCACCGGATCTGAGCTGACCGCAGATATTTACGACCTCCGTTACCGGCTTGCGTACAAGCTTCCTCATTACTCTGAACAGCACCGCCGCTATAGCACCGCATACAACAACAAGTACTCCCAGTGAGAGCAGGATAGACTTCATCAGCTCCCCATCTGCCATAGTGGTTGTATAGCCGGCAAAATAAGCGCCTACGACCTCGCCGCTGTAATCCACCATAGGTGTGTAGTTGACATAATAGTTCGTATCGCCGATGACCGTTTTTCCGATATATGTATTATTGTTCTGTACCTGTTGCCAGATACCGCCGTCCATCTGAGTTCCGATGTTGCGTTCGCCCGAAGAGTTCATCAGCGTTGTATTGTAACGTGTATCTCCGCAGAACAGCGTAAGCTCCGCACCTGTCTTTGCCTTGACAGAATCGACATAATCCGAGCCGTTCAGGTCAATACAGATAACCAGTGCACCATTCTCCATCTTAAGGCCGTATACAGTATACAGCTTATCGCCGTCAGCCATAATGCCCTTTATTTCACCGTCCGTAATGCGTTCCACAGCGCTTTCACCAAGCGGAAAGCCCTCACTGCTCCACGCCGCAGCTCCGCCTTTTATATAAGCCGCATAGCTGTTGTCGTTCGGTTTGTTGGCGTTCCAAAGACTGTCATAATCTATATTATTCGCCTGACCGTCTGAGCTTGCAACGATCAGCTCTGCCGCATCGCCCATTTCGTCTATGTCGCCCTCGACCTCAGCGGCAAGTACGTTTATACCTGTTGCCGTCTCGTCCTCCTGTATGGTTTTGACAAATGACATAAACACGATTATAGTGACCAGCGCCATGGATATTGCGGCCATAACGGCGGCAAAACACGAGATAATCGTTATTTTTGTTCCGATCCTCATTGATCTTTTCACTGTAAAAATGCATCCTTTCATATATATAATAATATCAAGTCTGCGGTTCTCCGCAAGCCGTGCGGGGCACGGCAAGATCCGCTATCGGCG
>DOQG01000045.1:4394-4548 GCA_003512525.1 Oscillospiraceae bacterium | reverse complement strand
TCTGAGGTTATTATAACATAAAAACAAGTTGGCGTAAGCCGACACGGCGGTACGCCGTCTTTTGCCTTTCGGCAAAAGCTTTTATGTTAAAATGTTCTCAGACCGGCGGTACGCCGCCGACCGTGCTTTTGCACGGCAAGATCCGCTATCGGCG
>DOQG01000045.1:0-4175 GCA_003512525.1 Oscillospiraceae bacterium | reverse complement strand
TCTGAGGTTATTATAACATAAAAAAGATCACTTTGCTACCTTTTTTCAGGAAATATACCGTCTTTTCTCAAAAATGTTTTCACTGCACCTGCAAATTTCCCCTGAAAAAACCATAGTTTGCTGTTTTTTGTAACAGAAGTGTCTTATTTCAAACCAAATCAGTCGCCGGACGCTGACCGTATAAGTGTTATTGTTTGTTGTCGACTGTATTCTTGCAACTTATAGTTATATGACATATTGCAAACACGACCGACAGGACAATAAGCGGGATATTCAGCGTCAATATGCCGCTTTCAAGGAAAAGCACAGACGGCAGGATTGACAGTGTCAGCGCCTTTGCAATGCTGTTTCCCTTGCGGAATACTATCCAGCCGCCGCAATAAAGCACCGGCAAAGCCACACCGAATATAAGATACAGTATCTGTGCGCCGTCATATATATACCCGAGCGTTACAAACGGGAGCTGTATGAACATCAATATAAAACAGCCGAAGCGACCTATCTGCTCACCTGTTTCGACAAGCTTGTTGTGAAATTCACCCGCAAAGCCGTCCTTGTTTGTCACAGCATAGATCATATTAGGTATCAACAGGACAACGACAAATATCAGCCCTGTGAGATTAAACCATTCCATCTTACCGCACTCTTACGCAACACCGAAGCCGAGAATTTCTACATATGTTGTCTTATCGTCACCGCTCTGCGTAACAGGCTTTATGCTGACCTTGTGCGTTCCCTCCGCACCGGAATATGCAAGAGTTGCAACGGGATTGCTCCAGCCGTCGGTCGCACTTGTCGCAATAGTTGTGTAGACCTCTCCATCTACCGTAAACTGCAATGAGCCGAATACGGCGCTGTTATTGCATTTATAGACAAGCATAAGATTTTTGCCGGTGAACTCAAGCTCCATAGGCTCACAGCCCGAGGGCTTGCCCTTGTAGCTCCAGCCATCCGGGAAGCTTGTGAGAGTTTCCCTTTCGGTATCAAATGTGCCTGTTGAAGATATTTTCAGCTTATCGGAGGAATGCGTCCTGTCGATAAATGTCATATCCGCAAATCTGTCGGAATATACCCATGTATCGGGCAGAGGAGTGATAGTTACATCGCCCATTGTCTTTATCTTTTCGGTCGCCTTGTCAAACATATTCATAATAAGGTCGGCGGTCATCTTGTGTCCCCACTCGTTAGGATGCGATTCGTCATCGGAATAGTCCTCCCACTTCATTCTGCCTGTTTCAAACTCGTGGGAAAGTACGTTGTTGAGCGACACCATAGGCAGACCGTAAGCCTTGCCGACCTGCGACATATATTCCTCGCAGGTGTGACCGCTCTTTATGACCGTAAAGTACAGCGCAACGGCAGGCTGCTTTTCCTGCGAAAGGATCTTTCTCACCATAGCGTCATAGCTGTCCTTGTATATCTGATCGTTTCCGTCATTTACGGCAAACTCTACAAATACCATATCGGGGTCATGATCCAGCACATCGCGCTGAAGACGGATATTTCCGAGTACGCTCGGCGTACCGCTGAGCCCTGCGTTTACATAGTTTATCTTTGTGTCGGGGTACTTTTCGCAAAGGCGGTCATACGTCAGCTTCGCCCAGCACTTTTCGGGTCCTGCCGTAAGACCCTCGGTTATGCTTCCGCCTATGAATGCTATAGTTACCTCCTGCTTGTTTTCAAGCTTTTCGATAAATTTCGACATTCTTTCAAGGTTGCCGAGATCCATAAGCGACCTTTCGACCATATTGTCGTAGATCTGCTCCTCCGTAAGGTTGCTTTCATCTATACTGCTTACCTCCGATGAAGTGTCGGAGCTGTTGCCGGTTTCAGAAGATGCACCGGTTGAATTATCCGATGACGCGGCAGAAGCTGAAGCTGATGACTCTGTACCGCTGTTCGTACCACTGTTTGTACCGGTATTGCCTCCGGCACAGCCTGTAAGTAACGATGCACATACCAGCGCTCCGACAATGATTTTTATCTTAGCGTTCATTTTATCCTCCGTCAGAAAAAATATGTTTATACTATTATACAATAATCCCGACCGATAAGCAACAGCTTTTCACAAAACGAGCAATTTCACTAAAATCCGACTGCAATAATATACTATATAAACCGACCGCCTTACAAACGGTCAGTTGTTGCATAATTCCGTACAGACGGTTAAAAATAACCGTGTACATCAGATACGTTTAAAGCATCGCATACGAACAGAAAGGAAGAAAACCATGCTTGTAAAAAGAGGAGAGATATACTACGCCGATCTTAGCCCGGTGGTCGGAAGTGAACAGGGCGGTATGCGCCCCGTACTTATTGTCCAGAACGATATCGGCAACCGCCACAGTCCGACCGTCATTGCCGCCGCCATAACAAGCCAGAAGGACAAATCACGGCTTCCGACCCACATTTCGATAAATGCCGACCGTTGCGGTCTTGCAAAGGATTCTATCGTACTGCTCGAGCAGGTAAGGACGCTCGACAAGCAGCGGCTCAAGGAGCGTATGGGTGAGCTTGATGAGGGCGCTATGAACAAGGTAGACAGTGCACTGTCGGTAAGCTTCGGTCTTTCGGGAAGCAATTAAGTAAATATCCCCGCGCTTTACCTTAACAATATGTAACAAAGTTACACACCGGCTTATGTTTAGGTCTATGTAATGGTTATCATCGCCGCTTGCTTTAGCTATTGCTACAAAAATAAATGCACTTATGCTTTTTTTGTTGTAAAATCGTCATTATAATGGTACAATAATCACGCAATAAAGCAAAAAATGACGGAACGGAGAAAAACAATGAACATAGCTATTGCACAGTCGGGCGGACCTACGGCGGCGATAAACTCTTCGCTCTGCGGAGTGTTTGACGAAGCGGAAAAGTATAACGAGATCGACAGAATATACGGCTCGCTGAATGGTATAGAGGGCATACTGAACGATAACCTTATCGACCTTAAGGAAGTGCTTATCACAGAAAACGACAAACAGCTACTCAAGCGCACACCGTCAACCGTGCTTGGTTCATGCCGTTTCAAGCTGAAAAACAGCAGTGATGACGACAGCGACTACAAGCGCATAACAGAAGTGTTCAAAAAGTACGGTATAACCGCATTTTTCTATATCGGCGGTAACGACTCTATGGATACCGTAATGAAGCTTGATGCTTATTTCAGAGAAAACCACATTGATGTAAAGGTTGTCGGCGTGCCAAAAACCATAGACAACGACTTACCGCTCACCGACCATACACCGGGCTTTGGCTCGGCGGCAAAATACGTTGCGACTTCTTTGCAGGAAATAATCCGTGACAGCCGCGTATACTCAATTCCGTCCGTCACAATAGTTGAGATAATGGGGCGTGACGCAGGCTGGCTCACCGCATCGTCCTGCGTACTGCGTGCAAACGGCGAGCCCGCGCCGCACCTTATATATCTTCCCGAGAGCGATTTCTCGGAGGAGCGCTATCTTGAAGATGTTAAAAATGCGTCAAAGAGATACAAGGCGGTCATAGTGGCGGTGTCGGAGGGAATAGACTGCCTTGCAGGTCGGTCGGAGCTTACAGACGCATTCGGTCACAAGTACCTATCGGGTGTCGGCAAGTATCTTGAGGAGCTTACCCGCAGTAATATGGGCTGTAAGGTGCGTTCGATCGAGCTTAACGTAATGCAGAGGTGCGGGTCGCATATAGCGTCGCTCACCGACCTTGACGAGGCGTGGAGAATAGGCGCGGCGGCTGTGAACGAAGCGCTCAAATACGGCGGGAGCGGCGTAATGATGGGCTTTAAGCGTATCAGTAACAACCCCTACCGTGTAGGGATCACACCGCTTGACGTAAAGGAATGTGCGAACAAGGCGAAGTATTTCCCGAAAGAGTGGATAACCCCGGAGGGAAACAATGTTACTATAGATGCGCTCAATTACTTCCTGCCGCTGATACAGGGCGAACCGAAGATAGATTTTTTGAACGGCATACCTGTACATTTCAGACTTGACCAGTGAAAGATAAAACACAATGGGGTTGTGATACAACCCGAAAAAAGAAAAGTGAGTCGAAGCGCAAAGAATAGTGCGCACGGCTCACTTTTTGATATGTTGAGAAAGTCTGTCTTTTAGTGTACTTCTGTTATAACGTTTTAGTAATTAACAATGATAGCGGGCTACCGATAGTTCTATTCGTTG
>DOQG01000043.1 GCA_003512525.1 Oscillospiraceae bacterium | reverse complement strand
TCCCTCGTTCATAGCAGCAACGTTATCAAATGGAATAGCGAACCCGAGAAGTGCTATCCCGCGAAAAGCACTATCGGTAGTCTGCTATCAATGTTAATTACTAAAACGTTATAACAGAAGTACACTAAAAGACAGACTTTCTCAACATATCAAAAAAGTGAGCCGAGCGCACTATTTTCGCGCTTCGACTCACTTTTTCTTTTTCGGGTTGCGTCACAACCCCTGATATATCCGAATTAAATCAATTCAATCAAACACTGCTGTGCTTCTTAACGTAGTCTACAACCTCGTCAACAGTTGTGAATGCCATGCTTACGCAGGTATCTGCGCAACCGTAATAGATAGCAATTCTGCCTGTATCGGCATCGCAGAGTGCTGCGCAGGGGAATGTAACGTTCTGAACGTCGCCTACGCACTCATAGTACTCTCTGGGGTTGAGGAGGTACTCAGCGCAACGATACTTAACCTTCCAGGGCTTGTCAATGTCAAGGATAGCAGCTGAGAAGCTGTATACATAACCGTTGCAGCTCTGAAGAACGCCGTGGTAGAATACCAGCCAGCCTTCGCTTGTTTCTATCGGGATAGGACCTGCACCGATCTTGAGCGATTCCCAACCCTTCAAGGGAGCCATAACGTGTCTGTGCTCACCCCAGTACTTCATATCGGGTGACTGTGAAAGGTACATATCGCCGAAAGGTGTGTGACCGCTGTCTGAAGGACGGCTGAACATAACGTACTTGCCGTTTATCTTACGGGGGAACATTACACCGTTTCTGTTAAAGGGAAGGAATGCGTTTTCGCACTGGTGGAACTCCTTGAAGTCCTTTGTCCAGCCCACACCGATAGTAGGCTTCCAGCCGTAAGCATTACACCATGTGATCCAGAATCTGTCTTCGATCCATACACATCTGGGGTCATAGCCGTACTGCCAGGGGTTAGCTTCTGCTGTTTCGGGATCGTCGTTTATCCATTCAACCTTTTCCTCGTTGATGTTCCAGTGTACGCCGTCCTCAGAGAAACCTGCATGGATAGCCATATTTCTTTCCTTGTCGTCAACACGGAAAACACCTGCGAACTTGCCCTTTTCGCTCTCAAAAGGAACAACTGCACTGTTGAAGATCGAGTTGCTTGTAGGAAGAAGGTCACGGGGGATTATGGGGTTGTTATCTGCGCGCCAGATAACATCCTTGCAACCTGCGGGACGATCCTGCCAAGGGATGTTCGGTAAAGATGTACCGTTGATTACTTTTACGTTCATACTTGATTCTCCTTGATAATGTCATATTTCCGTTAAGAAGCGTTAAACGCTCTTTGTATTAAGTATATCATAGTCATTCTTTAAATGCAAGAGTTTTTGTTAAAATTTTTTACTTAATTTTTGGACTAATAAACTAAAAAACAAGTAATTCCGGGCGTTATCCCCACCCCGGACAGCCTCCGGTCTATGCCGCCATGAAGATATCAAAGCTGATAAAAGGACGCTTGCGGTCAGCCGCATAAGCAACATCCGACAGTCCGGGACTATTTGCGCAATTCCCAATAATACTTCCTGTTCGCCGCCGGAAAATCACTCATGACCCCGTGCTCCGGATCGTAAAACGTGCCGTCCGCATACAGCGACCAGTGCCAGCACCGCGGCGTTTCAAGACTGAGCAGACAAAGCGGCGGCAGCTGTTCCTTTCTCTGTACCGCAATGCGTTCATCTGAAATATAAACGCAGTGCTCTCTGAATACTCTTTTCATCTCAGCAAGCGTAGTTTCACGGTCGTTGTCAAGAAATTCCACTATCTCGTCAACCGTCTTTCCCAGTACCATTGCAAGCACAGCCTGTCCGCACTGTAAATCGGTCGGCTCGTGGATATATTCAATATCGGTCATATATTTTCATCGCTCTCCGGCAGTATAATGCTTATTGCTTCATGCAATACCTCTATTTCGGTATCGGTTCTGCTCTCCGCCTCTTCGCCGTCAAGCGACCACGGCAGAGCCTCCTCGCAATGGATATCAAGTCGCTTTGTATGGAAGAAATCAAGAAATTCGTTATTATAATCACCGTTCAGAAGTGCCTTTGCCATAAGGCTTATCTGCACAGGCGTTTTCGGACAGCTCACAAGCATTACCTCAAATACGCCGTCGCTTAAATTCACAAGCCGCTTATCAAGCTTGATTATTCCGCCGACTGAGGTCGCATTGCAGGCCGCACCGAAGATATAATCCCCCTCGTGCAGTATTCCCTCCGCGTCATAAACGCTCATGTGATACGGCTTTATCTCCGCAAGCTCCTTTATACCGCTGAGTATATACGCAAAATGACCGAAAGTATTTTTAAGATGTTGCGGTGTACCGTAAGAGCTCTGTGTGAATGCGCCGAATGAGGCG
Organism: Oscillospiraceae bacterium; assembly: GCA_003512525.1. Lineage (GTDB taxonomy): Bacteria > Bacillota > Clostridia > Oscillospirales > Ruminococcaceae > Ruminiclostridium_E. The sequence continues at coordinate 2,652 of DOQG01000043.1, read as the reverse complement.
ATATACATAAACTCCTGTCCGTTAAATCTGCCCACATCAAAAGCTTTCGGCCGTCCTGTAACTATGTCTCCGGCCGCCGTGAGCGTCTGAGATGACAAGCCGATCCCGTACGCAAAGTCATTTGTAGTGCCTGACGGGATATAACCGATTTTCGTCCTGTGACCGCCCGATATCATACCGTTCACTGTTTCGCTGAGCGTTCCGTCACCGCCGCAGCAGATTATCACATCATATTCACTGCCGTATATTCTTGCAGTTTCGGCGGCATCACCGCGTCTTTCGGTAACGTGTACGGTTGTTGTATATCCGCCCTTTTCAAGGCAACTGATTATATTCACAAGCTCGCCTGTTATTCGTTTCTTTCCCGAAACGGGATTTACTATCAGTAAGGCTTTCATTTTAAAATTCCTCCGATATTAAATTTCTTATATTATATTACACGATTTTTAACTGACAGTCAACGGTAACGCCAAAATACCGCACAGCATTTTTGCCTGCCGTGCGGTAAGATATCATTTTCAGTCCTTTATTATAGGTTCGGTCGAATTTCCCGGTGTGTTATTCTCCCGCGCATATACTGCTTCCTTCAGCTTTACGAAGCCGTTATACAAGCTTTCCTCGGGCAACGCCTTAAGCGCCGCTATCTGCTCAGCCGTAAGATATGACGCTAATTTCTGAGCGGTTTCTATCGAAATATCCTTGCTCTGCAAAGCGTCGATATCGCTTATACTCAGCTTTTCGGCAAGCGTTTCAAACGCGGTGTTTGCTTCATCGTTATCGCTGAACACTATCTGATTTACCGTCTGCTTAGAATCGCTCTTAGGCATCATCGTACCGTTTGAATTGATTATATAATCGCCCTCAAGCAACAGTTCACTCACTGTGCAAAGCTCAAATCCCTGCTCCTTAAGACTTTTGAGCACAGTCGGCAGTGCCTGCGTAGTATTTTCAAGGTCGTTGTGGAAAAGCAGGATCGAACCTCCCGAAATATTCTTCGTTGTACGCTCTATTATAGTTTCGGGTGTCGGCTTATCCCAGTCTATGCTGTCCTTGTTCCACTGTATAACGCTCATTCCCATACCGAAAAGCGTAGTTACCGCCTTGTCGTCATATTCTCCGTAGGGTGCGCGGTAAAGCGCGGGCGCATTGCCCGTTATCATCTTTATCTTGCGTGAGCATTCCTTTGTGTCGGCGATAAGATCATTCACATTCATACCCTTTATATGCGGGTGCTTGTCGCTGTGGTTTGCTATCTCATGACCTGCGTCACTGAGCTTCTTTATATCATCGGCATACTTATCCGCAAATTCGCCTGTCACAAAGAAGGTAGCCTTCGCATCGGCTTCGGCAAGTATTGAGATCAGCTTGTCGGTGTTGCTGTTTCCCCATGCGCAGTCAAATGTAATGCTGATTTTGTTGTCAGTGCGTTTTACATTATATATAGGCAGCTTGATATTTTCAGCCCCGGTATCTATAGATGAGAGTATAGCGAACACTCCGATAGCGATACCCGTCAACAGCACTAAAACAAACATGACCGCACGGATAAGCTTGCGCTTGGTCATAGTCATCACGAACATAATAAATCCTCCTCGCTTGTATTGTCTGAAGAATTATATGTCCGTGTCCCGGATAAAATGACAAGCAATAGAGATTTTTTATTTACGGAATGAGCGTGAAGTCGTCCTCGTCCGCTACACCGTGTATGTTTTTTGCCGTACAGATGCTAAGCACCGCAAAGAGTATTATCATGCTTTCGCTCATAAGTCCGTTTTTGAATCCAAGTCTTGCGGGGATATCCGGCATAATAAGCGAAACAGCATACAGCACGCCATAATTTACAAGTACATTTGCGCCGAAAAAACCGCCGAGCCTTGAAAAATATGTCTTTCCCCTGAGCTGCAGATACATATAGTAGATAAACGGCGGAAGCATAAACGCTTCGGAAAGCGGTATTATCCACGACAACGAGGAGTACACAGCGTAGCATATCTCATCTGCTCCCCGATAACCGTTGCTTCCCATATAGGCATAGATCGCAAGCAGTAATATGTAGAAAATATGCAGGCACAGCCACGGAGTAAGTCCGAATATGTTGAGCACACGATATATCTTTCGCTCCCTGTTGTCCCTTATAAAGCCCGCCATTGCGAAAAGTCCCATACCGTAGCAGATTATACCCGGAAAAGCAAGCGCCATCGCAATTGCGTTTCTTGTCGGTGATATTCCGATTACGCCCTGTGTCAGCCAGAAAAGCTCACCTGTATGCGCCGTATCGCCGTACACCATCAGCCAGTCACCGCCGCCGAAGCACAGACAGCCTATCATTCCCAGTACAAAGCAGATTATCATTTTCTTTTTCTTGTTCATAGATATATCCTCACAATTAAGTTAGTATCGACTAACGAGATTATAGCACTATTGTACTTTGTTGTCAACAAGCAAAAGAAAAATGGGTTGTGACGCAACCCGGAAAAGAAAAAGTGAGTCGTTGCGCAAAAGATAGTGCGCACGGCTCACTTTTTGTATAGTTCACTTCTATTATATCGTTTTTGGTAATTACTTTGATAGCAAGCTACCGATAGTGCTTTTCGCGGGACAGCACTTCTCGGGTTCGCTATTCCATTTGATAACGTTGCTGCTATGAACGAG
>DOQG01000049.1 GCA_003512525.1 Oscillospiraceae bacterium | reverse complement strand
TTCATAGTAGCAACGTTATTAACCAGAATAGCGAACCCGAGAAGTGCTGTCCTGCAAAAGGCAGTATCGTGAACTGAGCAACCGTAATATAATTACAACTGTATAATAGAAGTTCGGTATGGAATGCTACTTTTGGTAACTCTACCAAGATGTAATCTTGCATAATTTTCTTCACCCCCTTTTGTAACAAATAACGATTATTAAAAACCCTCCTGTCATTCGCTTGACAAAGAGGGTTTTTCCGTATATAATCAATTTAGCCGTTTAAAGCAACGTAACTTGAAAGTGATAGCACTTTAAACGGTCATAATTATTTATTCTTATTTGTAAGGGGACAGAAAATGATATTAGCAATACTCATTCTGTACATTCTGTCGGTAGTCGGGATAGGCATATACTGCCGCAAAAAGACTTCCACAGTAAATGACTTTGTACTCGGCGGCAGAAGCGTCGGACCGTGGTTTACGGCTTTTGCATATGGTACATCTTATTTCTCAGCCGTTATCTTTGTCGGCTATGCGGGCAAGTTCGGCTGGAACTTCGGACTTGCGTCAACCTGGATAGGTATCGGAAACGCGATACTCGGCTCACTTCTGCCGTGGCTTATCTTAGGCAGAAGGACAAGAGTAATGTCAAAGCATCTTGAATCAGCCACAATGCCCGAATTTTTCGGCAGGCGCTTCAACAGCAAGGCTATGAAGATAATCTCTGCGATAATCGTGTTCGTATTCCTTATCCCTTATACCGCAAGCGTCTACAACGGACTGTCAAGACTGTTCGGTATGGCGTTCAACATTGATTATTCGTTCTGCGTTATCGGTATGGCGGTAATTACCGCAGTATACGTTATTGTCGGCGGCTATAAGGCTACGGCACTCAACGATTTCGTGCAGGGAATTATAATGCTTGTCGGAATTGTTGCGGTAATAGCGGCTACACTTGCCTCAAAGGGCGGTTTCAGCGAGGCTGTAAATCAGCTGTCGCATATCAGCACGGAGGGCACGGCTTCTCCCGGCCTTAACGGCGGATTTGTTTCGTTCTTCGGTCCTGACCCGATAAACCTGCTCGGCGTAATTATACTCACATCGCTCGGAACGTGGGGACTTCCTCAGATGGTACATAAGTTCTATACGATAAAGGACGAGCGTTCTATCAGAACAGGCACTATAGTATCAACTGTCTTTGCGCTTGTCGTTGCGGGCGGCAGCTACTTCCTCGGCGGCTTCGGCAGAATATTCGTATCCGATGAGGAGCTTACGCAGATAGGCTCGGACGGTATTATCCCTAAAATGCTCGAATCGCTCCCCGAAATACTTATCGGTATTGTCGTTATCCTCGTTCTCTCCGCGTCAATGTCAACGCTGTCATCGCTTGTGCTTACATCAAGCTCAACGCTGACGCTTGATCTTATAAATCCGCTTTGCAAGAATAAGCTTGACGAAAAGAAGTCGCTTATTGTAATGCGTGCGTTCATAGCTATCTTCCTTGCTATATCGGTAATAATCGCTCTCAATAAAAATGCTCTTATCTCGGATCTTATGGGATATTCGTGGGGTGCGCTTGCGGGCGCGTTCTTAGCGCCGTTTATGTACGGACTTTTCTGGAAGGGCGTTACCAAGATAAGCGTATATGTAAGTTTTGCTGTCGGCGTTCTCGGCACTGTACTGCATATGATAATCAAGCCTACAGGCACGATACTCGGATTCAACGTTGCATCTCCCGTAAACTTCGGTATGTTCCTGATGGTCGCAGGACTTATAATCGTACCGCTTGTAAGCCTTGTTACCCCTAAGATGAAAAAGCTTGAGCTTGACGAGATATTCTCCTGCTACAAGCAGAAGGCTGAGGTAGAGGTAACAGATGCCATACCCGATGCCGAAAAGCTGAAATAAACACGGTCGGATATGCACCGCAGTGGGAACACTGCGGTGTTTTTGCGTTTAAGGTTGCACTGTCGTGGCAGTTATGGTAAAATGTAAGTACAAAATAATACGGGAGGCAGTTATGAATAATATTGATAAGCTCACGCAAAAAATATTCAGCAAATTCAATGACAATTCTTTGTTTTTCAGCAATATATATCTGACCGGAACGGAAGAAAACAAAGCTGTTGTTCTCTTTGATATGGAAGGTTTCATTTTAAAGGTTTGCCTTGACGAACTTAAAACCGAATATACAATGCCTGAAGACAGCTATGTACTTGTTTCTGAGATGTGCATTGATGAAAATGAAAATGTGATTCATTTCTCAGTATGGAGCGAAGAACGAGGTGATGAAGATTTTGAACTGAAGTTTGATCAGGCAAATGCTGAAATGATGCCGTGCAGGAAAACATATTACTCCGATGGCGTATGGGATATAGTAGTCTGTATGGCGGCAGATATATACGGCAGATACTGTTTTGATGAAACTTTTATCAGCGAAGCAGAGCGTAATTATCTACCGCTTGTGTTTGAACTTATGAAAATTACAGACGGTTCTAAAGCAAAACCTGAATTACCGGTTCTTACAGCTTATGCCGAAAAGTACGGTCTGAATGAGTTTACCGCAATTATCTTAAAGAATGCCAGACGTGATAAAACAGGAATTTACAATAAACGTTTCAGCGGGCTTGATGATGTTAAATATGAACCGCTCTGGCGTGAACTGTATATGATTTTTTGGGGGATTTGCAAGGAGTATCCCACTGTATCGGAAATAATCGGACTTGAACCCGAAAACATTCGGATAAGAAAAAATATCACCGACACGCTTCATAAAGCAGGCTATGAGGGCGTTTATCCCGATTTCAGAAAAACGGGTGAACTTAAAGGCGTACATCTTACCCAAAGTCATGATAAGGCGTATTTGGTCGGTTGTGAGAAGAATGTCCTTTATATGGTACACTGCGATGAAATGTGCTCCGACGGAGAGCCGGTAATCATATTCAGGAGCGGAACTATTGTGATGAAAGACGGCTTTGACTATAGTAATGCCGATATTTATTCAAGTATGTTCCGCAATGGCGGTTATCATATAGAAAAAAGCTTTTCGTGCTGTGCAGGAAACGAGGATATTTCACAAGCCGCCGAAATAGCCGTAAAGAGAGCAGAACTGAAAAAGCTTACACGAAAGGAATGTAAAGCGGCTGACGTTGATAAGAATCTTTTGTCATTCCTTCCTGTCGGAATGCTGATGGGTCTGTTATTCGGCGTTTTCTTGGCGCTCGGTATGATGATTGTTTTGTTCCTGTTTGAAATGTTTGTCGGGAGCAATGCCGTTGAGGCGTTACAAGCGATAGTTGACAGTAGGTGGCTCTGTGCGTTCGGAGCATCCGGACTTGCGTTCGGGCTTGCAATGACAGTTTTAATGTATTTGGCAGGAAGAAAATAAGAGGTGCAAATTATGCTTACTATGAGAAAAGGCTTTTCAATTTCCTTCGCCGATAAGCTCAGCGAAGGGTATAAAACGGACGGAAAATCCATCACCGCAAACGTATCGGCAGAAAAAACTCTGCCGTTGCTTGAGGATTTCATAAAACTGCACGAAAACGAGAGGTTGTTCTTTATTCTGGAGCTGCCGACTCCCGAAACCGCCGAGCCGAAAGACGAAAACGGAAATATAACAGCGTTTCATAAGGATATCTATTATCTTGATGACTGTACGCCGGCGATGGTAAGAGATGTGCTTGATATCGTGGGGGAAATGCTACTTGACGACGGAATATCGCAGTTCGGTGTGGGTGCGCATTCATCGTGCGATGAGATGATGATCTGCAAGTACAATGTCGCTTGCCTGTATCGCAATGATGAGAAAAGCGGGATTTATGACGGCTTTTTTGAAAAATATGGCATAAATAAGACCGATAACCTTGTTACCGCATGGGATATGCTCTCTCCCGGAACGCCCGGCGAATGTACAATATGTGAAAAGGACGGAAGAACCGTTTATGATATCCCGTCCGTATTTGCCGAGCTTGGGATGTATATGGCGAAAAGGTGCGAGGGGTAAGGATATTCACCACATTCGACCTCAGACATATAATGTTAAAAAAGCGGCAGAATGTACGGTGGCTCTGCCCGTGAATTGCCGTGCATGGCTTTACCTGCCGCTTTTTTGACTGAAAAATGCTGTACAGGCAGTCATTTTCGGCTAAATATTGCGAGAGAACTCGGCACATATTGCAGAAAATCACGCCGTTTTTTCAAATAAATGCTGTTTTTGCATATTGAACATTGCAAAATGCAGTTTGACGGCAAATATCATTCATACGTCAAAATTGCGCAAAACACCGCAAATTTGATGATATCTGACGATTTTAAGAAGATTTGAGCGTTATAAATACCGCTTAAGCCTTAAAAGAGATAGCATATATGCATAACTGTAGCACAAAAAATTCACAGTTTTATTATGCATATTTCACAAAATGCAAGAAACAAATAAAAAACTTGCAAAAAAGCGTTGACAAACCACCCTGCCGTCAGTATAATAATACTTGTAAGCAACGGAGCTACACGAACCGAAAAGTTCGTGCGGCTCCTTTTGTTTTGAGTGAGATTGCAAAAGTTCTGCAAGATCTTGCAAAGGCGCAGAGGGGTGCAGATAGGATTTTTTCAGACTCACTTAACGAAAAAGCGGCACAGCCGCAGTCAGAAAATTACCTTTTGAAAGGGGCGGTTATCAATGGATCTCTTATCCACGCTAACTCTAGCTGCCGAATCGGCAGACAAAATTCAGGAAACCGTTAACGCCACAATGTTCAATGTCGGCGACGGCAACGGTATATGGTACCTTATCGGTGCCGCATTGGTATTCTTTATGCAGTGCGGTTTCGCAATGGTTGAAACAGGTTTCACCAGAGCAAAGAATGCCGGCAACATTATAATGAAAAACTTAATGGACTTCTGCCTCGGTACGATCGCATTCGTACTTCTCGGTTTCGGTCTGATGCTCGGTGAAGATACATTCTTCGGACTTATCGGTGTTCCGAACCTTGACGTTCTGACTCAGCTTTCCAGCTTTGACAGATGTGCAGAGTTCGTATTCAACTTAGTATTCTGTGCTACTGCCGCAACGATAGTTTCAGGCGCTATGGCAGAGCGTACAAAGTTCATCAGCTACTGCATCTACTCATTCGTTATAAGCCTTGTTGTTTATCCTATCGAGGCTCACTGGATCTGGGGCGGCGGCTGGCTCGCACAGCTCGGCTTCGTTGACTTCGCAGGTTCAACGGCAATTCATATGGTCGGTGGTCTTACGGCTCTTATCGGTGCCGCAATGGTCGGACCGCGTATCGGTAAGTTCAGCAAGGACGGCAAGCCCAGAGCTATCTTAGGTCACTCTATCCCCCTCGGCGCGCTCGGCGTATTCATTCTCTGGTTCGGTTGGTACGGATTTAACGGTGCTGCCGCATCAGATGTAAACTACCTCGCAAATATATTCCTTACCACAACAATTGCTCCCGCAGTTGCTACGGTAGTAACGATGATATTCACATGGCTCAAAAACGGCAAGCCCGATGTTTCGATGTGTCTTAACGCTTCACTCGCAGGACTTGTAGCTATCACAGCTCCCTGTGCAGATACAGATGCACTCGGCGCAACGATAATCGGTATTGTTTCAGGCTTCCTGGTTTGCTTCGGCGTTTGGCTCCTCGATTACAAGCTCAAAGTCGATGACCCTGTCGGTGCTGTAGCGGTACACTTCTTCAACGGCGTATGGGGCTCACTTGCAGTAGGCTTATTCGCAACAGGTAAGGGTCAGAACGGTATCACGGGTCTGTTCTACGGCGGCGGTTTCAGCCAGCTCGGTATCCAGTTACTCGGTGTTGTTTCGGTTTGCGCATTCACAGCCGTAACGATGTTCCTGACATTCTACATCTTAAAGCACACGATCGGTCTGAGAGCTTCAAGAGAAGAAGAGCTCAAGGGTCTTGATACGACAGAACACGGTCTGCCCAGCTCATATGCAGACTTCGTTATCGCAGGCGACAGCGTATACAGCGGTTCTTCCGCAGAAGATACTGCAGTTGTTACTGAGGCTGCTCCTGTTGAAACATCTGTACCTGTACAGCACGTTTCAAAGGCAAAAGCTCCTATCAGCGCAAGCGATGTAAAGATGACAAAGGTAGATATCATCGCAAATCAGGAGAAGTTCGAGGTTCTCAAGCACGCGCTTTCGTCTATCGGTATCACCGGTATGACGGTATCTCATGTAATGGGCTGCGGTATGCAGAAGGGCTCAACTGAGTTCTACCGTGGCGTTCCTGTAGACGCAAGACTTCTTCCTAAGATGAAGGTCGAAATCGTAGTATGCAAGGTTCCTGTTGAAAAGGTTGTTGAAGTTGCAAAGAATGCACTTTACACCGGTAAGATAGGCGACGGTAAGATATTCGTATACGACGTTGAGAATGTTATCAAGGTTCGTACAGGCGAAGAGGCTTATGAGGCTTTACAGGACAACGATTGATAAAAATCAGAAATTAGCATTGGTTCTTCCTTGAATGTGATGCACCGCTCTTTTGATAAGGGCGGTGCATTTTTGCTGTAAACACTTGCTTTTTTGCCCGAAATGTAGGATAATATATAATAGATATTTATGCCGGCGGGCAAATAAGAAAACAAGAGGTATTACTATGCAGTTCAGACAGGTAGACATATATACTAAAAGTGAAGCGGTGCAGGTGCTTATTATGCGCCTATCGGAGCTTGGACTTAACGGGTTTATAATCCACGACCCCGCAGACTTTGAGGAGTTCCTTGAAAACAAGGAGTACAACTGGGACTATGTAGATGACAGCCTTATGGGACTGAAAACCGTAAAGCCGCATATTACCTGCTATGTTCAGGATAACGAGCAGGGCGCTGAAATGCTGTCGGCTCTCAGCGGAACACTTGGTGAGCTCAAAGCTAACGACAAGGACGATTTTTACGGTAGTCTTGACGTGGAGATAGACTGTGTGCGTGAAGAGGACTGGGCTAATAACTGGAAGCAGTACTATAAGCCTTTTACAGTCGGTGAAAAGCTGATAGTAAAGCCAAGCTGGGAGGATGTCAGCGATACGGACGGCAGAAAGATACTTGAGATCGACCCCGCTTCGTCATTCGGTACAGGTCAGCATCACACGACCCGCCTTGTAATGGAGCTTCTCGAAAAGCAGATAAACAAGGGCGACAGAATGCTCGACCTCGGCACGGGAAGCGGTATACTGTCCATCGCGGGACTTCTGCTCGGCGCAAAGCAGGCGGTAATGGTAGATATATTTGAAAATTCCGTCCGCACCGCAAAGGAAAATACCGAAAAGAACGGTTTCGGCAGTGATATGGTTTCGGCTTATGTCGGAAATATCAGTGACGACGAACCGCTCAGAGAGAAGATAGGCACAGGCTTTGACATTATCACGGCGAATATCGTGGCAGATGTAATTATATCAATGTCGCCGTATTTCAGCGGATTTTTAAAGAAGAACGGCAAGCTTATAGTATCGGGTATCATAACAGAAAGACTTGACGAGGTTCTGTCCGCACTTAAGGAAAATAATATCAGGGTAGAAAGCGTATCTGAAAAAGAGGGCTGGAACGCAATTCTCTGTACCTGCAATCCGTAACAGAATAAACGTCTGCACCATATAATGAGATAAACTATAAAAGGAGTGAAATCTTATGAGTGGTGCATACATAATGCTTTTCGGTATGATTTTTCTCGGAATTATGGGCGCTGTGAACGTTGTGCTGTTCATCGGCAGTCTGGGTACTGCCAATGCGCCGCCGATATATGTCAGACCCGATGGGTGCGATGACGTTGAGGGAAAGGTCAGGAGCGCACTTAAGGCGACAAACGGCGATGTTGTGATAATAGTGCCGGAAAGCCTGACAGCCGACACGGAATTTATCACTATATGCCGTGCGCTTTCTGCCGATTGTCCGAGGGTATGTATGAAGTAACGCTAAGAAGAAAAACGAGGGAATGTAATTGGATAATCAGAAGGTCGATATTTCCGTAGAGCTCAGCGGCTCTGTGGAGGATGTTATATATAAAAACGCCGATAACGGCTATACGGTTATAAATCTCGGCTGTGATGAGGGACTTATCCCGGTAGTCGGAACACTCGGCGATGTGAACGAGGGCGAACGGCTGGATCTGCGCGGCGGATGGATCACAAGTCCAAAGTACGGCAGACAGTTCAAGGCGGCAATGTGTGAGCGCTCTATGCCTCAGACCGAAACAGAGATAGTGGCATACCTCGGCTCGGGCGTTATAAAGGGTCTGGGTCCCGCTATAGCAAAGCGCATAGTAAAGGCGTTCGGAACTGAAGCACTTGATATAATAGATAATGACTGTATGAAGCTCACGGCGATAAACGGAATATCCTCGGATAAGGCACTGTACATATCAAATGAGTATCATAAGATAACAGGAGTAAACGAGGTCATAAAGTTCCTCGGTGAATATAATTTCGGGCCTGCACACGCAATAAGCGTATGGTCGGCATTTGAGCACGACAGCATAAAGCAGATAAAAACAAACCCCTATATACTCTGTACGAGCGGAATAGATATAGATTTCCGTTCGGTTGACCGTATGGCGGCAGATCTCGGATTTGACGCGGAGAACAGCGACCGTGTGCGCGCCGGTATAGTGTATGTCCTGCACGAGAACGCCAACGCAGGTCATACCTGCCTGCCTGTTGAAAAGCTCAGGGAGTCGGTATGCGACAACCTCGGGATCGAACGCAGACAGTTTGAGTCCTGCCTTGACGACTGCGAGGAAAAGGAATGGGTGACAAGGCTTACACTCGGAAAGCGCGAGTTTGTGTACCTGCCAGAATACTACCTTGCGGAAACCTATATTGCTAAGAAGCTTGCGTTTATGATACGCACCTCGGCACAGTACGAAAAGGACTATTCCGATGAGATAAGAGGGGTAGAATTTTCCGAAAATATACAGTATGAGGACTTACAGCGCGCCGCTATAAACGCCTGCCTTACAGGCTCGGTGTTTATTCTGACGGGTGGACCCGGTACAGGTAAGACGACTACTCTCAACGGCGTTATCAAGATACTGAAAGCGCATAAGAAGCGCATTCTGCTCTGCGCACCGACAGGAAGAGCGGCAAAGCGTATGAGCGACCTTACCGGTGAGCCTGCAAGGACTATACACAGACTGCTTGAAGTTGATTATACCGCAAAGGGTGAGCTGAAATTCAAGCGAAACGAAACAAATCCGCTCCCTGCCGATGTTGTTATTGCCGATGAAATGTCAATGGTGGACGCACTTCTTATGTGTTCGCTTGTAAGGGCGATAAAGCCCACATCTAAATTCATTATGGTCGGCGACTCAAATCAGCTCCCGTCCGTAGGCGCAGGAAACGTGCTGAAAGACCTTATAGCGTCGCACTATATCCCGTCCGTTGAACTGAAAGAGATATTCAGGCAGGCGGCGCAGAGCCTTATCGTCACCAATGCGCACAGGATAGTAAAGGGCGAATTTCCGGTGCTTGACGACAGACAGAACGACTTTTTCTTCATGAACAAGCCGAATGAGAGCGAGATAGCGGGGCTTGTGATACAGCTTACAAAACAGCGCCTGCCCGACACCTACGGATTTTCGCCGATAGACGACATTCAGGTGCTGTGCCCGACAAAAATGGGAGCGGCGGGAACGAGAGAGCTTAACAAACAGCTTCAGCTTGCGCTTAATCCCCCGTCACAGAACAAGGCAGAGCTGAAATTCTTTGATGTTATATTCCGCACAGGCGACAAGGTAATGCAGACAAAGAACGACTATGACGTGCTGTGGACAAAAAACAATGAAAAGGGCAGTGGGATTTTCAACGGCGATATCGGAATAATCCGTGCGGTCGACCGCTTTTCTCAGAATGTGACGATAGACTTTGAGGGGAGAATGGCGATATACACCTCCGAAATGCTGAGAAAGCTTGAACACGCCTACGCTATCACGATACACAAGAGTCAGGGCAGTGAGTATGATGCCGTGATCATTCCGATAACGGGTTTTACACAAAATCTGCTGTACAGAAATCTGCTCTACACAGGTGTTACCAGAGCCAAGAAGATGATAATAGTCATAGGCACAAAACAGCTTGTAAAGACTATGGTGGATAACGACAGAAAGATGCTCAGATATTCGCTGTTAAGACCTCTGCTTGAGATTGAAATGAACCGTAAGGATACGCAGGAAGAGGAAAATACAGACGAAGAGTGACGATGATATATTGCGGATAGCGAAATGGGGTTGTGGCACAATTTCTTGCTTCCAAAAATTTACTAAAATTACAATGTAATATATTGTAAAAACGTCAAAACAATAAATATAGTGCCGGCATCTCTAAAAACATTTTCCGTGCTTGCAAGGTGTTAATAATTTCGTGAGTAAATCAGTGCAACTGCACTGTCACCG
>DOQG01000060.1:433-155968 GCA_003512525.1 Oscillospiraceae bacterium | reverse complement strand
CTCGCACATAGCAGCAACGTTATCAAATGGAATAGCGAACCCGAAAAGTGCTATCCCACGAAAAGCACTATCGGTAGACTGCTATCTAATGTTAATTACTAATACGGTATAACTGAAACGTACTAAAGGCAACCTTTCTCCACATAGCAAAAAAGTGAGCCGAGCGCACTATCTTTTGCGCTTCGGCTCACTTTTTCTTTTTGCAGGTTGCGTAGCAACCCCTTTTTTTATGTAAAACGCATATATTCTGTCGTCTATGCGGCAAAATACTATAGAATAATGTCGATTGACTTTTAAAAGCGACCGTTGTATAATAGAATAAATGTTGCTTACGGCAAAACCGTATATTGCCGTAATTCAAGGAGCTGAAATTTTGGCAAAGACTGAGATACTTCTGTCGTGTATGTTCCTTTCCGACAGCAAAGAAATGATAAAGCGTTCTCATATCACCTCGGACACTGTTATAATAAATCAGTGCGATGAGGAAAACTATAAAGAAGAGAATATCTGCAACGCGCTTCTACGCACGTTTTCGGTGACTGACAGAGGACTTACCAAAAGCCGCAACCTCGCAATATCGAAATCGCAGGCGGATATATGTATAATCTGCGATGACGATGAGATATTCAATGAAGGATACGAAAAAGCCGTATTGAGCGCTTATGACGCGCTCCCGGATGCGGATATCATAATATTCGATATGGTCGACCGACCGCTCAAATGGGGCAACAGCATAAAGAGGCTCGGTTATATCGACCTTATGAGTGTAAGCTCGTGGCAGATAACATTCAGGCGCGAAAAGTTACTTGCCTCGGGCGTACTGTTCGACGAAAATATGGGTGCAGGCTCAGGCAACGGCGCGGAGGAGGAGTTCCGCTTTCTGACGCAGTGTCGTAAAGCAAAGCTCAGGATATATCACTACCCGTTCAGGCTTGCATCGGTGGCACAGACGCAGTCAACATGGTTCAAAGGCTTTGATGAGGAGTTTTTTGTCAACCGCGGAAATACAACGCGCTATATAATGGGTCTGCCGCTGTCGGTACTTTACGCCGCGTACTATGCTTTTGCAAAAAGGAAACAGCTCTCAGGCATGAGTATGTTAAGGGCTTTTTCATATACGGTAAAAGGTATCAAGGAAAACAGACTGACTAAACTTAAAAAAGGTAAAAAATAATGGATAAGATACTCAGTATTATAATCCCGTCCTACAACAGCAAACCGTTTTTGGCAAAATGTCTTGATTCGCTTTTATGCGAATGTATCGACAAGCTTGATATAATAGTCGTCAATGACGGTTCAACGGACGGGTGTGAAAAGATCGCTGAAGAATATGTCGCAAAATACCCCGGCTCGATAAGCCTTATAAATAAGGAAAACGGCGGTCACGGCTCAGGTATAAACGTCGGAAGCGAAAAGGCACGGGGCAAGTATCTTAAGGTGCTTGACGCAGACGACCGGTTTCTCACCGAAAACATACCCGCATTTGTAAAGGCGCTTGAAAACACTGCGGCAGATGTCGTTCTGACACCGCATCATACAATAAATATTTCAAACGGCGAAGTTAAAAGCTGGCGTTGCTTCCCGCCGCAGTTCGGTAAAGAATACACTATGGACGAGATAATGACTCAGTGGAAAAACTTTGACCGCAGTCTGACATTCCACGGTATAACCTACCGCACCGACTTCTACAGAAGCGAGGGAATAAAGATGAGCGAAAAGGTGTTCTATGAGGATCACGAGTATGCTACATTCCCGTGCAGTAAAGCAAAAAGCATTTTGCCGCTTGATCTGTTCATTTACGAATACCGCATAGGCGATGTTACGCAGAGCGTGTCTGCTGAAAATCAACTCAAGCGCATAGGGCACACCGAAACAGTGCTTAAACGTATGACCGCAGAGGGCAAAGACTTTACCGGTGCGGCTTCGCTTTATTGTGCAAAGAAAACACATCTGCTCCTGCTGAGCTTTCTTGTTACTTCCCTGCTTTGCGATAAGGACAGAAAGGCAGGCAGAAAAAGAGCGGATGAAATGATGAGCTTTATGGACAAGGAATATCATACGGTATATGAAATGAGCAGAAAGCACTGTAAGATATTAAAGACGCTCAACAGACTGCACATAGGACTTAACGGATACAATAAAATTCTTAATTCAAAGCTTTATAACAAAGTAAGACACAATAAGAGCTTTGACTGACGGAGGTAAAAATGACACTTGTTCGCAAGGATAAAACCGGCGGATTTCTTGAAGTAAGGCACTACAAGGATCTGCTTATACAGCTCGTTACACGAGATCTTAAGCTGAAATACAGACGCAGTGTACTCGGTTATGTATGGAGCGTTCTTAATCCGCTTCTCATAATGATAGTTATGTATGTTGTATTCTCTAAACTGTTTGACAGGAATATACCCAATTTCCCTGTTTATCTTCTCGTCGGCAGAACACTCTATGACTTTGTGGTAAGCTCTACTAACAAGGCAATGGACGGTATCACATCGAATGCCGCGCTGCTGAAAAAAACGTATGTTTCCAAATATATGTTCCCGCTTTCCAAAGTAACGAGCTGTATGGTAGACTATGTTCTGTCGCTGGGAGCACTGCTTATAGTTCTGATATTCACGGGATCTCCTTTCTATTGGACAATGCTGCTGTTTCCGCTTGTTACCGCAGAAGCTTATATCTTTTCCTGCGGGCTGGGATTTTTCCTTGCCCAGATGCACGTTTTCTTCCGTGATACAAGATATATATACAACGCCTTTACCACAATGTGGATGTACGCATCGGCTATATTCTATCCCGTTGATATTCTGCCGCGATGGATGCAGTTGCTGGTCGAAAACTTCAATCCGCTGTATATTTATATAAAGCAATTCAGGGACATCGCTTATTCCGGTCATATCTCAGATATGAATACAATAATCCTCGGTGTAGGATATGCCGCACTGTTCTTTGTGCTTGGTACTGTAATTTTCAGAGATAAGCAGGACAAGTTTATTCTCTATGTATGACGGAGGTGTCGGTATGGAAGATTATATTATAGATGTAAACAATGTTACGGTCCGCTTTAACAAAGCAAATATGAAAGTGGATAATATTAAAGAATATGTAGTCAGAGTGCTCCGCCACGAACTTATGTTTCAGGAATTTATCGCATTGAAGGACATAAATCTTCAGATCAAAAAAGGTGAAGCCTGGGGCTTTGTCGGCACAAACGGCGCGGGCAAATCAACGTTGCTTAAAGTGATAAGCCGCATTCTTAAGCCGTACAAGGGAACGGTAGACGTAAAAGGCTCGGTAGCTGCACTGATAGAGCTCGGCGCAGGTATCGACCCAAATCTGACAGCAAGAGAGAATATCTATCTTAACGGAACTCTGCTCGGATACAAAAAGAGCTTTATTGAGGATAAGTTTGATGATATCGTTGAGTTTTCAGAGCTTAAAGACTTTCTTGACTCACCGGTAAAGAATTTCTCTTCCGGTATGAAAGCAAGACTCGGCTTCTCTATAGCTACGTCCGTACAGCCGGATATACTCATTGCCGATGAAATACTCTCGGTAGGCGACATAAAGTTCAGGAAGAAATGCTCGGAACGTATGCGCAATATGCTCAAGAACGGTACTACACTGCTATATGTGTCGCATAATATGAAGTCTATCGAACAGCTCTGCGATAAAGCTCTGTGGCTTGACCACGGCACTCCGGTAATGCAGGGAACGGCAAAAGAGGTATGCGCTGCTTATAGCAAGAAAATGGAAGCGTAAGCAATAGCGGCGCATCGGTATAAAATCCGCGCATAAACGAACCGAAGCATCGCTTTTTCATTTTAACGGTCTGCAAAGCAAAGCCGCCAAAGGTAAAAGCATTGGCGATCGCATGGGTTTTGTTAAGTAAAATTTACTTAAACAAGCTCAGATGTTGCGTAATTGTTGACAAACTGATTAAGCTATGATATAATTTTTATGATAATTTGGGGAATGCTTTTCTGGAATTGACATGACAGACATAAAATTTAAGCTGTTCTCCGCAAGAAAAATGAGGAAGATAACAAATATGAAAGAAGTTAAACTGCAAAATATTGTCCTTCACAAGGAACAGGATTCCAATTTTCTGCCTTACGCAGAGCTGATGACTAAGAGTAAAGACTTTACCTCGCCTTTCGTGTATGATCCGAAGAACAAATGCCATATACTGCCTCAGTATAAGACAGCTGACTTCAAGACATATTACAACTGTTTTCAGCTCGGAAGATGGAAAGAATACACCAATGCCCGCGATTTTTCGCTTGTACTGGATATAAAAGGTCACTTTGCCATAGAGCTCTATGAGATATATCGTAATTCCGAAAACATCAATTATAATCTTATTGTAAATAAAACTTATGAAACAGAAAACAGAGAGCTTATCAAAATCGAAATTCCCGAAAGCAATAAAAAGCTGATCGGCTTCAAGGTAGTAGCTCTCAGCGATGTTGAGATATACGGCGGATATTATTCTTCTGACGTTGAAGAAAAGGATATCAGAAATGTAAAGATCTCTCTGGCTACCACTACTTTCAAGAAGCAGGACTATATCAAGCATAATATAGCTATGTTAAAATCGAAGGTATTGTGCGAAGGCAGTGACCTTAAGGGCAATCTGTTCGTTCATGTAATAGACAACGAACGTGCACTTGACCCCGAGGCTTACAACTGCGAGGATCTGAAGGTATACCCCAACCCCAATGTCGGCGGTGCGGGCGGCTTTACAAGAGGTATGATAGAAGCTATGGCTCTTCCCGAAAAGCAGACTCATGTTCTGCTGATGGACGACGACGTTATGATCATGCCCGAGAGCCTTTTCAGAACATTCTATCTGCTCAGAATTGTCAAGGACGAATATAAGGACTGCTTTGTCAGCGGCGCGATGTTTGACTATGATATAAGAGAAAGACAGTATGAGGATGTCGGCTATGTTCATAAAGAAGACGGCTCATACGGTCCGCTTAAGCCTGCATTCGATATGAGAAGCATAGTTGATATCGTACAGAATGAAAATTATTTTGATAAAAAGCAGGACAGCTCATATGCCGGCTGGTGGTATTGCTGTATTCCCGTTTCTCATATAGAGGAAAACGGCTTACCTCTGCCTGTCTTTGTAAGAGGCGATGACGTAGAGTTTTCTTTGAGAAACAATCCCGGCTTCCTTACATTAAACGGTATATGCATCTGGCACGTCGGTTTTGCCGGCAAGTTCAATGCCGCAATGGAGCTTTATCAGGTACACAGAAACAGCTTCGTGATACAGGCTGCCGGCGGCATATGCAAGGATATAGATTTCTATGCAAGAATCAAGACTCAGTTCTGGAAGGAAATAACCAGATTTGCATATAACAATGCGGAGTTACTTATCGACTCTATCGACGATTTTATGAAGGGTCCCGATTGGTTTATGAACCTTGACGGCGAGCAGTCGCTCAAGGAGCACAATGCCAAGAACGAAAAAATGGTTCCTTTTGCACAGCTTACAGACTACCCCAACGCCGGAAGAGATGACCCTTATGCTTACAGACACATAAATAAGTTACAGAAACTGTTTTATATGATGACCATCAACGGTCACCTTTTACCCGGTTTCATGTTAAGGAACTACCCTGAGGTTATTTCATATGACTGGTTCTTTGTTCCGGGCAAAAACTACCGCAGAAAGACACTTATTGCCGTAGACCGCAAGCACGGCACAGCGTATGTACGCAAAATGTCAAGAAAACGCTGCTTTGCGCTTATCAAGCGTTTCAATAAGGTAAGCAAGAACTACAAGAAAAATCACGCTTTAATAGAAAAACAGTATTCCGATAAGTTTGCTCAGATGACAACGGAAAAATTCTGGAAGGAGTACCTTGGAATATGAACAGAAACAACAGGATAATCCGCACACTTATCGCAGCCAAAAGAGCATTTTTCACCAACACTATGCCACCCGCTCCCAAGCAGCAAAATGCTGCGCCTAAAAAGGCATCTGCATCTAAACCTGCCAATTCTGCTCTGACACCTGTTGTTCCTGACCCTATAATACTCACAGATAAGCCCGTCACAATAAATGATCTTAAGCACAGCTACTGCATAGGTTGCACGGCTTGTTACAATGCCTGTCCCGTAAACGCAATTTCGCTCAGTCGGGATGAGCAGGGTTTTGTTACTCCTGTAATAGATAACGGAAAATGCATAAAATGCAAAAAGTGCGTCAGTGCCTGCCCCGTTATGAGCACAAAATATACAAATACTTCTAACCCTAAGTGCTATGCAACCATGGCTGACGATGAGATAAGAATGAACAGCTCCTCGGGCGGTATGTTTACACTTATCGCAGAGCATATAATCGACAACGGAGGATATGTTGCCGGCGCAACTCTCGGTGAGGATTTCACAGTACAGCATATTATCGTTGATAATAAGGACGACCTCGGAAAGCTAAGAGGCTCAAAATATGTTCAGAGCTATCTCGGCGATACTTTCAGAAAAGTAAAAGAGCTCCTTGACGAAAACAAGCTTGTATTATTTACCGGTTGTCCGTGCCAGGTAGCAGGTTTATACGGTATGCTCGGCAAAAAGCATTATGACAACCTCATCACGGTGGATCTTGTATGTCACGGTGCACCGTCACAAAAATCATTCAGCCGTTATATTGAAGAAAAGTATGGTACTGAAAATCTTGCCGACTTTAAATTCAGAACAAAGAAATTCGGATACAGTTCATTCAATCAGATCGCTTTTCTGAAGGACGGCACAGAAGTACCAAGCAACTTCAAGTTTGACGAATACGAAAAAGCTATGCACAGCGGTGTTGCGCTCAAGGACATATGCGGCGACTGTATGTTTGCTTCCGCTCCAAGACAGGGTGATATATCTATCGGTGACTGCTGGGGTGTATCACAGTTCAACGTCAATTACAACGACCACAAGGGAACAAGCGCTATTCTTATCAATAATAATAAGGGCGAGAAGGTCTTTGGTCAGATAAAAGACAGGATGAAGCTTTGCGAGCCCATACCGTATGATTTCCTCAGACATCACAACCGCTTCGGAAGAAAGATGAATATACCCTCGGGCAGACGCTGGTTCTACACGATGCTTGACGGGCAGTCATTCCGCAAATCGGTAGACTATGCGCTGAACAGAAAATTCGATATCGGCGTTATCGGACTGTGGTACGGAAGAAACTACGGAAGTATGGCGACTTACTACGCCCTTCACCAGACGCTTACAAATACGCTCCACTTATCGGTCCTTATGATAAACAATCCGCTTACGCCTCCTTCTGATAACTACAACAAGACGCATCCAAGACTTGTTGCTAAGAATTTCTATGATGTGAGCCTTGTTTATCCGCTGAATGACCTTAATAAGCTCAACGCGCACTGCGACACGTTTATAGTAGGCTCGGATCAGCTCTGGAACATTTACCTCAGCAGACCGTACAGACAGATGTACTACCTTGATTTTGTCGAGGACAGGAAGAAAAAGATCGCATACGGCACTTCTTTTGGCATTCCTTATGAAGGAACAGAGGAAGAAAAGCTTATCAGTTCAAATAATCTCAGAAATTTCGACCATGTTTCGGTAAGAGATGATATGTCGTATGATATCGCAACAAACGACTTTGGTGTATCCGATGTCGAAAAAGTCTGCGATCCTACTTTCCTTTGTCCCATTGAGGAGTATCAAAAGCTCATCGATATGGCTGAACAAAAAGAGGACGAAAAGTATATCCTTGCATATATTCTTGATCCTAACGAGGATATTGCGGCAAATTTAAAGATCATATCGGAAAAAAAGAATACTAAGATAATTGTTCTTTTAGATGAGCTTCCCACAGAGTTCAAGATAAATGTCGAAAAGATGCATTTACCTGAGTCTTCAAATATTGAGATAAAGAAAGAAGTTACGCTTTACGACTGGATGTGGTATTACTCACACGCCGACAGCGTTGTGACTGATTCGTTCCACGGCACGATTTTCTCTCTTATCTTCAAAAAGCCGTTTATCACACTGACAAACGAAAAAAGAGGTGCTGCAAGATTTGTATCCCTGCTTACACCGCTGGATCTGATATACCGTTTATTCAATACACCCGGCGCATTGAGCGAAAATGCAGACCTGCTGGATAGCCTTGACTATACTGAACCGGACAAAAAGCTTGATGAAATACGAAGCAACTCGCTGAACTGGCTGAAAAATGCAATATTCAGCAAAAAAACCGGTGAAAGCAATACTGTATTTGATTACGAAAGTAAATCACGCAATAATAAAGCAGAAAGGAACTAAAATGTCACATTACGATTATCTTATTGTCGGTGCGGGACTGTTTGGTGCGGTCTTTGCATACGAAGCAAACAAGAGAGGCAAGAAGTGCCTTGTTATCGACAAGCGCAACCACATTGGAGGCAATATCTATACCGAAAAGGTGGAGGATATCAATGTACACAAGTACGGCGCACATATTTTTCATACCTCGGATAAGGCTATCTGGGAGTATGTAAATCAGTTTGCGGAGTTCAACAACTATATCAACTCTCCCGTTGCGTCATACAAGGACGAGCTTTATAACCTGCCGTTCAATATGAACACATTCAGCAAGATGTGGGGTATCAAGACTCCCGCTGAGGCTAAGGCAATTATAGCAAAGCAGATCGAAGACCTCGGTATAACAGAGCCGAAAAACCTCGAAGAACAGGCACTTAAGCTTGTCGGAACAGATGTTTACGAAAAGCTCATCAAGGGCTATACCGAAAAGCAGTGGGGCAGACCCTGCACAGAACTTCCGTCATTCATAATCAAGCGTCTTCCGCTCAGATTTATCTATGACAACAACTACTTCAACGACCGCTATCAGGGTATCCCGATGGGCGGATATACACAGATAATCGAAAAAATGCTCGCAGGCTCTGATGTAAAGACAGGCACCGATTATTTTGAGTTTATCAAGGAAAATCCCGACATTGCCGACAAGACTGTATACACAGGTCAGATCGATGAGTTCTTCGGATTTGAATACGGTCCGCTTGAGTACCGTTCTGTACGCTTTGAAACAGAGGTACTTGACGAGGAAAACCATCAGGGCAACGCGGTTGTAAATTACACCGACAGAGAAGTTCCTTATACAAGAATAATCGAGCATAAGCACTTTGAGTTCGGCAAGCAGGAAAAGACGGTTATCAGCCGCGAATATTCCGCAGAGTGGAAGCCCGGTGTTGAGCCGTACTACCCTGTAAACAATGATAAGAACAATGCACTGTATGAGAAGTACAAGGCTCTCGCAGATACACGCAAGGACGTTATCTTCGGCGGCAGACTCGGACAGTACAAGTACTATGATATGGATAAGGTTATCATAGCGGCACTTGACAGTGTTAAGAACGAATTCAGTGAATAAAACCGATGGCGCAGTCAACAGGCTGCGCCGTTTTTATTGAAGTATCGGCAATAATAAAATCGGCACGACTGTCATAATGAAAGTCGTGCCGTATTTGTTTATATATCCTACTGATACAGCTCGCAGCTGTCGGGAGAATAGCAGTCAAATGCCGAAAGATAGACCCTGTTATCATTCTCATAGGCTATATAGCTGTCAGAGGCTTTAATCGATCCGTCATCGCTATAAATCACTATCAGATATCCGGACATATCGTTATCCGGGCAATCAGCAACACTGTTTATCCTCCACACGGAGGTATCAGGATTTTTCCACACAGTAAACGGTTTTCCGACCGCCTTTGTAAAGCCGTCTATCGTGTCGTTTTCCTTTATCGCATTCAAGGCTGTATCAAGATCGATAACAAGACTGTCGCTGTCCGTGTAGGATATCTCATTTCCGATAATCGTCATATCATCGGAAACATTGTCATTTACTTCAAAAGATGCGGCAGTCAGCGGTTTTCTTATCCCTGTTTTAAGCTCATCGGCGGCAATATCGGCACTGTAGATACGCACGCTGTGCATACCGATATTTCCTGCATCGTTAGCATCGCTCCTGCACGAAAGAAACAGCATACCGTATATCTTTCCGCCGCTGCCAAGGCAAAGGATATCGTCATATTGATAAACTGTGTTATCATTGATCGGATATTCATAGCTCTGTATATTTGAACGTTCCGATCCGCCGTTTTTCAGTATTTTAAGAAAGCCTTTGCGATAAGCCGACATAAATTCATCTATCTGCTTATCAAAATCGGGCTGTGCCTTTGCATTATCGCTGTACAGCGCAACAAGTACCTCTCTGTTGCCGCTTTCGGCGGCTTTAAGATATTCCTCACGGATATCGCAGTAATCCCATATTACCGATTGCATAACGTTGTCGCCGGCTTTCCAGTACTCAACAACATTGTTATACTGCATATCGTTTATTGCAAGTCTTACCACGCCTACCGCAAACATCGCAACTATAAACGTTACCACCGCTACCGGTATTCCACAGAATATACCGCCCGCGATTATAGATGCCTTACGCGGCTTTATGCCTGCGGCAAGACATTTTTTCCTGCGCAATACTCCGGTTATGAGTAGCGGTAATCCGATTGCAAGCGGAACAATGATCAGAAGGAAAGTGCCGACTACCAGCAAAAATCCACTGACCATCATCATAGACATAAACATCATATACTGCTTCCCACCTTTGTGCTTTGACTACTGAACATTCACCTCAAACTTGTATCCTACGCCCCATATAAGCCTTATGCTCCACTTGGACGATAAGCCGTCAAGCTTTGACTTAAGCAGGCTGACAGATTCTTCGACCAGTGCGTCACTGCCCTTTGCATCGGGACCGAACACCTCATAAGCAAGCTGCTCCTTGCTGAAAACACGGTTCGGATTAGCTATCAGGCAACGCAGTATCTCAAGCTCGTTTAGTCCTATCTGATACTCATTGCTCCCCACTCTGACGCAATTATTCTCATTGTCAATTACAAGTGTATCATACTCCCCCGCCTTCTTTTTATCATACTTTTCAAATACCTTTGAAAGCTGTGCTATGTCAAGCGGCAGTGACAGAGAATGCTCGCTGCCGTCATTTTTCAGTGTATATATATCTGACATAAGCGATGAAAGGCGGCACTTCTGCTCTGCATCAAGATAACAGCCGCCGAGTATGATTATATCGGGGTGAAGCATACAGCATTCACGAACAACGTGCTGTGTATCTTCACTTATATCGCATATTGCTCTGACAGTAAAGCCCTCTTTTGCAGCATAGTTCGATATAAAATCCGATATATGCTCGTTGTCGCAGGCTATAAAAATCTTCTTTGACATTTCCGTGCCTCCGTAAAGTACACAATATTAAATATTAAGGCGATAAATGACGCATCGCCCGATATCTCTATATATTATACAGCCCTCCGCACCTTTTTTCAACACCTTTTTCAAAAAATCCGTCAATTATATGTGTAAATTTGCCTAAATAATTATCAATACTCCGAGCGACTTTTATGTTAATCTAACAAAATTATCACTTTTCACATTTTACCCCTTGATTTTTATGCGTAAAGTGATTACAATAATATTCAGTGGTTAGCACTCAAACGCAAAGAGTGCTAACAGGTTAAAAAATCAAAAGCACCGTCACAGATAAAAAGTGACAGCAAATATAACAAGGAGGTCATTCAAAATGACGATCAAACCGTTATCGGACAGAGTAGTTATCAAGATGCTCGAAGCAGAAGAAACAACAAAGGGTGGCATAATTCTTACAAGCGCCGCACAGGAAAAGCCACAGGTTGCAGAAGTTGTAGCAGTAGGTCCGGGCAAGACAGTTGACGGCAAGCTTGTTCCCGTTCAGCTTAAGGTCGGCGACAAGGTTCTTATGAGCAAGTACTCGGGAACAGAGGTCAAGGTTGACGGCGAAGAATACACAATACTGCGTGAGGAAGATATCCTCGCAGTTGTAGAATAATTGAAAGTGAGGAACATTCACAATGGCTAAACAGATCATATACGGTGAAGAAGCCCGCAAGGCTTTACAGGCAGGTATCGACCAGCTCGCAAACACAGTAAAAATTACACTCGGTCCTAAGGGTAGAAATGTAGTGCTTGACAAGAAGTTCGGCGCTCCGCTGATCACAAACGACGGTGTTACTATCGCTAAGGAGATCGAGCTTGAAGATCCTTTTGAGAACATGGGCGCACAGCTCGTAAAGGAAGTTTCGACAAAGACAAACGATGCCGCAGGTGACGGTACAACAACAGCTACACTGCTCGCTCAGGCTCTTATCAGAGAGGGTATGAAGAACATCGCCGCAGGCGCTAACCCCATGGACGTTAAGCGCGGTATCGCAAAGGCAGTTGACACAGCAGTAGCTGAGATAAAGAAGAACTCAAAGGCTATTGAGAACAGCGATGGCATTGCCCGTGTAGCTACAGTTTCATCGGGCGATGAGAATGTAGGTAAGCTGATCGCAGAGGCTATGGAAAAGGTTACAACAGATGGCGTTGTTACTCTTGAAGAAGGCAAGACAGCAGAAACCTACAGCGAAGTAGTTGAAGGTATGCAGTTTGACAGAGGCTACATTTCACCTTACTTTGCAACAGATACAGATAAGATGACAGCAAACCTTGACGATGCTTATATCCTTATCACAGACAAGAAGATAAGCAACATTCAGGACGTTCTGCCCTTACTTGAACAGGTAGTACAGGCAGGTAAGAAGCTGCTTATCATCGCTGAGGACATCGAGGGCGAGGCTCTTACAACACTTATCCTCAACAAGCTGCGTGGTACATTCGTATGCGTTGGCGTAAAGGCTCCCGGATTTGGCGACAGACGTAAGGAAATGTTACAGGATATCGCAATTCTTACAGGCGGTACAGTTATCACATCAGAGCTTGGTCTTGAGCTTAAGGATACAACTATCGATCAGCTCGGTCGCGCTAAGAGCGTAACAGTTTCGAAGGAAAACACAACGATTGTAAACGGCGCAGGTTCAACAGAGCAGATTCAGGCTAGAATTGCACAGATCAGAGCCGCTATCGAAAACACAACAAGCGAATTTGACAAGGAAAAGCTCCAGGAAAGACTTGCAAAGCTTGCCGGCGGTGTTGCGGTTATCAAGGTCGGCGCTGCTACAGAAATCGAAATGAAGGAAAAGAAGCTCCGTATAGAAGACGCTCTTGCAGCCGCTAAGGCAGGCGCAGAGGAAGGTATCGTAGCAGGCGGCGGTACAGCACTTATCAATGCTATGCCCGCTGTTGAAGCTCTTATCGCTACCCTTGAGGGTGACGAAAAGACAGGTGCTAAGATAGTTCTCCGTGCACTTGAAGAGCCTGTTCGTCAGATCGCAGTAAACGCAGGTCTTGAAGGCTCTGTTATTATCGACACTATCCGTCGTGAAGGCAAGGTAGGCTACGGCTTCGATGCTCAGAAGGAAGTATACGGTGATATGATTGCCGCAGGTATCGTAGATCCCGCAAAGGTAACACGTTCAGCTTTACAGAACGCCGCTTCAGTTGCATCTATGGTTCTTACAACAGAGAGCCTTGTTGCTGACAAGAAGGAAGAAAATCCTGCTCCCGCAATGCCCGCAGGCGGCATGGGCGGCATGGGCGGAATGTATTGATAAAAAGACAGCTTCCGCTGAAAATGAAATATTCTGCTCCCGGTCGGTGCTCCGTCCGGGAGTTTTTCTGTACCGTGCATTTATGTATTGACATTCGCACTTTTAAGCGGTATACTATTAAAGTACGCATAAATTTATTTTAGATTTCAGAAAAGGTATTTGAGCATGATATACAAAAACCCCGTGCTGAAAGGCTTCTACCCCGACCCCTCCGTCTGTTTTGCAAACGGAAAATATTATCTGGTAACAAGCACCTTTCAGTATTTCCCAGGTGTTGCACTATTCGAGAGCGACAACCTTGTGAACTGGAAGCAGATAGGCTATGTGCTGACACGTCCCGAACAGGTAATGCTTGACAAGATACCTGCGTCAGGAGGTGTATTCGCACCCACTATCCGCTATAACAACGGCAGATTCTATATGGTGACTACAAATGACACCACCCACAGGAACTTCTATGTTTATACCGATGACATCTATGGTGAATGGTCAGACCCTATCGAAGTCGATCAGGGCGGTATCGACCCGTCGCTGTACTTTGAGGATGGCAGAACATTCTTTATCAGCAACGGACAGGACGACTACGGCGAGGGCGGCGTTGTACAGTGTGAGATCGACATTGCAACAGGTAAGAAGCTCTCGCACAGCAAGTCTATCTGGAAAGGTTCGGGCGGACGTTATCTTGAAAGCCCCCACGTTTATAAGATAAACGGAAAATATTATCTTATGGCGGCAGAGGGAGGCACAGAATACGGTCATATGATTACATATGCCGTATCAGACGATATATGGGGCGAGTATGTCACAGGCGACAACAACCCCATACTCACAAACCGCAACAAAGCGCCGTACATAATACAGGGTATCGGTCACGGAGATCTGATACAGGACAAGAACGGTGACTGGCATATATTAAGTCTCGGCTTCAGACAGATGGGCATATGGATGCCGTTCCACAGCCTTGGCAGAGAGGTTTTCCTCTCCCCTGCACACTTTGACGAAAGCGGCAGGCTGTTCGCCGGTCTTGACGGCACAACGGACGCACAATATGAAATGAAGGGCGATTTTACTCAGGATAAGCTGCCCGTGTTCACATTCGGCAATACAGACCCTGCCGTTGACTGGTGCTATCTGCGTAAGTATCATCCCGAAAACTATAAGCTGTCTGCGGACAAGTACGAGCTTTGCGGTACTGATCTGACGCTTGACGATATGGATTCACCTACTTTTATCGCAATGCGTCAGCGTGACTTTGATATGGAGCTTTGTGTTGACGTAAAGCTTTGCGATGACGGCGAGGGCGGTGTCACAATGTATATGTGCGAGAACGAGCATTACGACATTGCGCTTAAAAAGACGGCGGACGGCACTTTTGCAATACTGAAGCTCAACATCGGCGGAATAAAGCACGAGCAGAACAGAGTTGCGGTAAATGCCGACAACGCAACGCTTATCGTCAGAGCCGACCATTATAATTATAATTTCTTTGTGAAATGCGGCGACACCGAAACATATCTCGGAAGCGGTCAGGTGAAATATCTGACAAGCGAGGTTTCGGGCGGTTTCACGGGAACAATGACAGGATTATACGCTGTAGGAGGTACGGCACAGTTCACAGGTTTCAGCTGTGCATACACCGAGAGCGAAGAATAAAAAAGAGGGTTATAATATGAGTTTTTTCCAGAAAGATATTGAAACTATGCCGAGAGCCGAGCTTGAAAAGCTCCAGCTTGAAAAACTGAAGCACATAACAAAATACTGTTATGACAATGTACCGCTGTACAAAAAGAAGTTTGATGAAGTCGGCTTTGATTGCACCAAGATAAAGGCGCTGTCGGACATACAGTACATACCTTATACTACTAAGGCGGATTTCCGTGACAACTATCCTTTCGGTATGTTCGCAACACCGCTCAAAAACGTAACACGTCTGCACGCTTCATCGGGTACAACAGGCAAGCCCACCGTTGTAGGCTATACAAAGAACGACCTTGATATGTGGTCTGACTGCGTTGCAAGACTTGTTACAGCCGCAGGCGCTACAGATGAAGACATAGTGCAGATCGCATTCGGCTACGGACTTTTCACGGGTGCGCTCGGTCTGCATTACGGCCTTGAAAAGATAGGCGCTACGGTTGTTCCCTGCTCATCGGGCAACACTGAAAAGCAGGTCATGCTAATGAAGGACTTCGGCACAACGGCACTTGTCGCTACACCCTCATACGCTATGAGAATAGGCGAGGTCGCAGAAGAAATGGGTATCGGCAGAGATGAGCTCAAGCTCCGACTCGGTCTGTTCGGCTCAGAGGGATGCACTCCCGAAATGAGAGCGCAGATAGAAGACTATCTTCACCTGCTTGCCACCGACAACTACGGTATGAGCGAGCTTATGGGACCGGGCGTTTCGGGCGAATGTTCACTGCGCTGCGGTATGCACTTCAACGAGGATCACTTCCTCCCCGAGATCATCAACCCCGAAACGGGCGAGGTTCTCCCCGAAGGCTCAAAGGGCGAGCTTGTTATAACAACACTTTCAAAGGAGGCTATCCCGGTTCTGCGTTATCGTACAAAGGATATTACTTCTATCACCTACGAAAAGTGCGAATGCGGAAGAACTCACGCCCGTATGAGCAAGCCCTCCGGCAGAAGCGACGATATGCTGAAGATCAGAGGCGTAAATGTATTCCCGTCACAGATCGAAAGCGTTATTATGACTATCCCACAGATCGCTCCCCACTACCAGCTCGTTGTTACCCGCGAGGGAAGCAGTGACAGACTGGAGGTCAAGTGTGAGCTTGTTGACGGAAGCGTACTTGAGAGCCTTGAATCGCTGTCGAACTTACAGAAGAATATTCATCACAACCTTAAGACCGTACTCGGCATTGATACAAAGGTCACGCTTGTTGAGCCAAAGACGATTGAACGTTTTGAGGGCAAGGCAAAGCGTGTAATCGACCTACGCAACAAGTAATATGAAGCTGAAATATGATGAAGCGGATATGCACGCACAGCTTGTAAAGGTGCTGTATACCGATGAAGTCGCAATGTTTCCCGTATACTGCGTCTACAACGATAAATCCTTTCTGCCGAACGTAATGGACTATGGCTATTTAGCCATTACCGACAAGGGCAGACTGCTTATGATACGCTATGATCTTATAGGCGACGGCAACTGCGGCTCGTGTCCGCTTACCGCTATAAAGAGGCTTAAGATAAAAAAGCTGCTTATCGGTCAGTACAAGCTTGAATTTACGCTTATGACGGATGGTAAGGATTTCAGGACGACGGTGCAGATAGCGCCGAAAATGGCTTTCGGAGCATTCCCACATCAATACGCAAATTTTAATATGCTGCTGGACGCACTGCGTCCTTATATAGCCTGATAAAGGAAAGAGAGCTAAAATGTCACTTGAAAAAGTAAAGGAATATTTCAAGGCTTACGGCATAGAGGACAGAATAACAGATCTGTCCGAGTCGAGCGCAACAGTCGAACTTGCCGCTCACGCACTTCACACCGAGCCTTGCAGAATAGCAAAGACCTTATCGTTTATGCTCGGTGACAGCCCGATACTCGTTGTAACGGCAGGCAATGTAAAGATTGACAATGCCAAGTACCGCCACGCATTCGGCGCAAAGGCAAAAATGCTTACCGCAGATCAGGCGACAGAACTTATCGGTCACGCTGTCGGCGGCGTATGTCCTTTTGCCGTAAATGACGGAGTAGCCGTTTATCTTGACGAGTCGCTGAAAAAGTACGAAACGGTCTTTCCTGCCTGCGGAAGCTCCAACAGTGCTATCGAGCTTACTATTTCTGAGCTTGAAAAGTGTTCGGGATATGAGAAGTGGGTAGACGTTACCAAAGCATCATGCTGATGCCACCAATTCGCCGTTCTTAAAGCTTGCGACTTGTGTAACTTACGTTACCGGCGGGTGCTTACGCACACCCTACTAACGCTTTCGGCAAACCGAAAATCACTAAAAGCAAAAGCACTGGGCTATTCCCTATAAAATGCAACATAAAAAGCGGAACGTAAAACCCACGCTCCGCTTTTTCATATATTCTGTTAAAATCACAGTATCGCGAACACCGTACCCACAACGAGAAGTACAAGTCCCGCCGACGACATTGCTGTGAGCTTTTCTTTAAGGAATACCCTTGAGAACAGCACGACAGCAAGTATACTCAGCTTGTCTATCGGTATAACTACCGATGCGTCACCGATTTTCAGTGCGTAATAGTAGCACAGTCACGAAAAAAATTATAAAACCACCTAACCAACCTCAGATTGTTCCGACTATATAGGCGTAACAATCATGATTGAAACGAAAAAAAAGGTGCAATATGGAAACAAACGAAACACTTAAATTACTTGATGACAAAAATCTCCTCGATAAGATCTATCATTTTTCTTATCACAGGTGCAATACATCTTTTGAAGCTGAAGATCTATGCTCGGATATAGTTCTTGCAGTAATATCAGCCATACATAAACAAAAACGTATTGATAATTTTTACGCTTTTGTATGGACTGTTGCTCGCAGAGTTTATGCTGATTATTGTGAGAAAAGAAATTCGGAACGCCAAGTGTTCAGCATTGAAAACAGCGACTTGATGTTAGCATCTAAAGAAAATGAAATAGAAGAATTTGTTGAGGAAGTAGCCGAACAAGAACAAATAAGCAGGATTTTTAAGGAAATTGCTTTTTTGTCAAAGGCATACCGAGAGGTAATGGTAATGTTTTACATTGATGGGCTGAAGGTGAGAGAAATAGCCACAAGACTTAACATCAATGAAACCACCGTAAAGCAACGTTTGTTTTCTGCGCGAAATTCAGTTAGAAAAGAGGTTAAAACTATGAGTGAAAGAACGTATGTATTAAAGCCTATCAAATTGGCTATTTCAGGAACCGGAAATCCTTGCGGCAACGATCCTCGTTCTAAAACCGAAAGGATGTTTTCTCAAAACTTAATTTACTTGTGCAAAGACAAACCAAAGTCAGCCAAAGAGCTATCTGAAGAACTTTGTGTGCCTATGCCCTATATTGAAGAAGAATTGGAAATTCAATGTCACGGCGAAAACGGGAAATACGGTATGCTCCGCAAGCTTGAGAACGACAAGTATGCAGTAAATATTCATTTGGTGGATTATGATGAGTACAACCAAGCCAATAAAATTTACGAAAAGCATTTACCTGAATTTTGCGAAGTTATCAAAAACACGTTAAAACAGAATGGAGAAAAGATACTTTCATTCCCTTATTTAAGCGAACAGAAAGATTTACGTTTTATTATGTGGTCTTTGATCTCAAGAACAGTTTGGGATTTTGAAAAAAGAATAAATAAAGTTCTTGCAGACAAATACTTCGCTGATATAGTTCCTGTTAATAGACCTTTTTCTTGTGTTGCAGTTGCATTTACAGATGAACAGTATCCTGAGTTTGATTTCTATGGCAGCGAAGATATAGATGCAACTTCAATCGGCGGGTATAAGTCGGTATTTGTATCCAATATTTGCGGCAAGCGTATTGATAAACATTTCCATTGTGGTCACAACCTATCTCATGATCCCAAACTCTTAATGGTACTCAGAACCATTGGCGGAATTGCTATTGACGACCTGTCCGAAAGTGAAAAAGAAATAGCAGCCAAAGCTCTTGAATGTGGCTATCTTCGAAAGAACGGAAATGTCATTGAACCCAAGATCATTGTGATTGACAGAAAGAACGATATGGACTTCTATAATCTTTCTTTTGATTTCAATAATGATATGGGAACTGTTATTGAACAAATTGCTGCTGAGCTTTCTGTGTTTATAAAAGCACACATTCCTGAACACCTGATGAACGAGTATCAAATCTATACACAACTTATAGCAGGCGTCAGAATATTAGCAAAAACAATTGAGGAATGTATTAACGAAAATCTGCTTGTAGAACCTGAAAACAAGGTCGGTGCAGAAGGCGTTCTGATGATCGTTGAAAGATAAGTGATTACTGCAAGACATCGCTTCGGCGATGTCTTAGCTTATACTCAAATTTAATTGTATCCCCATAATTATGACAAATATTCAAAACCGTCACAAAATAAAACCGAGTACATGAAGTATATGATGGCAGAATATGGCAAATCCGAAGAAACAACAGCTATAATAAATTATTTCGGATATACTGATTTTGATAACCCAAGAATAGCAAGATAAATATGATAAAGCGGAACGTGAAACCCACGCTCCGCTTTTCTGCATATTCTTTATAATCAAAGTATCGTAAACACCGTACCCGCAACAATAAGCACAAGCCCCGCAGACGACATTGCCGTGAGCTTTTCTTTAAGGAATACTCTTGAGAACAGCACGACAGCAAGTATACTCAACTTGTCTATCGGCACAACTACCGATGCGTCACCGATTTTCAGTGCGTAATAGTAGCACAGCCACGATGCCGCAGTAGATACGGCGCTTAGTGCGATAAAGACGAACGCCTTGCCGCCGAGCCCTGAAAATACGTTCTTCTTGCCCTTTGCCGCTACTACGATCCATGCCATAACAAGCACGACTGCCGTTCTTATAGTAGTGCCGAGGTTTGAGTTTACATTCTCAACACCTATCTTTGCAAGGATTGAAGTGAGGGCGGCGAATATTGCGGACATCCACGCAAATATCATCCACCTGCCCGCTTTCGTTCCGCTCTTTCCTGTATGTATGCTCATCATCAGCGTACCGATACCGATAAGCACCATCGCTATTATCTTATACATCGTCAGCTGTTCGCCGAGGAAAATAAACGACATCAACATAGCAAGGACAGTCGAGGATTTGTCGATAGGTGCGACCTTGTTTACATCACCCATTTTCAACGCCTTGAAATAGCACAGCCATGAACCGCCCGTCGCACAGCCCGAAAGTATCAGAAACAACAGCGTCATTCCCGTTACATTAGGAAGATCGTGCCATTCCCCCGTTATCCACACGACCGCTATCGACAGCACAAGCACTATCGTTGTACGCAGTGCCGTTGCCGCATCGGAGTCTGCGTCACGCAGTCCGCATTTGCACAGTATCGTTGTTATAGCCGCAAAGAATGCGGAAAGCAACGCTATAAGTATATACATCATAGATCAGAAGCTTCTCCTGCAATAATCTCTCGGTGTTACGCCCTTCATGCTCTTAAACACCTTTATGAAATAGCTGTAATCGTTGAAGCCGCACTTCATCGCAATATCTATCAGCTTCTCATCGGTGCTTGCGATAAGCTCACAGGCAGATTCGATACGGAAATAATTGAGATATTCAACAGGTGTCTTGCCCGTATATTCCTTGAACGCACGGCAGAAATAATTTCTGTTCATTCCGCACTCGTTTGCAAGCTCCTCAAGCGTTATGTTCTTACGATAATTCTGCTCGATATAGCTTATAACATTCTTGAAGCGGCGTACCTTCTTTATATCGCTTGCCGCTGTTTCACCGCTCTGATAATGCTCCTGCCTTGCCACAATATGACCGAGCATACACAAAAGCCGTCCGGGTACTGTAAATTCATATCCCGGCTCTTTTTCAAGCAACGCGTCTGTCACTGCCCTTGCGTCCTTTGCAGGCTCGCTGTTTGCAGGAAAAAACGTTATCAGTCGCTTTTCGTGATTGATTATCGGTTGCAGATGAATGGCGCATATCTGGCTTGACTTAAGCAAAGCCGCCATATCAAATACAAGGCAGTCATAGCGACAGTTATCTTTAGGTGTACCGCCGTGCATACTTCCGCCGATTATCAGCGAACAGCACCCTGCTTCTATCCTGTGTGTATGACCGTCAAGGAAAAGCTCGAAATATCCGCTCCTGACATAGATGATCTCGCACTCGTTATGCCAGTGCGGAATCATATTATAACGGGGAAAATTCTCTGTCACTCTGTAGCAGGCATACGGAAATTCCCTTGTGCCATGCTCACGTTTTTCTCGGTATTCAATATATTTCATATTGTGTCCTTTGGCTCGTTTGTCAAAATCGTCATATTGTTAATCGGAGCAAAGTTTGATATCATGAAAAACTACTCCAAAATACAAATCATCAAAGAGTTTATATAATTTCGGTGAGTGGGGTTTGGGGCGTAGCCCCAAGACAGGTCGCAGGGGCGTCAGCCCCCGTATTCTCCCCCTTTCCCGGGGAAAGGGGGTAAGGGGGAAAGGGATAGAGAATTTTTGACTATTTTTAATAAAATGTACTCTTTCGACAATTTGTATTTAGAATAATTATATCATTTTCCCGCCATATTGTAAAGCAAGTCGGGAAACCAAATATCAATATAGTGCTACTAATCGTCACAATGCACTAACACGGCCCATTTTTTTGTGCAGATTGCGGATTTTTGCATTTCACAAAATTTTTTGTTTTTAAAACGATTACAACCCTTGCTAAAAAAATTCATTTAAGATATAATTAGCATAGACGTTTTCTGTAACGTTGTAATTTTTTTGCTACAGAAACAAAAACATTAGGAGGATTCTATGAAATTCGGTTATTTTGACGATAAGAACAGGGAGTATGTCATTACATCTCCCAAGACCCCTTATCCGTGGATAAACTATCTCGGCACACAGGGCTTTTTCTCGCTGATCTCTAACACAGCAGGCGGTTACTGCTTCTACAAGGACGCAAGACTGAGAAGAATTACACGTTACCGCTATAACAACGTTCCCGTTGATATGGGCGGACGTTATTTCTACATAAACGACGGCGGTCATGTATGGAACCCCGGCTGGTCACCCGTAAAGACAACGCTTGACAGCTACGAGTGCCGTCACGGTATGGGCTATACGATTATAAAGGGCTCATCAAACGGCGTTACTGCTACAGCTACATTCTTTGTTCCCCAGAACTTCAACGGAGAGATCCAGAAGGTTACGATAAAGAACGACAGCGACAAGGAAAAGAACTTAAAGCTGTTCAGCTTCCTTGAGTGGTGTCTGTGGGACGCAAACGATGATACTACAAACTTCCAGAGAAACTTCAACACAGGTGAGGTTGAAATTGACGGCTCTGTTATCTACCACAAGACCGAATATAAGGAAAGACGCGATCACTACGCATTCTATTCTGTAAATGCACCTATCAACGGTTACGATACAGACAGAGAGAGCTTCCTCGGCTTATACAACGGCTTTGACGCTCCTCAGACAGTATTCGCAGGCGCACCCAATATGTCTGTTGCAGACGGTTGGTCACCGGTTGCTTCTCACTATATCGAAATCAAGCTCCAGCCCGGCGAAAGCAAGGATCTTGTATTCTGCCTGGGCTATGTTGAGAACAAGGTTGAAGAAAAGTTCGCTCCCGACCTTGACGAGAACAGCACAATTATAACAAGCGGCGACAGAAAGAAGAATATCGTAAACAAGGCTAAGG
Source organism: Oscillospiraceae bacterium (assembly GCA_003512525.1). GTDB lineage: Bacteria > Bacillota > Clostridia > Oscillospirales > Ruminococcaceae > Ruminiclostridium_E. The sequence continues at coordinate 132,988 of DOQG01000060.1, read as the reverse complement.
CTCAGGCTATGATGGCTATGTGCGACACAGCCGAAAAGGCTGACAAGCTCCTCGCAGAGCTTAAGGCTCACTGGAACAGCCTGCTCGGTCAGTACAGCGTTGATTCTCCCGATGAAAAGCTCAACAGAATGGTAAACATCTGGAACCAGTATCAGTGCATGGTTACATTCAATATGTCACGTTCCGCATCTTACTTTGAGAGCGGTATCGGCAGAGGTATGGGCTTCCGTGACTCCAACCAGGACTTACTCGGCTTCGTACACCAGATTCCCGCCAGAGCAAGAGAAAGACTTATCGACCTTGCCGCTACAATGCTTGAGGACGGCGGTGCTTACCACCAGTATCAGCCCCTCACAAAGATGGGTAACCACGAGCTTGGCTCTAACTTCAACGATGACCCGCTGTGGATGATTCTCGCAGTTGCGGCTTACATAAAGGAAACAGGCGATGTTTCTATCCTCGATGAGAAAGTTCCTTATGAGAACCGTGACGAGCTTGCAGACACAATGCTCGACCACATGAAGAGAGCGTTCTACCACGTTGTTAAGAAGGTAGGTCCTCACGGACTGCCGCTCAGCGGACGTGCCGACTGGAACGACTGCCTTAACCTCTCCTGCTTCTCAGACAAGCCCGGCGAGTCATTCCAGACATACAACAACAAGGAAATGTTCAAGGAGCCTCCTTACTACAGCAAGGTTGCAGAATCTGTAATGATCGCAGGTATGTTCTGTGCAATAGCTCCCGAGTACGTTGAAATGTGCAAGATGAAGGGTGACACGGCAGAAGCTGAAAAAGCTCAGGCTGAGATTGAAAAGATGAGAAAGAACACCCTTGAATACGGCTATGACGGCGAATGGTTCCTCCGTGCTTACGACCACTACGGCAAGAAGGTCGGCTCACACGAGTGCGAAGAAGGCAAGATATTCATCGAGCCTCAGGGCTGGTGCGTTCTCGCAGGTCTTGGCAAGGACAAGGGCTACGATATTCAGACCCTTGACAGCGTAGACAAGTATCTTAACTCAAAGCACGGTCTTGTTCTTAACAACCCTGCATTCACTCACTACTACATCCAGTACGGCGAAATCTCCACATATCCCGGCGGTTACAAGGAAAACGCAGGTATCTTCTGCCACAACAACGCTTGGATAATCTGTGCTGAAGCCGCAGTAGGCAGAGGTGACAAGGCATTCGAGTATTATTCAAAGATTGCTCCCGCATTCAGAGAGGATATCTCCGATCTGCACCGCACAGAACCTTATGTATATGCTCAGATGATCGCAGGTAAGGACGCTAAGCGTCACGGCGAAGCTAAGAACAGCTGGCTCACAGGTACAGCCGCTTGGAACTTCGTTGCGGTATCTCAGTACATCTTAGGTATCAAGCCCGAATACAAAGGTCTGAAGATCGATCCCTCAATTCCTCACGAGTGGGACGGCTTCACAGCTTCAAGACTGTTCAGAGGTGCAACCTACGAGATCACAGTAAAGAACCCCGATCACGTTTGCCACGGCGTTAAGTCCGTTACAGTTGACGGCAAGGCTGTTGACAGCAACGTTATCCCCGTATTTAAAAACGGCACTCACAAGGTTGAGGTTGTTTTAGGTTAAGGGTTACAAGGTAATATAATAAATGCAAAACTCCCCGCCGTGTTGGTGGGGAGTTTTTGTGTTGACAAGCGAGCGGATTTGTATTTAAATACCAATAAGACTTATATACGGAGATGCTTATATGCAACCTATATCAGATGAGAGAGCAATAGAAAATGCAATAGTATCAACACAAATGGAAGGCTTTGAAGTAACCGAGAGCGACAGAAAGCTTCTGATGAAAATAATCAAAAAAGAAATAACGCTTGATGAAGCCTTAAAGAAAATCAATAGTAGGTATGGAAACTGATTATGGCGTAGTAAATGGAATTGTATTAGAATATCAGTAATAAATCCTTGAGGTGATACTATGAAAATTGACTATTCCGCTCTCGGAAAACGCATAGCAAAGCGCAGAAAGGAACTCGGCTTGAAGCAGTACGAGGTCTGCGAGCTGATAGACGTAAACTATAAATATCTCTCAAATATCGAAACCGGCAGGAGCGCACCGAGCCTTGAGCTTATAATGAGCCTTTGCTCCGTGCTGAATACGACACCCGACTATTTCCTGCTCGGCACTGCTTCCGCAGAGCTTTATGACAATGACATTGCATCAAAGATAACCCCAATGACAGATGAACACAAAAGGCTTATCAGCGGTATGATACAGCTTATCACCGAAATCGAAAACAACTGAATATAAAACGCCGCCCGTCTGACTATGCAAACGGGCGGCTTTATTCTCCCTATTCAATTATCATTTATCCGTCAGCCACTCGACAACATTCTTCACCTCAATGCCGTCATAATTTCCGACAGTGAATTTGTCAAGTGTCAGAACTCTCTTGCGGTAGTTATCCTTTATAGTTGTAAGCGGTGCAAGTTCCCTGTCGAAAGTTTCCTTAGCGGTCATATCGGCAGTTACCTGAATATACTCAAGTTCTCCGTTTCTCTCTGCCACAAAATCTATCTCGGTATTTCCGTACTTGCCCACGCTCACCTTGTACCCACGTCTGAGCAGTTCAAAATACACTACATTCTCAACCGAAAAGCCAATGTCATAGCTTTTCTTAGGCAGTATAAGATTTCGTATGCCGAGGTCGACCATATAATACTTCGTGTTGGTTTTAAGCAGTTGCTTTCCCACAATGTCAAAGCGTTCCACCTGGTAGAATATGAATGATTCGGTCAGTGCATTAACATAATCGCTCACCGTATTCGGAGAAATTTTCCGTCCCGATGAAACAAGATAATTTGTAATGCTCCTTACTGTCACAAGACTTCCGATAACGCTTGAAAGGTACTTTGCGACAGTTTTAAGAAGCGATATATCCGTTATCCTGCCTGTATCGCTGTTATCCCATTCCTTACGCTTCTGCCTGTCCTCTATATCCTTTACGATAACCGTATTGTAGATACCCTCAAGATAGGTGCTTATCTTTTCTTCCGTCTTTTCTGCCGTAGCAATGAAAGGCATACCGCCGTATCTCATATAGTCAGCAAATGCACTGTCCTTGTCCTTGCTGTTCACCTGCAAATACTCTGCAAACGACAGCGGAAGCATTGATATTTCCACATAACGACCGCTGAGAAGTGTAGCAAGGTCACCCGACAGCATATATGCGTTTGAGCCGGTGATATAAATATCAGTTCCCTGTTTTACATAAAGACTGTCTACCACCTTTTCAAAATACGGCACTTTCTGTATCTCGTCAAGAAAAATGTAAGTCGTTTTATCACTGCTTAGCCGAGCCTTTATATATTCATACAGCTTTTTATAATCGCACAGTTCTTCGTATTCCAGCTCTTCAAAGTTTATCGCAATTATTCTGTCAGCTTCTACTCCGCTCTGTTTAAGATAGTCCTGATACTGCATAAGCAATGTTGATTTTCCGCATCTGCGTATTCCCGTCACTACCTTTATGACCTGTTCGTCCTTCCAGAGCTTCAGCTTTTCAAGATATTCTTTTCTTTCAACCAAAAAAATCACCCTCTTATCGTTCTGTACTATTATATTATATGCTCATATTAGCACAAAATGTTCAGAATGTCAAGAAAAATTCTCATTTCAGCACTTTTCTCAAATTTCTCAAAATAAATTCTCATTTCAGAATTTTTCTTTTCCGCTCTGAAATCTCTTATTTCTCCCAATTTCCGCATATTTAAGTGTACTGCTTTTGTCAGAATGTCAATAGACAAACCGCTTTTTTAATAGTATAATCATATTATAACATAAAACAAGTCGGTGAAAGCCGACACGGCGGTATGCCGTCTTTTGCCTGTTGGCAAAAGTTTTTATGTTAAAATGTTCTCGGACAAGCGGTGAGCCGCAAGCCGTACTTTTGCACGGCAAAATCCGCTATTGGCGGATTTTATGTCCGAGGTTATTATTGCGTAAGCAAAAACGTTCTCAGCCATTGCGTAGCAAAGCCGCATTTTTATGCGGCGAAATCGTCTTATGACGATTTCAGGCTGAGGTTGTTATCGCAAGAAAAAATACACTTAAAAAGCGGGGTGTCGGTTTGAAGAATAAAGATAAAAAGGAAAAAGAGCAGATAAAGAAAACGAAGTTTTCCGATATTGATCTTTTTGAAGAGGGTCACGAGGAAGAACCGGACGAGCTTGACCTTATAGACGGGCTTATAAAAGACCCTGTCACTATTCAAGACAAGGAGCATAACGCATATCTGCGTCTTATGCACGAATACAAGGCGGAATACGCAAAGCGCGAAAGATGTATAAAGGTCGGTGTACTGCTGATAGTTATCAGTGCTGTAGTATTCCTCACGCTGATGTTCAGCCTTGACAGCAAGACGTTCTTCCTGTCGCTTTGGATAATCTTTATAATTTCGGGCATTGCGGTAATGACACGGATAGATTATCGTTGCTACAAGTACGAAAAGATACTCGGTATCAGAAATACCGACAAGGAAGACGACCTTGAAAAGATGAAAAACGATATCGATAAAACAATAGGTGAAGCGAAAACCGAGCTTGAAAACGCAAAGGCGGAGATCGAAACTTCATTGGACGCGGCGAAAGAATCGGCAAAGAAGAACATAAACCGCCTTACTGCCGAAATCAGAACAAGGGAGCAGGAGAAAAGATGAAGACAATATTCAGGATATTTTTAAGCGATATAAAAAAGATACGCACAAATCTTATGGCTTTTGCAGTAATGATAGGTATTTGTATACTGCCGGCGCTGTACGCATGGTTCAACATTGCGGCAAACTGGGATCCGTACTCAAACACAGGCAATATCAAGGTTGCGGTTGCAAACTGCGATAAAGGCACTAAGCTTGCCTCAAAGGAAATCAACATCGGCGATCAGATAGTAGATAATCTTAAAAAGAACACGCAGATGTGCTGGACGTTCGTAGATAAGGAGCAGGCTGAAAACGGAGTAGTAACAGGCGAATATTACGCTTGTGTGGTTATCCCCGAGAATTTCAGCGAGAGCTTCACAAGCATACTTTCGGGCAAGCTGACACGACCGCAGATAACCTACACGCTAAATGAAAAGAAAAACGCAATCGCTCCGAAAATCACGGACAAGGGTGCGGAAGCTATCAAAACTCAGGTAAACGAAAGCTTTATCGACACGATTACCACCGAGCTTGCAGGAATACTCAACTACACCTCAGAGCAAGGCGGCAAGAAATTCACCGAAATAACAGACAACATAAAATCGGCTATAGGCGACGTTATCGACAATCTTTCCGCTTTTCAAAGCTCGCTGTCGCTTATAAGCACAACACTTGACAGCGCAGATACTATGGTTGAAAACGCAAAGAAAACTATCCCGAACCTTGAACAGCTGCTTGCTCAGTCGGGTAGACTGACATCTTCCGCCAAGGACAGCATAACAGCGGTTCAGGCGGTTTCACAGCAGATAACCGCAAGCACCGATATGGTCTTAAACTCGATAGATGCTCTTTACACAGAGGTTGAAAGCGACATATCCGGCATTACGGAAGAAATAGCCGATAACGCCGATAACGCCGCGGAAAAGGTAAGGAATATCTCCAAGATAAATCAGAAGAAGATCGACCTGCTGACAGACCTCAGAGAGCATATAGTAACAGTCGGCAATAAACTCGGCGTAAAAGTAACGCTTCTTACCGACAAGATAGACCGCAATATAGAAAAGCAGAACGCTATAATCGACAAGCTGAACAACGGGGCTGATACTATAAGCAGTACAGGTCACGCTCCCGACAACTTTGAAAAGGACGTAAACGCGCTGAATAAAGAAGCGGCAGACGAATTTGACGGTATCAGAAGCACCTGGAATACATCGGTCAAATCATCGATCGATACCGCCGTAAATGAAGTATTCAAGACGCTTGACGGAATTTCCGCACTGCTCAGCGATGCAGGAACATCCGTACCCGATATTGAAACCGCACTCACAGACGCTCAGAACTCGCTTACAAGCCTTAAATCCTGCCTTACCGACCTCGATAAAATAATCGGAAACGCAAAGGATAAGCTCACCGATATGCAGAAAAAGGTCGATGATATAAGCAGCGATCAGGCGCTTATAGCTTTTATCGAAGAGGTTTCAAGTGACCCGTCATCTCTCGGCGAATTTATGAGCTCACCCGTTGAAATTAACACCGTCAAGGTTTATCCTGTAGAAAATTACGGCTCGGCTATGACACCATTCTACACGATACTCGCTATCTGGGTAGGCTCGATCGTACTTGTCGCCGTACTGAAAGCAGAGATCAGCCGCCGTGATATTGAAAGGCTCGGCGGTAATGTAAGACCGATACAGGCTTATTTCGGCAGATATCTGATATATCTTATGGTATCGATAATACAGGCGATAATAATCGCACTCGGCGATCTTTTGTTCCTTAAAGTCCAGTGTGAAGACCCGCTGTTGTTCATCATCGCCGCTGTTGTTTCATCAATTGTGTTCTCACTGCTTATCTACTCGCTGACCATCACATTCAGCGTAATAGGAAAGGCTCTCGCGGTAATTATCCTGGTACTCCAGGTTGCAGGCTCGGGCGGTACATTCCCTCCCGAGGTTCTCCCCGAATTTTTCCGTAACATTCTCCCCTATCTGCCCTTCAGATACAGCATCAATGCAATGCGTGAAGCGGTAGCAGGCGTTTATGCACAAAGCTATATTGAAGATCTGCTCTATCTGCTGATCTACATTGCTATAGCTCTCTTCATCGGAATAGTGCTGAGAAAACCGTGTATAAGGATAATGAAGTTCTTTAACAAACGACTTGAAGATACGGATCTGATAATATAACAGCAGACCCCTCTGCCGCCGGCAGAGGGGTCATTTTCTACATATTTTAAGCAAATGCTATAGATTATCTTTTCCTGTTTTGCACTGCTTTTTTCAGCTTCGCTCTGCCCTCTTTCAGTGAGGGGAATGCCTTGTACAAACGCTTGTGCTTTGCTTTAAGCTCGGACAGTCTTTCGTTAAGCTCATTAAATCGCGCCGTAAGCTCTTCTCTGCGCTCCGCCGCACTGTCTTTAAGCTCACTTATACGTTCGCTGTTGCGTTGCTTTACACTGTCTGAGGCGGTTTCCAGCCTTGCTTTCAGCTCATCGGCTTTCTTCTGCATTTCATCGGGAGTAATTCCATGCTCCTTTGAAAATTCAACTGCCTGTGAAGTCTTATCGGACAGACCCGAGCCTATGGCATCGGATACCGCTGTGAGCTGTTTTTCAAGCTCATCAATAAGCCTTATCTCATTCCTGAGCTTCTTTACCTCGGGGAATGTCAGTATAACGTCCGTGAGTATTGCCGCATAGAAAAGGCAGAGAATGACTATGCCGAGCGGCTTCCAGATAAGTCCCACAGCAAATCCCACAGCAGGCTGAATGACCTTCATTATAGCAAGGCTGGCAAGCCCCCACACAACGGTAAACTGCGGGCAAATGTATCCGCCGATGTTGAGCTTCTTGTTGCTGTAGTCCCACCATCGCCTGCCGAATATCTTGTCAAGTACAAAGCCCGTGACAAATTCGAGTACGGTGGTAAGCACCGCCGAGCCGACAAACAGCAACAGCCACGAATCCTTTATCGGGGTCAGACATACGATGACGATTATCAGTCCGAAACCGTAGATCGGGCAGTATGCACCATGGAGCATACCACGGTTCACAAATTTTCCGTGCCGCACCGTTGCGAAAATAACTTCACCGCACCAGCCCGCAAATGAGTATATCATAAAATAGAATAAAAGATCGTATAAATATTCCATTGTTCACCTGCCGATAGTTTTAATATTCCGGTACAAATCAAGTCGGATATACAAAAGCTCCCGACGATAAATCGGGAGCCGATATGTAATGTAATATTATCAGTTGCCTCTGTTGTTCAGAAGTTCAGACAACTCCGAGAAAGGATCATCCTCAGCTGTATCACCTGCGTTAGCGGGTGTTTCCGGGAAAACGAGAGATTCTGTCAGAGAGTTTTCTACCTTGTTTTCCGAGCCTGCATCATCCGTGAAGGTTGAAGCAAGTACAGTCTTTGCAACCGCTTCGTCCGAAGTTACCATCGAGTGACCTGCATTATCCTTAAAGCAAGTAGCAATAACCGTGATCACCATCTCATCGCTGAGCGAGCTGTCAAGGTCAACACCGTGAATGACCTGTACATCGGGAGCGGCTGACTGAGTAAGAAGCTGCATCACCTTTTCAACATCGTCAAGAGGTGTATCCTCAGACATTGTGAGGTTAACAAGAAGCTTTCCTGCGTTCTTTATCGATGTTTCGAGCAGGGGGCTGTTTACAACCTCTGCTACGGCATCTTCTGCGCGTGTATCGCCTGAGCCGTGACCGATAGCCATATGTGCATCGCCTGCACCCTCAAGGGTCGTTCTTACGTCCTCAAAGTCGATGTTGATAACACCGTCATGAGTGATAAGATCAGATATGCCCTTTACCGCCTGGTAAAGCACATTATCTACCATAGCGTAAGCCGCCTTGATAGAAATATTCTTTTCTTTTATTGAAAGCAAGCGCTGGTTAGGTACGATGATGAGTGCATCAACATACTTTCTCAGCTCTGCTATGCCCTGCAGCGCAAGGTTCATCTTAAATTCTCTTTCAAAATCGAAAGGCTTTGTAACAACACCGACTGTAAGTATACCCATATCCTTAGCGATCTGTGCTATAACAGGAGCTGCACCTGTACCTGTGCCGCCGCCCATACCTGCCGCTACGAATACGAGAGAAGCACCCTTGAGTACTTCGGCGATATCATCGCTGTTTTCCTTAGCGGACTCTGCGGCTACGGGTGGCTTTCCGCCCGCACCTCGACCCTTTGTGGTCTTTCTGCCTATCTGTACACGCTCCATAGTATTGCCGTCCTTAGACTTAAGGGCCGCTACATCGGTGTTTATTATGATAAAATCAACGCCTTCAACGTTGTTTCTGACCATGTTCTCTACTGCGTTTCCGCCGCCGCCGCCAACGCCGACAACTTTTATTTTGACATCACGCTCAAACTCTTCATCATCGAAATCAAAGTTCATTTTTTGCATTCCTCCGTATAATTTACAGATAAAACTGTCTACTATAATATTTTAACAGATTCTTTTTCTAATTGCAAGCGTTTTGATAAAAAATATCATCATAATTTGAACTGCGATTATAAATTACCACAATATCTTGCGTTTTTGACCGTTATTCGGCAGATTCGGACGGTTCTGTCGTATCGCCCGGGACGGGTTCGCTGTTATCGGGAGTGTCGGGTGTCGGCTCAGGCTCGCTGCTGCTTGTGTCATCCTTACTTGTGTCATCATACTCGGGTCTGAATGTCACCTTCATATTATATGTGTTTTCACTGAGCTGTGACAGGACAAGCACGCCCTTTTCTCCGTCAAATTCGCCCTTGTCTATAAGGTTCTTGCCTACCGTGAGCTTTAGCTTTGCATCGGTCATATCACCGAGTTCAAGAGTAAGCTTATTATCATAGTTCAGCTTTATGCCGTATATGCTTGATATATCTATCGTCTTGATATGTCCGCTGATGTCAAGCTCTTTGCAAAGCTCGATAAGTGCGAACACGCAATCGTACTTCTGCTGTGTCTCATACTCGTTTTCATCGTCTATTTCATCATACGTCTTTACCGCTCTGAGAAGCTTTGTAAGCATATTACGGCTTCCCTCATCGGTCACGGACAGAAAATCGCCCGACTTTGCGTATTCGGGGTCAAATCCGAGTACAACGACACAGTTCTTATCGGGAGCTTTCAGCTCCGCATCCATTATTCTGCCGTTTTCGCTGACAAGATAGTAGCGGTCATTCTTTTTGACATTTGCCACCGCAGTTGCGGGATTGAGCTTAATTTCAAGTGCGCAGGTGAAAATGTTGCGGCTGACTTCAACCTTATCTACATACGGAAGTGCCGCTATCAGTCTGTCCTTTACTGCGCCCGCGTCCATAAGTATCAGGTTGTCGCCGACATTGACTCCCGTTGCATCGATTATCTGCTGTTCGGTGTACACCGTGTCGCCTGTTATCCTGTACTTAGAAAAATTAAATAATACGGTCGTTGACAGCACTGTCAGTATTACCACTGCCAGTATGCCGAATATAATATAATATACGATATAGGCAGAAAGACGCTTTCTGCGTTTTCTTTCGCGTGTATCTTCCTTTGACCTTGGCTTGTTGCGAAGAACGCGGTTCTGGATATCCACAGGCTTTACGACAGGAATGTCGGTTCTTGTGTTTTCGCTGAGGAACTGCGGCATACGCTGTGCTTTAGATGCCGTACCGTTATCTGCGTTTACGTCTTTCTCCGGTCGTTTTGCCGTTTTTTCAGTGATATTGCTCTTTTTATCCTTCTGCTTTTTTGCGGTCTTTTTGTTATCGGGTTTTGATTTTTTCTTTTTACCCTTTTTATTGTCGGGCGTATTTTCGGGTGCGGGTTTCGGCTGTGAATTTTCCTGCTGTAAGCGCTTCTTGCCTGACGGCGGCATTTCCGCCCACAGGTTATTCTTATCTCTTTCGGTTATGTCAGCCATTTTCGCACCTCCTTTTATTTTCAAATTCTTTTTATATCTGCTCCCACGCTGTAAAGCGCTTTTTCTATCGATTCATATCCTCTGTCGATATGAGATATGCCGCCTATAGATGATGTGCCCTCTGCGCTGAGCGCCGCTATGACCAGCGCCGCGCCTCCCCTCAGATCGGGAGATACGAGCTCTGCCGCCGACAGTTTTCGTACTCCTTGCACAACAGCAACTCTGCCCTCTGTTTTGATCGTTGCTCCCATACGAAGCAGTTCGCCGACATGACGATAGCGGTTATCAAATATATTTTCCACAAAGACCGCTGTACCGTCTGCCGAAGCACACGCCGCCATAAGCGGTGCCTGGGCATCCGTCGGAAACCCCGGATAAGGCATTGTCCGTATAATATGAGGAGCTTTCAGCCTTTCCGGCGCATTTATATAAATACTGTTTCTTCCGAACGAATAAACACGGCAACCCATCTCTTTAAGAACAGGCACGACAGCTCCGATATGCGTTATATCCGCACCTGTAAGGATAATTTCACCGCCTGTTACCGCCGCACAGCAAAGATATGTCACTGCCGCTATTCTGTCCGGCATTACGCTGTGCTCACAGCCTGAAAGCTTATCCTTGCCGCGTATTATTATCCTGTCAGTTCCCGCGCCGCTTATATCCGCTCCGCAGGAAACAAGGAATGATGCGAGATCGCATATCTCAGGCTCTTTTGCCGCGCCCTCTATCTCGGTAACACCGTTTGCTGTTACTGCCGCCAGCATTACATTTTCTGTAGCGCCTACAGACGGGAATGACAGCGAAACAGAAGTTCCTTTCAGCCCTTTCGGTGCTGTACAGTCAAGAAAGCCATGTGACTCCTCTATCACCGCTCCCATACTGCGCAGTGCCGCAAGATGAAGATCTATAGGTCGCGGACCCAGCTCACAGCCGCCGGGATATGACATTCTGCAATGTCCTGTCCTGCCGAGCACTGAGCCAAGAAAAACTATTGACGAGCGCATTTCACGCATAAGGCTTACCGGTATCTCACAGTTTCCTATTGCAGAAGAATCGGATATCACCGTACTGCCGTCGCGCCTGCATTTTACGCCGATATGCGACAGTATGCGAAGCGCCGCATCGACATCGGTGAGTCCGGGACAGTTATGTATGATACACTCACCGTCTTTTATCAGTACCGTTGCCGCGAGAAGAGGCAATGCCGCATTCTTTGCGCCGTGAAGCGCAAGCTCACCCTCGATCCTGTTTCCGCCTTTTATAATAAGTTTCTGTTTATCCAAAATATCACCCTCTCATAGCTTTTCTTCATATTATGCCATTCGGGGTGAATGGGTGAAATGCGATTTTAAAGACCCATAAGATCGGTTATCTCACGCAGTATTACGCCTGCCGCATCGTGCTTTGACAGCTTTGCCGCATTCTCGCTCATAAGCTTCAGAAGCTCGGGGTCGTCCGCAAGCTTTGTAACCGTATCTATGAGTACTGCGCCTGTAAGCTCCTTGTCGTCTATTATCCTGCCTGCGTTGGCGTTCTGAAGCGTCAACGCATTATAATATTGATGATTTTCCGCCGCATACGGATAAGGTATCAATATTGATGCCCTGCCTATCGCCATAAGCTCGGTCAGTGTCATTGCACCCGCCCTTGTTATGATAAGGTCGCTTGCACACATACAGGTGTACATATTATCGATATATTCCCTGATGATGAAATGCTCATTGTTCGGGTCAACACCGTTTTCGGCAAGGCTTTGCATAAATGTGTCCTTGCCGTGCTTGCCGTAACCGTGAATATGATTTATGTTGCCTTTCTTCTGCTCATATGCAAGAAGATGCACTACCGCTTCGTTTATCCTTGACGCGCCCTGACTTCCGCCCGCAGAAAGGATCGTAAGGCAGTCGGGGAGTCCGAGCCTTTTTCTTGCCGCAGACTTTTCTTCTATCGGGATATTGTTTCTCAGCGGGTTTCCGGTGACAACGCACCTTTTGCATTCAGAGAGGTGCTTTTTTGCGTCCTCTGTGCCTAGCATTACAAGATCCGCCTTTGAAGCAAGCATCTTTGTCGATACGCCCGGAAGAGAATTGCTCTCATGGAGCGCTGTCTTGATTTTACATTTCAGTGCGGTTTTAAGTACTGTGCCGGTCACATATCCTCCCGTGCCGATAACAAGGTCGGGACTAAAGCCGTCAAATATCTTTCTGATGCACTTTCCCGCATTCAGATAGTAGTGCATCGCCTGAAAATTGAGCTTTATATTGTGAGGTGTCAGCTTGCGCTGTATGCCTGCCATCTTTACCGGCGCAAAGTCATAGCCTGCCTTTTTGACAAGCTTCGCCTCCAGTCCATCGGGCGAACCTATAAAAAGTATATTTGTATCGGGAAATACTTCCTTCAATTTATCCGCAATGGCAAGTGCGGGATTTATATGTCCTCCCGTACCTCCTGCCGCAAACGCAACGTTCATTGTACTCTTCCTTTCGGTATCAGGTATCGGCATCTCTTGATATGTTCAGCAGCAGTCCGACTTCCGCGAGCTGTGTAATAAGCGCCGTTCTTCCGTAGCTGAAAAACGGGAGCGAAATACCGGTATTCGGTATAGCGTTGCACGCAACGGCGATATTCAGTATCGCCTGCAGTCCTATCTGGAGCGTTATTCCGAGCGCCATCAGCGAACCGAATTTATCCTTTGCTCTGCCTGCTATTATAAAGCCTCTTACTTCAAACAGTACGAACAGCAGTATTACTGTCATACCGCCGAAGAAGCCGAGCTCTTCACATATTATTGAGAATACAAAGTCATTCTGGCTCTCGGGAAGGTAGTAGTATTTCTGCCTTGAGTTTCCGAGTCCCAGTCCGAACCAGCCGCCCGAGCCTATTGTTATAAGCGACTGTGAGGTCTGATAGGTGGTGTCGCCCGCATCAGAGAATGGGTGAAGCCAGCTTGTTATACGGTCTGTGAGATATTCCCACTTGAACACATAAACGAGCGCTATAAAGCCTATGACCGCAACAAGCACAAGTACTATAAGTCCGCCCTTGTTTGAGCCGCCGACAAACATCATCACGAATGCAATAGCAAGAATAATAAGCATCGCCGAAACGTGTCGCTGAGCCATACACAGCGCCGCCGCAAAAAACGCTATAAATGCCTGCTTACCGAAGCCGTACCACAGCCTGTTACGGTATTCATAGCTGTTCTGGAGCATATAGGCAAGCAATATTATCATTCCGATCTTCAGAAGTTCAGACGGTTGGAATTGTATACCGCCGATCGTGATCCATCTTTTTGCATCGTTCACCGCGTCGCCTACAAGCAAAACCGCTATCATCAGCACAACGCAGAACAGGAAAAACAGTATCGCTATATTCATACCTTTGCCGTTTTCAGGTTTCTTTTTATCGGTTCTGAAAAACGTCTTTATCGGGCGCACAAGCAAGTGATAATCAAACGATGAGCATACTATCATTGCTATAAACCCGATCACCGCCGCAACCAACTGTCTTTCGGCATATGCAAAGCTGTTGCCCTCTTCCTTAAGCGCATAGGCGTAACTTGCCGACGACATCATAATTATTCCCATTACAAGTAATATCAGCGTTGCGGTAAACAAGGGCATATCAAATTTACCGCGCATTTTATATTTAACGCACTCCATGTAAGGCGGGACTATCTTTACTTTAGGATATTTCCTGCGGAATATTCCGTACAAATTTTCCGTCATTGAGCCGCTGTCGCGCTTTTCATGTCTGCTCTGTACACTTTCGTGCTCAACAGGTTCGCTTTTCGGCGGTTTAAGCTCTATCCTCTGTGCTCTGTGCCTTGCCGAGGGGACTTTCTTTTTACTTCCGTTGTTTACCTGCGGAACGTCACGCAGCTTGTCAACATGACGCTTGCCGTCCGTGTCGCGAATATTCTGTTCGTACATTGCTTTTCGCTGTTCATAGCTGAGTCCGTTTTTCTCCGACACGAATGATCCCCCTTTCGTAGTTATTTTCTCAGTTTCCGAAATACTGAAGAAGTATTCCGACACTGCAAGCAAGCAGCTCAAGCAGTGAGAATACGGCAACTATCTTGCCCTCTTTCCAGCCCCTTATCTCAAAGCTGTGATGTATGGGGGTCATCTTGAAAAGACGCTTGCCGTGTGTTATCTTGAAGTATGTCATCTGTATCAGTACCGAGAGAGCTTCCCAGATATAGACAGCACAGCATACTACCATTACAAATTCAGTGCCTGTACCAATTCCGACCGCGGTAACGATACCGCCGAGGAACATTGAGCCCGTATCGCCCATCATTACCTTTGCGGGGTGCAAATTCCATACCATAAAGCCAAGACAGCCTGCACCTGCCGCCGCCGAAACAAGCCCCATCTCGTTCATACCGAGAAGCGAGCAGATCAGAACATAAGCCGCGCAGTATACGAGCGTTACAGACGAACAAAGTCCGTCAACGCCATCTGTCAGGTTTACTGCATTGACAAGGTACAGTATGCCGAGCCCCATTACGATATAATAGAATATACCAAAGTCAAGCTGACCTAAGAACGGGAACGTTATTACTGTGGAAGTGTCGCCCGCGATAATATGAGAGGTGAAGAATGCGGCAATGATAAGCACCTGCATTATTATCTTCTGCATGGGCTTAAGACCCTCGTTCTGCTTTTTCTTTACCTTGATAAGATCGTCAACAAAGCCGACAAAGCCGAACAGCAGAGCCATTATAACGGCCGATATCGCCTTTGCGAGCTTTTGCGAGCCTACCTCGTCCATATTTATATTGCCGCCAGCCCACATTATCGCAATGCCCGCCGCAAACGAGATTATAACACCCGCGATGAACATAACTCCGCCCATAGTCGGTGTGCCGTTCTTTGACTTGTGCCATGCAGGACCGATATCAAGTATCGTCTGACCGAATTTCAGTCTTTTCAGCGCGGGTATCGCCACAAATCCAAGCAGTGCGGTTATGCCGAAGCTTATCACTGCGGTTATCACGGTAGCAGGAATATTCATATATCAGTTTCCTTTCCTCTTCATTATATCTTTTACTATGTCCTTTTCACAAAACGGCAGATATTCATCGCCGATTATCTGATATGTTTCGTGACCCTTGCCGCACAGCGCGATCACATCGTCTTTCCCGGCGATATCAAGTGCGTACTCAATAGCCTCATATCTGTCGGTAATACACTTACAAGGCTTTGTACCCGCAGTGCCCGAAAGCACCGCCTTTATTATATCATCGGGATTTTCATGTGCGGGGTTATCAGATGTTATGACAAGCATATCGGCATTTTCTTCCGCGGCTTTTCCCATCATAGGGCGCTTTTCCCTATCCCTGTCGCCCGCCGCACCGAACACGCATATAAGCCTGCCCTTTGTTACTGCTTTAAGAGTTGACAGCACCTTGATAAGTGCGTCATCGGTATGCGCATAATCGGTTATTACGGTAAAATCGCCGCGATACACAACATTCATTCTGCCGTCAACACCGTCAAGCGTTGCAAGTGCCTTTGCGCACTCGGTCATATCGTATCCGAGCGCCGTCACCATAGCTATTGCGCACAGTGCGTTCTGCACATTATAAAGCCCCGCCATAGGTATATCTACCCGACAAGCCCTGTGCTCACGCTCATTGACTATCATAAATGACGAACCGTGCGCATTCATTTTTATGAACCCGGCGTATATATCCGCCTTGCCGCTTACGCTGTAGGTCACAGCAATGTCGGAAAATTCATCGGCAAGCCGTCTGCCGTATTCATCATCGATATTTACTACCGCAGTTTTGCACATTGTAAACACACGGCGCTTTGCCTGAAAATAGTTTTCCATCGTACCGTGATAATCAAGATGGTCGCGCGTCAGATTTGTAAATCCTGCTACAGCAACTTTTTCATTGCCTATACGGTACTGGTCGAGTGCCTGTGAGCTTGCCTCCATAATGCAGTAATCCGCGCCGTTATCAGCCATTTCTTTAAACCACTCATACAGCACCGTTGCTCTCGGCACTGTCGGAGTCCCATGCTGTGAGGGTTTGAGCTCACCGGAGCAGGTATCATTTCCGGCCGTGCCTATACAGCCGCACTTCTTACCGAGAACAGTAAGTATATGCTTTACAAAGTGCGCCGTTGTGGTCTTGCCGTTAGTTCCGGTGACAGCAAGCAGTTTAAACTTCTTTGTTGGCTCACTGTAAAAGCGCGAAAGCAGATTTGCAAGCTCAAGCCTTGTGTTTTTCACTATGACCTGACGCTCACAACCTGTATCATATTCGGCAACTACCAATTGAGCGCCGCTGTCGAGCATTTTCCGCGCCGCGCTGTGACCGTCAAAATTTGCGCCTTTTATGCAGACAAATATACTGCCTTCGGTGACCTCACGCGTATCATCGGTAACGCCTGTCACCTCTGTGTTTTCTATACCCGCGGCTTCAGCCGCCGGGCAGATATCATACAGTTTGATAATACCCTCTCCTATCAGCCTGTTTCATTATTGACAAGGAAGTTGACCTCTATCACAGTACCTCTGTATACTGAAAGTCCGGAGTTCACACTCTGGCTTACAGCCTTTGCTTCACTGCCTGTAGCCGCTCCGCTGATACTGATATTGAGTCCGGCATTGCTGAGCGCTTTATTAGCTTCCTCTACCGTCATTCCTATAACATTCGGTACAGTTGACATTCTGTAATCCGACAGCGGTATATCGCCCATATAGAGCATTACCGTACTGCCGCTCGGCATTACCGTTCCGGCTGACGGAACCTGACCTGTTACTTCTGTGCCGTCCGTACTGCCTATATACTCAGCCTTAAGTCCTGCGGCCGTAAGCTGTGCCTCTGCACGGATACTGTTATATCCGCCTACCCACGGAACTGTTACGTCCTGTTGAGCCAGCTCATCTGCCGTGTACTGCGGATAGATACCCATATATTCAAGTCCTTCCTTGAATACCGCAGATACAACAGGTGCGGCGATCGCACTGCCGTAAATATAACCGGATGTAGGCTCATCGCATACGACAAGCATTACATATTCGGGATCGTCTATCGGAACTATCGCGCAGAATGTAGCTACATATCTCAGCTCAGGGGTTTTTCCGCTGTTGTAGTCATCTATCTTCTCCGATGTACCGCTCTTGCCGCCGATGCGATAGCCGCTCATGTAAGCATTACCGCCGCCGTTCGCAGTTACGACATCTTCAAGTATCTGACGCATTGTCGCACTTGTTTCTTCGCTTATTACCTGACGTTTTACAACTGTCTGAGCCGACTTTACAACGTTGCCCTCGCCGTCGATTATCTTATCAACGACATAGGGTGTAACAAGCTTGCCGCCGTTTACGACAGCAGCAGCCGCCGTTACCATCTGTATGGGAGTGACCTTTGTTGTCTGACCGAACGCCGAGCTGGAAAGCTCAACAATACCCATATCGGACTCTTTTACATAAAGCGAATCAGCTTCGCCCGGCAGATCGATACCTGTCTTTTCGGTGAAACCGAATGCTTCAAAATATCTGCTGAACTTTTCTACTCCGAGCAGTTGTCCTATCTTGATGAATGCGGGGTTACACGAACGTATCATAGCCTCGGTAAGAGTTGATACTCCGTGACCGCCAATGTTCCAGCAGCGTATCTTTGTACCCGCCACATCAGCAATACCCGAACACTCGAATGTACTGTCAAGCGAAACGACCTCTTCTTCAAGAGCCGATGCGCAGGTGAACATCTTGAATACCGAGCCCGGGATATAAAGCTCGCTTACTGCCTTGTTCTGCCACTGCTTGCCCCAAATATCCTGCTTTGCTTTAAGTATTTCTTCTTCGGTCTTCTTGTCCGCCGACATCTGAGCCAGCGTCAGTCTGTCATTTTCAAAATAAACATAGGACGGATCGTTCGGGTCAAAACCCGGAGCTGTAGCCATAGCTACGATAGCGCCTGTTTTTGCGTTCATTATAATGCCTGTACTGCGGTTAGCAAGCTTGTGCTGTGAAACAGTTATCTCAAGGTTCTTTTCAAGATAATACTGCAACGTTTCATCAATTGTAAGCACAAGACTGTTGCCGTCCTTTGCCGCAAAGCGTGACGAATAATCATACGGCATTACATCGCCGTCCGCATCAGTGGTAGATACCACTCTGCCGTCAACGCCCTTTAAGTACGAATTGTAATAAGCTTCAAGTCCGTATCCCTCTTCGTTCTCGTTTATAAATCCGAGAACACTTGCCGCAAGCGTACCGTTGGGGTAGCTCCTCTCGCTGTTTTCGACAGAATAAACCGATACATTCTTGAGGTCGTTTTTCAGAATAAACTTATTTATCTTCTCGACCGTATCGCGATCGACCTTTTTCTTTGCCACATAGTAACGGCTCTCGGTATCCTCGCACGCCTTGATCAGTGTTTCATACTTTACGTCAAGTATTTCGCTGAGTCCTTTACATATGAACTCGCGGTTCTGCGGCTCATACTCTTCAATATCGCCGGGAGATATTATTATATCCCACACCGTTGTGCTCTGCGCCAGCACCTTGTTGTTGCGGTCGTATATCGTTCCGCGTTTTGCCTTGATAGTAAAGCTGCTCTGTTGCTGATCGTTTGCCATCGCCGACATTTCTTTACTGTTGACTACTGCGGCATTGAACAGAGTTATACTTACATAGCCTGTAAGGAAAACGCACAGCGCTACTATTACGAAAATTATGCGTATTCTCATACTCCGTGTGGTCTTTACGTTCATCGGCTGCTCCTTTGCTGTAAGTAATGTTTTCAAAAATAACTTTCGATAAAAAAGCATTATCCTTTCCTCGTAAACACAGCCGTATCAACGTGGAAAGGAGCCCTGCTTGTTCATTTATATGTCCTAAAATCCGAGATATTCTAATATACCGTTAAACCAGTTCTGGATATCAACAAATATATTGTCACTGTTTTTCTCAGCGCTTTCTGTCATAGTACCTGTATTCATCTCGACATATCTCTCCTGAGATGCGTTTATCTTCTGCATACCGAGCTTGCTGACTGCATACTGCTCTACATTATCAAGCGACACCGAGCCGCTGAGTTGATTATTAAGCGCAGTGTTGATGTTCTGTGCACTCTGCAAAGCCTGAGTTTCATTGCTTATCCTGAGGTTAACTTCGCTGAGTGTAGCCTTGCTGTAAAGGAACATTATAAACACAGTGAGCGTAACTGCCGCAATCACTACCAGTGCAACGGGCTTGCCCGCCTTTGCAACGGACGATGTCGCTACTTTCAGCTCCGGCTTTTTCTCGGGAGTATTATGTTCTTTTCTTTTAGCAGATGTATCAAACAGTGACAAGTCATAAGCCGCGCTTGTTCTGTTGTGTGGTGTTGTCATTATGTTATCCCCTTTTTATAGTTTTTCTATGACTCTGAGTTTTGCACTTCTTGAACGGTTGTTCATTTCAAGCTCCCCGTTTCCCGCTGTCACGGGTTTTCTGTATACAAGCTTGCCTCTCGGCTTTTTTCCGCACACGCATACAGGAAAATCCGGCGGACAGGTGCAACCGGTGCAATAATCTCTGAACGTGTTTTTTACTATTCTGTCTTCAATAGAGTGGAACGTGATGATCGCCAGTCTTCCGCCTGCCGAAAGCCTTTCAAACGCCTCTGACATACCTTTGAGCAGTTCATCAAGCTCACCGTTTACTTCTATTCTTATCGCCTGAAAGGTCTTTTTGCACGGATTTTTCTCCTTGCGGACCTTAAGCGGTACATTTCTTTTTACTATTTCCGCAAGCTCAAGAGTCGTCTTTATCGGAGCTTCTTCTCTTGCTCTCAATATTCCGCCAACTATGCCATGAGCAAATTTTTCCTCACCATACTCAAAAAGAATCTTTTCGAGCTGTTCCTTGCTGTATTCATTCACCACGTCATAGGCGCTGAGCCCGCTCTTGCTCATACGCATATCAAGCGGTGCGTCCTCGTGGTATGAAAATCCTCTTTCGGCTGTGTCAAGCTGATACGACGATACACCGAGATCCATCAGCACTCCGTCGACCTTTTCCACCCCAAGCTCGTCAAGACTTTCGTCAAAGGTCGAAAACTTGCGGTTGATAAGTGTATGCGGATATTCTTTCAGCTTTTCATCTGCCGCCTTTATCGCATCGGGATCGCGGTCAAAGCCTATAAGTCTGCCGTTTGTCAGGCGCTTTGCTATCTCAGAGGAATGTCCCGCAAAGCCTGTGGTGCAATCTACATATATGCCGTCCGGCTTTATGTTCAGCGCTTCTATGGTTTCGCTCAGTAAAACGGGTATGTGAACAGGTTTTTCGCTCATATTTCCTCCCGTTTATATTCCGAGCTCTAAAGCAAGCTCTGTCAGATCTTCATTGTTTGTATTCTCATTGAACTTTATCCATGAAGCCTTGTCCCATATTTCCGCCGTACCCTCAAGTCCTACTACAACTACATCGGACGTAAGCGCGGCGTACTCTCTGAGCGGCTGAGGAACAGAAACTCTTCCCTGCTTGTCCGCCGATATCTCATAAGCGCTGCCGAATAAAAATCGTTTTATACTCTGAGTTTTCACCTGCGGAAGCTCATTTATTCTTGTGACCAGCTTCTGCCAGTCTTCTTTTGAATACACCTTTATGCAGGCCGTACCTATAGTTTTGGCGAGGACAAGATCGTTTCCCATTTCTTCGCGGAGCTTAAGCGGTATATTCATTCTGCCCTTAGTATCAAGTGTAGATTTAAATTCGCCTATCACGAGCCTGTCCCTCCTTTCACAAAAAGATACGCCGAAGAGGTGCGGCCCCGCACATTTTTCAAAAAAGTTGAACTTTAATGAAAAATAAGTGTCCAAAGCCCCACCAAAGTGTCAAAAAGTGTACATTTATATTATACAGCCCACAGCAAAAAAATGCAAGTGGAAATTTTATCATTTATTCCGAAAAAGTAGCTAAATACAGTTTTTTAATTTAGTATATTTTGCACAAAAAACAACCCCTCAAAGAGGGGCCAATTTCAGTATTTATTGTTGATTTTCAACATATTGTGCTGTGCGAATTTAAATGTACTACATTTTGGAGAAGTGGTAAAAATGACATATTGTGAGCGGATGGGACAATGTATGATATACACAAAACCGCCGGGCATTGCGCCCGGCGGTTCGGTGTTTCAATTTTACTTTTTGCGAACATAGGTAACGTATTTAAACGGATACTTTTCTGTATCAATAATCTCTTCTTCGTGTCCGACCTCCCATTCGGGGTTCTTATCAAGATCGGGGAAATATGTATCCGCTTCAAAGCTGTGAAGTATCTTGGTAACGTGCGCTTTGTCGCAGTAAGGCAAGAGCTGTTCGTATATACTTCCGCCGCCGAGTACAAATATCGGCTTTTGAACCGTCTTTGAGTATTCAACAAATTCTTCGGTCGATGTAAAGCATCTGATACCGGGGTATTCCTCGGGGTGGTGTGTGATTATAATATTTTCCCTGTCAGGCAGAGGTCGCTTCGGGAAGCTCATATAAGTCTTACTTCCCATTACGATTATGTTTCCGACTGTCATCGCCTTAAGACGCTTGAGGTCAGGCGAAAGATGAGCCAGAAGATCTCCGTTTTTTCCTATTCCATAGTTCTCGTCAACTGCAACAATTATTTCCATTTGTTCGACCTTTCTCATTTTGACGTTGTAGCTTTAATAGTCTTATACCCGCTGTAAGCAGTCGATTTGTTTACAGTTCTGTAAGCCTTGATGCGGAAATTATAAGCCGTATTCTTCTTAAGATTTCCGACAGTGTAGCTTACAGCGGTATTTTTAGTGATCTTAGATATGCGTACCCATTTACCGCTTTTGTACTGCTCAATTATATAGCCCGATGCAGAACTGTTCTTTTTCCAGTTGAGCGTTAATGCATTGCCTGTTTTCCCGGCACATCTGAACGAGGCGACTTCAGTCGGTTTTGTCAGCACTGTAAGACTTGCAAATCCGCTGTATACCGCTTTTTTTCCGACGAAATTATAGGCTTGTATGCGGAATTTGCATATCGAACCTGCGGGAAGTCCGGTAACGGTATATGATATTTTCGTATTTTGGGTGAGCTTTTTTATTCGCACCCATTTACCGTTTTTGTACTGCTGAATTATATATCCGTCGGCAGTGGCGTTCTTTCTCCAGTTGAGCTTTACGGTACTGCTTGTTGTTCCGCCTGATGTAAACGAGCTTACATTTGTCGGAACAGAATATACGGTAAGCTTTGTGTATCCGCTGTACAGAGCACTCTTACCGACTGTCTTATACGCACATATCCTGAACTTATACGCTCTGTTTGAAGCAAGCTTTATAATTCGACAGCTTGTATTACTGCCTGATGTGAACTTAGCGATGCGAACCCATTTTCCGTTGCTGTACTGTTCAAGAATATAACCTGTTGCCGAATTGTTCTTAGCCCATGTGAGCTTTGCCGTACTGCTTGTGCTTTCAACACACTTAAACGAACCGACATTCGACGGCAACGTCCGCACGGATATATTTGAGAACGCGCTGTATGAAGTCAGCTTGCCGATTGTTTTATACGCTCTGACTCTGAATTTTGTCACAGTTGAAGCCGGCAGCTTTGAAACGGTACAACCGGTTTTAGTGTAAGAAGCGATCCTTGCCGCAGTTGTCCATTTACCGTTTTTATATACCTGAATCTCATAGCCTGTTGCTGTGTTGTTTTTGTTCCAATTAAGCGTAACAGTACTGTCGGTTCTCTTTGTATATTTCAGACCTCCGATATTTTTAGGTGTCGTCAAAGCCGTCACTGTCGAATATCCGCTGTACAACGCATTCTTTCCGAAGAATTTATACGTCTTTATCCTGAACTTGTAAGAAGTGCCTGCCGACAGCTTCACTATACTACAGCTTACTTTATCGGCAGATGTCAGCTTTGTCAAGCGTACCCACTTTCCGTTCGTATACTGTTCGATTATGTAGCCTGAAGCCGAGGTATTTTTATCCCATTTGAGAGTTATCGTATTACTCGTTTTACCTGAGCAGGTAAAACCGCTGACATTACCGGGCAATGTATTGGCAGTTACATTTTTATATCCGCTGTACGAGGTTGTGTTATCTGTGGTTTTATAGGCACAGATTCTGAACTTGTGCGTAGTGCTTGCCGCAAGACCGCTCACCTTGTAGCTTGTTACGGATTTGTTACGAATAACGGTAACATCTGTCCATTTTTCGTTTTTGTACCGCTGAATCACATAGCCGGTCGCCGACGTATTTCTGTTCCAGTTGAGTGTTACGGTACTGCTTGAGCGGTCACTTCGTTCAAAGCCGCTTACCACAGTCGGCAGTGTATCGGCACAAAGATACACATAGTTGCCGCTTTTACTTCCTTTATAGACTTTTATCCTGAAACGGTATGATGTTCCTGCCGAAAGCGATTTTACAGTTATATCAACCGCCGATGCGGATGAGGTTTTTGCAATACGCGTCCATTTTCCGTCTTTATACTGTTCGACAATATATCCGTCTGTTGTCGAGTTTTTATTCCACGAAAGCGTCAAAGAATTTGACGTTCTTGTTGCCGTTCTGAAGCTTCTCACAATCGGCATAGCGGTTTCGGCATCTATATATGCCCAATCTGTATACTCCGACCCTGCACTGCCGTTATAATACGATCTGATCGCAAAATGATATCCGGTACATTCTTCAAGTCCCGTAAACGTATATGATGTAGCCTCGCTGTCAAGCTCAGCCACCGTTATCCACTTTTCACCATCATACTTTTCGACAATATATCCGGTACCGTATCCGCTGTTCCACGCTATTTTTACCGAGTTATCGCTTGCATTTTCCACTCTGAGCCCGCTTACGGGTGCGGCTCCGCTTATTTTAAACGTAAGAAAGGTTTTAATACCGCAGATTGTTGCCGGCAATGTGACATTTCCGACTTTCCACGGCGAAGCGCTCTGCCGATCTTCAATGTACAGTTCGCTGTGTAACTTTGCACAAAGCTCACCTATAGGATAATCTGCAACCTCTCCGCTTGCAAGTGTGACCTTTGCTCTGATTTTTGTACGATCATATATAAATCGGAAATATGCACTTCCGTCATTTCTTTTGTCGTAATAACCGTCAAGTGTTGCATAAAGCTCATCTGCATTATCTGTCATATAAAGCTGTACATTTTTTATAGGATTTGAAACAACATTGAAGTCAAACGATGCAGTTACTCCGCCTATAGTGCAGTAGCCCTTGTTTGCTCCGACCGACAATGCGGCGTTGCCCTGCGAGAATACCGCTTCATATCCGGTCTTCTGCTTTAAATCGGCGGCAGTACAGTTTACTGTCACACCGCCCCGATAGATCATTTTAACATTATAATCATATCCGCCAAGGTCATAAATAAACCGCTGAGATATTTTTCCCGTGCTGTCCGCAAATGTCCCATAGCTTCCGTCAACGTTGTATATCGCATTTATCGTATATATCGGAGTAACGGTAAGATGTGCTATCTTGGTGTCGACTACTTCAAACGTTGCCTTTGCGGTTGCATTTCCGAGCTTGTATGTAACAGTATGAATGCCGTCACACCACGCTTTATCTGCCTGTCCGTCAGATATTATCAGCGGTACTCCGAGCGTTGCCGTAAGACGTGTTATTTCGCTGCCTGTATAAGTTTTCTCGGCGCTTCCGTAATTCACTGTAAGCTTAATTTTATCATAGTCGTACACATCATAGTAGCTATGCGAAACATATTTGCCACTGTTGCTGTTATAGCGATAGACCGTCCGCTTATCCGATATGTCAAGCGTCGGCTGTATGGGTGTTACGCTTATTGATGTCACTGCATCTGCCGCACCTGCTTCGACAGGTTTTGCAAACAGCGATACCGCCGTAACTAAAATCACGGCGGTGAATATAACGTATATAATTTTTCGGAAGCTGCTTATACTGTTCATCTCATTTACCTTTACTGATGAAAACGGAATTATTATTTGTTTTTGGCAAGTCCTATTATATCGCTTATTTTCAACCTGTTGCCTGTATGCAGTATTACCTGCTCATACACGCGTGCAACAAGTAACGCCATAAGAACCGCGAACACGCACAGAACAAGTACCGCCAAAAGTGCCTGCGGGATATCAATCGCGCCTGTCAGCAGTGCCGAGGGGATCGAAAACGGTGATGAAATCGGAAGATAGTAGGATATCAGCGCCATCGTATTTGCCTCTCCGCCCATCGAAGACGGAAGATAAGCAAGATAGAAGCCAAGTACGCCTATTATTGCCATAGGTTGCATTGCGGCATTGAGATCCTCCATTCTGCTTACCGTAGCACCTATAAGACCCGCGATAAGTGCGAAGAAAATAAATCCTACTATGAACACAATAATAATGAGCACGATGACGATCGGCGAAAATCCGCCAAGCGCATTTCCGACTTCAGTCATAAGCTGACTTGTTACAGCTCCCGTTTCCTCGGACGAGCCGATAATCGATGATGACAAAGGTGTCGAAACAACAATTCCAAGTGCGCCCGATGCGATGATCATAAGGAACTGTATCAGTGCAAGTGAACCCATCGCAAGTATCTTGCCGATAATTACAGCGAGCGGTCTTACGGAGGTCAGCAGAAGCTCCATTACCTTTGATGTTTTTTCCTGTGCTATCGACTGTGCGACCATCTGACCGTATATAAAAATCAGCATAAACAGCACAAGAGATGACAGCATCGGTAATACCATTTTTACAACATAACCGAAGTCGTTTTCGGTAGGCTCTCCCGCAACCGACTGGTAGACCGAAACCGTCTTGTTTACAGCCGTGATCTGTTCATCGGTAAGCCCTGCCCTTGACAGCCTTACACTGTCAAAAATACTCTTTATAATTTCTCCGAAATCGTTTGCTGTCCCCGATGAAACAGAATCATCACCCGGACGCGATGCATAAATATCATAACCGCTTTTATTCTCTTTGATCGTTATCAGCAATGACTTGCTTTCATTTTTCACCTTTTCGGTAAATGACGGAATATCTGCATCCTTGCCGCAATCATTTACTTTTACGCCGATGCCTGATAAAAAGCCCTCATAGTCCTTGCCGGAGGTTATTCCCGTTGTATCGGAAAAATATACGATGTTTACAGGCGGCTTACCATCTACCGTCACATCACCGTCATCGGACGTTGCATGGCTTCCGATAAGCGCAGGCAGAACACCTGCAAGAAGTGCCATTGCAAAAACAAGCGTGATAATAATCACAGAGCTGACCTTGAAAGCTTTTGACTTTGCAGTCTGAACGAATGTAAATGAGAATACGCTTTTCCAACCAAAAGTGTTCATATTTCACCACTCCTTCCGGCTTCCTTATCGGCTTTTTCTATATTTTCAACGAATATCTCATGCAGGCTCGGCTCTCTGAGCTCATAGTGTACAAGCGGCATACCGCTGTCTATAATGAGTTTAAGAAGCTTACCCGCCTGATCCTCAGACTGTATTTTAAATGTAAGTTTATCGGGAGTGATAGTTTCGGGTACAAGCCCGCACTCTGCCGCCAGGGGAAGTACATTACCGTCACACTTAACGGACAGGTTCACTCTGCCGTAGCCTTTCTTGATCTCGTTGAGATCGCCCTGAAGCACCGCAGAACCATGGTGCAGTATCGTTATATCCTTGCAGAACTCCTCAATGACAGGCATCTGATGGCATGACATTATAATATACTTTTTCTTTTCGATCTGCTCGTTTATAACGCTCTTGAAAAGATCGGCATTAACAGGATCAAGACCGCTGAGAGGTTCATCAAGTATAAGAAGCTCCGGGTCTGCAACAAGCGCCGCAACAAGCTGTATCTTTTGCTGATTACCCTTTGACAGCTGCTCTGCTCTCTTATCCTCATAGCCGTTAAGTTCAAGCCTTGCAAACCAGTACTTCAGTGACTTTTCGATATCGGATTTCTGCATTCCCCTGAGTTTCGCAAAATATGTAAGCTGTTCGTTTATCTTGTACTTAGGATAAAGACCTCTTTCTTCTGCAAGGTATCCGACTTTTTCGGTGACAGGCGATAATGCCTTACCGTTCCACAGCACCTCGCCGCTGTTGCGGCTGAGCATACCCAGTATTATTCTTATGGCAGTAGTTTTACCTGCACCGTTTGTACCTAACAGCGCATAAACTCCAGGTTCATTCAGCGTAAAGCTGAGCGGATGCAGAGCAGTAAAGC
This sequence comes from Oscillospiraceae bacterium, assembly GCA_003512525.1. Classification (GTDB taxonomy): domain Bacteria; phylum Bacillota; class Clostridia; order Oscillospirales; family Ruminococcaceae; genus Ruminiclostridium_E. Next base: position 105,206 of record DOQG01000060.1, on the reverse strand, counting down.
TGCCATACTGTTTTGATATCTCTTTTACTTCAAGTGCCATATCGAAATTTTGCCTTTCTTTTCAGAATTTGCTTTACCGCCATGAATACTCTTAATGTGATAAGTATATCACAAATCACAGCGTTTAGCAACTAAAAGCCACAACAGCCCTTCAAAAAAGCACTGTTAATGTGTTATATTAACAGTATAATCACTTTGTGCCGATTTGTCAATACATTTTTGAAAAAATTTTCGTTAATTCGTACTGATATTAAAAACAAAGTTTTTAATCAGCTTGTAGAAAAAGTCTGTTTTTAAAATAAACTTCTGATTTATTATCCCTATCCCCTTTAGGACACTCTGATGGCTTTGCATCGTGCAAAGCTTGGTGTGTCCTTATTTCGGCATCCTTGCCGAAAACCCCTTTCCCCCGGAAAGGGGCTATATTGCTGGGGCTACCGCCCCTAGTCCCTGTCGGGGGCTTCGCCCCTCAACCCCATTTTTAACAACAATAGAGGTTCTTCGACAGTCTGAAAAACTAAAGTTTTTAATATCTCTGCCGATATAAAATATAAGAAACAGTTTAAACGCTTTCGGACACCGACAATAAGGAAAGGACGAACTGATATGGAAATTGCAAAAGTAGCAGAACAGGCGGCAGTAACAGCGCAGACAGCGCCTAAAACAAGCGTACAGACAACAGCAGAAAAGACAAACAGTACACTCGCGGCAGACAATGCCGATAAATATGTAAAGAGCGAGGAAACATTCACTCCCGCATACACCAAGAAATCTGCTCAGAAGAAAGAGGTCGACAATACCGACAAGTCGCAGTTCAGAACTGTGGCACAGTCTAAGGCGGATCACCTTGCAAGTGTTGTTGAAACACTGATATCTCATCAGGCATCAAACGCTTCAACAAAGAACACAAAGCAGATAGAGCTTTCTGACGATCTCAAAAGCCAGATAGAAGAAGCAACAGGTAAAAAGTTCGAGAGCGAAGAAGTTTCCGACAAAGAAAACAACGCAGACTACTGGGGTGCGGAAGCCACAGCAAAACGTATGTTTGAGTTTGCGAAAAGCCTTGCCGGCAATGACAGCAAGTACGCCGATACACTTAAAGACGCTTTCATAAAGGGCTTTGGACTTGCAGAAAAGGCTTACGGCGGAAAGGGAAAATTACCGAAAGTATGCTATGATACTTACGACAAGGTGATTGATATGTTCGACAGCTGGAGCAAGGAAAAGGTTGATGATTCAGCAGACAAGGCTGACAGCAAGGATAACGCAAAAGTCGAAGAGGGCAAGAAGTCTGAAGCTTCTGCTCAGTAACAAAAGCGAACATCATAACATTGAAGGATCGGTCATAGCCGGTCCTTTTAATTTTTAAAGTGATATCGCTTTACCTTGTCGCTCATATAAAATTTTGCAAATTTGCTCAGATATTTCTAAAAAGCTATTGCATTTTTGATAAAATTGTACTATAATGTAGACAAGATTTAAAACAATTTCGGCAACTTCTACAAATCACTTGCAGAATGTTGCTAAAGTTACAAATCACATTCGCAATTATGCCTTTAGCCGGTTATCCTCTTAAAACGGAGGTGAGCAGAATGAAAGTTTTAAGCGGTAAAAGCCTGAACTCTTTTACAGTAAACGGGCAGGCATTCCAGTTTGAAAGAAGAAGAGGCACAGTCAACTGCACACACACAGAGAATGTACAAGCCGAAACGGAAAGGTTTGCAGTGGCGCAGCTGAAAGCACTTGAGCAATTGCAAGAGCTTCGCGATACGGCTGTTTGTCAGGTCGGAAAACAGCTTGCTAAAATTTTTGACATTCATATGGTACTTACGCTGGATGATGATTTCGGTGATGCGATCAAAAGCATAATCAAAACTCAACACGTCAACGCCGAATATGCAGTGTCGCTTACCGCCTATAACTTCTCAAAAGTCTTTGCCGCAATGAATGACGCATATATGAAGGCAAGAGCCGCCGATATCCATGATATATCAGACAGACTGGTTTCTATTCTTTCGGGCAGGCGGCAAATCAGCGCAAAGGATTTCGCAACAGGTGCAAACAAAATAATTTGCACCGAAGATTTTCTCCCAAGCGAAATAATACAGTTCTGCGAAAACAACGCACAGGGTTTTTTGACGGCATTCGGTTCATCCGAATCGCATTCTGCTATCCTCGCAAAGAGCCTTGATATTCCGGTTATTGTCGGCTTAGGGTGGGATCTGCTGAACGATGTACGAACGGGTGATAATTTAACCGTAGATGGCAAAGACGGAAAAGTTACGATCTGTGAAAGCAGAGAAAGTTTTGTTTCATAAGACAGAAAGCTAAGAAAAGCACACAGAGCGGTTTTGAACCGCTCTGTGTGTGTTTTATCCGAATTGACGCTCGTGTTTGCCATATGAGCAAATGACATAAAAAATGCACCTGCTGTTGCAGGTGCATTTTTTATGGAGGCGCCACCCAGATTTGAACTGGGGATCAAGGTGTTGCAGACCTATGCCTTACCACTTGGCTATAGCGCCAAAAAAATTGGAGCGGATTACGAGGCTCGAACTCGCTACCTCCACCTTGGCAAGGTGGCGCTCTACCAGATGAGCTAAATCCGCTTGTATAAGAAACGCGATAGCGTTTCTTATGGTGCCTCCGGTCGGAATCGAACCAACGACACGAGGATTTTCAGTCCTCTGCTCTACCGACTGAGCTACAGAGGCATAGCTTTCAGAAAGCCAAAAAAATGGCGACCTGGATGGGACTCGAACCCACGACCTCCGCCGTGACAGGGCGGCGTTCTAACCAACTGAACTACCAGGCCGTAGGAGTCAAGGCTTACGCCTTGAAAGGTGGTGGAAACTATAGGGCTCGAACCTATGACCCTCTGCTTGTAAGGCAGATGCTCTCCCAGCTGAGCTAAGCTTCCATATTGTATTCTGAAGTTGTTGCTCCAAAACTACCTTGATCCTTACTCCGTTTGCCGAAGTTTTTGTGCTCTCTTCAAGCGACTATTATATTATACACGTTTACGTGCGATTTGTCAAGCGTTTTTTTAAAAAAATTCAAAAAAATTTAGATCGTCCGCAAACGGCTTTGCTATGAGGTTTTTAGCGCCGCACGACACAGCGATCTGCTTTACACCTAAGCGCAATATTTCTTATTCCCATGTTTTCCATACATCAGGCTGATAGCCGACAGTTGCCTGCTTGCCGTTTCTGACTATAGGTGTTTTAAACATTGCCGGTGTTTCAAGCAGCTTTTCTATTTTGTCCTCTTCATACGCGAGGTACTGCATTGTACTTTCCTTATACACCTTTGAAGATGTGTCAACGAGATTTTCGTATCCGCCTACAGCCGATGATACGCTGTTGAACTCTCCCTTTGACATTCCTTTAGATAATATGTCTATAGACTGGAACTTTATACCACGTTCCTTAAAATAACGCTCTGCTTTTTTTGTGTCAAAGCACTTTGATTTTCCGAAAATTTGTATATTCATATCAGGATACCTTTTTATTCGACATATTTTCAAGCAAGTCGCATATTCTGCCCGCCGCCGAGGATATATTCCTTCTTTGACTTTCAACAATACTGCGGTATGCTTCCCTGTCCTTAAGCTTATCAAGAGCCTGCTCTATCTTCATTTTTTTGAGTGAAAGGCTCATACCGTGACTTGCAAAATACTTTACATTCTTAGTTTCACAGCCCGGTATAGGCGACATATGCACAATAGGCACGCGCGATACAGCCGCCTCGGTAGAACTCAGTCCTCCGGGTTTTGTGATAAATATATCTGCCGCCGCCATATAATCATGCATTCTGTCGGTAAAGCCGAGAATTGTAAACGAATTGACACCTGCTGTCTTTTCTGTCAGAATACGGCGGAGCTTTTCATTTGTACCGCAGATTATAACAAACTGCGTATCAGGATTTTCATTGCCATAACGTATGAGCTTAGCTGTAAGTTGTTTCATTTTACCGGCTCCCATACTTCCGCCCATAGCAAGCACACATTGCTTATCGGAATGTAAGCCGAGCTGACCTCTGAGTGCGGCAATATCGGTTTCTTTCGGCTCGAATACACGACTTACAGGAATGCCATACGGCAACAACTGCTCTCTTGTCGCACCCTGCTTTATATATTCTCCGCATAAATCCTCCGCAGGTATTACATACTTATCGCAATCGGTTTCCATTGTAAACGGAGTACAGGTGTAATCTGTGCCGATAAATACCGTCGGCGGCAGATCATAGCCCTTACGTTTGAGATATGTCAGCATCTCAGCCGCATAGAAATGCGTCATTGCGATAACGTCATACTCGTTGCTTTTAAGATACTCTCCGAGTTTCTTCGCTGCCTTGCGGTTTGCAAAGTACATAGGAGATCTTATCGGCAGGCGACAGAGGCGCATACCTATATGGTAGACCGCACCGAATATATGAGGAAAACATTTGGCTGTAAACACATAGAAGCTACCGACGTGCGCCGCCTTCCATGTCGGGTCGAGCGTATACGGGTCAAGCATCACTGCGTTATGACCTCTTTTGAGGAGCTCATCACTGACGGCACGGGCGGCAGAATTGTGTCCGCCGCCCGTACTGCATGATAAGATCAGTGCTTCCACAGCCATCTCACATCAAACTTCTCACGCTCTTCGGGAACGTTGAGCATCTTTATCGTGCAAGCAATAGTTATCATAAGCATACCTACGGATACCGCCTTGACGGGTTCGATAAAGAATGATACAAGCGTTGTACAGCAGTATGAAATGATAGTGCAGAAGCAGTGAGGAGTTATCTTTATCAGCGTCATAAACAGGATAAAGAAGAAGCACAGCGTAAGCACAGTGGTCCAGTTGGGCCACATACCCGCAAGCGAGCCGAAGGTGACCGCTATAGCCTTACCGCCTTTAAACTTTGAAAATACAGGCAGGATATGACCTATTACCGGAGCAACCAGCACTATAGGGAGCATGACCTCAGACGGATTTTCAGTGTGCATATAGATAAATACAGGCAAAAATCCCTTTCCCATATCGCACAGCAGAGTCAGTGCACCGCACAGTACGCCGCCATAACGGAACGCATTGGCAGTTCCATAGTTCTTGTCGGGACTTTTGGATATTATGTCCTTATGAAACAGCTTTGAAATGATGCTTGCAAACAGAATACTTCCGAGCAGATAGCCCGATATCGCAAAAAACAAGCCTGTAAGCATATGTATCCCTCCGTATCAGTTAATGATCATAAGTTCCTTTGTTGTATTCGTTAGATTGCGGCAACCGTCTTCGGTCACAACCACCATATCTTCAATTCTTACGCCGAATTTACCCGAAATATACACACCGGGTTCGTCTGTCAGTATCATACCCTCTTTGAGCATATACTGCGATGACGGTGAAGCCGTAGGCGCTTCGTGTATCTCAAGTCCTACACCGTGACCCAGTCCATGTCCGAAATACTTTCCGTATCCCCATGCATCAAGCGTACTTCTTGCTACACTGTCTACCACCTTGCCGCTGATATCGGCACGGATAGCCTTCATAGCGTCAAGATTTGCGAAAAGCACAGCATCGTACATTCTCTTCATCTCATCTGTCACCTTGCCGATAGCTATCGTTCTTGTCATATCCGAATGATAGCCGTCATAGGTCGCGCCGAAATCAAGTGTCAAAAAATCTCCGTTTTCGAGCTTTTTATCGGTAGGCACTGCATGAGGTGAAGCGGAATTTACGCCTGATGCCGCAATGGTATCGAACGATTTCCCGTCCGAGCCGTACTCTGCCATATAATATTCAAGCAGTGCGGCAACGTGCTTTTCCGTCTGTCCGGGCTTTATGTCGCGCAGAAGCCTGGAAAAAGCCTTTTCCGCTATTCTCTGCGCCTTTACTATCTTCTCTATCTCTTCGGGCGTTTTGATAACACGCATTTTCTCAATCATATCCGACAGCTCACGCGAGCTGTCGAATTTTATGAACGAGTAGTTTGCCTTGTATCTGTCAAGCTCAGTTACCGTCATAGCACTGCTTTCGATACTGACAGTTGTTATGCCGTGCTTTGTCAGCAGGCTCATAAGCTGGCTTTTTGCGTTTTCAAGAAGCACTACTTCACAGTCTGTAACACGTTGTTTAGCCTTGTCGAAATAGCGGAAATCGATAAGCAGATAGCTTGCCTCTTTTGTTACAAGTATCATACCCGCAGATGATGTGAACCCACTGAAATATCTTCTGCTTATATCCGACGTTATAAGCGCCGCGTGTCTTTCATCTGCAAGATTATCCGCAAGCCTTGCTATATTTCCCGCATTCTTAACCATATTTCCTCCGTTGCGGCAAACCGCATTTTTTCAAAAGATAATTTTAACACTTAAATATTAACCGAAAATCAACCGGTATACTTAATCAATCCATGTTGAGCGCGTAGAAAAGCGCCATCATATAGCTCTTTTCACCGAAGCCCGCGATAGTACCCTTGCATACGGGAGATATCACGGAATGATGTCTGAACTCTTCTCTTGCGTGAACATTCGACATATGGACTTCTATTACGGGTATCTTTATAGCCGCGATAGCGTCCCTTATAGCGTAGCTGTAGTGCGTATATGCGCCGGCATTGAAGATAACGCAGTCGTACTTAAGCCTTGCGTCATGGAGAGCGTCGATCAGCGCGCCCTCGTGGTTTGACTGGAAGAAGTCGATCTGTGCGCCGTTCTTCTCGGCGCAATCCTTAAGTCTTTCGTTTATTGCCGCAAGTGAATTATCGCCGTATACCGATGGTTCACGTTCGCCTAGCAGGTTTAGATTAGGTCCGTTCATTACAAGTATTTTCATTTTATTTTCCGTCCTTATTTCATATAGCCGAGGTAAGCTTTTTTCATAGTTGATGCGTCCTCCGCCTGTGTTCCGTCCGATTCACAGATGACCGTGCAGTTAAGGTTTTTCTTCGCGAACAGTTCGCACAGTGGTTCATACCGCGGTCCATAAACCTCGTCTTCAAACGTCAGATGACGTTTTTCACCGCCGGAGGTATATTCTATCTTTGAAAAGTGGATATGCATCTGCGAAAGTCTGTCGTGCCCGAGCTTGTTTTCAATGCTGTCGAGTATCGCGGCATAATCGTCAATAGTCTTTATCGCACCGAGCGTTCTCGCGTTAAGGTGACCGAAGTCGACACACGGGAGCATCTCATCGTCAAGTGTGCACAGCTCGATCACTTCCTCAAGTGTGCCGAGTTGATTTATCTTACCCATAGTTTCGGGGCAGATGATAGCCTTCAGTCCCTCGCTCTTTCGTGCGGCGACCGCCTTTGAAAGCGTCTGCTTTGCAAGGTACAGTGCTTCTGCCCTTGTCATCTTTGAGCATGAGCCCGAATGTACTACGACCTTAGTCGCTCCGAGCTTGTCGGCGGCTCTGAGTGAGTCCATAATATAATTCACGCTGTTGTCACGCTTCTCCGCCTCAACGCTTGAAAGCGATATGAAGTACGGAGCGTGGAGCGTTACGGTTATATTATTATCACGGGCAAGTGCGGGCAGCTTTTCATAGGTTGCCGCCGCAATGCGTACTCCTCTGCCGCACTCGACCTCATAGCAGTCAAGCTCCATTGACGCAAGATATGCGGGCAGCTCATCGGGAAATTTCTTCTTGCCGAAGCTCAGCGAATTACCGCCCGGTCCGAATTTAACAGCCATTACTTATTCTCCTTGGATCTAAGCTTTGAGTAATCCCTGTGAAAAAACAGGTTCTCGGCTTTTCTTTTAAGTCTGAATGTCCACGCGCTCTCCATATGGAAAGGCTCGACCAGCACCGATACCGCGCCCTTGATATTTCCTGCGATTATATCGGTGAATATCTGATCTCCGACTACTGCTACCTGATTTTTCGGCACGCCCATTATCTTTATCGCTTTTGATATGCCGAATGTAAGGGGCTTACAGCCGTTTGCGGTAAACGGAAGTCCGAGCTTCTTTGCGAGCGGCGCTACGCGCTTATTCGTGTTGTTTGATACTATACGCATCGGTACGCCGATGCTCTTCATATGCCGGAGCCATTCCGGTACACCGCTTTCGGCGGCAGGGTTTCCGTGCATTGACAGCGTATTATCAAGATCAAGCACCAGTGCTTTTATATTATATTTATCAAGAAAGTCCTCATCTATGTCAAGAACTGAATTTATCCAAATCTGCGGTTTAAAAATCATACCGTATCCTTTAACAAAAAATAACAAAAATAAAAAGACGAACAAAGCGTCAGCATGAGGCTAACCTTGTCCGCCTTTTATTACCGTAAGTAAATAATTACTTAAACTTGCGCTTACGAGCAGCCTCGGATTTCTTCTTACGCTTTACCGAAGGTTTTTCGTAGTGTTCTCTTTTACGAACCTCTGCGAGGACGCCGTCTCTGGCGCATGATCTCTTGAAACGCTTGAGAGCTGTATCTAAAGATTCATTTTTGCCTAAACGTACTTCTGCCATCTATATCCCTCCCTTTGCCAAATGGCACAGGTTATAACTCATACAAATTTTATAAAGATGTATGCTAGTATTATACAATATCGTACCGAATTTGTCAATACGTTTTTGAAAATTTCGTAAAAATTCTTGCTCAAATGCAGGATTTTCAGTCCAAAAACTCCTTGATATCAACCTCTTCAGCGTCCTGCCAGAGTCTTTCAAGGTCATAGAAATCTCTTGTTTCCTTATAGAAAACGTGGAAAACAACATCGATGTAGTCAAGAACTATCCAGTTTCCGCTTGCCTTGCCGTCAATGGACTTAGGCTCTTCGCCCTTCTCGCCGAGCTTGAAATCGACCTCATCTGCAAGTGCCTTTACCTGCGTCGAGCTTGAACCGCTTGCAATTACAAAATAGTTTGCAAGTATCGTAAGGTCGCGCACCTTGAGTATTTTTATATCATCTGCCTTTTTTGAGTCGAGAGCCTTTATGCCCTCTTTCAGAATTTCTATATCAGTCATTTTTAGGATTTTTCCTTTCTGTTTCGCTTTTTCTTGCTCTCATGAGCTTGGTGTAAAAATTATACCCCGCTATCGTGCACGGCGGTATTACTCCGCCCTTGCCGAGCGTTTCGCCTATAGAATATTTTAACGCATTGTACATAGCGTTGTCAAGATTTTCAAAGCTCATTTCACGGTATTTTTCAACGTCCTTATAGCTTCTGTCGGCACTTGTCAGATCGCCTAAGTAAACGATTTTTTCAAGAAGCGACATATCGGCTCTGCCTGCTGTGTGATAACGTACTGCGTTTAAAATATCGTTGTCCTTTATTCCGAGATTTTTTGAAATATGATACGCTCCCGCGGGGCCGTGCCAGAGCGCCGGAGTATATAATTCTTCATCGCTCACATTCATATTGCTGAGTATCGCCTGAGATTTCATGGCATTCGGCGTTTCTTCCTTCTTTATATCGTGAAGAAGTCCCGCAAGATATGCCTTTTCCTCGTCACCGCCATGCTTTTTAGCAAGCGCCAGACACATCGCGGCAACATTCACGCTGTGTGTAAAACGCTTTTTGGAAAGTGTGTCTTTAAGGAGCTTTACATAATTCGCATATTTCTCGGCATAACGCTGTTCGTCCTTGCCCTGTTTCTCACACATACAGACCACGTTCCTTTATATAGCTTTCAACATCTGCGGGGACAAGTCCTGTAATGCTCTCTGCGTTTTTCAGCTTTTCTCTTATCTCTGTCGAGCTTACCTCAGTGACGTGCAGGTTAAGTACCTTTATTCTGCCCATTTCTGCGGCATATTCGCACATATCGCTGTACTCACTGTTTTCTCTTGCGGCGGCAACCACCTTGCACTCGCCCAGAAGTGCCTCATAGCGATACCATTTATCGAAATAGAACAGCATATCTCCGCCGATTATCAGATAGAATACCGCGTCATCGGGGTACTGCCTTTTAAGCTCACGGATAGTATTTATCGTGTAGCTTGTACCGCCCATACGCTTTTCAATATCACTTATCTCAAACTTGCCGCTTGCTATTTCGTCTGCAAAGGCAAGCTCACACATCTTAGCCCTGTCCTCAAAAGCGATAAGTCCCTTGTTGCTTTTGTGCGGCGAAACGCAAGTGGGGATTATCAGCATCTTCTGAAGCTTAAGGTCGGCGAAAGCTTCTTTCACCATATTTATATGTCCGTTGTGAATGGGGTTGAATGCCCCGCCGAATACGCCTATTTTAATCATCTAAGCTTATCTTCCTTTTCTTTACGTCCTTGTTCTGTCTGTAAAGGACTATCTTTGTGCCGATCACCTGTACAACTATACTGTTTGTCTTTTCGCCAATCTCACCCGCAAGCTCCTTTGCACTGTAGCCGCAGTTTTCAAGAACTCTTATCTTGATGAGCTCTCTTGCCTCCAGTGCGTCCGAAAGCTGCTTTATAAGCTCGTCCGAAATTGCGTTCTTTCCTATCTGAAAGATAGTTTCATAGTTACTTGCAATGCCTTTCAGCTTTGCTCTCTGTCTGCTTGTTATCTCCATTTATTTTCTCCGTTTCTTATCTTATAAAGAAATACCATACGGCAAATACAGCGCCGAGCTGTAAAACAATAATTACCGGTATCCCTATCATAAATCGTTTATGCTTTGTCTTGTGGTGGAACAGCCGCATTGAAATATACATTGCGACCGAGCCGCCGAGCGCCGATATAAGAAAAAGCGTGCTTTCCCTTATGCGCCATCTGTCCTTTTTTGCTCTTCTCTTATCTACCGCGGGAAGTATAAAGCCTGCGACATTTACAATGCCGAGGTATACCCACAGCAGATATAGCAGTACATCCTTGATATCCATTACTTTTTATTGAGCTCGTAAGCAAGCTTTTCAAGCGCTCTCGCCCTGTGGCTTATCTTGTTCTTTTCTTCGTCCGAAAGGCAAGCCATGCTTGTATCATCGTCAAGCATGAATATCGGGTCATAACCGAAGCCGTTTTTACCTATAGGCTCTTCTCCGATAAATCCCTCGCACTCGCCTGTAACGCATATTTCATAATCATCGTCACGGATAAAGTACAGAGCGCACACGAATTTTGCGTTTCTGAGCGGCTTGTCAACACCTTTCAGCTCATCAAGGACTTTGTTTATCCTGTCCTCGTTTGTGGCATTCTCGCCTGCGTATCGCGCGGAATATATTCCCGGTGCACCGCCTAAAAATTCTATAGCAAGCCCGCTGTCGTCCGCAAGCACGGGAGTATGGGTAATATCATAAATAGTTTTTGCCTTTATATGCGCGTTCTCGCTGAATGTTGTGCCGTCCTCGGGTATTTCTGTATCTATCCCTGCTTCTTTCATGGAAACAGGCTCATAACCGAGAGGCGTCAGCATTTTCTTAAATTCTTTTATCTTGCCTGCATTGTTAGAGGCGATGATCAGTTTCATATATTGTCCTTTCGTATACGGTGCTGTTATTCAAACAGTGCTTCCACATAATCTTTAGGTATAAACGGCTGAAGATCATCTATCTTCTCACCGACACCGACAAGCTTTACAGGTATACCAAGCTCTTCTTTTATAGGTATTATTATACCACCTTTTGCCGTTCCGTCAAGCTTGGTAAGAACGATACCCGTAATATCCGCAGTTTCCTTGAACAGTCTTGCCTGGTTTACCGCGTTCTGTCCCGTTGTTGCGTCAAGCACGAGCAGAGTTTCGACACGGCTGTCGGGCGCATTGTTGTTTACTATTCTCGCTATCTTCTTAAGTTCGTCCATAAGGTTCTTCTTGTTGTGAAGTCTGCCCGCCGTATCGCATATAATAACGTCCGCATCTCTTGCAATGCCTGCCTTTACAGCGTCAAACACAACAGCCGCAGGGTCGCTTCCCTCGGAGTGTTTTATAATATCAACACCGGCACGCTGTGTCCACACCTCAAGCTGTTCGATAGCCGCCGCACGGAACGTATCCGCCGCCGCAACGACAACCTTTTTGCCGCTGTTTTTAAGGTTATATGCGAGCTTTCCTATAGTGGTCGTCTTGCCTGCGCCGTTTACGCCGATAACAAGTATTACTGTCGGCTTTGTATCAAGAATAAGCTCATTATCGCCATCAAGTATCCCGGAAATTATCTTCTTAAGAAGTCCCTTAACTTCATTCGGGTCTGTTGTGCCTGTAGCCTTTACCTCTTTTCTTAAAGCCTCGCAGATATTTGCGCTTGTCACAGCACCTATATCCGATAAGATAAGCGTTTCTTCAAGCTCCTCGAAAAAGTCCTCGTCAATTTTCGTGAACGAGTTTATAACTCCCGTTATCTTGCTTGCAAGCGCGTCTTTTGTGCTCTTTAAGCCGTTTTTCAGCTTTTCAAAAAATCCCATTGAAAAATTTTCTCCTACTTTTTTATATATTCGACCAGCTTTTCCTCAGCCTTGTCTGCATCGACCGTATAATCGGGAATAAGCGGTTCTATGCTCTTTGTTATATCCACGCGGTAGAATTTCTTGTACGATACACTGAGAACAAGCTTTGACTCAGGGAGCTGAAAACTCAGCTTGTCGCCGTATGCGGTCGGCATATTTCCCGGTGTTTCACCTATCACCTTACCTATGCCGTTGTCCTGTATCACCGTTGCAAAGTCCATTGCCGAGCTGAACGTGTATTGCGATGTGAGCACATACACCTTGCCGTCAAAAGCATTTTCAACGTGCTTGTTCGGCGTTATCTCGTCACGGTAGGAAACAAGGTTTCCTCCGTTTCTGATATCAACACCGCCGAAAAGCATATAATCGCTGATATCTATATAGCGCAGAAATTCGTTTATGACTTCTGTTGTTCCGCCGCCGTTGCTTCTTAAGTCAACGGCGATATTTCCAATATCGTTATCTTTTACCTTACCGAAAAATTCCGACAACTTTTCGATGTATTCTGCCGACATTTCACAACGGTTGAGTGTGAAAACACCGAGCGAATTTTCTTTATCGATCTTGTATGAGCAAAGCTCGAGCTGTTTTCTTGCAGGCGGTTCACCGGTCATATCGAAATGCTTTGCTTCGCTGTTTTCACCGATAACGACATCTATTCCGTCAGATACGTCTGCACCGAGAAGCGTAAGCCAGCTGCCGTATTGCAAAGCCTCACCGAACATATAGTCCGCATAGAAGCTGACCTGCGGCTCGCATGGGAACACCTTTTTGAAATGCTCTTTCATGCTGTCAGCCGATATGCCGTCAATTGATAAAAGTGTGCCGTTATTATACGCGTCGCTTATCTCGTTTCCGCCGCTGACATACTCTGTACCGTGTACGGTAACTATAGTGTGTGCATCGTCAAGTTTGCAGACAAGCTCGGCAGATTTGTCCCACAGCTCGGTTATCGTCACGCTGTCCTTGCTCATCAGTTCTCTGCGCAATTTAACATAACTGCTGTTGAACTTATTTTCTGCATTTCCGTCTGTCAGAAGTGCAGGGTGATTTGCACTTACGGTATCAAAGACATATTTCAGATCTTTGACTGCCTGCTCCTTGCTGATTTTGGTTTCAAGCGGCAGTGTCGGCTCGAGCTCTTTGTTACTGTCAGCACCGCAGATTTTCATCACTGCACCGCCGACAAGCAACACCGCGGCAAGCGCTGCGGCAATAATTCTTGATTTTTTCATTTCCTACCCCATAATTTCATATACATTTTCCGTTTTGCTTGTTTCTATGCGTTTTCAAGCTCGTTTAAAAATTCCTCGCTGAACTCCTGTCTTAACAGTCCGGATACGCCCTTTTCCTGCATATAAACGCCATACAGCACATCGCACAGCTCTATTGTACCTCTTCTGTGAGTAATTACCATAAGCTGAGTGTTATGCGAGAAACGCTTAAGGTATGTAGCGTACTTCTGTACATTGGCTTCGTCAAGCGCCGCATCGACCTCATCGAGCATACAGAACGGTGTAGGTCTGTGCAGTAAAATCGCAAGGTAAATCGTCAGCGCTACCATCGATTTTTCACCGCCCGACAGCAGCGACAGGCTCTTTATTACCTTTCCGGGAGGTGCGGCATATATCTCAACATCGGAGTTCAGCACATCGTCCGGGTCGGACAGCTGAAGTCTTGCTTCACCGCCGCCGAATATCTCGCTGAAAAGCATTCCGAAATGATTGTTGATAGCTTCAAAGCTCTCGGTAAATCTCTGTTTTATGTCCTTTATCAGGTCTGTTATCAGATTTTCAAGCTCTGTCTTTGACGTTTCAACGTCCTTTAACTGTCCCGCAAGCACGCCGTAACGCTCCGATACCTCTTCAAGCTCTTCTATCGAGCTGTAGTTTACGCTTCCGAGCGCCGCGATACTGCGCTTTATCTCTGCAAGCTCAGCCTTCAGCATAAATACGCCCGCGTCATCGACCGGCTTTGCGCGTTCTCTCGCTTCACTGCGCGTCATCTCGTACTTGTCCCACAGTCCCGAAATTATCTTCTCGGTCTGGCTTTCCGCCGAGCCTTTACGCTCTTCCTGGCGGGCAAGGTCTGCGCTGAACTTTTCCTTTGCCTCGGTAAGCTCCCTTATCGACTTGTTGATCTCACTGATGCGCTTTTCAGCCGCATTCGTAAGCGAAACGTTATCGGCTATAGCCTTTTCGTTGTCGCCCGCTGTCTTTGCTATTTCCTCGGTCTGAGCTATCTTCTGGGATATAACGCTGTTCTTCTGTTCTATGCCGTTCTTCAGCTCTTCTATTTTTTTCAGCTGTTCGCTTCCGCCGTCGCTGAGTGCAAGAATTGATGCGTCTATGCCCTCTATCCTTGTGCGGATATTCGATATATCGCCGTTCACCGACAGAATATCCATATTGTTCCTTTGTATCCTGTCGGCAAGCGTTTTTCTCTTGTCCTCAGCCGCATCAAGTCCGCTTCTCTGCTCGGATAACGCCGCTTCATTCTTTTCTATCTCGGCAAGTACGCCTTCAAGCTGTGACTTTGTATCGGAAAGGAGCTTTCTGCCGTCATTCTCGGCTCTTTCCTGTGCGTCAAGCTGTTCCTCGGCGCTGTCGCGCTGTGCGGTGAGCTGTGACAGGAGCTGTTTTATACCGTCACGCTGTGCCTCAAGTCGTGCTATCTTAGGTTCGCACTGCGATACAGTTTCGGCAAAGCCCTCCATCTCAGCCGCCATCTTTGCGACTTCCGCCTGCAAAGGCTTTAGCTGCTCGCTTTCGTCCTTTATCTTTGCATTCAGCTTTTCGATCTGCTCGGATAACAGCGCAAGCTCCTGCTTTCTGGCGATTATGCCTGCGTCATTTCTTACGCTGCCGCCCGTGAACGAACCTCCCGCGTTGATGACCTGACCGTCAAGCGTCACTATCCTGAAACGGTATCCGTACTTCTTGGCAATGAACGATGCCGTGTCGATATCCTCAACTACTGCCGTCTTTCCGAGTATGGATTTTACTATGCCGTCATAAAGTCTGTCGTATTCGACAAGGTCGCAAGCCATACCCTCAAAGCCGTTCTCACTGCTCAGTCCGCCGACCTCGAGCATTTTTCCCTTTACGCTTGTCAGCGGGAGGAATGTAGCGCGTCCGAGGTTGTTTTCTTTAAGATAACGCATACTGCGCTTTGCTGACTCTTCGTTGTCGGTAACGATGTTCTGCATAATGCCGCCGAGGGCTATTTCTATAGCCACGGTGTAGCGCTTGTCCACGCTGATTATATCGGCTACCGTACCTCTTATGCCGCTGAGCCGTCCTTGCCTGTCAGCCATTATTACCGACTTTACGCTTGACTGGAAGCCCGCCATATTCTTGTCTATCTCGTCAAGCACCTGATGACGTGAGGCTTTCGTTTCGTGCTCCTTGCGGAGCGTTTCAAGCGTCTGGCCCGCTGTTTTCAGCTTGTCATTCTTATTTGCAAACAGCTTTTTGTAGCCTGTCAGCTTATTCTCGGCTTCGGCTTTTTCTTCCTTCGCCTGCTCAAGCTCTTCATCTGTATCGGTAAGCTTTATTCTCTGCGCCTTTGCTTCTGCCGCGGCATTTTCGGCGGTTCTTGTAAGCTCCTCTTTACGCTTTGAAAGCTGTTCGGAGGTCGACTCTATCTGCTGTACCGAAAGCTGGAGCCGGGTTCTTTTAAGATACAGCTGTCCCTGCTTTTCGTCAAGCTGTCTGTACTCGCCCGAAAGCGTTTCACCCTCGGCATCGATGCCGGTAAGCTCTTCTGTCAGGTTTTCACTGTCGGCTTTCAGCTGTGCGATGAACGCCTGCTTTTCTTCTATCTCATTTTCGAGGTTTTTCTTATCCTCTTCAAGCCTTGCCTTGCCGCTCTTGCCGTCCTCGATCTGCTTTTCGGTTTCAGCAATAGCTTCTTCTGCGTGCGAAATGTCGTTACGCAGTACGGCTATCTCAGCCTTTATATCGCTTATGCGGTCTTTTGCCGCGTCACTGCCGGCTTTCAGCTTTTCAAGCTCGGCACGGAGCGTCATTCTGCGGTTGTTGTTGTCCTCTTCCTCGGCTTCAAGCTTTGCTATATCCCTGTCGAGGTTTTCGCACTGTGCCTTGCTGAGAAGAAGCTTATCCTCTGCTTCCGAAATTGTCTTTTCGAGTGCGGACAGCTCGTACATACTTACCGTTATATCAAGGTCTTCTTCTCTTGCAAGCAGTTCCTTAGCCTTTTTTGCCTTTGCCGCCTGCTTTTCAAGCACGGGGAGTCTTGTTTCAAGCTCCGACGCTATATCACGGATACGGAGCAGATTATCCTCGGTGCGTTTGAGCTTGTTCTCTGCGTCCTTTTTCTGCGCTAAGAATTTTGATACGCCTGCCGCTTCTTCAAACACCTCGCGGCGCTTACTTCCGCCCGATTCTACTATCTCAGATACCTTGCCCTGACCGATAACGCTGTAGCCGTCACGACCAAGACCCGTACCCATAAAAAGCTCGTTTATGTTTTTGAGAAGCGTTTTGGCTCCGTTTATCTTGTACTCGGACTCGCCGCTTCTGTACAGCTTACGGGATATGACTACCTCATCACTGTCTACTCTGAGCGCTCTGTCGTGATTATCTATAGTCAATGTTACGCTTGCAAAGCCCATAGGCTTTCTGCGCACAGTTCCGTGGAAGATAACGTCCTCCATTTTATCTCCGCGCAGACTTTTCGCGCCCTGCTCTCCCATTACCCAGCGCAGTGCATCACTTATATTACTTTTGCCGTTGCCGTTGCTTCCGACAACAGCGGTCATTCTTTTATCAAAATGAAGTATGGTCTTATCGGGAAACGATTTGAACCCGTATATTTCCATAGATTTAAAAAACATCAACCGATCCTCTCCGCACGGAGATCCGTGCCTTTCTCTTCCTTTATTTTAAAGGAAATCCCGCGCTGTGAAAGCGCATTGCGGTTAGCTCCGCCCTGTCCTATTATCTTGCTTATATTACGCTTGTCAGTGTAGAAAATATATTTTCCCCCATCCTCACACACGGCGTTCATTTTATCAAGATACAAGATGCTCTCTGCTATCTCTCGCAGTGCCGGGTGATATACTCCGCCGATCATTTCCTGCTCAACGTCACGGCTTGCGTGCAGTCCCATACGGATAACGGCAACTCCCGCTTTATTGAACATATCGAGCAGCTTTGCGCATAGCCTTGTCGTCTGCTCAAATGTAAAGCTGTCATACACACCGCTTTCGTGCAGTCTGCCAAGCTCGGTGTTTTTCAGTATAACAGTAGGGTAAATTCTCACCGTGTCGCAGTGAAGCGCGATAAATTCGTTTGCCGTATCGATACAATACTGCTCTGTATCCTTATACAGTCCGGTCATCATCTGAAGCCCGAGCTCGAAGCCGTACTGCTTTATAAGCCGCGACGCACGCCTTACGTCTTCAGCTGTGTGTCCTCTGCGGTTAGCACGGAGCACCTCGTCATTCATACTCTGCGCACCGAGTTCTATCGCTGTCATTCCGTATTTTTTCAGGATATCAAGTATCTCTTCATCAATGCAGTCCGGTCTTGTAGAACAGCGTATGCCGTCATACTGCTCGGGATATGCGTCTGTATAACGCTTGGCTACTGTCAGCAGTCTTATCATATAATCGCGGTCTATTGCGGTAAAGCTGCCGCCGAAAAACGCTATCTGCGCCTTTGTTCCGCTGTTTTTCAGATTTTCAAGCTGACTCTCAAGTATGCCTTCAAGCTCCTTTTCGGTGACGGGCTCGCTGTGTCCGCTTATCGTCTTCTGATTGCAGAAGCTGCATATATGCTTACAGCCGTAATGCGGTATAAATACCGAAATGTTAGTTTGTTTCATATCCCATAAGGCTTATTGCCTCTTTTGCGGCGCTCTGCTCCGCTTCCTTCTTGCTCTTGCCCTTGCCTGTACCGATTATCTGACCGTTCAGAAGCACATTTGCGGTGAACTGCTTATTATGCGCCTGTCCGCACTCATCGCTTATCTCATAAGTCACACGCTCCTCGGGGTTCTGCTGGATTATCTCCTGCAACACCGTCTTGTAATCTCCGAGCAGGAATTTACCAGTGCTCAGCTTGTCAAGCGGAGGGATAAACGGCAGTATGAAATTCCTTGCCGCTTCAAATCCGCCGTCAAGGTAAATTGCCGCTATCAGTGCCTCAAATGCGTCCGCGAGTATAGAGTGGCGATCTCTGCCGCCCGTATGCTCTTCTCCTTTTCCCAGGAAAATATACTTGCCTAAATCTATTTTCCTTGCAAAGGGATAAAGCGCATTTTCACACACAACGCTTGCTCTTATCTTAGTAAGCTGTCCCTCGGGCAGGTTTGTAAGATTTTCAAAGAGATGCTCGGACACAACAATGCTCAGCACGCTGTCGCCTAAAAATTCAAGGCGCTCGTTACTGCGCAGATGTTTGCCGTTTGTGTATGACGAATGAGTAAGAGCTTCTTTTAAAAGCTCGGGATTTTTGAACGTATAGCCTATTATCTGTTCAAGCTCTGTCATTTCTTTTCCTTTCAATAATTCTCACGGGAGGGAAGCCCCTCCCGCAAGCCAAAAATCAACCTTCCGTATTTTCCGACAGCACCTTTTCCATCTCTGCGATAACATTTCTCTCGACGAAATCCTTGGCCTGTCTTACGGCGTTCTTGAATGCAAGAGCGTCACTGCTTCCGTGCGCCTTGAGCACGGGCTTTGCAGTGCCGAGAAGCGGCGAACCGCCTGTTTCTCTGTAGTCCATCTGCTTGCTTATTTCCTTGATGCCCTTCATAGCAAACATTGCGCCTATCTTTGTACCGAGGTTGCGGAAGAATATCTTTTTGAGCGAAGCCTTCATAAACTTGCCCATACCCTCGACTGTTTTAAGATAAACGTTGCCTGTAAAGCCGTCTGTAACCACAACGTCAACCTCGCCGAGTGCGGCATTTCTGGCTTCAACGTTACCTGTGAAGTTCAGTGTGCTGTTTTTGAGGAGCGCGTAGGTTTCCTGTTCAAGCTCTCTGCCCTTTTCTTCCTCCGCGCCGACATTGAGAAGTCCGACCTTGGGGTTATCAACACCCATGATCTTGTTCATATATACACTGCCCATTACAGCAAACTGTCTTAACATATCGGGGCGGCAGTCAACATTTGCGCCGCCGTCAAGCAGTATATACATATTCTTAAGACCGGGCATAATGGGAGTGAGTGAAGGACGCTTTACACCCTTGATACGCTTAACTATAAGAGTACCGCCCATAACAAGAGCCGCCGTACTGCCTGCACTTATCATAGCGTCCGCTCTGCCGTCAGCTACCATCTGCATAGCCACGCCCATAGAGCAGTTCTTCTTTTCCTTTAATATCATTTTGGGGTTATCCTCTATTTCGATAACTCCGTCAGCCTGCTCAAACGTGATGTGATCCTTTGGAAGTCCGAGCTTTGTGAAGCACTCGTCAAGCTTCTTTGTGTCACCTGTCAGTACAATGTCGACACCGTATTCCTTTACAGCGGCTACCGCACCCTTTACTACCTCGTCGGGTGCATTATCTCCGCCGAATGCGTCTATAGCTATTTTCATATTCCGTTTTCCTTTCGTTAAGGTAAAATCTGTTTCGTTTACTCTTTGATAACACCCTGCTCGCAGAGTGCTTTTCTTAGATCTGCAAGCCCCCTGTCAGCAACAGTCCTGTATCTTAACTTCTTGTCCTTTATCCTCTCGGGGAGCGGAGGTAATATACCCATATTCGCACCCATAGGTTGAAAGTCCTTATTCTCTGTGCTTATATGCTTTGCAAGCGCCGCCGTCATACAGGTTTCGGGCAGTTCGAGCGGCTTTTCGCCGTCAAGCGCCCTTGCGAGGTTTATTCCCGCGATAATTCCCGATGCCGCGCTTTCGACATATCCCTCAACGCCCGTCATCTGACCTGCAAAGTAGATATTATTGCTGTCGATCAGCTTAAAATTCTTGTCAAGCAGTCCCGGAGAATTAAGGAATGTATTTCTGTGCATAACACCGTATCTTACAAACTCCGCGTTCTGAAGTCCTGTTATCATTGAGAATACTCTCTTCTGCTCGCCGAATTTCAGGTTTGTCTGAAATCCCACAAGGTTATAAAGCGTACCCTCGTTGTTTTCTTTTCTGAGCTGTACAACCGCATAAGGTCGTCTGCCTGTCCTCGGGTCGGTAAGACCGACAGGCTTCATACAGCCGTAACGCACACTTTCTATACCGCGCTTTGCAAGCACCTCAACAGGCATACAGCCCTCATACACCTTGAGATTTTCAAAGCTTTTGAGCGGTACGCTCTCGGCATTTACAAGCTCATTATAGAACGCCTCGTACTCTTCCTTTGTCATCGGGCAGTTGATATAGTCAGCCTCGCCCTTGTCGTAGCGCGTTGCAAAGAACGCAAGGCTCATATCAATGCTTTCTGCTGTAACTATAGGTGCCGCCGCGTCATAGAAGCTGAGCGGACTGCCGCAACGCTGCTGTATCTTTTCGGCGAAAATATCGCTTGTAAGCGGTCCTGTTGCTATTACGGTGTTACTTTCGGGGAACTCGGTTATCTCGCCGCTTACGATCTCTATATCCGGGTGATTTGTTATCATTTCGGTCACAGCGTCGGAGAACTCCGTGCGGTTTACCGCAAGAGCACCGCCTGCGCTGACCTTTGTCTTCTCTGCCGCGATCATCGTGACAGAATTCATATAGCGCATTTCTTCCTTAAGCATACCGCAGGCACTGGCAGTGTCGGCACTTTTCAGCGAATTACTGCATACAAGCTCTGCAAAGCCCTTGTACTTGTGGGCGGGCGAATACTTTTCGGGCTTCATCTCGCAAAGTCTTACATGAAAGCCTCTGTTTGCGAGTGCCCATGCCGCTTCAACCCCCGCAAGACCCGCGCCTATCACGGTAACGGTATTTTTATCCAATTTATCTATCCTTATCAGTCGTTTTTCTTATCCTCATCGGCGGGGCGTACATATCCGCAGCCGTCCTTTGCGCAGTATACCTGACCCTGCTTGCCGACCTTTTTGAACAGCGTCGAGCCGCACTTGGGGCACTTATCCGCAAGAGGTGTATCCCATGTCATAAAGTTGCAGTCCTTGTAGTTTTCGCAGCCGAAGAAAGGCTTACCCTTCTTTGACTTCTTGGCAAGCATCTTGCCGCCGCAGTGGGGACAAAGTCCGCCTGTTTCGTTTACTATCCTCTTGGTGTTCTTGCACTCGGGGAAGCCCGAGCAACCGAGGAACTTTCCGTAAGGTCCTATCTTTATGACCATAGGCTTACCGCACTTGTCACAGACTATATCGGTAGGCTCATCGGGTATCTTCACCCTCTTGCCCTCCATATCCTTTTCTGCCTTTGTAAGCATCTTGTCAAAGCCTGTGTAGAACTTTCCGAGTACATCGACCCAGTCGGCCTTTCCCGCTTCGATCTTATCAAGGTCGCTTTCCATCTGTGCGGTAAACTTTGCGTCCACTATACGCTCAAAATGACCCTTCATAAGGTCGGTTATCACTATACCGAGCGAGGTCGGTTTTAACTGCTTTGCTTCGCGCTCGACATAGTGTCTGTCAAGTATCGTGGCGATTGTCGGTGCATAGGTAGACGGTCTGCCTATGCCGTTTTCCTCAAGCGCCTTGATAAGGCTTGCTTCTGTATACCTCGGCGGCGGCTGAGTGAAATGCTGGTTGCCTGTAAGCTCTTTTACTTTCAGCTTCTCGCCGACTTCAAGAGCCGGCAGTGCGCCGCCCTCCTCTTCGTCATTATCCTTGCTTTCTTCATACAGCTTTGTAAAGCCGTCAAATTTTACGGTGTATCCGTTTGCCTTGAACAAACACTCTCCGCAGGTGATATCGACTGCCTTTGTGTCAAGCAGCTGATTTTCCATCTGGCTTGCCATAAAGCGCTCCCATATCAGCTTATACAGCTTATACTGGTCGCTTGTAAGCGCAGACTTTACCTTTTCGGGAGTAAGCGTGATTATTGTGGGACGGATAGCCTCGTGCGCGTCCTGAGCGTTGTTCTTTGACTTGAACACTCTGGGCTTTGATGGCAGATATTCCTTACCGTATGTGCTTTCTATCATCTGAGCGGCGGCCGCCTTAGCCTCGTCCGAAATACGCAGGCTGTCGGTACGCATATAGGTTATGATACCTACCGCGCCCATATCGGGTATCTCAACGCCTTCGTACAGCTCCTGTGCCGCTTTCATTGTACGTCTTGCATTGAACGACAGCTTTCTTGACGCTTCCTGCTGTAAGGTAGATGTGGTAAACGGCGGTGCGGGTGTTTTCTTTCTTGTGCTGTTCTTGATATTGGTGATGATAAACTCGCCGTTTTCAAGCATAGCAAGCACCTTGTCGGTTTCTTCTTTATTAAGTGCCTTGAACTTCTCGCCCTTTACCTCTGTCAGCTTTGCAGGGAATGCACGTCTGCTCGAAGCGGACAACAGCTTTGCGTCAATGCTCCAGTACTCCTGAGCCTTGAAGTTCTCGATTTCCTGCTCTCTGTCAACGATAAGTCTTACAGCGACCGACTGAACTCGTCCGGCAGAAAGTCCGCGTCTTACTTTTTTCCATAAGAACGGGCTTAACTTATAGCCTACTATTCTGTCGAGGATACGTCTTGCCTGCTGAGCGTTGATAAGATCCATATCAAGCGTTCTCGGATGGCTCATTCCTGCCTCAATACCGCTCTTTGTAATTTCACTGAATGTAACACGCACAGGTGCATCGGGGCTTATCCCGAGGACGTGTGCCAGATGCCACGATATAGCCTCTCCCTCTCTATCAGGGTCGGTCGCAAGGTATACTATATCGGATGCCTTTGCGTCTTTCTTAAGCTCTTTTATAAGAGCCGCCTTATCTTTTTTGTTTTCGTATTTCGGCTCAAAGTTATTATCAACATCAACTCCGAGCTTCGACTTCGGCAGGTCGCGTATATGACCTACAGATGCTACTACGGAGTAATCCTTTCCGAGATACTTTTCAATTGTTTTCGCCTTTGCCGGCGACTCAACTATTACCAGATGGGACAAATTTTCGTCTTCCTTTCCGTGCCGATGCGGCACCCCAAATTCGCCTTTCAAACTGTTTGTGCGTTGCTACAGTTTGTGTACGGCGAGCGGCTGCGCCGCCCCCTCTTAACGTTTAATCTTGGCTTTTCTTATCGTCAAGGTGTTGTTTTTATTAAACAGTAAGCATATCGTCTGCTGTTTACGCAAGACAGTCGGACGGCAGTGTGCCGCTTCAAATTCGGCGGCAGTGTGCCGCTCCAAATTCGGCGGCAGTGTGCCGCTCCAAATTCGCCTTTCAAACCGTTTGTGCGTTGCTGCAGTTTGTGTACGGCGAGCGGCTGCGCCGCCCCCTCTTAACGTTTAATATTTGCTTTTCTTATCGTCAAGGTGTTGTTTTATTAAACAGTAAGCATATCGTCTGCTGTTTACGCAAGCCTCTTAACGTTTTATTTCAATTATTTGAGTTACTTTCTTTGTGCTGTTGAGAATTTAACATTATTCCGGCGAGCATAGCACCGGATAAAATTGCCGCGATCTCAACGCGTAATTATATAGTGCGATTATTAACCGAGTTTAACATCAAACTACTTTCTGCTCTTTGACAATTCCCATGCAATGACCGATGCCGCCACCGATGCGTTAAGGCTCTCGGCACTGCTTATCGGAATGAACAGCGACTTGTCGCAAAGGTTCTTCACCGTATCGGTAACGCCGTTGCCCTCGTTGCCGATCACAACAGCTGTCTTTTCGGGGAGCTTTTCCTCGCCGAGCTTCACCGACCTGTCGGAAAGTTCTGCCGAATACACGGTAAATCCTCCCTTTTGCAAAAGCGTGATCGCTTCTTCGGTTTCACAGCAGTATATCGGAAGGCGGAACAGCGAACCCATCGCGCTCCTTACGGTTTTTGGTGCAAACACGTCCGCACAATCTCCGACAAGTATAACACCGTCGATCGAGAATGCGTCACAGGAACGAATAATCGTTCCAATGTTACCCATATCTTGTAAATTTTCCAATATTATAAACTGTCTGCTACTATCTATTGTACTTAAATTCAGAATTTTGTCAAGATGTCTTACCGTAATAAAAATTCCCTGGGGGGATTTTGTGTCGGAAATACTGTCCGCTACCTCCTCGGTGATCTGTATCATTTTGCAGTGCTCCTGCAAAAGGTTGATGCATTCGGGATATTTTTCCGCGGCGGCGGCAGTATAGTATGCGTTTTCGCCTAAGGCGCACCCGCTCTTAACCGCTTCAACAACAAGCTTTGCGCCCTCGCACGGGAAAAATCCCGACTGTCTGCGGTACTTTCTCTGCTCGACCAGCTTTCGGTATTCCTTTATATAACTGTTTTGCTTAGATGCTATTTCCATATTTCTCCTTAACATTCAGTTTCTTGACTTTTACCTGTTGTTATGCTAAAATTTCTTTATCCGTGTACGGTAAAGAAAGGACTTATTACATGATTTTTTCCGAACTCAGCCTTATTGAAAAGGAAACAGGGCTTAAATACGACCCGGAAACCGCTACGCTCAGCGGCGTGAAGAACGGTGTTCCTATCGTGGTTTTCGACAACGACAAAAAGCACAGATTTGACATAGTGTGCGGTGCGGTGATAACCGACCGACAGTTCGGCAGGATATACACTATGGCTGAGCGCTTTCCCAAGAAAACAATGCTCGGTGTTGAAAACGTTGACGGCTGCGTCAACATTTACTGCAAGGGATACAATCTGATGCAGGAAAATCTACCGTTGCTGATTGAATTTTTGGAAAAACTCACTGCCTATTTAAAAAGCGAAATGCGAAGTACAACGCCTATTCAGGTTGCAAAGGTGCTGGAGCTTGAAGATTACGAGATACTGACAAGGCGCAGACGCTCCGACGGAACTGTCCGCCCGCCGTTTGACGTAAAAGGCACTGTAAAAGGTGTGCTCGGCGGTATTCTCGGACTTGTCATCGGCTCAGCTATTTTCGTGGTGTTTATAATGATGTCTGACCTTGTCGGCTGGATAGGCGGCGTTATAATGTCTGCCGCGGTAATATCGCTCTATACTGTGTTCTCAAAGAAGCTGAGGACTATCGACTGTATATTAACCGCAATACTTACATTTGCGGGTTGGGTATTGTCAAACGGCTTTGCTTATCTGTTCCAGATATTCTTAAAGGAACAGGAAGCGGGCACTGTTGTCAACATATTCGGCATACTTGATAATCTGGCAAAATACTCAATGCAGTATACCGAGCTGTCGGGCAATATGCTCAACCGTCTTATCGTGACATTTATTTTCGTTGTTGCGGGCGCTATCGGAAGCTATATATTCTACTACAAGCACCACAGCAAGGATATGTATTAAAAGGATTTATATACCCAGCAGACCGCTGGGTATATTTTATGCCTTTTAAGCCATCGGCTCTGCACCTTAAATATAAAAAATCACACGCCCATAATAATGTGGGCGTGTTGTTTTCTCTTAAAGAGCAGCCTTAGCCTTCTCAACGAGTGCAGTAAAGCCTGCGGGGTCGTTGATAGCGATCTCTGACAGCATCTTTCTGTTAAGACCGATATTAGCCTTCTTTAAACCGTTGATGAATGTTGAATAGTTAGTACCGTTCATCTTGCAAGCGGCATTTATTCTTGCGATCCAGAGCTTTCTGAAATCTCTCTTCTTTAAACGTCTGCTGATGTAAGCGTACTGACCTGACTTCCATACAGCTTCCTTAGCGGTCTTGAAGAGTCTGCTCTTGCCGCCCCAGTAGCCCTTTGCAAGCTTTAATGTTTTATTTCTTCTCTTACGAGTTGCTAATGCACCTTTAATACGAGCCATCGTTAAATTCCTCCTATAGTGAATATTGCGCCGAAACGGTCGCAGTTAGTTTTTATTTGTAAGGTATGAGCTTCTTAACTTCTGCAACGTTCGTCTTGTCGCAGTATCCTGCTGCACGGTTGATACGCTTTCTCTTTGTAGCCTTCTGTGTCAGTCTGTGACGACGGTTTGTCTTCTGGTACTTGACCTTACCGTTCTTGGAGAGGTTAAAACGCTTTTTAGCACCGCTGTGGGTTTTGATCTTGATCTTCTTTGCCATGAGTGGAATCCTCCTTATTTATTTTCCGCCGGTTTATCGGCGTCCTTCTTTGCTTTCTTACTGTTTGCCGCTGTCTTGGGAGCAACAACTGCCATATAGTTCCTACCCTCAAGCTTAGCCGGCTTTTCGCATGAGCCGTACTCTGAAACAGCATCAAGAACTCTCTGCATAAGCTCCTCACCAAGATTTACGTGTGACAGCTCTCTTGCTCGTCTGTAACGAACCTTGATACGAACCTTGTCGCCGTTCTTAAGGAACTTTATTGCCTGATTAGCCTTTGTGTTAAAGTCGTTGGTGTCGATATTGAGCGACATCTGTATCTCTTTAAGTTCAGCCTGTTTCTGGTTCTTTTTAGATTCCTTTTCCTTCTTTGACTGCTCAAAACGGAACTTGCCGTAATCCATAATGCGGCATACCGGAGGCGTAGCCGAAGGAGCGATAAGCACGAGGTCTAAATCAGCCTCGATTGCCATATCAAGAGCCTGCGCCGAAGACATAATGCCGAGCTGTTCGTTATCAGCTCCGATCACGCGGACCTCTTTTTCATTTATCTCTTCGTTGATGAGTTGTTCTTTTGTGCTGATTGTAAAGCACCGCCTTTCTGAAAACAAATCGTTTTATGCAAAACAAAAAGCGTGATAAACTGCAATGCAGATTCACTCACGCTGTACAAATATTACAGACGGAACTATGCTGTAGCCCGTCGGGAATTTCTGTAATTACCTCATTGAACAGCCTTACGGCGTAAATGGGTGAGAGTGCTTCTCTGCTTTTGTTTTACAATTTAATTTACTAGAAGATTATACAACATTAAAGTGGCGTTGTCAATAGGGAAAGTGAAATTTTTTCGGAATTTTGCTTCTTTACTGCAACATTCCTGCCCGATGTACCGAAATATGCAACTCAGAATGCGGTCGAATATTCCGAGAACGGCGGCGGCAAGGCACTCATCAACAACTTTACAAATGCTTTCGGCGAGAGCTTTGACAAGTCGGTACACAAAATCACTAACGTTATCGGTGAGGGAAAGATAACTATCGGCGGCATTGACTTTGTGATAACGAAAACTGCCGAAGCGTTTGACATTGAGATACCCGAGATCAACGCGGTTTATACTCATATGCTCGGTCACGATTGTCACTCCATCGTAGCAGGTGTCGGTCACGCAGACGCTATCATCAGTCAGCTGAACGGCTATATCAAAAAGGGATACACACTGATACTTACATCGCACTACACGCCCGAAGATTTAAAGGACGCAGAAACTAAGATCAAGTACCTTGAAAATCTCAAGAAGATAGCATCTGATTGTGCAAATGCCGATGAATTTAAGACAGAGGTAAACAAGCAGTACCCCGATTACAGCGGTGCTGACTATCTCGATATGACCGCAGGCTTCTTCTTCGCATAATAGTTCTTATGCTGTTCAATTACAATTTATAAAGTCACATAGGGTTGTTGAATAATATTTCGACAACCCTATGACTTATGAGGTGAGATTATGGACTATCAGGAATATATCGTAAACGACATTCACACGGTAATAGCCGCGACAACAAACAAAAAAGGACTGCCTGTCACCTGCGCCATTGACATAATGGACTGTGACGATGACGGATTGTATTTTCTGACGGCTAAAGGCTTATGGCAATGTAGCGAACCGTGTTGCAACGAAACCTTTGACAACGAAAGTGCCGTGCGGGCTATGGTAAAACAGCAGCAGAATATGAAGATCCCCGACTGTCTTATCCCTAAATGTCCTCACTGCGGCAAGCCTATGGCTATGAACCTGAGATGTGACGACAGCTTTGTACAGGACGAGAGCTGGTATGCCGCCGCAGAGCGTTACGAAGAATTTATCCGCAGACATAAAAATCTTCACATTCTATTTCTGGAGCTCGGCGTAGGATTTAACACCCCCGGCATAATAAAATATCCGTTTATGCAGATGACGGCGAGAAATCCGAAAATGGTTTACGCTTGTGTCAATATGAATGAGGCGTATGCACCGAGGGGGATTGGCGACAGGGCGGTTTGTATTGATGAGGATATAAGTAAAATTCTTTCCCTGATTTAATTAAGCTCATAAAGGGCTGATTGTCTCAACCATATACGTTCTTCGGAATGTCATATCAATATAACCGAACATATACGATAAACGAACGTAGCAAATCAGCAAGTTTGCCGGTCACATTATGTCACTAAAACTATATAAAATTTGTGACGTTGTTTTTCAATAGACATTTCTTTTTTTGCTCACAACTTGAATATAATTCGACATTTTTATAAAAATAAAGCCGAAATTTCAGAATCACTATTGAATTTATGTCACTAATAGTATATAATATTTGTGACACTATGAAACGGAGGAGTCGCTGTGAACAACGGATATATAAAGGAAATGCGGGAGCGAATTATTTCATCAGAAGACGGAACGATCTTTATCGCTCCCGATTTTGCCGATATCGCCGACAGCGCAACAATTCGTCAGGGGTTGAAGCGACTTTGTCAATCCGGAATTATCCGCAGAATTATCAGAGGAGTCTATGAGAAACCGAAATACAGCAGACTGCTTGAAGAATATGTAGCTACTGATCCAAACGCTGTCGCGAAGGCATTGGCGCGAAATTATCACTGGACCATCGTTCCGTGCGGAAATACAGCACTCAATCTACTTGGTCTGTCTACACAGGTTACAGCGACTTGGTCCTTTATCAGTGACGGTCCGTATAAGACCTATGAATGGAACTCAACAAAGCTTGAATTTAAGCATAGAACAAACAAAGAAATCACCAACCTGTCTTATACGACAAGTCTTATCATTTCGGCACTTAAGACTCTGAAAAGAAACAATGTGACACCAAAAGTCATACAAATGCTTTCCGAAAAGCTGTCCGATGAAGAAAAACAAGCCTGCCTTAAAGAAGCAACAGAATCCACAGATTGGATTTATGATACTATACGGAAAATATGCAGAGATGATGAACAATGAGAAATATAGCACAACTATCGGAAAGTGAACGTAGTGAACTTTTCCGGAATACGGCAAGTAAAATGGGCTTGAACGACGCGATTGTTGAAAAAGACTTCTGGGTGTGCTATACACTGGACTATCTGTTCCACCGCTGTCAATGGAAAAAATCGATAACTTTTAAGGGCGGCACCAGTCTTTCAAAGGCATTCAACCTGATCAGACGCTTTTCTGAAGATATCGACCTTATTCTTGATTGGAGAGTGCTTGGATACGGAATGAATGAGCCATGGGAAAATCGTTCTAAAACAAAACAGGATATTTTCAATAAGGAAGCTAATAAGCGGGCGGAGGATTTTCTCAGAGAACAGTTTTGCCCCACAATTCGATCAGATTTATCTGAAGAACTTAACTGTGAAGCAAATATATACATAGACAAAAACGATAAGCAAACAATCAATTTTTCATATCCATGCCTCTTCACCAACGCGTCAACCTTGCAGGTTATCCGTTTGGAAATAGGTGCATTGGCAGCCTGGACACCTGCGACCATTGCTAAAATTCAGCCGTATGCGGCAACTTATTACCCTAAAATTTTCGAGCAGAAGGACACAGCGATTTTAACTGTTGCGCCGGAGCGGACTTTCTGGGAGAAAGCAACGATCCTGCATCACGAAGCCAACAGACCCGAAAATTCAGAAATGCCGCAACGTTACTCAAGGCATTACTATGACCTGTATCGTATGTCAATGGCACCTGTTAAACAGACTGCTTTTGCGCAGGTGGAACTATTGAAAACTGTGACAGACTTCAAAATGAAATTCTATCCGAGAAATTGGGCAAGGTACAATGAAGCTGTACCGGGAACTATGAAACTTGTTCCGCCGGAGTACCGTCTTGCCGCCCTGAGCAGAGATTATACAGCTATGAAGGATATGATTTTCGGTGACGTTCCTGCATTTGAAACTGTCATAAGCATAATCAGAAAGCTTGAAGAAGAAATCAACACACTGTGATATGCGGGGTTCGATATAGTCAACACCCCCGGCATAATAAAATATCCGTTTATGCAGATGACGGCGAGAAATCCGAAAGCGGTTTACGCTTGTGTCAATATGAATGAGGCGTATGCACCGAGGGGGATTGGCGACAGGGCGGTTTGTGTTGACGGGGATATCGGTGATGTGATCGAAAGCTGCGTTAAGGGGCAGACTTAAATATAAGTAAAAATAAAACGACTAAGTGTGTTTCTTAGTCGTTTTTGTGTTTGCGGAGATAAGATAACTCTATAAATCCCGATTTACCTGTTCAGTATAATTATGAGCCGCAGCAAGAAAGCCGCGGCTCAACGTTATTATATTATCATCGCGTTTAAACTCAGGCGATAGCCAAAGCTGTTACACTGAACATACTCGGACCGTCTGTGGTCTTAGGAACGATCTTTACAATATGCTCGCCTGCCGTATCAAAGCTCTTAAGCTGTGCGCATTCAACATAGTTGCCCCAACCGCCTGTGAAGTCAGCATTCAGTGTTGTTACAAGCTCATCATCTATATAGATATCAGCTGTACCGCCCGCCTTTGTGTACTTGCCGTAAAGGATGCCTATCTCCTTTGCGTTCACCTTGAAGGTGAGATTTGTTGAGCTTAAATCCGTCTTGTTTGAGCCCTTGAAGAACCAGTAGCCGTCAAAGCCGCCGAAGTTTGCTTCGTTCACTTTGAACTCGCCGTTCATTGTAACTGCGTCGCCTGCCTGTGCAAGTGTCAGGAGAGAGCCGTTTTCAAACGATGCTTTTGTAGCGGGAGTTGAGAAGTCGCTCTCGTCACCGCTTATGCTGTCAATATCCTTGTCGACATCTGAAATATAAGCCTGAAGAAGCTGTGATACTATCTTGTGACCGGGCACGTTGGGGTGAATATCATCGTCAGAGATATCTTTCCACACAATATCGCCGTGCTTGATCGTATCAAGGATAGTGTTCTTGTACGATATCATAGGCAGATCGTAATGCTTTACGATCTCTGCGTGCTGATCCTGGAAGCTTGTGCCGTTTTCCTGTGTTGTAGCTATTGTAATGATAGCGGGATTTGTTGACGACTTCCAGATAGTTCTCAGCAGGCTGTCGTATGAATCCTTGTTGCGCTCTGTGTTTTCTGTTGTATCATTTACCGAGAACTCAACAAACACAAGATCCGGATTCTTCGACAGAAGATCTGCGGTTGCTCTGTGTACACCGATGTATGAACCGGTAGCGCCTATTCCCGCATTTACATAGTTCACTTTTGCACTTGAATATGTCTGCTGTAACCAGTCAGCTGTAAGCTTTGCATAGCAAAGCTCATTTCCGGCGCTTGTACCCTGTGTGATAGAGCCGCCGATAAAGCCTACCGTTACCTCCTCACCGTTTTTGAGCTTCTTTATTACATTTGCAAGTCTTACCTTGTTACCCTCGTTAAGACGCGACATATCTATCATATGCTGTGTAAGATCGCCGTCCAGAGTGTACTTTGTATAATTTGTCTCCAAGTCCTTTGACTCCTCCTGTGAACTGTCGTCTTTGCTTTCTTCTGCGCTGTTGTCAGAGCTTTCTTCTGCGGAAGATACGTCTGACTCTTCTGCTTTGCTGCTTGTTTCCGAGCTTTCGGTTGCCGATGATGCCGAACCGCTTCCGTTGCTGCTTGTTGCATTGCCTGCACAACCTGTTACAGATACCGCAAGAGCGGCTGTAATGAGTATCGCAAGTATTCTTTTCTTCATATTACTGCCTTTCCTTAAACAAATTTAAGTTCTGTTAAGCGATTTTTAGGTAATCGCTCACACTAATATATCACTATTTTTACCGAATGTCAAGATAAACAGGTAAAATTTTCTGAGCAATTTTTACATAATTCAGTTGAAAACGATGGCGTAATATGTTAAAATAAATACAAGCCGATTTTACTTCGGCAGTATGATAAAATTAAGCGAGGAATAAGATAAATGACTGATAAGAAGATAATCAGCCCGGCAAACGAGGCGTTTTCATACATGGGCAGGATCGATTTTTCAAAGCCGGACAGCCCCCTGTTCATCTATGCGGGAAGTATGGTGAGCACAAAATTCACAGGAACATCGGTCGGAATGATGATTTTTCCACACCTCATATATAAAGTAACGTGGATCGGCGTGATAGTAGACGGTATCCAATACAAGTTTGACCTGAACCATTCCGATACTCCCGTATACATTCCGATAGTTGACGGACTTGAGGACGGCGAGCATACTATTACCATATTCAAGAGAACGGCCGGTTCGCACCACTACTTCAATTTCTGCGGACTTATGATCGACAGCAACGCAGAAGTAAAGCCCGACTGTCACAAATATGATATGAATATCGAAGTATACGGCGACAGCGTATCGGCAGGCGAGGTGGTAGAAGCTGTAAACTATTGCGAGCATACCGACCCCGAGCATATCAACCAGTTTGATAACAGCTGGTTCTCATATTCGCTCCAGCTTGCGAGAAAACTCAATGCGCGCATAAACTGCAACGCACAGGGCGGTATTTCGCTTATAAACGGCGCAGGATATTTTGATAACTATGTAGGCATGGAAACGGTTTATAAGCAGATGGGCTACGAGCCGCACTTTGAGCTTACCGACTGGGATTTCTCGCGCTTCACACCCGACTATGTAATAATCGCGCTCGGTCAGAATGACGCAAATCCCGACCCAAAGCGTATATATGAAAAGGAATACCGCAAAAAATGGAAGACAGTGTATAAGAATATGGTGCTTGACCTTAACGAAAAGTACTGCGGCAAGGCAAGATTTATAGTCATCACTACCGTTCTTATGCATGAACCTACATGGGACGATGCACTTGATGAGATAGTAAACGAGCTTGCTATGGATAATGTCAAGCGCTTTAAGTTCAGAAGAAACGGTGCGGCAACCCCCGGTCACCCCCGTATCCCCGAGCAGACTGAAATGGCAGATGAACTGTACAGCTTTATCACTTCTTGGGAAAAGTAATTGTAATTTTGCACAAAAAGCAAGGTTGAAACAAGGCACAATTCATAAATTCATCACAAATCTATTGAAAGCTTTTGGGAATTGTGCTATTATTAAGTTATTAAAATATAATGTTAGGAGTATCTGTTATGGCTATTAACGTGCCTAAGGAATATGAAGTTCCGCTTTATCTTTTCCATCAGGGAAAAAATGCCGAAGCGTACAAACTTTTCGGTTCTCATTTTACCGAAAAGAACGGTGTAAGCGGTGTAGTTTTCAGAGTCTGGGCTCCGAAAGCCGTTGATGTCTGTGTAGTAGGTGACTTCAACCACTGGAACCGCGAAGAAAATTATATGAACAAGATAAGTGACGGCGGTATCTGGGAGCTTTTCATTCCGGGACTCAAAAAGTTTGATAACTACAAGTACAGCATAAAGACTGCCAGAGGTCAGATAAAGCTTAAAGCCGACCCATACGGCTATCATATGGAAACTCGCCCGAATACTGCTACAAAGGTATATGACATTTCCGGATACAAGTGGAAAGACACAAAGTGGATGAATGATAAAAAGACAAAAGATGTCTACCGTTCACCGATGAATATATATGAGGTTCATCTCAATTCATGGTTTACAAAAACCGACGAGGAAGAGCTGTTCAGCTATATGCAGCTTGCGGAAAAGCTGGTTCCCTATGTAAAGGAAATGGGTTATACCCATATTGAGATGATGCCGATAGCGGAGTTCCCGTTTGACGGTTCGTGGGGATACCAGCAGATAGGCTATTACGCTCCCACATCACGTTTCGGAACACCGTCAGACTTTATGGAATTTGTCGACTACTGCCATACTCACGGAGTAGGCGTTATCCTCGACTGGGTACCCGCACATTTTCCGAAAGATGCGGCCGGTCTTTACGAATTTGACGGCGATTACTGCTATGAGTATTCCGACCCCAACAAGCGTGAGCACTACAACTGGGGCACAAGAGTATTCGACTGGGGCAAGCCTGAGGTTCAATCGTTCCTTATTTCAAATGCCAACTACTGGCTTTCAGAATATCATATAGACGGTCTGCGCGTAGATGCGGTCGCATCGATGCTCTACCTTGACTACGACAGACAGGGCGGTGCATGGACACCTAACAAGAACGGCGGTAACGAAAACCTTGAAGCGGTCGATTTTCTGCAAAATCTCAACTCGTGTCTGTTCTCGCATCACCCCGGACTTCTGATGATAGCGGAAGAGTCAACTGCTTGGCCTATGGTAACAAAGCCTGTCGATATCGGCGGTCTTGGCTTCAACTTCAAATGGAATATGGGCTGGATGAACGATATGCTTGCGTATATGTCGATGAGCCCGGAATACAGGCAGTACAACCATGACAAGCTGACCTTCTCGTTCTACTATGCATTCTCCGAAAACTACATACTTCCTATTTCGCACGATGAAGTAGTTTACGGCAAATGTTCAATGCTCGACAAGATGAGCGGACCGAGAGAAAAACGTTTTGCGTCGCTGAGAACATTCCTTGCATATATGACAGCACACCCCGGTAAAAAGCTCATGTTCATGGGACAGGAATTTGCGCAGTTCAAGGAGTGGAACTACAAGACGGGTCTTGACTGGGATATCCTGAAATTCCCGGAGCACGCGCAGTATCAGGCGTTTGTCAAGGCGATGAATAAATTTTATCTTGACAACAAGTCGTTGTGGGAGATAGATTATGACTGGAGCGGCTTCAGCTGGATATCAAACGATGACAACAAAAACAGCGTGATCGTTTTCAGACGTATAGCCTCAAACGGCGATGAGCTTATCGCCGTATGCAACTTCCTGCCGAACGAGCACGAGCAGTACAGCTTCGGCGTTCCTTATTATGCAGACTATAAGGAAGTGTTCACGACAGACGACAAGAAATTCGGCGGCGACAGTGACGGTAATGCTTCATATACCGCAAAGTGCGAAGGAATGCACGGACTTGAATATTCAATAACAATGAAGATACCGGCAATGTCCGCAGTGTTCTTGAAGCCCGTCAACAAGCGCAGTCCGGAAAGCGACAAGCCAAAGCCCGAAACGGCAGAAAAGCCTGCAAAAAACGCAGAGGAAAAGCCGGTGAAAAAGGCTGAAACACAGACGCGGAAAACGGCAGAGAAAACCGTCGCAAAGCCCGGAGCTTCAGCAAAGAAACCTGCCGCAAAAAAGACAAACACGGCGAACCGTAAGAAAAAACGGAACCGCTGAGAAATAAATAACGGAGGAACTTATTTATGAAACATGTAAAGAAGGAATGCGTAGCAATGCTGCTCGCAGGCGGTCAGGGAAGCAGACTGTATGCTCTGACAAAGGACATGGCTAAGCCTGCCGTTCCTTATGGCGGCAAATACAGAATTATCGATTTCCCGCTTTCAAACTGTGTAAACAGCGGCATCGACACGGTCGGCGTACTGACACAGTATCAGCCGCTCGTACTTAACGAATATATAGGTAACGGTCATCCGTGGGGTCTTGACAGAGTTCACGGCGGTGTACACGTGTTACCTCCTTATGAGTCATCTTCAGGCAAGTCGTGGTATGAAGGTACTGCAAATGCGATATATCAGAACATCAGCTTCATCGACAGATACAACCCCGACTATGTGGCAGTGCTTTCGGGCGACCATATTTATAAGATGAACTACAACAAAATGCTTGAATTTCACAAGTCACACAAAGCAGACGCAACTATCGCAGTTCTTGAAGTGCCGTGGGAAGAAGCTTCACGCTTTGGTATCATGAGTGCAGATGAAAATGACATTATTTACGAATTTGCGGAGAAGCCTGCACAGCCTAAGTCTAACCTTGCTTCAATGGGCGTTTACATATTCTCATGGCAGAACCTGAAGAAGCATCTGATTGCCAATGAAAATGACGAAAGCGCAAGCAAGGACTTTGGTAAGAACATTATCCCTGCAATGCTCGCAGAGGGTAATAAGCTGGTGGCATACCACTTTGACGGATACTGGAAAGATGTCGGAACGATCGACAGCTTATGGGAAGCTAATATGGATCTGTTAAATCCCAACGTTCCGCTTGACCTCCACGACTCAAGATGGAGAATTTACTCAAGAAACCCCGTAATGCCTCCTCACTATGCAAGCCCTCAGAGTGTTATCCAGAACTCGCTTATTTCAGAAGGCTGCAACATTGAAGGTCACATAGACTTCTCTGTACTGTTTGCAGGCGTAACTATTGAGCCCGGTGCAGTAGTACGTGACAGTATCATAATGCCTAACACAACGATAAAGAAAGGTGCGGTAGTTGAATACGCTATTGTCGGCGAGGATTGTGTAATAGGCGAGAATGTCAAGGTCGGCGCAAGACCCGAATCTATCGAAGATAAGGATACATGGGGCGTTGCGGTAATCGGACACGGCGTAACGGTAAGCGATAATGCGGAGATCAAGCCAAAGGCAATGATCTCAGCTAACGTGTGAACGGAAGGAGAAAAGAGAAATGGCTAATATGGCAAATGTACTCGGTCTGATTTTTGCAAATATGCACGAGCAGAGCGTAGCCGATCTTACAAAACAGCGCACACTTGCAAGCGTGCCTTTCGGCGGCAGATACAGGATGATAGATTTCCCGCTGTCAAATATGGTAAACAGCGATATCGACAATGTTGGTATAATCACAAAAGATAACTACTTATCGCTTATGGATCACTTAGGCTCAGGCGATGAATGGGATCTTTCAAGAAAAACAGGCGGAATGCACCTGCTTCCCCCTTACGGCAACAGCAATGCCCTTTACAGAGGCAGACTTGAGGCTATGGCTCAGGTAAAGCCCTTTATAGAAAGCTCAAATGCCGAATATGTACTGCTTTCGGATACCGATGTAGTAGCAAATATCGACTACAGACCTATAATTGATTTCCATGAGAAAAACGGCGCTGATATCACTGTAGTTTACGGCAGAGGAACATTCACAACAGAACAGACGATGACAAAGACTGTTCTGGCAGTCAACGCAGACAACGTTGTATACGATGTTCTTATCCGTCCTGAAATCAGCGGCGAACATAATGTCAGTCTCAATATGTTCGTTGTAAGCAAAGACTTCCTTATAAATGAGATTCGTGATGCCGAAAGTCGCAATCTCTACAGCTTTGAGATTGACGTACTTCAGAAAAAATTACACGAGATAAAGGTTCTGGGTTACAAGTTTGAAAAGCCCTTCGCCCAGATCGACAGCATGGACACATACTTCAAGACTAACATGAAGCTTGTAGACAAGAATTTACGCGATCACCTGTTTATGAGCGATGCTCCTATCTACACAAAGGTAAGAGATGACGCTCCTGCAAAGTACGGCATTGACGCAGATGTCAAGAATTCTCTTGTTGCCGACGGCTGTGTAATAGAAGGCACGGTTGAGAACTGTGTTTTGTTCAGAGGTGTAAAGATTGAAAAGGGCGCAAAGGTCAAGAACTGCATACTTATGCAGGATACGACAGTAGGTGCGAAAGCTGAAATGAACTTTGTTATCACCGATAAGAATGTCACGATCAGTAATTATCGTTCGCTTGCAGGAACAGAAAGCTATCCTGTATTCGTAAACAAGGGCGCAACGGTTTAAGCTTACAAGGATAATAACATTCTCTCCTATATAAATTTGAACGAATAAGAGCCGCGATCAAAATATCGCGGCTCTTATTCTGTCTTACAAAAACGTTTTTAAAAACTAAACGGGCATCGATGAAATGCCGATGCCCGTTAAAGATGTTGAATTTTAAAGCCTTTACTTTGCCGCAGTCTTTCCGCTCACAATTCCGTAATTACCGTAAAGTGCAGTCTTACCGCTCATGTAATAAGCTTTGACTCTGAACTTGTAAGTAGTATTCTTTGCGAGTCCCGCTTTTCTGAAAGTAGTGGTATTGCCCTTTGTGATCTTAGCGGCGCGTACCCACTTTCCGCCCTTGTACATTTCAACAATGTAACCCTGTGCGGAAGCGTTCTTAGTCCAGTTTAAGCGTAATGCGTCCTTAGACTTTCCGCCTATTTTAACGCCTTTCATAACAGACGGATTTGTTCTTGCCGTAACAGTAGCACTGTAATTGCCGTAAAGCGCTGTCTTGCCGCTCATTTTATACGCTCTTACTCTGAACTTGTATACAGTAGAAGCCTTAAGACCTGCTTTTCTGAACGTGGTCGTGCTGTTATTTGTTATCTTTCCTGCGCGTACCCACTTGTTGCCCTGATACATTTCAACAATATAACCGTCAGCAGATGCATTCTTAGTCCAGTTGATGCGCAACGCATCAGCTGCTCTGCCGCTGAGTTTAGCACCGGTTACTACAGATGGATTGGTTCTTTCCGCAATAGTTGCGCTGTAATTACTGTAAACCGCTGCCTTGCCGTTCATCTTGTACGCTCTTATTCTGAACTTGTAAACAGTACCGGCTTTAAGACCGCTTGCTTTGTAGGTCGTTGTGCTGTTATTAGTAATCTTGGCAACGCGTGACCACTTACCACCGCTGTACTTTTCAATGATATAACCGCCTGCATTTGAATTTTTTGACCATTTAAATGTAGCTGAGACAGCGTTCTTTTCGCTGACCTTAAAATTCTTAACAGCGGGAAGCTTTATAGCAAATGTCTTGCTGACTGTACCTACATATCTGCCGACACCGGTAACGGTTACCTTTGCTGTACCGATATTGGTGTTATTGAGGTATGATACCGTATAATCAGTCTTTTCATTAAGCGCCTTGCCGTTATACTTGACTGTAACTGTAGGCTTCTGTTCCTTACCGTTATATTCAAATGCCGTTGCAGACAGCGTTACAGTCGTGTTGCCCATCTTGATGGGATCTACAACTACAGCACCGCAGGTAGCTTCGACCTGAATCGGATCGGGATCGTTTATCGTTGCTTCTCTGACAGTCTTTGCTGTTATCTTGCAGTTACCGGTCTTAAGCGCCTTGACCTTCAGCACCTGTACATTCGATTCTGAATTATAGCTGCTGCTGATCACTTTAAGTACGCCGGGATCGCTTACGGTCCAGCTTATCTTTTCGTTTGCTGTCGATGGATTTTCTTTTAGCTCGATTTCATACTCACTGCCTGTCAGCAATGTATAATTCTGTGCCGAGAAAGTCATTGTAGTTACAGGAGTATAAGCATTGATATCGAAAGAAGCCGTTACGGGGATCATATTATCCGTAGTAGCAGTGATAGTTGCCGTACCCTTTTTATTACCGACTGTTATCTTTCCTGTCAGTTCATCGACCTTGGCTACACTTGTATCGCTGGATTTCCAAATAATATTATCTGTTGAAGATTTTGTTGAATCCTCTATAGATTTCTTTACGACCGCATTGCAGTCATATGTTGAGCCGACCTTGAGGTCAATTGCCTTAAACGGGAAATTAAGCTCGGTTATAGGGTTTGCCTTAACAACCGTTACCGTTGTTGTGACTCTTAAGCCTCTATCTGAATTTTCGGAAGGCTTCACCTTAGCGGTAACTATTACAGTGCCCGCCTTCTTGGCTGTCAATATACCCTCATCCTTGGATATCTCGGCTTTTTCCGTATCGTCAACGAACCATTCTACTTTATCGGTCGTGTTGCTCGGAGTGTATTTTACAGTAAATGCCGTCTGATGATTTTCTGCCACAAATACGCCACCATTGGTGACCTTATTTTTACCGTTATAAATTTCAAGCTTCTCGGCAGGCTGAAGTATTGTAAACTTAAGCTTCTTATTCATTTCACCGCTGAGCGATGAGATCTGCATTTCAAAAGAGCCCTGTTTTTTACCTGTTACACTGACAGTTGCTGTTTTACCGTCCCTTGAATACTTAGTAAATGCTACGCCGGCATTCTGGTTGCTTGACTGTATAGCCACCAGCAGACAGTCATCGGTGTTATCGGCATCATCTATAGCGATATCAATGTCCATAACTTCTTTTACATCTACATAAAGCACAGCGTCATTTGCTATTTCCTTGCCGTTTTTATCAAATGCCTTTATGCCCTTGCCCGGTTTTTCGACATCTCTGTTCACGATAGCGAAAAATCTCTTGAGTGATCCGGTGAAATTCAGTGATTTACTAAAATCAATAACAACCGATGCTTCGTTGCCGGGATTACAGTTGTCGGAAAATTTCAATGTATAATCAATATACTCTGTAAGCGTTCTGCCGTTATAAGTTACTGTCAGCTCAGGCGCAACAGGCATACCGCCCATATATCCCTGATCAGGTATATCGCTGACGCTTACTTCATTGTCTTCGGTTACATTCTTCTTTGCTATTTTGAAAGTTTTTTTAGATGTCACACCGGTATAGTTTCCGATACCTGTAAATACAACGCTTGCATTACCCACATTTACATTGTTGCTGAATTCGACTGTATAGTCTTCATTTTCAACAAGAGTGGTCTTGTTGCCGTTCATTGTCAGCGTATAATCGGGGGTTATTTCGTCACCGGTATATGTGATCGGAGCAACACTGCTTACCTGTGCACCGGATATGCTTTTAGGCTGAATTTCATAGTCTGCCTCAATGCTGCCGGTATAGTTGCCCTTACCGGTGATTATTGCCGTTGCTTTACCTACATCGATATTATTTATGTACTCTACGGTAAAATCAGTATTCCGAATGAGCGAAAGATTGCGATACTTGATCGCCGGTACAGTAGGTTTGAGCTCACTGCCGAAGTTATAAGTCATATTGCTTAAAGTCGGTTTTGTTATCTCACTGATATCGGCAGGAAGTATCTGATATGTCACATCGATCATTCCGTACTGTGCGGCAGACTCTATACCAGCAACACGTACGGTAACCAGTCCTGCATTAAATGTGTCGCCTGTGTATTTAAGAGTATAGTCCTTATCCTCTGTAAGCTCGTTTCCTGCGGCATCCGTAACTATCGGCTTAAGGCGCTGAACCGTGCCGTTATATACAACATCGGCTATAGGCTCTTTAATTTTGAATGAGGCATATGACTCTATAGAGTCTACGACCTGCAGCTCACAGCTTGCCGAGATATTCTCGGGCGCTTCACCATCATCTGAAGCAATTCTGTCGGTACTTACCGTGATTTTTGCCGTACCGGTCTTAAGAGCCTTAAGTCTGATTATTTTTATGTTTGGAGTCTTTCCGTCCGTTATTCTGATAACCTCTGCAATGTCATTGCCGTTTACGTCTTTTGAAACTTCGCATACCAGAGGTTCGTCTGCCGTATTGGGAGATTCGATTGCTATTATATCATACTCATTTCTTCCATCCATATCCATCATATACTTATTGCTGCTGAATGAAAGAACAGTTGCAGGGGAAGATACATTTACAACAAACGAAGCCTTGGCAGGATCTGCGCTGTTGGTCATTGCCGTAACAGTAGCAAAACCGCTCTTGTTCTGCGCGGTCAGCATACCGGTCTTTTCATCTACCGCAACTACCGATGTATCACTTGACTGCCATATTATTTCATCGGTAGAAGAGTTCCCGTCTTTTTCCACATCGTATTTAAGAATGCTGCTGGCGTCATACTTATCGCCTGTGTTCAGGTTGATCGAACTTACCGTATTACCGTTTTCGTCTTTAAAGCGAAGATTCTTCATCGCGTTTGACTCAAGTATAGTAATAGTAGTCGAGCAACTGTATGTTCTCTGATTAAGGCCGTATGCTTTGAGCTGCTGTGCGGGATAGTTGTATTTATCATAATACGGATTTACAGCCGATGCAGTTACCGTTATCGTGCCTGCACTTTTAGCGGTGAGCACACCGTCGGAAGATATCTTAGCCTTAGCAGTGTCGCTGACACTCCACACTATGGTATCGGTCGTGTTTGACGGAGTTTTTGCAATTTTAAGCTGGAGCCGCTGATTATCCCTTATCATAACTCCGCCTATGCTTCCGGTTATATCTTTTTCGCCGTTTTTGATCTTTGCTTCTGTCAGCGGACTAAGTACAACTAAATTTATTTTCTGATTTGCTTTACCGCTTTTTGTTGCAACTACAACTGAATATGAACCCGGAGTTATGCCCTTAACAGTAAGCGTTTCCTGTAAAGGGTCAGACGTGGGCTTCCGTTTGCATTCTATTTTCTTCTCTGCATCATCGGCTATACCTAATATAATGCTGTCGTCACAGTTTTCGACACCGTCGCCGATCCGCAAATTAAATTCACACGATGTACCTTTATCTATGTATATAGTTGTTTCGTCATTTACAGGATAATTGCCGTCGGCCGTGGTGATTATCACATTTTCAGACGGACGCTGAACATCGCCTATTGCCATCGCTATTTCTGTCTGCGCCGTTCCCCACTCAAGCTCGTCTGCAAACGCCTGTAAAGATACAGAGCCGAAGCAAAGCGATAAAGCAAGTATCCCCGCAAGCGGTCGTTTAAAATAATTTTTCATTGCTCTTCCCTCTCATAAGTTATTGTTTAACGCATTACAGCATAATGCGTTTAATATATTATAACATAAAATCAAGACGGCGTAAGCCGACACGGCGGTACGCCGTCTTTTGCCTGTCGGCAAAAGTTTTTATGTTAAAATGTTCTCAGACTTGCGGTGTGCCGCAAGCCGTGCAAAGCACGGCAAAATCCGCTTTCAGCGGATTTTATGCCTGGGGTTATTATAACATATTCTGAGAAATTTGTCTATGCCGCTTCTTACAAAACAGAAGTAAAGTAATTGTGAAAATTGCACAATGTTTACAT
Organism: Oscillospiraceae bacterium; assembly: GCA_003512525.1. Taxonomy (GTDB): domain Bacteria; phylum Bacillota; class Clostridia; order Oscillospirales; family Ruminococcaceae; genus Ruminiclostridium_E. The sequence continues at coordinate 62,058 of DOQG01000060.1, read as the reverse complement.
TTTTACATCAGCTCTCCTAGCAAGCGTGCAATGCTTTTTCCCGCAAGCTCTGCGGAATATCTGACCTGACTTATATCGTTTGCAAGCGCTCCGAACTCGATGACAAGCGACCCCCTCGTAAGATCCTGATTATAAAAGCGATAATCAAACAGCATAGGACGTGTAAGCCCCTCATTATCGGCTTCGATGCCGTTTTGCAGATAGGTTGCAAATCTGAGATTATGTATATAATCCGGCAATATTCCCGTGCCGTCATCGCAACCGCATATTATCATTATCTGCGCGGCTTTTTTGCCGTTTATCTCCGTCACCGGAGCAATTCTGACATCTCCGTCCGCTATTCCGTCACGGTGGATATCAAGCACCACCTTTATTGACGGATACTCTTTAAGTATCTCTGCTATGCGCTCCCTGCTTCGGGAATATGAATAATTGTATACCGGATCATCGAAAACCGTACCGTCATGAATTGTGCTTATGCCGTTGTCGGCAAGCGTCTGCGCAAGAACCGCTCCCACTCCGACAACACTGTTTGCGGGACACAGCGAACGTCCCGTATAGGAGGTATCGTAATATCCGTCACTGTTACGCTCATAGCTTTCGGTAGTATGGGTATGTATTATCAGCACCTGTGGGTCACTGCCGCTTTCTATCCTGATACCCGGTTTTCTTGTACCCTCGGTCAGCAAAACATTTGACGGCATTTCGGTGCAGTTACGCACCTGACCGTGTTTTAAATCTATTGCATTGTCGCCTGTGATCTTGCCGTAGTGCTTTTCCTGTATGATACCGTCTTTTGCCGTGTAACCGTTAAGGTCGTCTTTATCTTTTCTGATATTCAGCGAAATAAGACCTGTCTTGCTTTCCACATGAGCCGCCGCCGGGACAAGCGACTCTGTCGGCTCGCTTTCCATAACGCTCGGTGTATTTGATGAGGTCACGCTCTCGCTTTGCGGAACTTCTTCAATACTGTCCACTGACGATGTTTCCTCGGCGGAGGTTTCGTGCTTGTCCTGCAAAACGGTATCATCGTTCTGTGTACTTTCGTTTGTGTCAAATTCATTTATCGGCATAGCCAATGTTGCGCTATACATTGTCAGCCTTTTGATCCCACATATGATATCATCACTGCACATTGCTCCGCTCATTGCATTTTCCGCTACACCTGTAAGCGTAAACGAAATTACTGCCGCAGTAAGTCCTGCTACCGCTAATCTTATAATGCCTTTGCTTTTATTGCTGTTCATAAGCACCATCCTTTCGATACAGCTTATGAACAGCTACGCGTTTTTATTCACGAATAATTCATCAGCATAGCTATATCCTCCTGCGAAAGGGACGGACAAAGCGTACGATTTATCGCCGCCGATATTATATGTGAGTATCCGGATATTTTTATATCGATATCGTGCCTTGTTACAAGGAATTTTTCGCTTGCGTTTTCATACTCCATAGATGTCGGCACACCGACAGCGATAACGGGAATACCCGCCGTATGTCTGTCAAGCTGCTTCTTGTTGCCGCCGATACCGCTGCCGGGAGCTATCCCGGTGTCGGTTATCTGTATAGTCCTGCACAACCTCCCGGGATCGCTGCAGGTAAGGCTGTCGATCGCAATTATATAATCGGCATTTATTTTCTCGGCACAGAATATGGTATGATATACACTGTCAATACCGGAGTTTGAGCTGACATCAGTACGTATGACCGCAATATTTCCGATCCCGTCCGTACCGTGAACGTTTTCGACAAATTGCGAGGTCGCCAGAACCTTGCCTGCCGTTTTCCACCCCAGACTGTCCGAAGCGACTGACGGATTTCCGAGCCCTGCTACAAGACACTTCCCTTCCGGAAGAAGCTTACGCAGGACCGTGCAAAGTGCCCGTATCTGCCCGTCAACATACGGTACATCTCCGCTTTCTATCACATAATATTTTCCGCTCGGACGATCGAAAGCCGCTTTTTCCTCTTCCGATATTACTATTTCTGTTATCCTTTCGCCGTAAAGCTCATAGCTTCCGCATACTATGCCGTTTTTTCGGGTCGGAAACTCACTTGCAAGCTCTGTTCTGCCGGTCATCTTCATAAAGTTAACCTCCGCTGAGAAAAAATTTTAAAAAAATCGCAAAAACTATTGCAATTTTAAATCGGACGTGCTATAATAAATCGTATTGTGAAATATAACTATGATTATATGTAGATCTGAATAGAAGGAGGTGCCGTAAGTGCCTAACATTAAATCTGCCAAGAAGAGAGTTTTAGTATCTGCTACAAAGCAGGCTCGTAACAAGGCTGACAAGACCGCTCTTAAGACTATTCTGAAGAAGGTTGACGCTGATACTAACGCTGACAACGTTAAGGTTGCAGTTAAAGCAGTTGACAAGGCAGCAGCAAAGGGTATTATCCACAAGAATGCCGCAGCCAGAAAAAAATCTCAGCTTGCTAAGAAGTTAAACGCTGTTTCCTGAGAATAACGATTTAACGTAGCGCCCCCACGGGGGCGTTTTCTTTTTGTGCTTTAAAAGCATCGGATTGCATTATTATGCTCCGATGCTCTTTTTTTATTCCTTTACGCTTCTGACGGTATAGCCGTTTTCCTGCCAGTAATCAATTACATCGGCAAGTATTGCCGTATTGGTTTCGGACACTGCATGGAGAAGATAGATGGCACCGTTGTGCGTCGCGGAGGTTATGCGTTCATACGCCTTTGTTCTGTCGGGCTGATCGTCAACATTCCAGTCGTTATAAGCAAACGACCACAATACGGTGGCGTATCCCGCATTCTTTGCCGCCCTGAGCGTTCTTACCGAGAACTCGCCACGCGGCGGGCGCATAGTACTCATCCTGTATCCGCCGAAGTTTTCACTGACATAACGCTGAAGTCCGTTAAGCTCTTCAATCACTTCTTCGTTACTGATATCCGGTAAGGACGGGTGTGTGCAAGTGTGATTTCCTACCTCGTGACCCTCGTTTATCATACGGCTGACAAGCTCGGGACTGCTCTTTACATAGTCAAGCGTAACATAGAATGTAGCCTTTACGTTCTTTGATTTTAGGATATCGAGAATCCGACCTGTACAGCCGTTTTCATACCCTTCATCAAAAGTGAGGTATATCGTCTTGTCATCCTTGCTGCCTATAAATACCCCGCCATACTCACCGTACTTTTCCTGAGCCTGAAGCGAGCCGACAGGACGATTTTCGGTGTCGGTTTCGTATCCTTGTCCATAGCACACTTTTTCGGTATTGTCCGCAAGAAGAGCCGCCTCGGCAGGTGTCTGACCTCCCCTGTCAGTTTGCCCGGAGCTCCGACCTGTTGTGGTTTTTTCTGCGGTACAGCCGCACATAAATATCACCGCCGTTATAACCGCCGCCAGTTTTTTATGCAAAAAAATCACCCCTTTACGAAAATAGTATCCGTAAAAGAGTGATCGTAATTCATTGTAATTATTGGTGTCAGTTGCCCAGATATGTCTTTACCATAGCCTGCAAAAGCTCATCACGATCTATATGACGTATGAGACTGCGGGCATTGTTGTATGTAGTTATATAGGTAGGATCTTCGGACAAAATATAGCCGACGAGCTGATTTATAGGATTATAGCCTTTCTCCTTGAGCGCGCCGTAAACGGTAGTCAATATTTCCTTCATCTCGTTTTCTCTTTCGTCTTTGAGTGAAAACGGCATTGTTTTATCGATCATAAAGTATCAGTCCTTTCGTTAATATCTTCAAAAAACCGAAATAATTTTAAGGTTGTTTATACTATTATACACTACAAACCGATAAAATACAATAGCGGGCAGCAAATTTTCGTTAAAATCACCAATAGCGGCTCTCATTTTTGGGTAATTGATAAAACTTTACAAATCGCTATTGAATTAACGAAGTATTTTTGTTATAATAACAATAACCAGATTTTCAGGGGGTAAGATAATGGCTGAACAGAAAAAACCGACTTCATCAAACGGTGAATTTAAAACATCGCCTCTAGGCTTCGACAAAAACGAAGTAATGGCATACATAGTACAGCATAACAAAGAGCGCAAAGCCCTTAAGGAAGAAAACGACGAACTGAAGAGAGCTCTTGAGGAAAAAAAGAAGGCAAACGAAGGCGCAGACAATGAGCTTACAGCAGAGCTTGAAAAGAAAAAAGCCGAGCTTGACGCGCAGATACTTGAAAGCAGAAAACAAGTTCTCGATGAAAGACGCAAGCTTGCACAGACCGAAAAGGAGCTCCATGTCCTCCAGGATAAGCATTCCGCTCTGACAGAAGAGTTTGCCGCATTCAAAAAGCAGGCGGCAACCAAGATAGACAAGGCAAAGCACAGCGGCGGAACAATAGATCCCGCACAGCTTGCCGAGATATCCGCCAAGGCAAACGCCGATGCAAATGCGGTTATCGCAGACGCACAGAAAAAAGCGGAAGAGATCATCACAGCCGCAAAGGCATATTTTGCCGATACTGTTCAGAAAACATATGATTACAAACAGGCGGTTCTTGAAAAAGCCGGCGCTTTCGCCGAAAATGTAACGTCAAGCGGAGCTGTTGCTCCTGCAATTGATATTGCCGCTGTACTTGCTACTGTAAGCAGTGCTTTAAATGATGCGATCGCAAATGCTCAAAGTGCCATCGCCGAAGCAATGGACGAAGCAAAAAGCAAGGCTTCCGATGAGGTAAGCGCTGTAAACGATGCGGTTTCAAAGGCTGTTGAAGAAGCTAAGAGCAAAGATGTTCCGGCTGCTGAAGCCGCAGATATCCCGGAAGAAAAGCTTTCCGACAACGAAGAGCTCAGTGCTGCGAAAGCCGAGCTTGAGAATATCGGCGGCTTTGACGAAAGCGAGCTAAATTCATATGCTCCGATGAATGTTGAGCCTTACAGCTTTGAACTTAAGCTTGATATGCCGGCACAGACAGATGACGGCGATGATGATATTGATGATATGCTTTCGGACAATAACGGTCTGTTAAGCTCATTTGAAATAGTATCCGGCGATGATGATATTTCGGCAGATAATGTCGATACCGGCGATCTTCTTGTAGAAGAAGCACCTGCTGTCACCGGCATTTCCGATCTCCTGACAGAAGAACCGGAGGTCACTGCCGCACCGACAGAAGAGCCCGCTCCCGAAGCTGACGATTTCAGCGATCTATTAGCGGAAGAGCCCGCTCCCGCGCCAGTAGCCAAGGTCGAGCCTGCTCCCGCAACAGACGATTTCAGCGATCTGTTAGCAGAAGAGCCCGCTCCCGCGCCAGTAGCCAAGGCCGAGCCTGCTCCCGCAACAGACGATTTCAGCGATCTGTTAGCAGAAGAGCCCGCTCCTGTGCCTGTAGCCAAGACCGAGCCTGCTCCCGCAACAGACGATTTCAGCGACCTGTTAGCGGAAGAGCCCGCTCCTGCGCCTGAAGCCAAGCCTGAGCCCGCTCCCGCAACGGACGATTTCAGCGATTTACTTGCCGATACGCCCGCCGAGGTTGGACGTACAGCTGACCGCGGAACCGAAAAGCCTAAAGAAAAATTGAACGAGAGTCGTTCGATGGGTGTTGCCGGTAAAGAAAGTAACGCTAATGATCCTTGGAAAGATCTTGAAGCTCAGATGAACGGAATGACAATCACACCGCCTCCTTCTCACAAGGCGGTCGATGATGACGGAATGACATCTTCGTTTGATGATCCTACCGCTCCTGCGGCATCGGCAAAAGAAGAAAAGATCGATATGTCGGATTATTCTTCAATGCTCGGCGGCATCAATGACAATATGAACACTAACACCGCACAGTATGATCCTTCATGGGATCTTAAGATGATGGAAGGGCTTAATGATAACGATGACGATGATGAGATGAGCTCAGACAACGTCGGCTTCTTTGACCTTTAATAATCAAATGCCGGAAAGCTTTTGCTTTCCGGCATAATAAATTCGGTAAAAACAAGGAGAACAGTTTTGGAACTCAACACAAGCGAACTTAAAGAAAAAGCAAAAACACTCAGAGCCGGCGATAAGGTAGAACTCAGCGGCACAGTATACACATCGCGCGATGCGGCGCACAAGCGCATAAAGCAACTTATCGAAAACGGCGGTAAGCTCCCTTTCAAAATAGACGGTGCGGCTATCTACTATGCCGGTCCGACAGGCACAAAAGACGGTATGGCTATCGGCTCATGCGGTCCGACAACATCGGGCAGAATGGATCCGTATGCTCCTCTGCTCCTTGATATGGGGCTTTCTGCAATGATAGGCAAGGGTGAACGTAAGCCGGCAGTGGTCGATGCCATAAAACGCAACGGCGCAGTATATTTCTGTGCAATAGGAGGCGCAGGTGCGCTTGCCTGCCAATGTATCACAGAGTGCGAGGTTATTGCATTTGAAGACCTCGGCTGTGAAAGTGTAAAAAAACTGACGTTTGATAAATTTCCGCTTATAGTAGCGATAGATGCTGTCGGCGGAAATATATTTGAAACAGGCAGAAAGCAGTACGCAGAAGTCTGACTCTCGCCAACTTTATACGTTTATTTCCGATGTAAGTTAAACTGCGGAAAAGAAAGCAGAGCTTACTTTGGAAATTAACGCGCAAAAGAAAAAACATTAAAATTTCTTCCGCAAATAATAAGCAGTTACATTGTTTATCATCTTATGATCCGGCGATAAACAAAGTAACTGCTTATTTGATTTGGCTTAAAATTCTCAGTAATGAAAATTCAGCATATCAATATCAAAAATCGGAATGCCCATAAATATTGACATTGCTCCTAAAATGTGATATAAATAAGTCGTAAAAACGGATATAATATCCGCTAATTTCTATAAATCTACGGAGGTGCTTCAATTATGATGGGAAGACTCAGAGCGATGCGTGAACCGCTCAAATATGTACAGGGCAGAGATGCTCTGCTTAAATTCCATGAAGAAATGGGTTATATGGGCAAGCGTTGGCTGTTTGTATGCTCAAACAGCGGCTACAAAGCCTGCCATGACAAGATAGAAAAGAGCTTTGACGGTCTTGACGACTACAGACGTTACGAGATTTTCGGCGGAATATCCAGCAACGGCGAAATAAACAAGATGAAGGCTATTGTCGAGCAGGATAATATTGATACAGTTGTAGCTGTAGGCGGCGGAAGTGCCGTTGATACAGCTAAGGCTACCGCATATTACAGCGGCAGACACATTGTTATCGTGCCTACAGTTGCGGCTACAGATGCTCCCTGCACAGGTCTTTCGGTAATCTACAATGACGACCACAGCTTCGACAAGTATCTGTTCTACCCCACAAATCCAGATGCCGTAATGGTCGATACGACCGTTATCGCCAATGCGCCGGTTAAATTCCTTATAGCAGGTATGGGCGATGCGCTCGGCACATATTTTGAGGGTCGTGCTTCTATCCGTACTGAGTCCGCTAGCCTTGAGGGTACAGGTATCACAAGAGCGGGACAGGCGCTAGCACGTCTTTGCTACGACACGCTCCGCGAATATGGCAAGCAGGCTATTGAGGCTTGTAAGATACACGCAGTTACTCCCGCGCTTGAGAATATCGTTGAGGCTAATGTTTACCTCTCCGGTGTCGGTGCAGATAACGTGAACTGTGCCGCCGCTCATTCGTTCTACAACGGCGTAACTTCTCTCGGAATAAAGCACGCAGATCACGGCTGCTGTGTTGCGCTCGGCACACTTGTACAGCTTGTACTTGAGGGCGCACCCAAGGAAGAATTTAAGGAAGTACAGGACTTCTGCCTTGAGGTAGGACTTCCCGTAACACTTGAAGAGATCGGCGTTACTACACCTGAGCAGGTAAAGACGATCTCCGAGAACGCTTGTATCCCCGGCGAAACTATCCACAACCTCGCAGGCGATGTACAGCCCGTTGAGCTGTATGACGCTATTATGCAGGCTGACGCTATGGGTAAGATTGCACTCGGTAAGTAAGCTGAACACTTTATAAACAGTTTGAACCCCGCAAATGCGGGGTTCTTTGCTTATGCGTAGGTTATTATCAACCGTGGGAATGTGAAGCTTTTATATCCACCGTCCTCGGTGCAAGCACCTCAAGCGCCTTTGCGGATTTTATAGATAGTTGCCTCACTCCGAATTAACAATACCTGCCGATTTTCTCAAGCGCGGCTATAAACCGCTTATCGTCACGGATTACATCGTATCTGTCCGACTGCATTTTATCGTATAATTCCCTGCAGTCAGTGAAATCGTAATTCTTGACCAGATTGATCGGGCTGTATTCAAGGTCATTCACAAGAAGAGATGTGTGATGTGCCTTATCGGGGAGAGTGTCTGACATTATCGCAAATTCAGCCGCTTTTTCAAAGCTTGATAACGCAAGCTCGTAATCACCCTTCGACACAGCCAGATCCGCTATATACCGATGTGTAGCCGACACCGTACAGCTGTACTTAAGATAATCACCGTTCTCAAACACAAGCTCAAACATTGCGAGCGCCTTTTTCAGAATTTTTATTCTTTCCGCGTCAGACATCGTTTCGTTCTTGTGCTCTAGGTCAGTCAAGTTTATAAGCGCACACCAAAATACATTCGTATACCATGTGATTGCGCGTTTAAGATGAGCTTTCTGCTGTTCACCCTCATACAGATCCCCGAGAACTACCGTATCGGTACACCATATATTCGGAAGCTTCTTAGCATATTCTATCGCCTTTTCCTTTTCTCCGAGCCTTGAATAGATATAACAGAGCTGCTTAGTCGTGCAGTTGATAATTACACCGTCTGTGCAATGCGATAAAATGCGGTTTCCGATTTCGGCAGCCTCTCGATTAAAGCTGATTGTTTCTTCTTCGGATAATCCCCGACCGTTTTTATACCCGCAGAATGTAAGCTGGTCGACAAGCCTGAATTGAAGCTCGTAATTTGTAGGATAGGTTTTTACCGCATCACGCAAAAGCAGAATGTTCTCATAGATAAAGCCCTTTGAGCCGTTCTCATCCAACTGCGATATCAATCCTTTCAACTGTTCCTCGCTCCTCCAATTATCCATTCCCATAAGCTCGTCAAGCGTGATCTCAAAATAGCTTGCAACAGTCGGGAGCAGTGTTATATCGGGATAAGTCGTTCCGTTCTCCCAACGGCTTACCGCCTGTGCCGAAACGCCGAGAATATCCGCAAGCTGTTCCTGCGTAAGCTCTCGCTGTAATCGGAATTTCTTTAGGTTTTCGCCAAGTTTAAGCATAGTGTTTACCTCCGTATTATTCATTTGGAGCTCCTGTTAAAATAATATTCGATTTAGGCGAATTTGTCCATAGCTCATTTGTTGAGAAAAATTCAACCATAGTGAGAACCGCCGCCGACCGCTTTGCCGCTGTCGAAAAAGGAGCTGTAACGAAACATGAAAATTCCGTCACAGCTCCTTTTAAATATCAATCAAGGAAATACGAAGCTTCCATATCCGCCGTACTAAGCGCAAATGCAAGCGGGAACATCTCGAATGCCTTTCCTACGTTGTTTACGTTCTCTTCTCCCGAAAATCCCATATGATAGCGGATAGCGAACGCCTCCTCGCGAGTAAGCCGCATAAAGCCCGTTATCATATAAACGGACTTTTCGCCGTGTCCGTAAGGCAGCTTATCATCAAAGAAGTATGTAGGCACTTTTTCCCACTGCCCTGTCTGCTCATTCTTGACGTTGCGCGTGCCTCTTGTGTAAACGTCCACCTTGCAAATATCGTGTAGCAGAGCGCATATCGCGATAGTTTCCTCGCTTGCCGTGAGCTTGTACATATCACGCACACGCTCGCGCTCAAGGTACGCCTTGAAGCAGTGATATACATTCAGCGAATGCTGTGCAAGTCCGCCGTCATACGAGCCGTGAAAGCGTGTGCTTGCGGGTGCTGTAAAGAAATCGCTCTTATTTACAAGATAGTCGAGCAGCTTTTCAACGCCGTCCCTGTGAACGTGCTTTGCAAAGATATCGAGTATCTCCTGCTTGTTGCTTTCTGTCTGTTCAGGTGTCAACACCTTATTTTCTGTATTAACCGGCATAAAATTCTCCTAAGTCAACAAAAGCCCCGCATGGCAGGGCTGAATGTTAAATGATACGCTTATTCTCCGAGTGCTATGCTTTCGGGGAAGATGTTTGCACTTTCGTCCTTTGAAAGGTAAGTTGTCGTTACAAAACCGTTTATGACCGCGCCGTCCGATATAGCGATAGAGCCTGCCTTGATATCACCGATTATAACAGAATCCCTGTCAAGCTGTATCTTGCCGGAGATCTCGATATTGCCCTTTATCTTGCCGTTGAGCTGGGCTACCTGAGATGTAAGGTCGCCTATCAGCATAGAGTCATTTGCCATTATCGCCTGACCCTTAAGACGAACGTTGCCCTGCACGGCAGAGTTTTTCATACTGATGTTATCGCAGGTGAGGTCGCCTACGACCTTGCCGTTTATGTTGATATTCTTGGTAGTTTCAACATTGCCCTTGATGTTGCCGTCTATCTTCATATCGGCGAACGAGCGTACATTGCCGTCGATCATCGTGTTCTTTGAGATAACCGTCATTTCCTGAGCGCCGTCTGCTCTCATGCTGCCTGCAAAAGGCGTTCCGCCATAGCCCGAACCGCCGTTATCCTGTGCAAATGTGCCGCTCTGTGCATTCTGCATATTCTGTGCAAAGCCGTTATTCTGATTGCTCTGCATACCCTGACCGGGAGCATTATCTCCGATGTTCTGAGCAGCTCCGGCATTCTGATCGTTCTGCATATTCTGCGCAAAGCTGTTATTCTGATTATATCGATCATTCATATCACGCGCTATACGCTGTGAAAAATCCTGTCCCACAAATCCGCCTGCTGCTGTTCCCTGCTGTGTGTTCTGAACGTTCTGCTCTTGTGTGCTTGATCCGAACGCCTGTGAGGGCTGTACGTTATCCTGAGCAGGCTGCGCATTCTGTGCAGGTTCACCCGGCTGTGTGTCGGCAGTATCATTCATATATGCCGCAACATCCTTGACCTCTTTGCGGTTATCGGACGATCTGGGATTTGTAAGCTCCTTCATAGCCTGTGAAAAATTATCCTTGATTCCCATTGTTATCCCTTTCTTGAAATCAGAATTATTTATTGAAATTGGATCGGTTCGGTCTTCTGCGAAAGACTGCCGAATTTATATCCTTTATCTTTCAGCGCCTTGATGATATCCTCTATCACAAGTACGGTATTATCTCGATCCCCTGTGTTGTGAAACAGTATAACGGGTGTCGAAAACTCCTGTGCGTCTGCAAGTACATTTGTGTAAAGCGTTGTCCAGCCATAGCCTTGCCAGTCGTTGCTGTCCACGTTCCAATCGAAATATGTAAATCCTCTGCGGTCCATTTCCGCAATTATATCATCGCGCGTAGCCGCATTATAGTCATTTACACTGCCACCGGGAAATCTGTATATATCAGGTGCTTTTCCCGTCGCTTCAAGAACGATATCATACGCTTCCTTGAAATCGTCAAGAAACGCGTCTACCGAAGCATATATCTTTTCGTAATCATGGGAGGCGGAATGGATACCTATCGTATGTCCCGCATCACTTATTTCTTTCAGTAACGAATAACAATACTCCGTGCGCTCGGGAACAACAAAGAATGTAGCCTTTACGTTTTCCTGCCGTAAATAATACAGCAGATTTTCTGTCAGCACCGAAGGGCCGTCATCAAATGTGAGATATACGGTGTTTTTGCTGTCTTCATATTCACCGTCATATTTATCCGCATAAAGCTCCGGGTAAAGTTCAGTATACAGCTTATCATCAGCATTGCTGTTTGATGTTTCATCACTGCTCTCAGGTGTACTTGCCGGCTCTTTTGTTGTGTCCGGTGTTGTTTCTGTCTGTGATGAAGCAACGGGTGTAGTCTGCGCTGTAGTCGTTTCAGCGGGCTTGCTTTCGGTCACAGAAGGTTCCGCTTTATTTGTATTCTCCGCAGTGCTATCGCCTTTAGAGTCATCGGAACTTTCTGTCGCCGAAGCCGATATATCTTCCGACTGTGCCGACAGACGTGAATTGAGCCTGTCTATCTCTTCCGACTTTTTGGCATTGTCTACAGCAAAAATTATACAAAGCACCGTAGGCACAATTATGAGCAAAGCCGTAACAGTCAGTATCAGATGCTTGAAAAATCTGACGCTACCGAAATACAAGCGCACCACTCCCTTTTGACATATACCAGTATCATACTATATTTATCGTGTTTTGTCAAGTAAAGTCGAACAAAGTGAAGACATTTCCGTAAATTTTTTCTTATAATCATATAGAGTAAACCGATCAAGCATTTGTAGCTTTTTGCTAAATTCGTGTGCAAATTTTTATTGAAATTCTATAAAATGCGAAATATCGGTTGTAAAAAATGCTCAAATGTATTATAATAGTTATATTATTCAGCCCGGTTTGTGTATGCGGGCAGAGCGGAGGGTGATCCAGTGAATACCGAAGAGATAAAATGGATATCGTACTATGGCAAAGATATAAGTGCGATCAGCTGTTCTTTTCACGAAAAGTTAAATAAATTCGGCTTTTGCCTTGTTCTCGACGAATACGGCGCAGACAAATCGACAAAGGCTCAGATAAGCATACTCGATACCGTGCTTGAAAAGCAGACTCCCAATATCCTGCTGATATGCCCCAGGCATCTTATGCATAGCTGGTATCGCTCGGTAGTAACATCAAACGGCGTTGATTTCAAGATGATATCCGGTTCATCGAAAGCTATCACCTACTTCAACGAGAATATGCCGAATACATATATAATCGCAGAAGAAGCGCTTGCATCCGATAATTCTCTTATGCAGAGGTTTGCAGATGCGGGTCTTACCTGGGATCTTGTCATAATTGATGCAGGTCTCAGCACCTCAGGAATTAAATGCGACCTGTATACAGAGCATTTGCGCGCAAAGACAGAAAAGCTTGTAATACTCAGCCCTATCCCCTGCGGCTATATGCAGAGCTATGATGAAATAAGAGGTCTTGTAAAGAGCCTGCTTGCCGATGAAAGCAAAGCGGCGGCAGTAGACAGCATAAGCTTTGACAAAAAGACTATCTGCTTTGATCCCGATACCCCCGTAATGCGCTATTTTGACAAGTCTGTATATAACGGCGAAGTGTCAAGAAACGTCACAATGCTTGAATATGAGTTCTCGCAGGATTTCATTTCAAATTCACGAAGACTCATTGATATTAAAACAGGACTCCCGCTTTACGCACAGGGCGGCAACATTTTTGAAGAATACGGTCTTGAAGCAAAAAAGACCTATACCAAGCCGTCATATAACGTAGCCGATGTTCAGGAGTTACGCGATGTCGACAAGAAGCTTGACTGTTTCCTGACAAAGCTTGACGATGTGCTCAAAGGCTCGGAGAACCGTGCTGTTGTTTACTGCGTGACAGGTTCGACTATACTGTACCTGAAAAAAGTTATTTCTGCTCTTTATCCGAATATCAACGGACTGTTAAAGATCGACAGAGGCGACATCTTCAACACAAGATACGACAACTTCACAAATGAAACCCGCGACAACGCAAGAATTGTTCTTACCGTTGACAAGATAGGTTCTATAAATCCACAGGTAAAAAACTTCACTCACATATTCAACTACGAGCTTCCCGACAGCCCCGTTATATTTGAACAGCGTGCCGCGCGGCACGGCGGAAAGAACGAACAGTCAAGAGAATTTATCATATTCTCCGACAAGAACAATCTGCTTGATTCAAGAATGCTGTCAAAGGTGCTTTTCGGCAAAATATACAAGAGCATAGTTGCAGGACTTCCCGGCAGAAATGTGCTGTTTGACATTCCGAATGCCGCACAGCTGATAACAAACGGGATAAGGGATCTGCAGTATGTATGCTCATACACAGGTGAAGTTTCAAACTGTCATGATGTGATCACCCAGTTCAAAGCCGATTATAATATCTCACCATCAATAGATATCTCCACGGCAGTCAAAACTCACGAATATACAAAGCTGAAGCTTGACAAGATATACCGTGCGTTCGGCATCGAAAACAGGATAAAGGAAAACACTACCACCGATGAAAAGGTGCTGAAGCCTATGATAAAGGAAGCGCTTGAGCGCTTTAGCGGTTCTCTGCTCTATCTTGACGAACAGCAGCACATCGTTGCACTCGGCGGTGCAGAGCTTGAAGAGAGCCTTTACAGCGAACAGTTCCGGGCATATAAGGAGCGGTGCACCACAGATGACATTTCATCAGGTATTCGTGCCGCACAAAAGATGTTTGAAAATTTCATTACCGACAACAAAAATGCAGAGCTGCGTTTATGCGTAAATGAGCTTCCCGACACGGTAAAGATGCCTGTATTGCTTAATTCGTGGCGGTTTCTCACCGACAACTTTATGATACAGGAAACTTTCAGACAATTTATGAAAAAATACAACGAGGGAGTGATGTAAGGTGGAGGCTTTTCGTAACGAAGAAATCGCGGGACTTTTAGGCGACTTTTATCAGGCGCACGCCAACGAAAACCGCGAGGTAATGGAACAGTCGCTGATGAAGATGCAGAACCTGCTTTACACAGGTGAAGCCGACAGCACTCCGTTCAAAGACTATTTCAACTCGGTATTCGGAGGACGTACTCCGTACAACGCTTCTCTGTCGGTAAGCGACTATCCGAAAGAGTCGATAATCAGAGAGCTTTTACAAAACACATTCGGCTGTTACTATTCAGACCCGGATATCAAGGTACTGTTCAACTTTGAGCAGGACGGCGAAGTAAGGCTTACATATAACGAAGACGGTTTCACGCTTGAACAGATACTTTACTATCTGAGTATCGGCAGAAGTGACGGCGATAAGTCCCGTGAGGGTCGTTTCGGCGTAGGTTCAAAGAGCGTATTTATGAATGTCGAATGGCTGAAACTGCGTTCAAATAACTTCAATTTCAGGATCGTAAACGATGCCGGCATTCTTAAGATAAGAGAGCTTAATCTGACCGCTCCGGTATTCAAAGGTACAGAGATCATCTTCAAGGTATCGGAAGAAGAACAGGCAAGAATAAAAGAAAACCTTGTTAATCTTACTATCCACAAGGGCGAATATATAAACCTCGTTGAGTTCTGCTTTGCATTTATCAGAAAAAAACAACTCGGAAGATTCGGTGAGGCTGAAAACCCCAACCGTACCTTCAATATAGCAGTAATGGATATGGGCAAGCCCCTTGCCGTATATAAGGTTATCCGTTACCAGAAGACCCCCGATAATGACCCGACCGTGCGTTTCCTTCAGAACGGCAAGAGCGTTATCGAGTTCATCTGGCACGAAAACGAGGGCTTTGTATACCTCATTCCGTTTGCCGTGTCAGCCGCCAGACGTGATACGCTTGTCAAAGTGCTCCTTGATAAGTACAACTACTTCTCTACCTATGAGCTGACCGGTCTTATCAAATCCACAGGCGAGGATTTTATCAAGGAAAAGCTGTCGGCATTCTTCATAAGCGTACCTAACTCATATATCACCACTCACAGAACAGGCATACGCCATGAATGTGAGGAAGAGGTTTCCGAAGCGATAAACAGAGATCTCAAATTTATGATAGACAAGTACTCCCGCTACTTTGTTCTTGAACTTTTACAAAGGACAAATTCCGAGAAGTACTATATGCGCCCCAAGCACTATGTGTTTGAATTTTTCAGCAACTATCTGACGACCAGTGTAATGGTAGGCGATCTGCGCAGTGTATTCCACAACAGCATTTCGCTCCTGCTCCCCGGCAAGACTGAAGCTATGCCCTACTCCGAGGTAAAACAGCTCGGCTTCTTCTCTGTGACCGATCACGTTTCAAAGCAGGAACACGAAAGCGGTGCGGCATTCACCGAATATATTGAGGACGAACTTGTTAAAATGCGCAAAGATGTTGCGGATATGCCCGAAAACATCATAATGGCGTGCTATAACTGGATAGATGAAGAAACCGAGGAAGAGGGCAGAGAATTTTGCTACAACTTCAACTTTGATGGCAATACCTATGTTCTCGACAGCGAGAAGAACCCTGCTATCAAGGACTTTGACCTAAGCTTCGGCTTCAGAAGCATAGTAAGCCTGAAGCTAGGCAAGTACGTTATAAACGATGCTGTTGCCGATGAAGAAGCGCTTATCGGCGCACTTGGACTGTTTGACACAATGTACGGTCAGGACTACAAGATCGGAATGAGATACTTCCAGTTCAACGTTCACTACCGTGACATCACCCACAACTTTGACGTTGCACGAATGACGGTGCATAACCTCAAACGTGCTTATGACTGCATAGTTTCACACAAGAACAGCTTTGAAAATCATCAGATATATAACGAAGTCATAAATATGCTGATAAACAGCTTCACGCAGGGTAAAGATACAATGACTTTCCTGCGCGAAATGAAACAGCAAGGCAGTGACATCACGCTCCAGCTTGATATCAATAAGAAATTCAGATTTGCTGCTTACGGCAAACAATTTATGATACCGAGCAGTATCACAAACGCCGATCTTCTTGAAATAATCGGCGATGTATATGCTCTTATCAACTGCGGTATGTTCAACGGACGTGTATTCGACTTTCCGTTTATGAAGTCGGGCTACTCGTTTGAGAAATCATCGCTCATGAGCTTACTGCGCGAAAACAACCTCACCGATGAAAAGGTATCGGCAATTATCCCGAACCTATACATATGCGATCTTAAGATCCCTCGCATAGCGCTCCTCGGCGAAAAAGACAAGATCATCCGCATTATCGATATAAACGACCCGATAACAGAGGAAGAGCGCAACAGCATCACAAAGTATGTTGTACTGCGTGACGACTGTACAAAACCGGAATTTGCAAAGTACGTTGAATATCTGCTGATAGGTGAAAACAACAATGTTCTCAGCCAGTTCTATTCAAGCACGGAAGAGCCTAACCAGGTACTTCTCGACCAGATTCCGTACTACTACAAGCCCCTGCCGTCTATCACAGCAGACGAGCTTACATTCCTGCGTACAAAGTACAAGGCACTGCGCAGCCTTTCAAATCTCCGCGTTTACCGCAATTACTTTGCAAAGGATATCAACGGTACAATGTTCGGCTACGGCGGAACCTGCTCATGCTGCGGGTTTGAGTCCAGTATCATCAACAACTATGTTATAAAGAGCTTTGAAGTCGGGCTGTTCAAGGACGACAGAGAAGAAAAATTCAAGTTCTCTCTTTATATGTGCGCAAACGACTCATTTGCCGCAAGCGGTTGGATTATAGAAGATATCAGCATAGGCGGTATGAGCCCATTTATATGGCTTGATGAAATCTCCACCTGCGAGGTTATCCCGCCCGAGTTCCTCCTCTGTACTATCAAGTACCGTTGCCAGCTGACATACGATATCATCGGCAGCGAAGGACGCGAAAAAGGTGAGATCGTCACAATGGAAAGCGTCAGCGACGGCGAACAGAAGACAATGGATATCATTCTTTCGCCGCTTATGATGGCAAAGTGGATCGAAGATAACTTGTCGGACGAGTATGCTACAGAAAATTCCGACAACGGCGACAACAGCAATACTGAAGCATAGAATTAAATATGTAACCGCTCTGAAAACAGGGCGGTTATTTTTACGCCAAAAACAGCAATTGACGGTGCGTTCGGTTTTCTTACGCATGATAGCACCGGTTAAAACAATATACCCGCTAAAAAGCCCGAACAGCGGACATAGCACATTTTCGTGATAAAAGAAAAATCCCGCAAACGCCATAATAGGCATTTGCGAGATACATAATTGGTGACCCGTACGGGAATTGAATTAAATTTTTCACATTTTCTAATCTGCCGTGATATGGGAAATATCCCGTATTTACGGTGTTTTTTAACCTTAACTCGTTTTATTATGCTGTCCTTTATTCTATCTTTTTGAAACTTGTAAAGGACAGACAAAGGACAACGTTATGGTCATACTCCTGTTATTATCATTTCACATCACGGAATACATTTTTGAACACCGTGAATCCAATCATGATAAAGCATAATGGAGGTAGTAATCATGAGCAGATATAAGAGTGAACAGACAGTATTCAGCCCGCAGAAAAAGAAATACGTTCCACTGTGGAGACTTGACACCAACACCTTGACCGTCACACATTTCAATCCCGATACACAGACTGAGGAGAGCAAGACCTACAACACCGACTTCATCAGGTATCATCTTCATTTTTCTGACAGCCATTGCCCCGACAGGCTTCGCGAGCTCGTCAACGAGGGCAGGATCATACAGTATCTCAATGATATGGAACTGAAAGTCAGCGATGCTATCTCACGTCAGGTGGAGCTTTGGAAACAGACTGATAGTTGCTATCAGAAAGCTGTTCTCAGCGGTGATACCGAGAAAATGCTCGGTCTGGAGAACTGCTTCGTCTATATGGCGAGAGAAGCGGTGTTTGAGTGTATGGTTTATATTTAAGATTTATCGGCTGTGCTTTAGAGTGCAGCCGTTTTATTATGGTCTGTGAACTCTGTTATATAGTATAGACTTTGATACTTTTCTCAATAGGAATAGCCAAATTCTTGTTGAACAAAACAAGATTCTTACCTTTATCATATACTGTGCTTTTATAGATAATTCCACAGTACCCTAATGACTGAAAATAATGAGCAATGCAATGAAATGGTGCGTAGATTAAGCTTCTATTTTCTGAATCCAATGGAACGAATAATTCGCTTGATATTATATTTGAATAAGCTGCGACAATATTTCTTTTGCAAATCGGATGATGTTCAAGTATCTCAGTTTCCACAATAAAGGGGTTCTTTTTTCGCTGGCTTTTTATCAGCCTTCGTATCTCTTGTTGTTGCTTTTTAGGTGACCACGTCTCTCCTACTGTCAAGTCAACTATTTTACCATCATGTTCAGTTGTTTCAAATTCACACAAAGCAAATCTGTAACCACTTAATACTCTGCATTCTTTTTCGGAACACTTGCGTGCTTTATCTTTCCCATTTTGAGTTTTCGGATAGCCCAAAGCTAAATATAACCATTCCACACCTTTAGGACTAAACCTGTTATCATTTTTTATGTACTGTGAATATGGAATAAATCGATTTCCATTTGGCGTGGGCTCAGTCTCTTCAAGAATAGTACCTCTGATTAGATAAGCATTATTATATACATCGCTTAAAGGTTTTGAGAAGTATTCTTCTCCACCATCAGTCGTAAAGAAACTATCAAATTCTGATAGAAATTCGCTGTTTGTTGCTTCTGATTCATCATCAAATGTATATTTCCCTACTTGAAGATCTTTACGTAGTAGTTCCCACTTTGCTTTTATCGCTTTATGAGCAACCATCATATCTTCAGGTTTATAACTATTACTTTTTTGAACAATTTTCGCTTTCACAAAAACTATTCACCACCCAAATATTGATAAGTCTAACCTGATGCTTTAACTAATCTTGATTAACAAAATGACTGTAGGTAGAAATGCTATCTTTACCTACAATTTTCTCCAAGTAGCATTCAAATTCATCATTAATTGGTACAGTTACAAATATCGCTAATCTTTTAATGGATCTTGAGCAACAGACATAGAATAGATTTCTATTTCTAATATAGGCATCATATTCTTTTCCTGATAAATTTGTTGGATTTAAATAGACTTGCTCATCAAATTTATAATTATTCCATCCTCGCCCAATAACGAAAAGTACATTTTCATATTCCTCACCTTTTACACCGTGTTCGGTTGAATAGTCTGATTGCGGTGAAAAGAAAGCAATTGCATTTACAATTTCTGAATAACTAATATTATATAACTCTGATAATGTCACTTTACTATATATATAATCGGGATTTAACAGATACGCTTTATGGTTTTCTACTATTATAGATGGAATAGGGATTATTTGCACGTTTTCTATACATACATTTATGACATCTTTTATTGTTTTTTTTCTTGCATCTTTTAATGCTTCATATAGTGTATGCCATGATTTCTTTTGATTTTTTCTTTCTATAAGCATATGATGTGTTTTTAAAGCATCACACAAATCATTTATATTATTATCACTTAATGCTTTATAGAGAGGTTCGATAATATCCTGAAAGAATTTCAAATACTCATTTGTTTCGTCTTTCAACGAATCTCCTAATAATTTAAGCACATTATCATAATGTTGTTGATTTGCAAGCATTTTATGGGTAATCATTAATGTTTTTACTTTGCCATTCCAATCACGTTCTAATTGTTTTTTTACATTGTCAACGTAATACACAAGGTCATCCTGTGCTAATTCTGACTTGTAATAACCGCCTTGTCTATGGCCTTGGTAATCTTGTGTTGTTATCACGAAAACTTGTCCATCATCATGCTGATCGACGGCTTCTTGCTGTAAATCAGTTCTAATTGCATTTAGGGTATTTACTACAGCCACATTTGATCGAAAATTCAAAGTTTTTTGTATTTCAACCAGATGTTTACTTTCTATTTTCCCACAAGCACCATTTGATGTATAAATAGTTTGCCATGAATCACCAAAGAAACCAAATTGAATGGTTTTCGAGCCTTCTACAAAGTGTTCTATAAATTTATCAGTCAATATCTTAAAAGAATCCTGATATTCATCAATTAATACGATTGGATATCTTAGCGATAGAAGTCTTCTGAATTTTATATTATATAAGAATTTGGCAAACAGTTTAATAACATCATCATGATAAAGATATAAAGTCCCGTTATCTATATACCTTGAACCGAGCGTATATGCAACATTAGTTATCTGATCTATGTTAACGCCTTCTGGTAATAGTCCTAACTCTTCTGAATAATTTTTTAATGTTTGCTGAAATTGATTTATTGAATCCCACGCGAATGAATGAATAGTTGAAGGTACGATTGAACTATCAACAGAAAGTCTTTCAAGTATTACGTTTACAGCAGCATTAGTATATGTAATACACGCTATATTCTTTTTCTTCTTTCTAAATTCTTGACATTTATTCTGTTCCAGCCAATCAATAACCTTTAGAAGTGAATATGTCTTTCCTGAGCCTGCACCTGCTTCAACTATAAAACTGTTTCCAGTTTTTAAGACATCAATTATATGATTATCAATAGCATCAGCTTGTTCTTGAATTCTTTTATTAAGTATAGCCATATTATTCTACCTTAATCTTTTATTGTTTTTAAAGTTAGTTTTCGCTTTTTCTTTTCTTTAACGGTGATTGTAACAGGATATACTACTTTGTCTTGATTGTTAAGCCATATTAGCCCATCAACAATATATGAAGGTGTTTGATAATCTAAATAATCATCGTCAGTCAGTAATTGTAAAGAAAAGTTTGTTTTCTTTTGATTTTCCGAATCGAAAGAAAAAGTACTATCAGAATGGCTAATACTGTATAAATCTCGGTTAACATTCATGATAGCCTCCTCCAAACTTCGAGCATGATATCCGTTTTCCTCTTTTTGAAATTCGATATGTCTAAATCCGTTAGTAAGCTTATCGTCGGATATTAGTTTATAGACATCTTCTATCTTTACCGAAATGGATAATGGAATGTTCAATTTGTCTCTACACCATTTCATTATAGTTGCATTGGAAGTTCTCTTTGCTTTATCTTTCAAGCAATTCTTTCCGTGTAAAGTAACAAAATCAATATCCGTTAGTATTAATGCTGGTATTCCGAGAAAGTCTATAAAATCAAAGAACTTATGGGCATATGCTCCACCAACTTCTATTATTGAGCAATATTGAGATGCTAAGGTTGGCGATTTTGTGTTGAACAAACCAGCTTGATCACATTTATTAATCATATCTGGAATCAAAAGTCTCTCAGCTGCTCCTTCAACCAATATAGCTTTATCACAAAAGTAAAGATCACATCTGCTTATTGTCATGTATTTATGTAGGAATTGCAAATTGTTTTGCTTTTCTTCATCGTTTTGACACGTATTATAGAAGTCAGTTAAATTCTTACATATAACACATTCTTTCAGCCTCTTAAAATATCTGACTTGTGTAAAAGGAACTGAATTAGCTATATATGACGAATGTGTAGAAATCAATATTTGAATTTTATTGCCTGTAAAGCCTTCAAGAACCTCACTAATATACTTTACAAAAACGGTTTGTAATTGAGGATGCATATGTGCTTCAGGTTCTTCCAAAAAAAGTAAAGGAATTGCAGAAAGTGAATTCTTTTTGATTTCTTGTGCGAACTCTTGCAATAAAAACACTATTTTTATAAGATTTTTATAACCCAGACCATTGTGGGAACTTGGTAGAGTTTCATTTTCTCCACTAATTGAATATGCAAGATCAGTGTCTTTAATGATATTATCTTTCAACAATATTTGCGTTGTTGCCTTTAATTGCAAGTCTTCTGCTGTCGGATATCCGAAGCGTATCATTTTTGTAATTATTTCTTCAAGAAGTTTATTGATTTCATCTTGAGCTTTTATGCTTTCCTGTTCAACATAAGCTTTAAGTTTTTCGATTTTTTTAGTTATATTTTCTTCAAAAGGAATAACACCATCTTGGAAAATGCGTTCCATAACTTGTCCAATCGGCTTTTTATCATGATTATCAAGTTCATCTAAACCACGTTCAGCTGATATTCTTTTGAATATAAAAACATCTCTGAGATGGGATACTTCTCTTATCTGAAAAACAGATGGGTTAGTGGGATTGATTGCTTTTACACTAATTTCAAATATCTTGTTAAAATTTGTACTGAGGTAATTTGAAATTGCTATTATTTCACTGCTTTTTTTACTTTTAGCTGTAGGATTAGTTACTTTTAGCAGACTTATTTTATCAGTTATTTCCGTTATAATGGTATCAGAGAGTATGCTTTGATATTCTACCAAAATACGAGCTATGTTATTGTTAATATCTAAATCAATAATAAATGGCGAAAGCGCTCCAAGATACTCATCCTCAGCTTCATTTGAATAATCAATATCAAACTGAATAGCTGTTTTTGGAATCAAGTCTTTGGCTTTGTCAATAGAGATTTTTCCTTTTACGACTTTCCATAAGACTTCATATAATGTGCTTCTACATTGTATCGGATAATCAGCAAAATCCAGGTCTTTTCTGCCTGATAGAATACGTTGAAGAATAGATAAAAACGAAGTTTTACCTGCATTATTTTTACCAACTATTAACGTCAGTGCTTCGTCTAAGTGTATATTGGTATCAAGAAGAAGTCTGTAATTCCAAATATGTACATTACTCAGTAACATATACTTTCACCTTCTATAACAACTATTATATTTTATCCCCATAAGGCAGTGATTTAATATAGTCCTCCATAAACTGCCAATCCGGAATAAATCCTTCATCTGAAAATCGCTTTGCCTCATCAATAATTGACAAACCATCATTATTACGACAGATTGGTAATTTCAAAACGGTCTCTTTTACTCTGTCCATAAGAAAAGCTCTTCCATAAGAATAACGGTATTGTTCATTGTTAAGCAATGTAACAATAAATAAACCTGTATATGTATTGAGCCAATTTGCGCGGACTACAATCATATGATCTCCAGTAACAAATTTTTCCTCTTGGTAAAAACAAGTAGCTGTTGTATCACCTATTGTAATTGCATTTCCCTCTTCAACATAAGATAGGGCTTCATTTTTTACTATCAGTTCACAGCCGTTATTATCGGCAGTTCTCGTTATATACCTGATTTTAGATAAATCTTTATTATTTATTTCTTCCAGTTCGTCTTTTGTATATGCATGAGCCTTATATGGTTCATCTATGAGGCGACCTAATCTAAAATACTTAAATTGATTAATATCTAACTTGATTTGATTAATTTTTTCAATAGTCAAAATTGGAAATCTTCCAGATTTAATTAAAAAAGCTACATAATTATTTATGCTTTGCTGAAACATATCTGCGTTTATTAAGGAAAAATTCGTATTCATATACGCTTCGCAAAGCCATTCTGACTCTCCACTAACAACTACAGTAGCAGATTTGCCTGGTTCAGCTTTATGGTTCCTGAAAAGATATATCCACTCCTTTTCAATTTCTTTCCACAAGCTTTCATTATCTGCGTTGAACTGTTCAACTCTGCCGAGGTTCTTCTTTTTCTTAAAGCCATCGTCTTTACAATAACCAAAGAAAGTCTCTTTTTCCTCTGAGTGCGGTTTGCCAAGTGTAAATAACATACAGCAGGCACAAGCAGAGGCACCAGGATAAAAAATCTCATTGGGTAGTGTAAATACTGCTTCAAGGGTATTGTTTTCAAGCATTGCGATCTTTTCTTTTTCGATTATATCGCTTGTTCCTATTGCTGAAGCAACTGGAAGTAACACTGCGAGCTTAACCTGCTTAGTTGGCTTACCAGCTTTTTCTTTCAGATCATTCAGTTCCTTTATAACATCAGACAGAAAATGAACAAATACAAAACCTTTAGTTGGGTCTTCTTTTCCATCCTTTGCTTTAGCAGTCCATGTTGATTTATAGGCGGAAGGAATACCAATAGGTTTTGCATTATAAGGCGGATTCATCAGAATTATATCAGGGTCGGCTTCCATGATAAACTTCTTATTATCAAAGATACTGCCAAACTTGATGTTTGAATTGCCGTCACCATGAATAAGCATATTGGTTGTAGATAGGCCATAAGCTTTTTCTTCAACTTCAATACCAAAAATGTGTTTTTCCTTTACCTGTCTTATCAGTTCCTCGGCTTCCTTTTCTGTTTTATCTCTGCGACAATCAGCAATTTCTTTTACCATTGCCTGAACTAAGAATGATCCGCTTCCACAAGTACCGTCCAGAACGACCTTTGTTCTATCTACATCTGTTATACGGCACATGAATTCAGTGATGTGATCAGGAGTGAATGCCTGATTTTTATCCGCTTTGCCAGTATACTTATTAAAAGCTATAAAGAACAGGTTCAGTATATCCTGTCCCTCAGAACTGTCCGCGTCAATATATCTGTAAATATCCATGAGGATGGTATCAAGAATCTCTATCCAATCTTTAATTTTCAGTTTCTTGACTTTCTGATCGTTGAGAACATTTTTTTGCAATAGTTCAATTTTCTTTGTCTTGTTTTCAGAGTTGTCTAAAAGACTATTGAGTGTACTTTTAATACCATCTCTTATCTCGTCAGCCGACAAACTGCTCCATAATTCATCAATTTTTTCTTTGAAGGTATCATCTATTTTTCTCAAGCCTGTTTTAGCACTAACGGTCTTGGCTTTGTCTTTGATATAAAGGAGGGTAGTGCCTACAAATTGACTGCGAAGCTTCTCATCAATGTCTTTTTTATGAAGGAGCTCATTAAGATCATAAGTGTTTTTCATGACACGTTCTTTATCGTTCTGTCTCGCAGTATCAAATAGTTTTACGTAGTGCTCCATTGTATCAAGAACGGTTTCCTCTTTCAAAAGGTGAGAATCGTCAACAGAATAACGCCATACCTTTATCTTATCATTGTTGGTATTTGCAAGAATAGCAATAATTTTTATCCCTTTATGTAAAGCACGTTCTTCTTCAACATATTCTGCCAACTGCTTTTCGTCAGCTTTAGTGAAGCTCTGCTTTGTCTCGATTAATACTGCAACGTTATTATTTTCAAAACGTATATCTAACTTGAAATGCTTGACAGCGTGACCTACAGCTTTTTCAAGCTTTTCTTTACTGCTTGCTTCCTGTACATAGCTGTATTCGCCTGCTTCTATGTTAGTGGTAAGATATTCCATACCAATACGATCAATCATTTCATGCCTATTCACAATCAACACCACTTTCTAATGGGATATTTCGACAAAATATATATAATAATTGTACCATAAAGGCTCCGAAAAAGCAATATAAAAATGGAGAATTTCATCTATTTTTCGATAACAGCAACTTTGACTCCAGACTGGAATCAAAGTTCTCCACAAAAAGAAAAAAGCCAAGTAGCAAACGCCCCTCAGCTCCATTGCCTTATTCAATCCCCGTAAACATAACCTGATAACTCAGCCCCGTAAACTCCCTGAGAAAGTCCATATCCGAGAAATTCAGTCCGTAGTTGTGCGTTTTACCGCTGTCCTTGCCTGTGTAGAGGTACTCCATTTTCTCCTGATCAAGATGCTCGGTGCGGAGTGCTTCACGGTCAAAGCCTTTTTCTTTCAGGTGATACAGCACGATGCGTGAGAGCTGCACCTGCACTATACGGTAACTCTCAGTGTCAGCACAATGGTCAAGAATGCCCAGAATATCGAATATCGTTTCTGCGTCCTTCAAATGCTCGGTATCGTGTGCTGTATCGGGAACGTACTCGATATACTTATCATTGTTGAGGAACTGCACCGTACAATTCACATAAGGAATGATCTTTAACTGCGTTTCCAGGCTGATCTCACTGCCACGGCGAAGGCTCACCCAGCGCTGAGACAGAGAGCTTACAGACTTGAACACACTTCTTTTCTTATTTGCCTGCGGAATGATGGGTGTATCGTCCTCGTTTATCAGGTAATCTATCGGGACATCAAAGTATTCCGCTATTCTTGTTATCATGTCGAGGTTCGGCATACCGTCATTCACCCATTTGGTGACGGTCGCAGCCGAAATGCCCAGTTCGGTAGCTAACGCTCTCGGCTTCAAACCATGTTCGTCACATAATTCATTGTATTTTCTCCAAAAGACAGTCATTTTGTGTCCCTCCAATTTGTGCAAAAAGCAGAACTCAATCCATTCTAATTATTTTTGCTTGACAAATGCTGCTTAGGTAGCATATAATATGATTTAGAGATTGAAACGTGTCATTTCATTTCGTATTATAGCACATCAAATGCAATCTGTCAAGATAAATAAAAAAAATAACAGACAAAGGAAAAGACAACATGAATACTATTCAATGGGGAGAACCCCGACCGCTCCGGCAGAGTGCGGACGCTATCCCTTTTCCGCTCGATGCGTTGCCGACTGTCCTTCGAAATATGGTGCAGGCGATCTCGGTCACGACTTCCACCGATGTGGGAATGGCAGGAACGGCGATGCTCTCAGCCGTGGGCTACTGTTTTACGGGTCTGTATCGTCTTGCAGGCAAGGCAGACCAGAGTTTCCTGCGGATATGATACATCAGGTAATCAGGTGGTTCAGTCCATTACATGGAAGCCTGCGGACGGTATGAACAAGAAGCAGATCGAGAAAGAGCTTTAGAAGCAGGCGATACTGTTTGAGAACAAGTGCATGAAAGGTCAGGTCACTGCAAACATCAAGTTTCGGGACTTCGCTGAACAGTGGTTTGGGGAATATGCAAAGCTCAATCTTCGCAACACTTCCTATGAGCGAATGAAACAGCTCACTGTGAGGGTTTACCCTGCTATTGGTCATCTGCGACTTGACAAGATCACCAGCCGCCATATCCAACAGTTTATCAACGATCTGGCACTTAACGGCAAAAGCCTGAAAAACGGCAGACCGCTGTCGAGAAAGACAGCTGTTCATCACCTCAGCTTCATCAGCGATGTGTTCAGCTATGCTGTGAAGATGGAAATGCTCACCGACAACCCCTGCAAACGTGTTACCGTTCCGAAGGGCGAGAAGAAGGAGAAGGACATCTACACTTTGGAAGAAGTCGCACAGCTCTTTCAGCTCCTTTAAACTGCACCTCTGAAATACCGCACTTTCTTTACTTTGGCGATATGCAGCGGATTCAGACGTGGAGAAATGCTCGGTCTTGAATGGAAGGACATTGACCGGGAGCATAATGTTATCAGCGTCCGCAGGACGAGCAACTACACCGCTTCAAAGGGTATCTACACCGACACCACCAAGACAAAGAAGTCTCAGCGTTCGCTGAAATTTCCTCAGAGCGTCATGGACTTGCTCCGTGAGTATAAAGTGGAACAGGACGAGGAACGTGAGAAGCTCGGTACGAAATGGCAGGACTATGACCGCCTGTTTGTAAAGTGGGACGGCAGACCGATGAACAACAACACACCGTATTTCTGGCTCAAAGAATTCTGTGAGGAAAACAATTTCCGTTTCTGTGACATTCACTCCCTGCGACACTTCTATGCATCGGCTCTCATCAATGAGGGCGTTGACGCAGCCACCGTGTCGGGAGCGTTAGGTCACTCGCGATAACTACCACGACTTCTATCTACTGCCATGTGTTTAATCAGGCTCAAGCGAGGGCAGGAGATGCTATCGCATCGGTGCTTGACTTCAAAAAGCATGACACTGACAAAGGACAGCCCGAAGCTGTATAAAGAACAAGTAAAGGACAGAAGCCGTATCAGGGTAAAAGAAAAACTCTCAAATGACGATATATCGTCATTTGAGAGCCTTGTGTGTGGTGACCCGTACGGGAATCGAAATGACATCCTTACATTTCTCAATTTATGGCAATGTCACTCAAAGCCCGATTTTATGCGGTTTTCTCAAAATCAAATTTTGTAATCAAATGCGATTTTGAGTCGATTTTTGCCAAAACAAGTGGCAAATAAGTGGCAAATAAGTGGCAGATTTTAAATCCGATATGATACATATTTCTACAACTTCCCGATTTTAAAGTCGAGATTTTTTATTCTTTGATGATACCCTCAAAGAAGATTTTAACTTGTGGCAGTTCACCGATAACTATATCCCAGATAGTCTTATAATCAAGAGTACCATAACGATGAGCACATACATTACGGAGCTGTTTGAAATTTCTCCAGTCGATTTCTGTCGGGTGTTCCAACTTGAACTCCTCTGAAAAATGTGTTGTAAGTTCACCCATAGCGAGTAACTGCATTGTTACTCCGTCCTGAATTAACTCGTCGTTCATAAACTCATCAAGAGAGTTGTTACAGCGATTTAAGTAGCGTTCAATTCGTTCGCAATGAGCTACCATATGCTGAGCAACGTTTAAATCTTTGTTATTCATAAATACACTTGCGCTCCTCTAAAATTCTTTTGATAAGAGGCTCGTTCATACTCAAAGTCACAGGGTTATAAAGTCCGTCCTTTGTAATGATGTCAACGCTCTTGCCCACACTTTCTTCAATATCTGAAAAGAAACTGCAATAGCGTAAGCCAAGAGGTTTTGAAAACTCTACATAAAAGTCGATATCGCTGTTTTCAGTCGCTTCACCTCTTGCGTAAGAGCCAAAGAGATAAACCTTATCAATGCCGTAAGCTTCGGCAATAGGACGTACCTTGTCAGCGATTTCATTAGTTGTGTAAACGCTCATAGACAGCCTCCTTTCAGTAGATGGTGTATTTCTTCAAGTATATTATACCATATTCTATCGGGATATTCAAGAGGTCGTAAAAATTAAATTTGGTACACACCGTGTGCCGAATTACAACAGTCGTTGTTCCTCTATCTCTTGCCAAGTCACATTCTCAATTACTTTCTTCCATTGCTCTTTGTCCTCGTAAAGCTCAATGTTCATATAATCAGATATATTCTCATCATCTGTAAGTATGAAGAACAGTAGAATGGTATAACTCCGTCAGGAACAATGCCGATTTTATCGTCAGCACGGACTCTTGCGGCTAATTCTTCGCCCTCATAGAGAGAAACGGGAATGTTGTTACGAAATAGCGCAGCATCAGCTTTCTCATATTATTTATCTGTATTTTATGAAAATCAAATATCATATTTCGATGTAATTGATTGCCTTTTTATATCATATTTAGAAAATTTATATTTAATATAATTTGCGAAAGTGTCTTCATGTGTAGAGAGTACGATTTGTGAATCGGAAAACTCCCTTCTCAGAAGTTCAACAAAAGAAATCATGTTAATATCATCCATACACTGAATAGGGTCATCAATAAATAATGTTTTAAATTTAAAATTGTTGCCGGAGTATATCTTGTTTAGAACAAGAGAAAATGCTAATAATACTGCAGATAATTGTCCGGAACTCATTGTGTATAAAATGTCGTGCTCTCCGCGGGAGCAGTAAATCTAATCTTACTATCCTTGCTATCTATTAGTACACCTTGACCGCCTTGATAAGATTGTAATAGTCTCGAACAGTACAAAAAGAAGGGGATTTCAATTTGCTTAACAACTAACTTTTGATAAGAATCAATAGATTTCTTCAATGCCGAGTGATATGTTTTCATTTGATTTTGAAGTGGTTTAAGCTTATCATGTTGTTGTTTCATAAGGTCAAGATTTTGGCGCACTTTGTCAAATGAAGCATAGTATTGATTTTCAACATATCTCGCTTTATGTTTTAGCTTTTCAACAGTAATAGAATCCAAATATGTATTGTTTGAAAAATATTCTTTATAAATCTTATCAAAGCCATGTTAAATAGCCAAGGCATCATAGTTAGACGGAATTGACTCTTTAATTCCAGCTATTCCAGACTCAATAAGATCTATATTTGCATTATCAAATTTAATTGTGTCTTCAGATGTTTGAAAATAGTTTAAGATATCGACGAGTTCCACCTTCTTCTCAAAGAGGAGCAGACAGCGGCATATTCCTGCGAAATCTGGAAGCGTTTCAGAAAGTGGGGCGGTATTCCTACGGGTCTGACACAGAACGTTAAGGACTTGCTTGCAAGCCGTGAAATTGAGAATATCTTTGAAAAGCCTGAGCAATCAGGCTTGGTACATATTGCTTTTTCGGGGGCGGTATGGTATAATTATAATTACAGTTTCCTAAATAAAATATGCGGAGGTAAAAATGAATAATTTAGCCAATATGAGCACTATAATTGCAAATATAGTATTAATTATTTTTGTAATTACTGCACTTATGTTAATTGTGGGGATGATTTGCTATTCTTTTATTATATCGCATATAAGTGAAAAGAAATATCAAAAATCAGCTATATCAATTTTAAAAAGTAAATGCAAATATGAAATAATAAAAAAACAATTAAAACAAGTTTTTCAAACTTATAGTACAAAAAATTCCAGTTATTTGAACATGGTACAACTAAATTCGAGATTAATAGAAAGATTACATGATAAAAAAATTGACGATTGCAACGATAAAGAAATTGTAGAATATTGCGACATTTTAACTAAACTGAATGATGACTTCAACGATGAGCATTTATTTAATGATGATAAACTTAATAACTTGTTAAACCAGACCGATGACGTTTTGTTGAAAGAGAAAATCAAGTTTATGTTTCTATGCATTAATTCATATAATGATGGTCGTTTGTTTGAAAAAGATAAACATATAAGTGAATTGAATGGAGAAATCTCAAAAATGAAAAAGGTACGAGTAATTTCATTTGTGGTAGGAGCAGTAGGTTTTGTAAGTTCACTTATTACTATTTTTTCAGTTTTTTGATTGAAAAATGATACTTTTGTTTTATACAACACATATAGCTTCTCACACGAAAGTCTATTTTATATCGTTATTTCAATCTCAATGTATTATCAAAGTGTTATGATGATTTGAGAGAAATTACAATGAGCGACAGACTCGTACTTAAATATGCTACATATAAGAAAATAAATGGCTTTAACCCAAATTAAATAACAGTTCATATCGACTATTTATTATAACGCTGCTAAAAATATGGTGGGGAATGGTGCTGTTTCACATGATATGTAAAAAAATACAAGGAACTCAAAAATCACTTTTATAAGCAAGAATAATCCCGTCAAGTTTATAATCAAGCTTGGCGGGATTTTAACAAATAATTTTTATAGGTTGTTTCACTCTATATAATTGAGCTAATTATTTTAAAATTTGTACTTTATGAGTCATTTCTTGGCTTTGCGCTATTAAATTGCGACATTGTACTTTCGCGTTATATGCCTAATTTGTAAAATATACTTTGTTATTCTGAATAGCAAACTCTATATCGGCATCCTTAATTACATTGTACTTAAGATAATTTATCAACTTGAAAAATTCCCTTAGTAAACTTTCTGTAATAATTTGAACAGTAGAACAATCACCACAATCAAAGTATTTGCAGTTTCCCGTTTTGTCCAAAATAAAAAGCTGAGGGGTAATTTCACCACCGACTAACTTTTCACCAAGTCCATTCACAGCCTCGATCATAATTTCATTTTCGTCTCCTGATATCGGATTGATAGTAAAGCAAACTCCAGCAACATCCGGTTTAATCATTCGCTGCACAACAAGTCCCATTTTTGTAGAAAGTTCGTCTGAATTTGAAAATTCACGGTATGTTTTCTGCCTTGTTGTTGCCGAATAAGTATACATTTGACTAATTGTTTTATATAACTCGCCTGAAGTTATGTTAAGCATTGTATCATACATTCCTGCCCAACTACAATCAGCGCCGTCCTCTGTCAACGCACTACTTCTCACAGCAAATCTGACATTTGGATATTTTGCTTGTAATGATTTACTAAAATCATTTATATTTTCTTCATACTTGGAAAGTTCCAAATTTGCAGGTATAACTAATGTTTCAGGAATATCAACACCAGCTTCGCTAAGCAAATACAAGCCTTTTGCTTTACCTCCACAAAAGCACAAATAATCATTTACTGACGAGTGGTTACCAAGAATAATCATAGTACGTTCTCCTTTCACATCTATCCTCTATTTAAAAGAGTTTCTGTATCTGCAACTTCAGCTACCCCAAAGAGAAGCGTTGAAGCAACAACCTTTTTTATTGTGTCCTGTGAAATGGAACCATAGCCTAAATCAGGCAGATCGGGTCCTTCTACAGCATCAATAACCATAATTGTTTTGTCACATACGTCATTTCGTCCAAATAGAAAATTCTATTGTTCACATTGTGAAGCACACGGCGGTAAAGCCGAAGCAGTGATTTCATCGCTTTTGCTTTGCTTTTATCACATTTCAAATCAAAGTTTCCCATATATGCACCTCCTGAGAAATATAAATATTTTGGATTTGTTATAAACCTCTTGACAAAGATTTTTTATTGTGGTACAATAAACACGAACAATCGGTACAGTTGCATTATAACCTGATGACGAACGCTTGTCAATAGGTTATATGAAAATTTGTTCGTTATTAACGAACGGTTTATAGGAGGTTTCATCATGGAACTGAAAGAAAGAATCGCAAAATTAAGACGCATTAAGAATTTGACTCAGGCGGAGCTTGCCGAAAAGGTTGGAGTTACTACTCGTTCCATTCAGAACTATGAGCTTGGAACACGTGTTCCTAAAATGGATACGGTCGTGAAGATTGCAGAAGTTCTCGGTGTTGATGAAAAGGTACTTATGAGCGACGATGATTATTTCGTAATCGAAGCACACGAGAAGTACGGCTCACGAGGAAAAAAGGACGCAGAAGAACTTGTGAAAAATGCTACTGCGTTGTTTGCAGGCGGGACAATAAGCGAGAGAGATAAGGCTCTTGTTCTTGAAGCCATTCAGGAAGCATATTTTGAAGCCAAGATTATCAATAAGAAATATACGCCTAAAAAATACAGAAAGAATGATGACAGCATTTCCGACAAAAGTGATTAACACCTATATCCAAATGTCCTGAAAGTGATACATTTACATATGTTATAATAAGGATAGGCGGATATTCGACCGAAAGGGGTGGTGAGATATGTTTATCGACCGCATTTATGATTTCACTCAAAAGACAATACGAAAAGCAAGAACGGCCGACCCATACGAACTTGCTGAACAACTTGGCATTACCGTTAAATATAAATCATTCGGCGACCTGAAAGGAACTTATTTTATTTCAAAGAGACAACCATTTATCATTTTGAATGATACTCTTGATGAAGTTATGGAGCGTGTTGTACTTGCACACGAAATCGGACATCATCAACTCCACAGACATATTGCAGTCGGCAATTTTCAGGAATTCGGATATTTCGATATGACCTCAAAGCCAGAGAAAGAAGCTAATCTTTT
Source organism: Oscillospiraceae bacterium (assembly GCA_003512525.1). Taxonomy (GTDB): domain Bacteria; phylum Bacillota; class Clostridia; order Oscillospirales; family Ruminococcaceae; genus Ruminiclostridium_E. The sequence continues at coordinate 28,276 of DOQG01000060.1, read as the reverse complement.
TGCAGCTAATTTTCTTATAACGGACGAAGATGTGATTTCATTAGCCGAGGAACAATATACAAGTGAGCAAACTGCTTGTATGCTTAAAATTCCTCATCAGCTGCTTTTGATAAAGATGGAGGATATGAATAAACGAGGTTATGGTTTTAACCTTTTCTATGTTCCGAGAGGCGATTTTCTTGGAAGATAGATACAGAGATATACTCAACGGCTTGATGTTCAAATATCAAAATGATGGCGAAGCACTTGAAATGATTTCTCGTGCAGAAGCAGATGTTGAATATCTTTGCAAATGCCAAAAAGAGAATAATTATAAAGGGCAGACTCCGGAGCAATATCTCAGGTGCTTAGAAGCGCACTTGAGTTATTGGAATTAGTTTTAAAATGTCCTGAAAATGACGCACTTATCTATGATATAATATAGTAATGAAGCTAAACGACTGCATTTTCAGGAGGTATCACTATGGAGAATACGTACTTCGTTACAATTACCGGACTTAATCATTATTACGGCAAAAAGCCCTTTGAAATCGGAAGAATTATCAGACTCATCAAGAAACCCGATAATGAGTATGACAAGGAAGCTATCGCTGCATTTCTGCCCTTCATAGACAAAATCGGATATGTTGCCAACAGTACCAATACTGTATATGACGGAACTATCAGCGCAGGACGGCTTTACGATAAAATCGAGGATTATGCTTATGGAAAAGTAATGTTTGTTACTCATTCCTCCGCAATCGTTCTTGTACTTGACAAGGAAGATGTGGAAGAACCCGACGAGGACGAAAATGAAGAAGGAACTGTTTCCGTTCCGGTTAAAGATGTTAAGACCGAGAAGAAAACCAAGAAGCCGAAGAATTCAAAACTGCCTATTGGCTTCAGGACGTAATATGGAGGATTCGATGTTTAAATTTGTTTTTGAGTTGTTAACAGACCCGTTAGGGTTACCTATTGACTGGATATATGAATATATTATATTATGTGTCATTGGGGTAATAGCATGTCGCTTTGCTTACAATACAGTGGGCAATTTATATAATAGTGAAATGATTTACGGAAGATTTTCAGGTTCATTATTCCATTGGATAATTCGTTTATTTGCATTTTGTTTGTTATGGGCAATTACATACGGCGTGATTTGGATTGGTAAGATAATAATAGAGAATTGGCAAATAATTTTGATGTTTGCTATATGCGTTATTGGAACAGCTATAATTTGTAGTGTAACCATTTTTGTTATGAGACTTATCAAAAGAAGAAAGACGGTGGATAATACAAATGGCTGACAACATCAAAAACGCCAATCAGCGTCTAAAAATTCTATACTTATACAAGATACTCTTTGAATGTACCGACGAGGAACACTACATAACAATGCCCGAAATTATTTCTCAGCTTAAACTTTATGGAATAACGGCTGCCCGTAAAGCTCTTTACGAAGATATTGACGCTCTTAAATTATTCGGGCTTGATATTGTCTCAAGCAGAGGTGTAAATGCCGGGTATCAGGTGGTAAACTGAGATTTTGAATTGCCCGAACTCAAGCTGCTTGCTGACGCAGTTTCTTCGTCACGTTTCTTGACAGAAAAGAAATCGGCGGAGCTTTTGAAAAAGCTGGAACAGCTTACAAGTGTTTATGAGGCAAAGCAGATACAGCGACAAGTCTTTATTGCCGACAGTGTGAAAGCTATAAACGAGCGTATCTATATGAATGTTGACGCCATTCATCGCGCTATAGCTGAACGGAAGAAAATCTCTTTTAAGTATTTCGACTATGACCTGAACGAGAAAAAGTGTTACCGCAAGGGCATAAGAACTTGTTCTCCCTACGCTCTTACTTGGGACGATGAACGCTACTATCTTGTAGCTCATTACGAAAAGTACGACAGCATTTCAAATTTCCGTGTTGACCGTATGGAGAGTGTTGAGGTCTTGGACGAGCCGGCACAGAAATATCCCGAAGGCTTTAATTTGTCTGCATATCTGAATTCAACTTTTTCAATGTTCAGCGGTGAAGCCGAGGAAGTTAAGCTACGTTTTGATAAGTCGCTTATAAATGCAGTAATCGACCGCTTCGGGAAAATTGTGAGCATTGCTCCCGACGGCGATGAGCATTTCACAGTAAGAGTGCAGATAAAGACAGAACATCCCGAACCTTTCTTCGGTTGGCTTTTTCAGTTTGGAACGATGGTTGAAATTGTAGAGCCATGCGAGTTGAAGGAGAAATATAAGCAACATCTGAAGGCTATTTTAGCTGTGATGGAATAATTAAGAAGAAGTAATGCTGAGAAGTCGTATTTGACTCCTTTTAGCAAATGACATAAAGGATGAAAAAATGATAAATACTGACAAACCAATTAATAAAATTGCTGATGATAAACTTGAAAGAGCAGAATTTGTAAAAAGAGTATCCAAGGCAATATATGGATTTAAATCAACTGATAATATAGCAATTGCATTGCAAGGTAAATGAGGATGTGGAAAAACATCTATTCTCAATATGATACACGAAGAAACATCAATGAAATCAAAAGATACAATAATCGTAAATTTTAATCCTTGGAATTTTACGGATTGTAATCAGCTTATAAATCAGTTCTTTATAAATCTTTCATCAGAGCTGAAAAGACAGGATGATAATAAAGAAGTAAAAACAGAAAATAAAAAAGCAATAGGTGCTGAAATAGGTAGAGTAATTGAGAAATATTCATATGCCTTAGAGTATGCGAAATATATCCCTGTCATTGGAAAGTATTTGGAAATAATTCCGCAACTTGCTGGTTCGGTTGGAGCTACAATAAAAGAAGACGAGGATTCGAGAAAAAATGATATAATTTATCAAAAGAACACCCTAATAAGAATGCTAAAGGAATCAACTTCAAGAATTCTAATCATTATTGATGATATAGATAGACTTCCAAAGGAGCAAATCAGGCTTATTTTTCAACTTGTATGCTCAGTTGCAGATTTTCCAAACACAACGTATTTACTTTCGTATGATAAGGCAGTTGTGGTAAAAGCCTTAAATGATGTTCAAGGTGAAAATGGTGAGGACTATTTAGAAAAGATAATCCAGATGTCTTTTGATATACCTAATATTAAGTCAAACATGCTATATGATTTACTTATAGAAAAAATAAAAGAAACAATTTTATTGCCTGAAGGAGAACTTGAGTCTGAATACTGGCATTCGGTTTTTTATTCGTGCATTATGCCTTTGATTACTTCAGCAAGAAGCGTTATTAGATATGTAAATATTCTCTCGTTTGCATATTTGACTGTAAAAGATGAAGTGTGTTTTTCGGATATGGCTGCTATATGTTCATTCCAATTATTCGCCACCCCAATTTATGAGTGGATAAAGAATAGTAAATATACCTTAGCAGGCGGATATAACGGAGGCGGAATATTAAATAATAAAGTGGGAGAAAAGAAAAAAGAATATATTGAATTTTTTGAGAAAATTTATAATGGTAACATTGATACTATCATATCGTCTTTATCTATTCTTTTTCCTAAATTCAAAAATCAAATTTCATATAGTTCATGTTTTATAACTCCATTGGAATTACGAAAGTATAAAAGAATTGCCTCAACTGAAAGGTTTGATGTGTATTTTTCACTATGTCTTGAAGATGTAAAAATAAGCGATTCAGAGTTTTTAATGTCTATAAATGAAATGGATGAAGAGGAGCTCGAAGAGTACCTGTCTTTGATTAAAGCTCAGAATTTATTAAGTGAATATAAAAATGAACTGATGCTTTATTCAAATGAAATCAAGGAAGATAGAATAGAGCTGTTGCTAAGTAAGTTAATGTTTTCATCTGGTAGAATTGAAACAGGAGAGCAGCTGTTAGGATACGATGAACAAACGATTAATGTTTATTTTCTGATAGACCTGTTAAAATCGGTAAAAAAGGAAGAATATAGATATAAATTAATCAAGAACATTATGAATCACTCTGATTTCATTTCTTTTCAAAAATTATTGCATCTGCCTCATATTTTAGAATTAAATTACGGAAAAATTGCAAAAACAGAATATATATATGATGAAAAACTGATTAATGAAGAACATTTTGCGGAATTAGAAAGCATAATTCTTGAAAGAATAGAAGAATTATCTGAAAAGCAAGATATATTTGAATGTAAAGAATGTATCAGAACATTACTTCTTTGGGAAGTTATTGAACGTCAGTCGTATTGCAATTATGTAAAAGATAAAATCAAATCGCCAATAAACGCTATAATAATGGCATCCTTTGCAGTCGTAGAGTGGTCAAGTGTGGGGGTTATTGCAGAATATGAGTATAAAGAAATGTCGTATTATAATTATAAAGATTTTCTCGATGATGATATCCTCCTCGACTACATAGTTCAAGAACGAAAGAATCAAGACTTTTGGAAACTGGAAATAAGCAGTATTAAGAAAGCAATTGCATTTTACATTATGAAAAAAGAGCCAGATTCAAATATAATCGATGCTGAGCTTGTAGAAAACAAATATGAAGAATGGCATAACGAGTTTATTAATCAGCAAAATTAAAAGGAGTATATTATGATAACAGGAATACATCATATTTCAATGAAATGCAGTAAATGGACGCAGTACGAAGAAGTCGTGAAGTTCTATCACGAAATACTTGGGCTAAAGATTGCCCGTATCTGGGGAGATGAAAAAGCTCCCGACGGAATAATGTTTGATACAGGCAACGGACTTATCGAGATTTTCACGAACGAAGACGATGAAGCCGAACTCGGCATTATACGTCACTTTGCCCTTGCAACGGACAATGTTGACAAGTGCACCGCTGATGTTAAGAAAGCAGGATATGAGGTTTTTATTGAGCCAAAGGATATTTCTATCCCCTCAAATCCACCATATAACGCAAGAATGGCTTTCTGCTTCGGTCCGCTAAGCGAACAAATTGAATTCTTCCAAGTAAAGTAGCTATTACTATTCGGTGGGAGTAATTTGGGAGTAAAGTGGGAGTCTTTCGGGAGTGACATTGGAGTTTGTATATGTTACCATTAGTATGCTGGCAGATTATATGCTCTTGCATACACCTTAAAATTGAATATGGGTTTAGATAGCCTTGTCGCTTAAATGCGGCAGGGCTATTTTTTATGCCCGAAATCTGTCGGCTAATACAAGTCGGCACATCTGAGGACTTACGGATTTATCCGTGAGTCCTTTTTTGTTGCACGAAAAAGGAGCAGACAGATGAAATTTCATTACAGCGAAGCAATCGCAAGGTATCCCTGATTTTATTTTGAACTTCGGGCACACGCAATTCAAATTAAATTTTTCAGGAGGATACTTAAATGAACATTTTTATTTTCAAGGACAAGAACAATACATCAGCAGGCTACGTTCAGATTACAGAGGACGAGCTTCAGGCTTACAAGAAGAATTCCGAAGGCAAGGTTTTCCTTATCAATCTCGGTCATTCCATAATGGAAGTTGATGAAATTGCATATCACGATTTCTACAAGGAAGAAAATCGTGAGGATTACAGACAGAAACTCGCTATCAAAAACAATGTTGTTTCTATGGAGAGCCTTATTTCTGGCGAGTTTAACGAATGTAATCTTGTTGTAGATACGAGTGAACCACTTGATGAGAGCGTTGCCCGTTCACGTTCCTGTTTTCAGCAATCGACTTCATAAGAATTCAATGGTGCTTTGCGAACAGGTTCAGGTAATAGACAACGGCGTCGAGTTTTGGTCAGCGTGGTGCAACCATAATCAATGAATCTGACTTTTACAGTCTGGTTCTTGCAAGCAGAATGCCCAATGCGAAAAAATTCAAGCGCTGATATAAATCCCTGTGAATGTGAAAGTTTGATGAAACTTTTTGAAAACAGGTTATAAAAACGGCTTAAAAATGACAATGAGTGAAGGAGTAAATTTATTTTCGCCCACCGAGTTGAAATTTTACTGTATATATTAGAAAGTTTTTTCGCCCACCCTATGATTTTTTCGGCGTATAAAAATAGAGGGATATTTTATGGTTGCCACCCACAGAAAATTTTACTGTATATAATAGAGGGTTTACATATCCCGACAATCGGGAGAAATAAAACTGAAAGGAATTGATACAATGCCAAAATTATTAGCAAAGCGAAACAGATTTGTTTCTATGGACAACGAATTTCTTACGTGAAAGGATTTATCGTTGAAAGCCAAAGGACTCCTTGCCTGTATGCTGTGCCTGCCGCCTGACTGGAGATTTTCTATCGAAGGACTTGCTTACATCAACAAGGAGAGCGAAATGTTCACCGTTCAGACCACCGCCCTAAATCAGGACGGTGGTTGCAGAGAAAGCACATACCTTGTTTCAGGGTGAGTGTTGGGAATGACTTTTTTATGCTGTCGTGAAATTCAACGGCAGTGGTTGTAGGGAAAACACACGCCCCGTTTCAGGACGTGTGCTGGGAATGACTTTTATGCCGTCGTGATTTGCGACTCCATAGCAAGTCAAGATTTTCACTTTTGATACCGTCGTGAAATGCGATGTTAGGTGGGTAGTGTTTCACGCCCTACAATCGGCACAGAGCCATTCATACCACCGTCGCAAACTGCGACAGTGGTTTATGATAAAGGGAACGGTGTTTTACAGCGTGCTTTGAAAGTTGTAGACAAATTATCCGCACTTTGATATGCAAAACGAATTTCCGATGGGAGTCCAAATTGGACCCCCATCTCCGAAGCAAAGAAAATGAAAGGCGTCATCATTTCGATGACCCCCGAAATCCAAATGTCGTGAAATCCGACCTTAGAAAAACTATGAGGTGGCAATTCACCACCCCATGAGGCACACTCCCAAAATGGGAAGCTACCATACAATTCTGCAAGGACGTAACCGTCCGTTACTCCCTTATAACAAGAAGAAAGGAATTTTATTATGCCGAGAATGAGCAAGAAAAGAAAACTGGAATGGTCGCTGTTCCTGAATGAACGTGGGCGCATAACCTGCAACGATTTGTGCAGGAAATGTTTTTACGATTGCAAGCAGAGCTACCGTGCTATTCTGATTGGATGTCCGAGGTATTTATCGAAGCGTTCTTCTGCGGCGGTACAACTGAAAGCACGGTGAAGATTTTTCGCCGTGCAGTAAAAATATAGTAAACACTCCTCTGAAAATTTTTACATAACGCAAAAACGTATGTCGGCAGAAATCTGCTGAAATTTATTTTTATGGAGGACAAAGCTATGAAAAGAAAAATTCTCACAATCAAGGAAGCGGCACAACTTATCGACGGACTCACCGAATATCGTATCCGTCAGATGTGTATTTCGGGACAGCTCCCGTGCTTTATGGCAGGAAAGAAATATCTTATTGCAGAGGAAAATCTGTACAAAGCTGTGTTCGGAGATAACTATGACCGAAAGGACGGTGATGTTGCGTGAGCACAGAAATGAGTTTTAACGAAACGTTAAATCTGAAAAATGTATCGGCAAATTATAATGAAACAGAGAGTAATATTATGAATAACGAAAAGGAACTTACTCACACCGAAGCCGAAATTGAAAAAGCTCTTGCCGAGCGCAACAAGCTTCAAGCGGAACTTGACCGTCTGACAAAGAAGGAAATGCAGGAAGAACACAAACTTTCTACTATGAAAAATCGCTGTAAGGAAGAAAACGCCGTAGCCGTAATCACCGCCTTATCGAGCGTGGCGCAATTCTGGAGAGTCTTATTCCCGATGCCGAGAGCTACACCAACGAGCAGATAAAGCACATTATCAGAATTGCTTTCGGAAATCTGCCCGGTAGCTTGCAGGGAATACACTTTCCCGAAAGTCTGCGTGATAATTCTTGAAAAAGCTGTTTTGCAAGCTCAGCAACACTGCTTCCCTTGGGACAAGGGCGCACTTATATACCACAGCAGTGGTATGTGCGCTCTGCGAGGCAATTCGCAATACTGCTCAGTAAAGAAAAGGAGGTTTTGACAATAGCAATCTATCATTGCTCCATCAAAATTATCAGCCGTGGCAAGGGCAAGTCTGCTGTTGCCGCCGCTGCTTATCGTTCGAGCGAAAAACTCATGAACGACTATGACGGAACTACTCACGACTTCACACGAAAAGGCGGCGTGGTTCATACGGAAATTCTCCTGCCCGACAATGCTCCGAGAGAATATGCAGATCGTTCCACTCTCTGGAACGCTGTCGAGGCGGTAGAGAAATCTAAAAACGCACAGCTTTCACGGGAGATTGAAATTGCACTCCCGAATGAACTTTCAGAAGCGGAGTGTATTGAACTTGCGCGGGAGTTTGTACAAAAAACTTTCGTTGATAATGGTATGTGCGCCGATGTCTGTATTCACAATCCCAACCGTGAGCAGAAAAACATCCACGCTCATATTATGCTGACAATGCGTCCGTTCAACGAGGACGGGACATGGGGCGACAAGCAAAGGAAAGAGTATCTGCTTGATGAAAACGGCAACAAAATTTACGATAAGCGGAAACGAACTTACAAGTGCCGCATTGTTCAGACTACTGACTGGAATAGTCGAGAAAAAGCTGAGGAGTGGCGTGAAGCGTGGTCAGAATTTCTGAATAACGCTTTGGAGCAGCGTAATATTTCCGAAAAAGTAGATTACCGTTCTTTTGAGCGTCAGGGCAGATTGGAGAAACCAACAGTCCATATGGGAGTTGCCGCAACGCAGATGGAGCGTAAAGGGATACGCACCGTCAAAGGCAACACCAACCGTGAAATAAAGTCCATAAACGCAAAGATTTCCGTTCTGCTGAAAAGAATTGAAGTCCTTGACAATGAGCTTGCCAAGATGAGAGAAATTCCGAAAGAGGGCAGCCTCATTGAAATGCTTATGCGATTTCACGATAACGGAATTAAGTTTAGCGAGGTGCGTGGTGTCAGCGTTTCCAATCTGAAAAAGATTGCAAAGTTCAAGGATTTGACTCACCTTATTGCTTTTGTGCAGGGACATAAAATCAGAACGCTCTCTGAGCTTGCGGAGAAGAATTCTGAAACAAAAGCAGAAATGAAAAATTATAAATCCAAGCTCATCAGCACACAGAAGCGAATGAAAGAGCTGACTGAACTACTTGACAATTATCCTCGATACAAGGAAAATAAGGCGGTTTATCTGGAGTGGCAGTCTATTACAAATCCGAAGAAAAAGGAAAAGTTTTATGACAAGCACTACGGAGAAATTGCGCTGTTCAAGACGGCAAAATCTTTTTATGACAGCAATCTCAACGGAGCGAAGCTTACGCCGAAAGCGTGGCAGAGAGAACTGGACGAATTGAAAAAATCCGCCGAGGTTGACCGTGCTAAAGTTGAGAAGATGGGCGATGATGTGGCTGTTATGGAAACGCTGATTTATAATGTTCAGCGACTTACGAATTATGAAGAAAAGCAGAATGAAATTCAGAGAAAAAGAAGCTGTGAACTCGAATAATGACACATTCCCACTTGACAGTTTTATGCTTTAAAGTGTATAATGATGATGTAGAAATGTGTCATATCGGTTTACGGTTTTAATGAAAGGAGTAAATCAGTATGGCAACTATTCGTAAAAGAGGTAACGACTCTTATGAAATAAAAGTATCTTGTGGTTATGGTATTGACGGTAAACAGCGTTCACAGTACAAGGCGTGGAAACCTTCCGAAGGTATGACACCGAAGCAGATTGAAAAAGAGCTTAACCGTCAGGCTGTTCTTTTTGAGGAGGCTTGTAAAAAAGGACAGATTACCGCTTCCATAAAATTTGAAGCATTCGCCGAGCAATGGTTTGAGGAGTACGCAAAATTTAATCTCCGTAATACTTCTTATGAAAGAATGTTACAGCTCCGCAACCGTGTTTATCCTGCAATCGGACATCTGAAGCTTGATAAAATTAACGGCAGACACATTCAGCAATTTGTAAACGACTTGCTTGAAAACGGAAAAAGCGAAAGAACGGGGAAGCCTCTTTCAAGAAAAACTGTTGTTCATCATCTCAGCTTTATATCTAATGTGTTTACTTACGCTGTGAAAATGGATATGCTTACAGACAATCCGTGCAGACGAGTGACCGTGCCGAAAGGCGAAGCGAAGGAAAAAGAAATCTATACGCTTGCAGAGGTTGAAGAAATTTTCAACGCGTTTGAAACTGAGCCGTTGAAATATAAGCTGTTTATTATTCTTGCAGTGTACAGCGGCTTCCGTCGTGGCGAAATGCTTGGACTTGAATGGAAGGACATCAACTGGGAGGACGGTGTAATTAGTGTGCGCCGCACATCAAACTATACAGCGGCAAAAGGAATTTATACTGACACTACCAAAACAAAAAAATCACAGCGCTCGTCAAAGTTTCCACCGATGATTATGGAATTACTCAAAGCTTATAAAAAGGAACAGGACGCTGAACGTGAGCGTTTAGGCGATAAGTGGCAGGACACGGACAGAATATTTGTCAAGTGGGACGGTAGACCAATGAATAATAACACTCCGTACTTCTGGTTCGGAGAATTTTGTAAGAAGCATAATTTCCGCTTCTGTGATATTCATTCTCTGCGCCATTTACACGCAAGCTTGCTTATCAATGCTGGTGTTGATATGGTATCCGTATCAAGTGATATGGGACATTCCTGCGTAGGAACAACGAGTAATATCTACTGTCATATGTTTCAGGAAGCTAAGGCGAGAAACTGCGAAGCGATTACTAATGCACTTTCTTTTGGAAATAAAAAAGAGCCGCTTACAGAAGCGCAAGTGGCAGTGTAAGTGGCAATTTTCAAAAATAAGTGGCAAATAAGTGGCAAGTGCAGAAATCGAGCAAAAAAAGAACTCGCAAACGCCATAATAGGCATTTGCGAGATACATAATTGGTGACCCGTACGGGAATCGAACCCATGATTCCGCCGTGAAAGGGCGATGTCTTAACCGCTTGACCAACGGGCCGTGGAAATGGTAGCGGCAGTCGGATTTGAACCAACGACACCCTGGGTATGAACCAAGTGCTCTAGCCAACTGAGCTATACCGCCATATCTTCCGTTTCTGTCGCTCTGTCTCAGCGACTTTTATATTATATCACAGCATTTTACGTTTGTCAACACTTTTTTGAAAAATTTTTCGATTTTTTTCGCACTGTAAATTTCCAAAGTAAGTTCCACAGTGGAAATTTGAGCGGAACTTACTTTGAAAACATATACGCAAAAACGGCACAGCACAATGATACAAAGTCAACAGAGCAAGCAATAAGCGACACCCCATTTCAATGTTTCAAAAGGTTTTTTGACAGACTGAGCCGCGGACTTTCGCCCGCGGCTTATTCTTATACTGTTATTGTTATGATCCGATGCTGTATCAGCTGTTATCTGGGCTGCTGTTCTCTTCACTGCTGCTGTCAGAGCTTTCATCGGCGGCATAATGCATATCTGTCATCAAACGTTTGAAATCGGCTGAATCCTTTGCCGGTCCTACAAGCCATCTGTGCTTGTGTCCCGGTTCAGTCGGAACTATTATGTCATTACCGTAGCAGCCTTCATAAGTGTATATTGTAGCCATGTCGCCGCTATCCTCAATGAATATATTGATAATAACTCGTTCAGGTTTGCTTACCCAATAACTCAGACACAAATATTGACCGCCTCTTCCGTTATCAGTTCTTGAAACGTCCATTAAAGGGTATGTTTTGTCTCCGATAGTTATTGTACCGTTCACACATTCATTACCGTTTGCCCTCTTTTCAACTGTAGCTTTGATCGCTACTTCCACGTGTTCAAGGTTGTCATACTGCTCTTCAAGATTTACATGATCACCGTATATATCAGCAAACGTACCGGAAATATCTACTTTCTGCTTAAGCATTGATGTATAGCGGATAATATTCTGCTCCTTGATAACTCTGTCGAAGCTATCATCATCTGTGGCGGGACCTGCCCATGTGCCTTCCTTTTCCGGGTTTTCTAACGGTATAACGCTTACAACCGCGCTGTTTGTACCTGTTGCAGTTCTGACAATAAGGTTAAGTATACCTTCTTCGCTTCTTGAATTAAGCGTCATTCCCGATTGATCGGAGCTTGCAGAAGTGATCTTATACTCAGTGTCACCGACCTTTACAGTGCCCTCCGCACCCGTGACAGTAATTATGTTTTTTGTAATAACCGCGTCTATGTTTATCTCAGTATGCTCGAGCACATCAAAGCTTACTGTGTCACTTAGAGTTCTGCTGATATCTGCAAAAGTACCGCTGATTTTAAGCGCCTGCGTGGTAGTGTTCAGCATTAGCGCGATAACGACCGTAAGTACTACAATAATGAATAGACAAATAGTGATAATTATTTTCTGAAATCTTGGCATAAAATATCCTTTCCTGTATGTTTTTACTGAGTTTGTTTTGCTTTCGCCAATGTGTTTGCTTTGCCATTCGATGTATAAAGCATCGAAATGTTATTAGCTTTTTTTGTTGCGTAAATGTAACTGCGTTTTTGCTAAAATTTTATATGTATGTGATATCAGCCTCCAATCTATATTTATATTTTACCATATTCAAATATCCCTTGTCAACAAACAAATCAACTTTTATGTACGCAAAAGCGGCACAGCACAATGCCGTACCGCTCCGCCGACTATTCGCTTATAACAACTTAACCGAGTGTGCCTGTAACCGTAACTGTCGTTTTACCGGGAGTTACTGCTATTGTGCCGTCGGTATTGGTCGTAAACGTTGCCGCAGGCACTGTTATAGCGCCCTGAGCCGTTTCAAACACGCCTGTTGTTTCATCATAGGTGTACTTGGTATCATCAAGTGCCGCGCCATTATAACTTACCGTAATGCCTTTGAGAATGGGGTTGAACACATCACGCAACACAACATTATCGGCTTGTGTGATCGCCGTGTTGCCCTTGTTGGTGATTGTAAACGTGTAAGTTATCTGACCGTTTTCGCTGACTACGGTCGGGTTGAGTGCCTTTTCGATATTAAGGATTGCACCGACAACCGCATTGACTGTTTCCGTTGCCGTGACAGGCTCTGCAATTCCGCCGCCGGTTACAGCGATGTTATTGGTAATAGCTGTTTCAACATCAAGCGGGGCATACGCCGTGGTTCTCGCCTTATAGACGATCTGCGCCTCCGAATTTGCAGGGACGTTTATGCCTGTTATCACAAGCGGAGGCCCTGCGGTTACTGTCGGCGCAGTCTGGAGAACTCCGTTTATAAAATAACGGATATCGCCCGTGTAGCTCAACGGATACACGGTGTTCGTCTCATAGGCATACGCTCCGAGGTTATCGGTCAGCGTAAGGTTTGTGAAAGCCGTACTGCCGTTGTTGACGATGTTTACGATATAGGTTATATCGCTGTCGGAGCTGTAGGTTTCGGAAAGGGCGTATTTTGTCGCGGACAGCATCTGCTGTATCTCACCTGTGGTTACGTTTGAATTTACTACCGTGCCGTTATACGAAAGGGTAGCAACATTTGTGAAAGTTGCCATTGTTTATCCTCCTTGAAATAAGTTTTTCCGGGTACCCGTTTCAATTTATGACACAGTGTGCCTTTATGTGCCAAACGCAGTTAATATTGCCTGTAACATAAAACCGGGCAGCGATTTTCACATCGCTACCCGGTCGTAATTATTGATTTTTGCTTTTAATCAGAGCGTTATTTCGCCGCGGTCTTTCCGCTGACACTTCCGTAATTACCGTAAAGCGCCGTCTTACCGCTCATATGATATGCGCGAACCCTGAACTTATAAGCAGTATTCTTAGCAAGTCCCGCCTTTCTGAAAGTAGTAGTATTGCCGTTTGTGATCTTAGCAACTCTTACCCACTTTCCGCCCTTGTACATTTCAACAATGTAGCCTTGTGCGGAAGCGTTCTTAGTCCAGTTTACTCTGAGTGCGTCCTTAGCCTTACCGCCAATCTTAACGCCCTTAACAATCGAAGGATTTGTTCTTGCGGTTACAGTAGCGCTATAATTACCGTAAAGCGCAGTCTTACCGCTCATCTTATAAGCCCTAACTCTGAACTTATATACAGTCGAAGCATTAAGTCCTGCTTTTCTGAACGTTGTGGTGCTGTTATTTGTTATTTTACCAACGCGTACCCACTTATTGCCCTGATACATTTCAACAATATATCCGTCAGCAGATGCATTCTTACTCCAGTTTACACGGAGTGCGTCTGCCGCCCTACCGCCGAGCTTTGCGCCTGTCATAACAGACGGATTTGTTCTAGCGGCTATCTCAGCACTGTAGTCGCTGTAAATTGCAGTGCTACCGCTCATCTTGTACGCTCTAACTCTGAACTTATAAACGCTTGAAGCGCTAAGTCCCGCTTTTCTGAAAGTAGTCGTGCTGTTGCTTGTAATCTTTGCAACTCTTACCCACTTATTGCCCTGATACATCTCAACGATATATCCGTCAGCGGAAGCATTTTTACTCCAGTTTATTCTCAGCGCATCAGCCGCTCTGCCGGCGAGCTTTGCGCCTGTCATTACAGACGGATTTGTCCTTGCGGTCACGGTAGCGCTATAATTACCGTAAAGCGCCGTCTTACCGCTCATCTTGTAAGCCCTTACTCTGAACTTGTACACAGTCGAAGCCTTAAGTCCTGCTTTTCTGAAAGTGGTCGTGCTGTTATTTGTGATCTTGCCAACACGAACCCACTTATTGCCCTGATACATCTCAACGATGTAACCGTCAGCCGAGGCATTCTTAGTCCAGTTGATGCGCAGCGCATCAGCCGCTCTGCCGCCGAGCTTTGCGCCTTTCATTACAGACGGATTTGTTCTCGCCGCTAGCTCATTGCTGTAAGCACTGTAAACCGCAGTCTTACCGCTCATCTTATACGCTCTTACTCTGAACTTATAAGCAGTTCCTGCCTTAAGTCCCGCTTTTCTGAATGTTGTGGTGTTGTTGCTTGTAATCTTTGCAATTCTTACCCACTTATTACCCTGATACATTTCAACAATGTAACCGTCAGCATTTGCATTCTTTGTCCAGTTAATTCTGAGTGCGTCAGCGGCTCTGCCGCCAAGTTTAACACCTGTAATCTTTGCAAGCGTAGGCAACTTGTCAAGAAGCACATAGTCAAAGCCGTTACCCTTTGCGTACTGCTCTCCCGCCGTACCGCTGTAGCAGTAGATTTTAAAGTTGTTGATCTTCTTGTAGTCGTTATCATAATAGTAACCGAAAGCCCAATCGTCTATACCTGTCACACTTTTTGGTATTGTTACACTTGTAAGACTTGTGCAGCCGTAGAAAGCATAATAGCCTATACTCGTCACACTGTTCGGTATCGTTATACTTTTAAGGCTTGAGCAGCCACCGAAAGCGCTACTGTCTATACTCGTCACACTGTCTGGTATCGTTATGCTTGTAATGCTTGTGCAATCGATGAAAGCACTATAGCCTATACTCGTCACACTGTTCGGTATATTATAACTCTTATCTGTTTTTCCGGCAGGATAACATATCAACTCAGTTTTACCCTTGTTAAATAAAAACCCATTCACAGATGTATAATTGTTGTTTCCAACTTCTACATCTATTGCTGTAAGGCTTGAGCAACCGCTGAAAGCACTACTGCCTATCTTCGTCACACTGTCCGGTATCGTTATATTTGTAAGGCTTGTGCAACCGCTGAAAGCCTCCAAACCTATCTCCGTCACACTATCGGGTATCGTTATATTTTCAAGACCGGTGCAGCCTTCGAAAGCCTGTCCGCCTATTCCGGTAACCTGTTTGCCGTTTATTTCTGACGGTATTATAAGCGACACTGAAGATAAGTTATCTATATAACCGGTTATGCGTAATGAGCCGTCATCAAGTTCCGATGTTGCAAAATATACTTCTTCTGTAAATCCGTTTCTGACGGCATAGCGATGACCCTCGGTGTATTTTACATAGTCTATTTTAAAATCGTCAATTTTTTCATCACGATCAATATATCCGAACGCTTCACTATCTATTGATAAAACACTTGCAGGTATTGTAACTGATTTTAACGAAGTGCAACCCATAAAAGCTTCATAACCTATTTCAGTTATACTGCCCGGTATCGTTATACTTGCAAGACTAGCGCATTCTTTGAAAGCGTGATTGCCTATACTTGTCACTCTGTTCGGTATTGTTACGCTTGTAAGGCTTGTGCAATTATAGAAAGTGTTTTCATCTATACTTGTCATGCCATTAGGTATAGTTATACCTAAAAGACTAACGCATTCTCCGAAAGCTTGCTCACCCATACTTGTCACACTGTTCGGAATTGTTACACTTGTTAGGCTTGGGCAATCATAAAAGGCAAAATCGGCTATACCTACTGTGCCATTTTTTATTGTGACACTTTTTGCATCATCATCGCAATCTATAACCCATTTGCCTACGTATTTTTCGGATGTTGTTTGATTTTTTAGTAATGCGGTATTACTAAATGCATTTCCACCTATACTCGTTACACTGTCCGGTATCGTTATGCTTGTAAGACTTGTGCAATTACCGAAAGCACCACCACTTATGCTCGTCACGCTGTCCGGTATCGTTATACTTGTAAGACTTGCACAACCTCTGAAAGCACTATTGCCTAAACTTGTTACACTGTTCGGTATCGTTATACTTGTTAGGCTTGTGCAATCGGCAAAAGCAATTGAACCTATATATGACACCCTATCTGGTATTTTAATATTTATTAGGTTTGAGCAGTTTTGGAAAGCTCTTTTGCCAATGCTCGTCACGCTACTTGGTATGAGATATATAGTATCTTTTATTCCTGCGGGATAACAAATTATTTCAGTTTTGTTTTTATTAAAAAGAACACCTTTATCAGAAGAATAGAATTTATTATCTGTTTCTACTTGTATTTCAATAAGATTTGTACACCCCACAAAAACATAGTCACCTATTTGCATTACGCTGTCAGGTATTTTTATACTTGTAAGGCTCGTGCAACTGGAGAAAGCGCCGCTTCCTATCTCTGTCACACTATTAGGTATCGTTATGCTTGTAAGGCTTGTACAACCGTTGAAAGCTCTATTGCCTATACTTGTCACACTCTTCCCATCAATTTCAGCAGGAATATCAACCTTTTCCGCACTGCCATTATACCCTGTAATCTCCACCGTACCATCATCAAGCGCGCTATACTGGAAATCCCCATAAGTTTCCGCTCCCGCGCACACCGCGCACAGCACAGCCATCGCCGCAAAGGTGACCAGCCCCAGCAGCCACTTCTTCACTTTCATAAATACATACCTCTTTCCTTTTAAAATACAATAAGGCACAGTCCACCCCTCGTGTACTATGCCTTTATTACCATATTGAGTTTTACGCAAGAGTTTTGTGCATTACTTACAGAGGTGCTGTTACTCAGCCCACCCAATTTACACAAATTGGTATCCGAAGTCATACACATATCTCTCACCTTTACATTTCATCAGTATTAACTGTATACTATCATAAGTATATCACCGCAAACGCCCCTTGTCAAGTATTTGCAAAAATGTGATGCCGCTATAGCGTTCGCGCTATTGATACCGCCACATAAAAACCGTCACATATTATCAATTTCCTGCGAAAAACCTCGCCTGCCCCGATATAATACTTTGCCCGACATTTCCCGCTTTCCTTTGCATTTCGCCGTTACTTACTGCGACAAAAAGCGCCGCTTCTCAATTGTAAAATAATAACATATCGATATTCCCGCTTTTTTCGTTTTTCATCGGGAATATCTGCATTTGCGAAAGGAAGTTTACAATGTCAAGGGCAGTAACAAAAAACAGCGTACATATCCGTGAGCATTCGGTCATAAGGTGCGGTGCGGTAATGCTTATCGCGGCAGTCATTTCAATGAGTACGGTGCTCGGTAAGCCGTCACCCTTTGCGGCATCATTTGCGGCGGCGATGAGCGGCATCGATTGCATAAGCGCTTTTGTCGGCAGTGTCGCAGGCTATATTCTCGGCGGCAATTATTCGGACGGCGTGACCGTCACCTCGGCTCTGCTGTCGGTAGTCGCTATACGTCTTATCGTTTCCCGCCGAAAAACCGCCGCTTCCGATGCGGTATCGGCTATAACTGCGGCAGGCTCGGTCTTTGCCGCTAACTTTCTCACCTCGTCCTCCGTCAGCGATATAATGAACTGCATTATCCTGTCGGCTATGGCGGGCGGCGGCGCAGTCGTGGCACTAAGGCTTATACGTCTGTCGTCAAAGCGCGAGCTTGTCAAGGTGACTGTCAGGAGCGATCCTCTCAGCTTCATCTGTGTAATAGGCGGCTGTGCCATAGTGTCGGGCATTCTCTCCCACTACAGCATAGGCATATTCAATTTTGGCATTATCTTTGCGTCGGGACTGGCTCTCTGCGCCGCCATGAAGTACGGGAGCGGAGCGGGCGCGGTGTGTGCCGCCGCCGGTGCTCTTGGTACAGCGGTAGGTACTGACGCAAACGCATTCCTCGCGGCGGCTCTTGCACCTGCGGCGGCTCTCGCAGGTATGTTTTCGGGCGGGAAGAAAATAAGCGCGGCGGGAGCGTTCGTGCTCACCGCGACAATATGCACCGCCTTTTTTACAATGGATAACACAAAGCTTGCCGTGGCGGCAGATATTTTTATGTCCTCGGCAGTATTTATGCTCCTCCCTGCGAAGCTCACTGCCGAACAGACCGATATGGTAAAGCTGTCAGCCGCCGAAAACAGTATCCGCAGGCTGTTCGCAAAACGCCTTAAATTTGCCGAGGGAGCTATCGCGGAGGTGCGGCGGACGGTCGGACTTACCGCCGAAAAGCTCGACAATGTTCCCTCGCGTGATATAAGCTGGGTGTATAATACCGCGTGTGATGAAATTTGCAGAAAGTGCAGATATAATATGCAGTGCTGGGGAAAGGAATACGGCGACAGCATAAAGCAGTTTGCCAAGCTTACAAATGCCGTTAAAAGCGGCGAAGAGCCCACCCCGGAGCTGTTTTCCGCCCCCTTGTCGGAGCGTTGCCCCCACAAGGAGCAGCTATGCAGTAAGATCAATAAGCTTTACACCACGCTGTCAAATAATGAAGCCGAGCGCAGAAGAATAGCGCGTATGCGTTCCGTCCTTACCGCTCAGTTATCGGCAACAGAGCAAATTCTATCCCAGCTATCGGACGAAATTGAAAACAGCGGCGAAATTGAGCCCGAATACAACGAAACCGCCGTCAATGTCCTGTACAAGCTCGGCTGTGAGGATGCCGAAGCGGTGAGCGTTCAGCTCGGTGAGCAAGGCAGAATGTCGGTAGAAGCCTATTCCGATACAGGCTTCTTTGCTTCAAAGCAGGACATCTGCGAGGCGCTGACGCTTGCTTTCCGCCGCCGCTTCGACCTGCCGACGATAAGCCGCGTGGGCGGCGGCTGTAAGCTCAGCGTCTTCTCGCAGACCACCTACACGCTTGATATAGAGATATGTCAGCTCAGCAAGACGGAGGGCACTGCCTGCGGGGATTATTACGAGAGCTTCATCGACAAAAGCGGCATAGCCTATGTAGTCTTGTCGGACGGTATGGGTAGCGGAAGCAGAGCGCGCGTTGATTCGTCCTTTGCCTGCGGTATGCTGATACGGCTTTTGCAGGCGGGAGTAGGCATTGACGCGGCGATAAACGTCATAAACACCTCCCTTATGTGCAAGTCCTCCGATGAGAGCTTCGCCACGCTGGAAATATGCGCCGTTGACCTCTACAGCGGTAAGACCGATCTGTATAAGGCGGGCAGTGCCAACACCTACATCAAGTGCGGAAGCCGCTGTATGCGCCTTGGCTGTAAGGGGCTTCCTGTCGGCGTAAAGGACGAGCCTAGCTACGACCGCAGGACTTTCACGATAGGCAGTCGCGATATGATAGTAATGACAAGTGACGGCGCGGAGCTTAATGAAAAATGGCTTTACCGCGAAATGGACAAAGAGCCCGATTTAAAGGAGTTTTCCAAAGAGGTTGCCGCTACTGCAAGGTTCTATGCAGGAGAAGAAAAAAGCGACGATATTTCCGTAATAGCCATGCGGCTGAGTAAATAGCAAGTATCCGCATAAATAGTATTGACCGCGGCGCTGTCGGGTGATAGAATATATAGCGGTGCTGTCCGTTTAAGACAGTGCCGCTTGATTTTTTTGTTAAACGAGGTTTTTTATGAAAGCGGATACCCTTAAAAAGACATATATCGCGGCGTTGCTCGCCATGCTCTGCTCTGCGCTCTGGGGCAGTGCATTTCCCTGTGTTAAGATAGGCTACGGACTGTTCTCGGTAAACACGGAAAATCCCGCGTCACTGATACTTTTCGCCGGAGTAAGGTTTTTCATAGCCGGAATTATGGTTATCATAATCGGCAGTATTATGCATAAAAAACCGATGATACCGAAGCTTCGCGAAGTACCGAAGGTTATCTCCCTGAGCCTGTTCCAGACAATTCTGCAATATCTGTTTTTCTACATAGGACTTGCCAATACAAGCGGCGTAAAGTCCTCCGTTATCGAGGGCATGAGCGTGTTTGTCTGCATTCTGATTTCATCACTTATATTCCGCTTGGAAAAGCTGACATGGCTTAAGATAGCAGGCTGTGTGCTCGGCACGGCGGGTATTATCGTTATCAATCTCGACAGCTCGCTGCTCAGCGGCTTCAATCTTACAGGTGACGGGTTTATCCTTATATCGACAGTCGCCTATGCCCTGTCCTCGGTGCTTATAAAGCGTTTTTCGGTTGATACCGACACCATGATGCTCAGCGGCTGGCAGTTTCTGTTCGGTGGTGCGGTAATGACCGCTATAGGTCTGATCACCGGCGGAAGTCTGAGCATTTCCGGCAGTCCAGCACCCGCTGTGCTTATGCTCATTTATCTTGCATTCATCTCAGCCTGCGCATATTCGATATGGAGTACCCTGCTGAAATATAACCCGGTATCTAAAATTGCGGTGTTCGGCTTTATGAACCCGGTGTGCGGAGTGCTGCTCTCGGCACTTCTGCTCGGTGAAGCTCAGCAGGCATTCCGCCCGGAAGCGTTTATCGCACTTGTGCTTATCAGCCTCGGAATTTTCATAGTCAACAAAGGACAGGAACAAAAAAGCTGACAAGCTTAAGCCTTATTGTTATAATCGTGTAGCTTTATACAATTTGTAATTAAAAACAGCTTTTGTTTTTCAGAAAAAAGTGAGATTTTTTTAAAAAAGTGCTTGACATCAAGGTTTTGTTGTGATATAATAATCTACGTTGTCACGACAGTAGCAACAAAACCGAATATTGGGGTGTCGCCAAGTGGTAAGGCATCGGACTCTGACTCCGCCATTTCGAGGGTTCAAATCCTTCCACCCCAGCCAGTTAAGAACCGTATAAAATGCGGTTCTTTTTTTGTGTAATTTTGTCTGCATAATTTATTCAGACCGCTAAAACATCGATAAGGGCTGTAATGAAAGTTAAATTTCATTACAGCCCTTCGCTTTTATTCTCTCTTTATCTCACCGCTGAGTTTTCTCATTATTCGGGTCTGCCCAAAGATATCTTGCATACCTACTCACGGCTTGCACCTCTTACATGGAACATATCCTGCCGCTATCGCCGCATCATAATCATTCGTGTAGTCCGTATTTTCTTCGCTCATCTGCTTAACCGATGAACAGCTTGCACGGTGTATCTTCATAGTGTTTGTATTCAGCACATACGAATAACTTACAGATTCAGCCGCCGCAGGCGCTTGTGTTGCGGGCGCAGGTGTTGTGCCTACCGTAGTTGTTTCGGGCTTGCTCTCACCTGACTGTGCGCCGTCTGCTGTGGTCGGCGATACATTCACCGTAATATTCTTGCCGTCACACGTCATTACAATATCGCCCTGCAAATCGGTACGGTAGATATTTACGCCTGCCTTTTTCAGCTTGTCGATCGTTTCGGTATGAGGGTGTCCGTATGAATTACCCGCGCCACAGGATATCACCGCATATTCCGGACTTGCCGCTGTGAGAAATGCACTGCCGGTAGACGTACTGCTTCCATGGTGTCCGACCTTAAGCACATCACAATCTATATTGGCTGTAACTGTGCGTTCTTCCTCTTCCTCAGCGTCCCCGGTAAACAGAAATTTCCTGTCACCATAAGTCAGCATTATCATAACGGATGAATTGTTAAGGTCGCTGTAGTCCTCCGTTACAGGTGCGATCACCACAGCCGACAAATCACCGTCGGAGAAAAGCTCCGTACCTGCAGTACCAAGCGTTACCTTTGCACCGCTGTTGTCAATCGCGGTCAGCATATTCGTATATGTCTTGGTAGTGTGCGTTGCGGGACTTAATATAACATTTCCGATGCTGAACGAACCTATAACGTCCGCCATACCGCCTATATGGTCGCTGTGCGGGTGCGTTGCCACAACATAATCAAGCGAATTATATCCGCAGGAATATATATATGTAGTTATCCTGTCCGCATACTCTTTTTCCGATGCGTCAATAAGCATAGTTTTGTTATCGGGCAGTTCTATAAATATGCTGTCACCCTGTCCGACATCAAGAAAATGCACCTTAAGCTCATTGCCTGTCGTGCTGCTTCCCGAACTTTCGCTTTCGGTTTCTTCTGCCGATGACGGCTCATTACTTTCCGACACGGTTGTTTTATCCGACACAGTCTGCTCTGTGCTTTCTGCCGCTGTCGTTTTATCGGAAACGGTCGACTCTTCGCTGTCTGAAGAGCTGTCGTCACCCGGGGACGATTCTGTTACAACTGTACCCGTTATATTCTCTGCTCTGCTTTCAGGTGATGAATTTACCTCTTTTGCAGAGCAGCCCGACAACATAATCAGAGCAAGCACAAGTGCGGTTATTTTCTTTTTCGTATTATCACTCCCTTTCCTATAATATTATCACAAATTATCAGCTTTGTCTACAGTTTAAAATGTATCTGTACAATTTTTCGTACACTGATATAAAACGTGCTTGTAAATATGCAAATCCCCTGTCGCGTTTAATTCGACAGGGGATATTTTCATTGAAAACGATTTATTCACTTCTGAGTGCCAGTACAGGATCTTTCTTAGCCGCATAGTGTGACGGAATAAGTCCTGCAATAAGGGTAAGGAGCATACTGATAATTACCAGTATAACAGCGCCCTGCCACGGCAGTACACACATACCTGAGATACCTGTGAGGTTGTACACTATAGCGTTTGCCGGGATAAGCAGAAGCAGCGTTACACCTATACCGATAGCACCTGCGGCAAAGCCGACAATAAGCGTTTCTGCGTTGAACACGCGTGAAATATCTCTCTTGCTTGCGCCCATAGCACGCAGTATACCGATTTCCTTTGTTCTTTCGAGAACGGAAATATAGGTGATAATACCTATCATTATTGACGATACAACAAGTGAGATCGCTACGAATGCAATAAGGATAACGCTTATAGCATCGATAATAGTAGATACCGAGGTCATCATCAGTCCGACTATATCGGTATATTCTATCTTGAGGTTTTCGTTGCCGTCAGCCTTTACTTTGTCGTTGTAGTCACTTATGATCTGCTCGATCTTTTCCTTTGAGTCGAAATCCTTGGGATAGATATTTATACGACTGGGCTCATCAAGCGAAGCCGCACCGAGGAGCGTCATATTTCCATCGTAGGTTGCGTCGGACTCTGTGTTCATCTGCTGCGAGAATGCATCGACTATCTGCTGTTCGGTCATTCCCATCTGCTGTGCCTGCTGAAGCTGTGCCATTACCTGAGCCTGCTGTTCTTGCGGTAATGCAGCTATATACGCCTTTATATCATCCATTGTGACAGCCTTTTTATCCTCGTCCTTTGCAAATTCCTTGCCGGTGAAAATATCGGTGTCGGGAGAGTCTTTCTGTGCCTTTACTATCTCGCTGTCATTTACCTTGTTTACGAGATACTCGGTAAGAGCGTGAGTATAACCGATAGCTGAGGAAGAGCTTGACGACATAATGCTGTTCTCTTCGGGCTTTATAATACCGACAACCTTTATAGGCTCGGCATCCTCGACAACCTTTGTCATATAAATCTTGTCATCGCTCTTGTCTGTCCATATACCGTTTTCCTTTTCGTAGAATTCGGGGTTTGTCACAAGTCTGAATTCAAGTCCGAGAAGCTCATCGTATGTGTAGGTCTGTAATTTGCTTGTGAATTCGACCTTTTCGTTATTGTTGCTCATAGCGCTTTTTACTGCATTGATAAGCTCTTCGCTGTCCATAAGTCCCATACAGTAAAGGCTGTAGTCGGAAATCTCGTTATCCTTGTTTACCATTACGACAACTTCATTGTAAGCGCTCGGCATTCTGCCGGCAAGTACTTTATACTGCTCGTTTAACAGCTTGTCGTTGTCAAGAAGCTCCGTCCATGTGTCATAGCTTGAGCTCACAACATTGCTCATAAGCTGAGAATCGTACATAGCATTCGTCATACCCATATCTTCAAATAAAGTCGAGGGATTTACCTGGATTATTCCCTTATCCTTGTCGTTTCTGAAGATATTGAGCGGTGTAGAATAGCCGTACTTGATATCGCTTACATAGTCGTTAATTTCCTTACCGTCATTTTCAAGGTAAGTTTTGAAGCTCTTTAAATCGTTGGATTTAAGCTGAGTAAGCATGGTGTTTACCATACTGCCCATTATGTTGTTGGAGTGAACTTTTCCGTCGTCGTTTCCGTCACTTGTGTTGTCTTTCATCATTGAAGTCATCATAGACGACATATCCATAGCGTTGCGTTCTATGGCAATAGGATAGCTGGCGAGCGTTTCTTCCTCGACCGACTTTATATAAAGCTGCGCACCGCTCGATATTGACAGAATGAGTGCAATGCCGATAATGCCTATGCTTCCCGCAAAAGAGGTCATAAACGTTCTGCCCTTTTTGGTCATCAGGTTGTTTAAACTCAGTGACAGTGCAGTAAAGTATGACATCGACGGTTTCTTTATCTTCTTTTCCTTACCCGCCTTTTTCTTTTCGATAGGCTCGACTACATTTCTGTCGTAAGGATTTGTATCGTCAACTACCCTGCCGTCAAGCAGTCTTATTATTCTGTTGGAATATTTCTCGGCAAGCTCGGGGTTATGTGTTACCATAATGATAAGCTTATCTTTGGATATCTCCTTCAAAAGCTCCATTATCTGAACGCTGGTTTCACTGTCAAGCGCACCTGTCGGTTCATCGGCAAGGAGTATATCGGGTTCGTTTACAAGCGCTCTTGCAATAGCAACTCTCTGCATCTGACCGCCGGACATCTGATTTGGCTTTTTCTTAAGCTGATCCCCAAGTCCTACCTTTACAAGCGCATCCTTTGCCCTCTGTCTTCTTTCAGTTTTGGATACGCCCGATAAAGTCAGTGCAAGCTCAACGTTTGCAAGTACCGTCTGGTGCGGGATCAGATTATAGCTCTGGAACACAAAGCCGATCGAGTGATTGCGATATGTATCCCAGTCGGCATTTTTAAATTTCTTTGTCGATTTTCCGCCTATTATAAGGTCGCCTTCCGTGTATCTGTCAAGTCCGCCGATAATATTTAAAAGCGTTGTCTTGCCGCAGCCCGACTGACCCAGTATTGATACAAATTCACTCTCTCGGAAGTCTATGCTGACTCCCTTAAGTGCGTGTACCTTTTCATCACCAACCTTATAATCTTTGGTTATGTTTTTTAGTTGAAGCATCGTAATATCCTCTTCATAAGAACTTTAAAGTTATATGTAACCGGCAAAAGCCGCTTTATAGTCTGCTAAACACCGTAATTGTTTATTTTAATCCGGCTGTGTTAACCGCATTTAAACTTTTCTTTTTCTTATCTTCCTTATCTTTGTCCTCTATCGGGAGATAAACGGTAAACTGCGTACCTTTATCGGGCTCACTCTTTACTCTTATCCTGCCGCCGCAAAGCTCGACAATTCGCTTTACCATAGCAAGGCCAAGACCGTTTCCGCCGGTTGCGTGCGAACTGTCACCCTGATAGAACTTTTCAAAAATACGTTCGGCGGTAGCCTTATCCATGCCTATGCCGTTATCGGTGATACGCACTCTTACTTCCTGTTCATTCTTCGGGTTGATATCAAGCTTTACCTCGATCGTACCGCCGTCCGGTGTATACTTTACAGCGTTGCCGATGACATTCAGCCACACCTGTTTAAGCATTTCGCTGTTGCCGTAATAGGTAATCTCGCAAAGATCCGGAATAACCTCCTGATTTTTTTCTCCCCACTGCCCCTGTAATTGCAGAACGCACCTGCGCAGTTCCTCATCGAGCGAAAAATCTTTCTTGTCGGTGATTATTTCCTGGTTTTCGAGCTTACTGAGCATAAGAATATTGCTTGACATATTTATGAGCCGCTGTGACTCGTTTATGATTATGTCAATGTATTCCTGCTCCTGCTCCTTAGTAAGTCCGCCTTTTTTGAGTTGCTTTGCAAAGCCGTAAACAGACACCATCGGCGTTTTAAATTCGTGTGAGAAATCGTTTATGAAATCATTTCTGAAAAGTTCGGTATTGCCAAGCTCCTTTACCATTATATTGAAGCTTTCCTGTATATGCGAAAGTTCGCTGTTTCCGTTTTCCTCAAGTCGTACAGTAAAGTCACCCTTTGATACTTTAAGCAGACCTTCCTTGAGATCATTGAGCGGACGGAGCAGTATACCCGATAGCATAGCCGACAGTATACTGCCGATTATTATACAGGCGCACAGCATAATAAACGGCAGTAGCATCGGTACTACCTCTATATGCTTAATCAGTCCGAATGCGTCAAGTATATTGAATATCAGCACGCAGATAACGCCTGCCGATACCATTATGAAGAATACGAACAATACGACATAGGTATTTATGGAGCGCAGTCGCTTTTCCTCATCACTGATTTTTCTGTGCATCAGAATCCTCCTGACACTTAATGCTGTTTCAGCACAGCCTTGTAGCCCAGTCCTCTGACAGTTACTATCTCAAAATCCGGGTTGTCGTGAAACTTATCACGCAGGCGATTTATATGAACATCTATAGTACGCTCGTCCGTTTCTGTTTCCATATCCCACAGCTCATCCATAAGCTGACGGCGTGTGAATATCTTGTTCTGATAGCTGAGAAGCTTGAACAGCAGCATAAACTCCTTGTTCGGAAGCTCATATGTATTGCCGCCGCTGGTAACTGTGAGCGCATCATAGTCAAGTACCGTGCCGCCTGCGTGGAGCTTGTGCTCATTCGCTATATTACTGCGGCGAAGAAGTGCCGATATACGAAGGAGCATTTCCTCATCGTCAACGGGCTTCACCATATAGTCGTCAGTTCCGGCACGGAAACCGGCGATCTTATCGGCGGAGGTTTCCCTTGCCGTAACCATAAGGACAGGCGTATTACAGCCGCCCTCACGGAGCGTTTTGACAAACTCATAGCCGTCCATTCTCGGCATCATTACATCAAGCAGTATAAGGTCAACGTGCTGTCTGTCGAGTATATCGAGCGCATCAACGCCGTCAACGGCAGGTACAGGCTCATAGCCGTTTTGCTTAAGCACCGTGCACATCAGCTTTCTGGTATTTGTGTCGTCCTCTACTACCATTATATGGAACATATTATTTCCTCCGTTTTCTTTAAGCAAATTGAACTGTATAGATTATATTCTCCTTGATTTAACCGAATATTAAGTTTATGTGGTATGAACCGCGGTATAGTTGTATAAAATGGGGTTGTGGCACAACCCGAAAAAAGAAAAAGTGAGTCGAAGCGCAAAAATATAGTGCGCACGGCTCACTTTTTTGTATAGTGCACTTCAATTATATTATTTTAGTATTTGATACTGATAGCAGGCTACCGATAGTGCTGTTTGTAGGATAGCACTTCTCGGGTTCGCTATTCTATTTGATGATGTTGCTACTATTATCGAGGGAGAGAACCAAA
>DOQG01000060.1:0-181 GCA_003512525.1 Oscillospiraceae bacterium | reverse complement strand
ACCCTGTCCCTTAGGTTTTCTCCCAAATCAGTTATTCCTCTTGAGCGACGAGAGGAGCGGGAGCATTGCTTTTGCAATGCTCAGACGTGCATCCCTCTTTCCTTACCCACACCCATACCCCGCAAAGGTGTTGGCGATAAGATACACAAACGACTGAGTTTTAAAAGTTTGCATAAGCGGG
>DOQG01000048.1 GCA_003512525.1 Oscillospiraceae bacterium | reverse complement strand
CTCACGAAATTATTAACACCTTGTACGCACCGAAATTGTTTTCAGCGGTGTTGGCGATATATTCTATTTATACTGCCGCATTGTTTTTTATCCGCTCTAACAATTTGATAAAAAACAACATGCTCCGCCAAGCACTAATTCCCGGCTCCCTTGCCAAAGGGAGCTGGATTGCGACAAGGCTCTTCCATATTAAATATTGATATACTTTGCGATTTCAACAACGTTAATATCCGCTTAGCCTTATCTGTCGCAAGACTGAAGGATCGCTTGCACCGAACCTTTCCTTCTTTGCCAACACATCCGCTGACAATCCCTCAAGAGTTGGCTGAGTTTAACTCAGCAACAGAAGCTCACCTTTACACAAGGGAGCTAAATTGTGATATCGTAAATGCACAATAAGAAACTTTATTTCCCACAAGAAAAAAGGATACCGCAAGCCTAAACAGTTTGCAGTATCCTTTAATTATGTCTTAATTGAATATGCAGTAGCATATTAAGTCCGCCGGTAACGTAACTGTCGCCTATCGGCAACAATCAGAACGGCGAATTTGAAACGGCACATTGCCGTTTATTCGCTGCGAGCGCCGCGGTTTTCCTTGAGGATAACGTCGTGTGAGCCACCCTCGACAATACTTGTAGAAGAAACAAGAGTGAGCTTTGCGTTCTTCTGGAAGTCGGGAATGTTAAGACAGCCGCAGTTGCACATTGTAGAACGAACCTTTGACAGTGAGCGTGTAACATTGTCCTTTAAGCTGCCTGCATAAGGAACATAGCTGTCAACACCCTCTTCAAATGAGAGCTTCTTGTCGCCGCCCATATCGTATCTCTGCCAGTTTCTTGCACGGTTAGAGCCTTCGCCCCAGTATTCCTTAACATAACTGCCGTTGACGAACAGCTTGTTTGTGGGAGATTCGTCAAAACGTGAGAAGTATCTGCCGAGCATCATAAAGTCAGCGCCCATTGCAAGTGCCAGCGTCATATGGTAATCATGAACGATACCGCCATCTGAGCATACAGGGATATATACACCTGTTTCCTCAAAGTATCTGTCACGTTCTTCGCATACCTCGATAAGAGCTGTAGCCTGTCCTCTGCCTATACCCTTCTGCTCACGGGTAATGCAGATAGAACCGCCGCCGATACCTACCTTTATAAAGTCAGCGCCGCAGTCTGCGAGGAAGCGGAAGCCTTCCTTATCAACAACGTTACCTGCGCCGACCTTAACACTGTCACCGTAATTTGCACGGATCCAGTCGATGGTCAGCTTCTGCCACTCGGAGTAACCCTCTGAGCTGTCGATACACAGAACGTCAGCGCCTGCGTTTACAAGAGCCGGAACACGCTCCGCGTAATCTCTTGTGTTGATACCTGCGCCTACTATGTAGCGCTTCTTGCTGTCGAGAAGCTCGTTCTTGTTTTCCTTGTGCTGTTCATAGTCCTTTCTGAATACGAAGTACATAAGTACGCCGTTATCGTCAACTATGGGGAGTGAGTTGAGCTTGTGCTCCCAGATTATATCGTTTGCTTCCTTAAGTGTTGTGCTTGCGGGAGCGGTTATGAGCTTTTCAAAAGGTGTCATAAATGTAGATACCTTTGTATCTGTAGCCATTCTCGATACTCTGTAGTCGCGGCTTGTTACAATACCTAACAGCTTTCCGTGCTCTGTGCCGTCGCTTGTGACGGGCATTGTTGAGTGACCTGTCTTAGCCTTGAGTTCAAGCACATCGGCAAGCGTCATATCGGGAGCGAGGTTGGAGTCGCTCTTTACATAGCCTGCCTTGTAGCTCTTTACTCTTGCTACCATAGCCGCCTCATCCTCAACAGACTGCGAACCGTAAATGAAGGAGATGCCGCCTTCCTTTGCAAGAGCGACTGCCATCTTGTCATCTGATACGGACTGCATGATAGCCGATACCAGAGGAATATTCATATAGATAGAACTTTCCTCGCCCTTCTTGAACTTGACAACGGGTGTACGCAGTGATACGTTTGCAGGTATACACTTTGAAGATGAATAACCCGGTACGAGAAGATACTCGCCGAATGTGTGTGAGGGCTCAGAGTAAATAAAAGCCATAGTTTTACCTTTCCTTTCCTGCACCTTTGTGCAACGCAACCCCGGAATAACTTTGAGGCAAACGTACTTTAATCTTGATTAAACGTTGCTTGCCTCAGAGTATTCCGTGTATGCGGTTAAAAATTAAGCCTACTGCAAACACAACTACAGCAGACGCTTACTATTGATTTAATTATACCTTTATAAGCGCCTCTTGTCAAGTCCTTTACAGCGCAAAAATAAGTCCGCAGGACCTATGAAAATTGACGAATTTACCTAACCGTAAGCAGCGTCGTTTTTATTCTTCAATATCCGCACACATTTGTGCACTTTTCATCGTATACCCTTGACAACTTCCGCCGATAATTCTATAATAAAAGCAGTAACTTCCAAAAAGGTCGGATACGATCAAAATAAAGGTGTGATGTAATGAATTTCAAATGGGATAAGAAATATCTCTACTGGGGAGTGACCGCATTCCTCGTTATCGCCGCCGCAATAGTATTCTTCCTCGGTCTTTCGCAAATCAAAGAAATACTTGGCGGCATATTCTCATTCTTATCGATCCTGACACCCGTACTTTACGGCTTTGTCATTGCTTATATTCTCTGCCCGATAGCGACTTTTATCGAAAAGCCGTGTCTTCGCAGACTGTTTTATACTGTCCAGGACAGAAAGCGCGAGAAGTTTGAGCGTGAGCATCCGGGCGAAGAGCCGCCGCCAAAGACGTTCCCCGTCCGCAAAGTCGCAAGGGTAATGAGCGTAGCGATCACCATGATACTTGCCCTGCTCGTACTGACAGGTATAATCTGGGTGCTGCTCCCTCAGCTTATCGATACTATCACAATGCTCGTAAACAATATGCCGACCTATGTCACGCAGGTAAGCGACTGGGTATCGCAGACCCTAAGAAACTACCCCGAAGTTGAGGCATATGTCCTTCAGTTCACAGGCGGCATTTCCGATATGCTCAACAGCTGGCTGTCTACCGAGCTTCTCCCTCAGATGAACAATATCTGGAATTTGATCTCGTCAAACGTTATGAATATAATCAGCGTTCTGATGAACCTGCTGCTCGGCTTTGTAATAGCTATCTACTTCCTCAACAGCAAGGAGCTTTTTGCCGCTCAGTTCAAAAAGGTGCTTTACTGTCTGTTCAAACCCAAAGTCGCTACCAGGATCATCAACAGCACGCGTGAAATAAACAAGTCTTTCGGGCAGTTCATTACCGGAAAGATTTTAGACAGCTTCATTATCGGCATGGTCTATGTCCTGCTTATGAGCATATTCAATATGCCTTACGCGGTGCTCTGCGGCGTTATAATGGGTATCACCTGCATTATCCCGTATTTCGGACCGTTTATAGGTTATATCCCGTGTATGCTTCTGCTTGTGCTCGTTGATCCTATCCAGTGTATCTATTTCACCATTATGGTAGTAATAATCCAGAACGTAGACGGCAACGTCCTCGCTCCTAAGATCATCGGCGACTCTACAGGGCTTTCCAGCTTCTGGGTAATATTCGGTATGCTTGTCGGTCAGGGTATGTTCGGCTTTGTCGGACTTATCATCGGTATCCCGCTGTTCGCAGTTATCTACAGCTTTACAAAGAACAGGGTTAAAAACCGCCTTGAAAAGAAGGAGCTCCCGTCCGACTCCAACGAATACCGCGACATTCATCATATCGATGCCGAAACAAACGAGCCTGTGTATTTCCCCCATCCTCCGTATATGAAAAAGGCAAAGGAAAAGCACGAGCTCAAGGATATCAAAAAGATTTTTGTCAAAGGCAAAAAATCCGATGACAAAAATGACGATAACAAGAACAACTGAATTTGATACCGGCATCAATTGTCGGTATACCGCATATGGCAGGGAGGTATATTCTCACCTGCCATTTTCTGAAAGGAAATATGTATGCCAAAACAATTTGTAGTAACTCCTGCTCAGATGAAAACAGCCGAAGCAATGTGCGAAAAAAAAGGCACGTCCTGCGGCGTACTTATGCGTAATGTCGGCTCTGCGATCGCGCGTCACATTTCGCGCATAGCAAAGCCCTGCCGCACAGCAGTGCTTGTAGGAAGCGGCAACAACGGCGGTGACGGCTTCGCACTTGCCCATAATCTTCGCAAGCGCGGCTTCACGCCGACCATAATTATGACAGGAGCGTCCCCCAAGACCGATCTTGCCAAAGAATGCTTTGAAGAGTACCGCGCCGATTACGAAAGAGTATTAAGCTACCCTGATGAACCCGAAAGTGTACTCGCAGAAATTGCAAAGTGCGGTGTTATAGCCGACTGCGTATACGGCACAGGCTTTCACGGTGAGCTTCACCCCGATATCAGGCGGCTGTTCTCCTACTGTAACGAAAGCGCGGCATTGCGCTTTTGTGCAGATATCGCCTCGGGCTGTAACGCAAGTGACGGCAGTGCCGATGAATATTCATTCCGTGCCGATATGACATTTGCCCTCGGCGCGGTAAAGACAGGTCAGCTTTATGTTCCTTGCAGTGAATATTCGGGCGATATCGTCCTGCTTGACATAGGCATATCCGAGAGCTGCTACACCGAGTACGATGCCGAGCTTAACGGCGACTCCTTAGCGTCACATTTTGTCAACCGCAGCCGCATAACTCACAAGGGCACGTTCGGCAGACTGCTTAATGTATCAGGCAGTGAAAGCTGTGTCGGAGCGGCGTGGATGTCAACCAACGCCGCTTTAAGGACAGGTGCGGGACTTGTCACGTTAGCGTCTGTAAGCGAGGTGACAGCAAGCGTAGCAAACACTCTGCATGAGTGCATCTATCTGCCGCTCGGCAGTAAGGCGCTGACAGCCGATTGTGCCGACAAGCTGTGCAAAAATGCGCAGACCGCCTCGGCGATACTTTTCGGTTGCGGTGTCGGCAACAGTGACGAAGCCTACCGCCTGCTTAAAAGCCTTATCGAAAATACCGACTGTCCGGTAGTAATTGACGCAGACGGCATAAATTCTCTTGCTCCGCATATAAATGAGCTGAGGGACAACACAGGCAGGCTCATACTCACTCCCCATATAAAGGAGTTCAGCCGCCTCAGCGGATATGATACCGCATATATACTGCATAATAAGCTGAGCGTAGCAAAGGATTTTGCCGAAAAGCACGGCGTACATATTCTGCTTAAGGACGCATATTCGGTATACGCCGCCCCGGACGGCTTCACAGCAGTCAATATGAGCGGCAATGCGGCTCTGGCAAAGGGTGGAAGCGGAGATACGCTCGCCGGAACGATCGGCGGGCTGCTGGCACAGGGCATAGAAACAAAGAATGCCGTGCGGCTGGGCGCATATCTTTTCGGCCTTTCCGCACAGTATGCGGCGCGCGACAGAAGTATGAGCGGAATATTGCCGTCAGAGCTACCTGCGCTCTATCCGTATATCCTGCGTGAATTTTACGGTATAGCCTGAGCGCCGGCGTTGTCCTATCTTATCAAAAGGACGACGTATTATGAAAAGAAAAATCATTATTCCCATAGCGCTTTCCGTTTGTTTTGTCTGCGCTTCGTGTAAGACTGTCAACAAGGCGGAGAGCCCGGATCTCAGCGGCAATATCACGCTCAGCGGCAGACTTACCTGCGAGGGTATCGCCGCCGAGGTAAATCTTGAACGTTGCGATAATATATGGACTGTCTGCTTCACCTCTCCCGACAGCGTAAAGGGGCTTACTGTAACAGATGACGGCACGAACGTAAAGTACAGTCTTGACGGCATAGAGTATAATTACAGCGAAAACTCTCCGCAGTTCACCACCGCGGCAGAGCTTATCACAAGCTGTATTGACAACGCAGGAGCAACGGAGAATGTCACCGTAAAACAAGGCAATGACAGTCTGACTTTAAGCGGCACGGCAGACAAAAACGGCTACACGCTGACGTTTGACGCAAACGGAGAAATAATCGGTGTTTCCGTAGGCGGCTATGTACTTGACTGCTCGGGCGACCCCGCCCCCGAAACCACCGCGCCCACCGCCGATGTCGCCAAATACCTGAAATAGCGGCGGGTGTGACCCGCTTCAAATTCGCCGTTTTATCTGTTGCCAATAGGCGGACAGTTACGTTATCGGCGGGCACAATATGCTACTGCGTACTCAGATATAATTAAGAGGATACTGCAAACTGTTTTAAGTTTGCGGTATCCTTTTTTGCTTGTGTGGAATAAAGTTTCTAAGTGATTAACGGAAGCAATTTGAAAGAAATTTATATAATAACAGTTTTTGATTACGGTTAATAGTTGACAGATCAAAAAGCTCAATGAACGATTATCTCCGCTTTCACAAACACTGCCAACCCTGCACTAATTCGTGGCTCCCTTGCCAAAGGTGAGCTTCTGTTGCTTAAGTCTTGCTCAGCCAACTATTGAGGGAGCGCTGCCAACATCACCACTCCTGCCACCACCGCCAACCCCTCACTATCCCATACAACGCAAAACCGGGCAACGATTTTCCCATCGTTACCCGGTCGTAATTATTGATTTTTGCTTTTAATCAGAGCGTTATTTCGCCGCGGTCTTCCCGCTCACACTACCGTAATTACCGTAAAGCGCCGTCTTACCGCTCATATAGTAAGCTTTAACCCTGAACTTGTACGTTGTATTCTTAGCAAGTCCTGCTTTCCTATAAGTAGTCGTGCTGTTCTTAGCTATCTTAGCAACTCTTACCCACTTACCGCCATTATACATTTCTACTATGTAACCCTGTGCGGAAGTGTTCTTAGTCCAGTTTACTCTGAGTGCGTCCTTAGCCTTGCCGCCAATCTTGACACCCTTTACTACTGACGGATTAGTTCTTGCTGTAATTGTAGCACTGTAGTTACCATAAAGCGCCGTCTTTCCGCTCATCTTATAAGCCCTTACCCTGAACTTATATACAGTCAAAGCCTTAAGCCCTGCTTTTCTGAACGTTGTGGTACTATTGTTTGTGATTTTCGCAACTCTTACCCACTTGTTGCCCTGATACATCTCAACAATATATCCATCGGCCGAAGCATTCTTAGTCCAGTTTACGCGCAGTGCGTCTGCGGCTCTGCCGCCGAGCTTTGCACCCTTTATAACGGACGGGTTTGTCCTAGCCGACACAGTTGCACTGTATGCGCCGTAAACCGCAGTACGGTCATACATCTTGTATGCCTTAACTCTGAACTTGTAAGCAGTGCCCGCCTTAAGTCCCGCTTTTCTGAAAATAGTTGTGCTGTTATTCGTAATCTTGCCGACACGCACCCACTTGTTACCCTGATACATCTCAACAATGTAACCGCTGGCATTCGCATTCTTTATCCAGTTTATGCGCAGTGCGTCAGCCGCTCTGCCACCGAGCTTAACACCTGTTACCTTTGCGAGCGTCAGCTTAGCTGTGTAAGTATCCTTGTAGCTTGTTCCGCAAACTAAGCACTTGTGAAGTGTGTAGCCCTTTGTTGTGTATGTGGGCTTTACAACAGTGTCAACATACTTATGACCCTTAGCAGGTACTACTTCCTGAGCCTTGATAACCGCGTTGCAGACTGAGCAGTGCTTACCCTCTGTAAGACCGGTTTCGGTACAGGTTGCAGCTACCGCCTTGTCGATCACTTCTGTATGTCCTGTCGCAGGTATAACCTCGCCGCTTGAAATCAGCTCGTCACAATCAGCACAATATGTATCGCCTGTATAACCGTCTGTTGTGCAACCAGCGCTTATTGCATTGCGTATCTCAGTGTTGCTGTGAGTGCACTGTGCTTCACTGTCAAGAATTTCATAATCAAAGCCATTATCTTTTGCATACTGTTCGCCCGCTGTGCCTTTATAGCATTTTATATTAAAGCCTTTGATTTTTCCTTCATACCCTAAATCATCGTACTCATATCCGAAAGCTTGCTCTCCTATAAAAGTAACACTTGCAGGTACACAAACATTCAGAATAGATGTACAATTAACAAAAGCTCGTGCATCGATTTTTGTAACGCTATCCGGTATACTCACATCGGTAAGCGCAGTACAACCGCTAAAAGCATGCTGTCCTATTTCTTTTACATTTTCGGATATTACAATGCTTTTCAGATACTTGTTGCGTGCAAAAGCATATTGTTTTATCTGCGTTACTTTCTTACCGTTGATTTCCGGTGGAATTGTATATGTTTCATCTTTTGCGTAGTATCTGCTTATTGACAATGTTCCGTCTTCAAGCTCTTCTGTGACAAAATAGCTTTCATCGGTAAAGTCGTTAAGTGCCGCATACAAATGTCCTGCCGTATTTTTTACATATTCCAGTGTGAAACCATCAACCTTTTTACGGTTAATGCCCTCGTCATATGTATAGCCAAAAGCGCACATACCGATGCTGGTAACGCTTGCCGGGATCGAAACATTCTTAAGAGAATCACACTCCATGAATGCAAAATCCTCAATTTTGATAACACTATCCGGGATTTTTATACTCGTCAATGCTTTACAGCCACGGAATGACAGCCGGCCTATTATCGTCACAGTGTCCGGTATGGTCACGCCGGCAAGAGCAGTATTATACTCAAATGCCTGATCGCCTATCTCCGTTACTTTCTTGCCGTCGATTTCGGGCGGAATGATGTATGTTTCGTTAGTTCCGTAATATTTGCTTATTTCTATTGTTCCGTCATCAAGCTCTGTAGTGATAAGACAAGCTTCATCGGTAAATCCGTTCCGAACCGCGTACATATGTCCCCATGTATTCTTGACGTAGTTTATCTTGAAGCCGTCAACCTTCTTTGTTTCCATACTATCTCTGTCATAGTAATATCCTAAGGCAGACCAGCTCGCATCAGTCACACTTGCAGGAATTGTAACCTCTTTGAGCGATATGCAGTCATTGAATGCATTGTTAACGATTTGCGTAACCGTCTTGCCGTCAATTTCATCAGGAATTACATATGTCGCACTGTTTCCGGCATATCCATCTATTTGCAATGTACCGTTATAAAGCTCGGAGGTAACGAGACAAGTTTCATCGGAAAAACCGTTTCTGGTTGCATACCAATGACCCCATGTATTCTTAATATAGTTTATCTTAAATCCGTCAACTGCCTTTATTTCATAGTTATCATCCTGGTAATAGCCAAAAGCTTTGTCACCAACAGATATCACACTTGCCGGCAAGGAAACTGCCGCAAGCGATGTACAATTTAAGAATGCTTTATCGTAAATATATGTCACACTTGTAGGAATTGTAACCGTTTCAAGCGATGTACAGTTATAAAACGCATCGTATCCTATATGCTTTACGCCATCTGGTATCGTTACATTTGTCAGCTCGGTGCAGTCGCTGAATGCGCCGTTGCAAATATCTGTAACCTTCTTGCCGTCAATTTCAGCGGGGATTTCATAAGTCGCACTGTTTCCTGCGTATTTGGCTATTTCCAACGTACCATCATCAAGCTCATTGGTCACTAGGTATATTTCATCGGAAAAACCGTTTTTAACCGCGTATAAGTGTCCATATGTATTCTTGGCATAATTTATCTTGAAGCCATCGACCTTCTTTGTTTCCGAGCTATCTCCATCATAGCAATATCCGAAAGCTTCATCGCCGATAGCTGTCACACTAGCGGGAATTGTAACTTCTTTGAGTGATGTACAGTTATAGAATGCCCAGTTGTCTATATACATTGCGCTGTCAGGTAATGTTATGCTTGTGAGATTAGTACAGCTCTTGAATGCTTCGCCAGATATACAAGTCACGCTGTCGGGCACAGTAACACTTGTCAGTTCGGTACAATCATAAAAAGATTCGCGTTCTATAGTCGTCACACCGTCAATGATCTTATAATTGCTATCCTTTATTCCTGCGGGATAACACACAACAGAAGTTTTATCTTTATTGTACAGAACTCCGTCCACAGAAGCATAATTTGAATTTTCATCTGAAACCTTTATTTCTGTAAGACTTGCGCAATCTGCAAAAGCCCTTAAGCCTATCTCTGTCACATTTTTCGGTATCGTTATACCCGAAACACTTTTGCAACTGTTGAAAGCATCTGTACCTATGCTTTTTACACCGTCTGGTATCATTATACTTTCAAGGCTGCTGCACCACATAAAAGTACCGTTGCCTATACTTGTTACACCATCCGGTATCGTTATACTTGCTAAGTCTGAGCAACCGCAGAATGCAAAATTGCCTATACTCGTCACACTGTCTGGTATTATTATGCTTTTAAGGTGATAGCACCGAAAAAAAGCGCCATCGTCTATGCTCTTTACGCTATTCGGTATCGTTATACTTGTAAGCTCAGTGTGATCTGAAAAAGCATAACTGCCAATCATTGTCACACTCTTCCCATCAATTTCCGCGGGAATAACAATATTCTCTCCACTACCTTTATAGCCAAAAATCTCTATAGACCCATCGCCAAGCACACCGTATGTATAGACGCTTTCGTCCTCGCTTGGTTCGCTCGGTTCGCTTGGTTCTTTTGTTTCACCTGTATCACCGGACGCGGACTTTATCGGTGTATCGACTGTTAGCCCGCTAACAGTAACCTTTCCGACAGAATTAGCACCGCTAATTTCCGCAAATGCTTCCGGCGCTATCAAGCTTACCGTGATCGCAACCGCAAGTAACCCGGCAGTCAGCTTTTTCACTTTCATAAGACCTCTCCTTATACTTAAATCTAAAACGCAAAAAGGCACAACCCTCCGCGAGCCGTGCCTGATATCAATATGTAACCGCCATTGATATCAAAATATCGCCCACGGATAATAAACTGCAACTTAATGCTTAACTGTACTTAAAGTATATCATTGTGCTTATTGTTTGTCAAGCAATTTGCCGCCGGGCTTAATGCTGTGTAAGATCCGACAATGTAAAATTGTGCCTGCATTCCGTTCTTTCTTGACATTCTGCCTGTTTGGTGCTATACTTGCGTTAGGCAAAACTAACCAAAGAGAAACGGAGTAAACTATGAAACATCTGCATTTTGAACCCGAAACCGATGGCTTTTACGGCGCATACCGGGAGTGTAAAACCCCGTCCGATACCGCTATGATAGCAATGCTCGGTGACGACCCCGAGGACTATATGGGCAAAACCTGTGCCAAGTGGCTTCACACCTATGGAATTAACGTTATGTCAATGTCCCCCGGTAAGAAGAATTACAGCCATCATAACTATCCCCTCGAGCGTATAGAAGCGGCTGTGAAATGGCTCAAAGCCCACGGCAACAAGAAGATAGGCATAGTCGGCGCGTCTACAACCGCCACCGTTGCGCTTATCGCCGCCTCTCACTATCACGACATCACACTTACTCTAGCCCTTACACCGAGCGACTTTGTATGGCAGGGATTTGCCCAGGGCGATCTTGACGGCTGTAAGGAGCGGCCTATCGAGAACGAATCCATCGTGTCTGTCGGCGGCAAGCCCGTACCCTATATGCCCTTTGTCTATAAGCACCCCGAGTACTGGCAGACAATAGCCAAAGCGTCTAAGGAGCATGGTGACTCGACATATTCAAAAGACATTTTTGACGATTCCGAAGCCGCCGGACTGCTTAAGGAAGAGCATTTTATCCCG
Organism: Oscillospiraceae bacterium; assembly: GCA_003512525.1. Lineage (GTDB taxonomy): Bacteria > Bacillota > Clostridia > Oscillospirales > Ruminococcaceae > Ruminiclostridium_E. The sequence goes on along the minus strand of DOQG01000048.1, from coordinate 68 downwards.
GTAGAGAACATCACCGGCAAGCTTGTTCTTGTAGGAGCGGAAGACGTGTCAAGAGTAACATGGTTTAC
>DOQG01000062.1 GCA_003512525.1 Oscillospiraceae bacterium | reverse complement strand
ATCTCAGGATAGTGCGTTTTTTGGGAATTTCGGTGACAGTGCAATTGCACCGATAAACTCACGAAATTATTAACACCTTATCGCACCGAAACTGTTTCCGGAGTTGTTGGTTGTATAATTATTTCACTGTTTTTTTACAATATGTTGCATTGTAATTTTAATAAAATTTGATAAGCTAAGAAGCTGTGATGAAATTTTGTATTTCTTCACAGCTTCTATTTTTATGCAGACTGTCGAAAAACCTATATAATTTTTGAAAATGGGGTTGCGGATAAGCACTTTTTTGAAATAACAGACTTTTTCTACAAACTGATTTTTATGATCATTTCTTTTTCTTCAGCGCTTTTTTCATTGTCAATTCATAGCTTATATCGACAAGCATTTTTATCTTATCATCGGGCGCACTGCCGTCAAGAGCGACAGTTATCCAGTTTTCTTTATTCATATGATATGCGGGATAAAAGCCTTGTTCCATTCTGAGCGAACCGATGAGCAGAGGGTCGCATTTCAGATTGACAACATCTATAATATCCTGAACTCCAAGCCCGAGCCTGCTTTTCGGTATATCCATTATCATCGCAAACCACTTTTTCGTATCGTTGTGACGATAAGCCTGAAACCCGGGATTTTTTTCAAACAATCTTTCAGCGGTAACGCCGTATTTATCGGTTATGTATTTGTCAAGCTGTGAACGATTCATTATCACGCCTTCTTTACCGTGTATATACCGCCTGCACCGCAGGATACAGCACCGCTTATCTCAAGGTCGGCAAGTATCTCGCTGAGCTCCCCGAAAGATAAATCACTAACCGCCATAATGCCGTCAAGCGTTATCCCGTCGCTTTTTACGATAATTCCGAGTATTTCTGCGGCGGCACTCGCATTTTCGGGATTTGCCGCTACACCGCCGTTCTGCTCCGCTTTGACATCATCGGCAATTATCGGAGCTGACATATCCGCCGGATCTGCCGATTTCAACGGCTGTACCTCTGTGCCTTTTATTTCGGCAACAGGCTTGATCTCTGTTGTTTGCTTTGTTGTTTTTCTGCGCTTTTTAAGCACATTTTCGGGTGTCACACGGAAATAATCTATTTCTTTTTCTTTGTCGGCGATACTTGTGATCTTAAAACGCGGCGCATCAGCCGCTTTCACTTTCTTCAAAAGTATATTCTCATTTTTCACCATTGGTGCAGATGTCGTTTCCGTATTTTTTTCAACCGCCACGATTTTCGTTTCGGGTACGCATTCATCTTTTTCCCTATGTATCACAAAGCTTGTCAGCTGTGCCTTGTCAAGATATGTATCGTCTATCACATTGCTGTAAGTCGGATAAAACTCGTTTATTATGTCGTAAAAATCAAACACAGGGTGAGCACCGTCACGCAAATATCCTATAACCCGACTGTAACGCCTGTCGAGCGTATCCTCAGGAACTGTGAAAAACAGCTCTCGATCCTGTTCAAAAGCGTGATTTGCAGTTAGCAGACTACCGCTTTGATTATACGAGCCTACAACCGCAGTCCCGTGTGAAAGCCCGGATATTATGCGGTTTCTGAACTTAAAATAGTCTGAGTTGCACGGAGTATCCGGCAGAAGCTCGGATATTACCGCACCGCCGTTATCGGTTATCTCTTTTCTGAGCCCGAACGAGCCTTTCGGATAATCAACGGTTATCCCGCAGGCAAGTACGGCAACTGTCGGTTTTCCGTGACGGATACTGTTATTATGCGCGATCCTGTCTATTCCCTTTGCAAAACCGCTTACAAGTACAATATCACATCTCGCAAGATTATAACAGATATTCTCCGCCATTCTCACAGCCGCTGCGGACGGCTCTCTCGGACCTACTACCGCTACAGCAAGCTTATTGTCAAAACAGCCGATATTGCCGGATACAAACAGCGCTACAGGCGGATCGAATATATTTTTCAGATTATCGGGATATATCACGTCATCAAGCGTCACTATCCCGATATTATTTTCTTTGCAATAGTCGATAATAGCCTTTGATCGTTCAAGTGTTGCTTTGCGTGCAGCATCCTGCCTGTTAGACGGAATAAGCGACATATCTCCGCCGCTTATACGCTCATACGCCTTGCGCGCATTTCCGCATGCTCTTATTACCTCATGTATCTTCGGGTTTCCGCCGCCGAATATTTGCAGCAAATAGATGTAATATTCCATAGGCCCTCTAAAGCTATCGCCGCAAGTATTACCCGCGGCGAAATTTATCATAAATTGTTTTTCTTGTTATCCTCGTTGCGAATTTGAACCCTTCTTATCTTGCCGCTGATAGTCTTCGGCAATTCTTCGACAAATTCAACTATTCTCGGATATTTATAAGGTGCAGTATTCTTCTTAACATAGTTCTGAAGCTCTTTTTTCAGCTCTTCAGACGGCTCATATCCTCTTGCAAGCACTATAGTCGCTTTTACCACCTGACCTCTTATCGGGTCGGGTGCACCGGTTACCGCACATTCAAGCACCGAAGGATGAGCAATAAGCACACTCTCTATTTCAAACGGTCCTATGCGATAACCGCTTGCTTTGATAACATCATCGTTTCTTCCGACATACCAGAAATAACCGTCCTCGTCTTTCCACGCTGTGTCGCCTGTGTGATAAAGCCCGTCATGCCATGCCTGGTCTGTAAGCTCCTCATCACGGTAATAGCCGTCAAAAAGTCCGTCTTTACCGCGCTCGGCACGTACAACTATCTCACCAACCTCTCCGACAGGAACGGGATTTCCGTCATCATCAACAACATCAACATCGTAAAGAGGTGTAGGCTTACCCATTGAACCCGGCTTCGGTGTCATACCTACAAGGTTTGCAAGCAGAGCGGTAGACTCAGTCTGACCGAAAGCTTCCATCAGCTTTAAACCGGTAAACTCAAGCCACTTGTTGTATACCTCTGGATTGAGCGCCTCACCCGCGATAGCCGAATACTTAAGACTTGAAAGGTCATAATTTTCAAGTCCCTCTTTTATAAAGAAACGGAACATAGTAGGCGGCGCACAAAATGATGTGATCTTGTAGTTCTGCATTATCCTGAGCATATCTGTCGGAATGAACTTATCAAAGTCGTATACGAATACGCAGGCACCGAGCGACATCTGACCGAACAGCTTGCCCCATGCGGCTTTTCCCCAACCCGTATCGGAAATAGTAAGATGAATACCGTCCGGGTCAACATTCTGCCAATGCGCCGCAGTCTGTATATGAGCAAGTGCGTACCTGTGATTATGGATAACCATCTTCGGATAGCCCGTTGTACCCGACGTGAAATAAAGCAGCATATGCTCTCTTGTATCGGTTTGTACACGCTCCATAGTTTCGGGCATATTTGCGACCTCGTCATCAAATGACACCCAACCGTCCTTGTGCCCGTTAGCTATAAACTTGATAAGCCCGTCGGCGTGTATCTCTTCCTGAGCCTCGTCAACGTATTTTGCGATATCGGGGTTATACCCGGTACATACTATTGCCTTAACACTCGCGCGCTCAAAGCGATACGTAAAATCGTGCGTTGTAAGCAAGTGCGTTGCCGGGATCGCTATAGCGCCAAGCTTTATAAGACCGATTATTGCGATCCAGAACTGATAATTTCTTTTAAGCACCAACATTACGGTATCGCCCTTTTTGATACCGTATGAAGCAAAAAGATTAGCTGCCCTGGTCGACAGCTTTGACAGCTGTGAATAAGAAAAATCGTGGCGGTTCTCCTGCAGATCGATATGAATAAGCGCTTTTCTTTCAGGATCTATCTCGCCGAATTTATCTATGATATCATAACCGAAATTGAAGTTGTCGGGGCAATCGATCTCGAACTTATTGAGAATGCCGTTCTTATCAAAGCCCTCTTTAACAAATCTCTTATAGTAATTTTTAACCTGTTCCATTAAATCTCTTTCCGTTCCTTATTTTATCAGATGAGTATAGCAAGGAACTTACAGTCCTTACCTTCTATGGCGATCATACCGTGCGGATTCATACTGTCATAATAAATACAATCACCTTCATTGATTATTTCAACATGATTGCCTATCTGAAATTTCATAGTTCCCGATATTATGTAATCCATCTCCTGACCGTCATGCACGGAAAGATGTATAGGCTTGTTCTGCTCTTCCTCATCATAAGGCGCTGTTACAAGCAACGGTTCGATCTTTTTATTCTTAAAAAGATAAGCAAGATGCTGATACGCAAACCTTTCACGGCGCTCAATAGGAAGTCCCTTATCCTTGCGTACGATCGAATATGTGTTGAGCTTCGGCGTTACTCCGGTAAGAAGCTCTATAAGCTCGATCCCGAGAGCATTGGCGGCTTGATTAAGAAACGAAAGTGAAAAATCCTTTTCTCCGTTCTCAAGCGAAACATATTCTTCTGTCGAAACGTTCGTCTTGCTTGCCATCTCTCCGACAGAAATATCGAGATATTCTCTTGTGTTTTTCAGTCTGCCGGAAACATCTTTGATATTATAATCCATACTGACCTCCATAACGGATATATTACTTGATTTTTAAAAATGTATTCATGCTTTTCGTGCTTTATTTATCATATTATAACAAAAAAGCACTTTAAAATCAATAGTTTCTGCCGCTATTCGGCGCATTTCACACTGTGAATTTATCAGAAATACTGTTGTATAACGTTATGCTCATACCATCAACATCAAGCAGTTCGCTTACCGAAGTAAAATCTCCGTTATTTTTCCGGTAAAGAATAATGTTTTCAGCCAGTTCCTGTGTTACTCCCTCAACCGCCAGAAGCTGATTTATCTGCGCATTATTGAGATTGACCTTTGCAGCGCCGTATGACTCGTTTCGGTTGTAGTAACCGGAACTGCCGGTAACGGTAAACTGCGCACACAGTATCTTATACACATCATCATTGACAGCGGGTATAGATTTCAGCTCATACATAGAAGAAATTTTCCCGACCTTATCGCGATAGTTGACTATGTCATGAGCTATCTGTCTGCCGACACCTTTTACCTGCATAAGCGTATCAAGATCGACTTTGTTGATGTCTGTCTTTTTCGTGTTAATGTTCTCAAATGAGGACGACACCTCGGCCGCAGAATAGATCCATGCGTTATCACGTTTTGACTTATCTTCATAATAATATAAAACAACAGTGAGCATTACGGTAAGGACAAGTACTCCTGCGCCGATGATGACCGCATTATGCACCTTCCCTTTCATAACACTCACTCCAAGCCGTTATATCATTTTTTACCCGAAAAGAATTTGCAATACGCACCAAGCCTGCATTCGCCGCACTGCGGTGCTCTCGCGCCGCAAACAAGTCTGCCGTGCCATACAAGCCTGTGACAAAGCATAAGACCGTCTTTCGGGGGTATCACTGCAGAAAGCTGTTTTTCGACCTTGAATGCATCTTTTGTGCCGTCCGTTAATCCGATCCTGCCGCTGACCCTTATAACGTGTGTATCACACACAAGCGCAGGCTTCCCGTACAAGTCGCCCACAATAAGGTTTGCGGTTTTCCTGCCCACTCCCGGCAGCTTAACAAGCTGCTCAATGGTATCCGGAACTCTCCCGTCAAACTCATCGCGTATCATGCGACACATCATAACTATATCGACAGCCTTTGTCTTATACAGTCCGCAGGAACGTATATATTCTTCAACCTCGTCAGGCTCAGCCGCCGCAAAACTGTCTACATCAGGAAACCTCGCAAACAATGCCGGAGTTACAAGATTAACCCTCTTATCCGTGCACTGTGCCGAAAGCCTTGTTGCTATCAGCAATTCGTGCGGTTTTTCATAATTAAGCGCACATTTTACATCGGGATAACACTCAGCAAGCACATCAATAACAAGCCTTGCTCTTTCCTTTTTGGTCATAAATATCTCTTTTCTCGCGGTTATAACTATATATTATACGATATCGGCACAGTTGTCAAGTTTTGTCGACAATTTTTTGTAATTTTCTTTTGAAAAAACGGAACTGTTTCGGGACACCCTGCCTATAATCATTGCTAAAATCACATACGCCGATATACAAAAAATCCCCTTAGCAACTGCGTAAATCCGCATTGCTAAAGGGATTGTTGGTGAGCCACCCGGGAATCGAACCCGGGACACCCTGCTTAAAAGGCAGGTGCTCTGCCGCCTGAGCTAGTGGCTCAAAAGCTATAAAACTTTTGGGTTGTTTTCACAACGTGATTTATTATAACAAATCTTAACTTCTTTGTCAAGTCTTTTTTTGATTTTATTGTGAAATTCCGCAAAATCCGATGATAGTGAGCGTTTTTTCTTCTTATACAGCTATATTTCAGACCGATAACGTATAACTTTTGTTATTGACACAAAGCCTGTGATGTGATAAAATATATTTAAGTTAGTTTAGAATAACCGATTTTTTGTGTTTTATACGGAGTTAATATGGAAGAAAAGAAAATCAACCCTCTGCTTACAGGCTCTGCCGAAACGATGCTGCAAAGCTTCTACGCAAGAGCCAAGTATTCAAGGAAAAAGACCGCCAAGTTTTACGATGCAAAAGCAATAGAGCTTGTCAAAAAAATAGATTATGATTTTTCAAAAGCCGAAAAAGATTCAACAATGAGCAACGGAGTAATCGCACGAACCATCGTCTTTGATGAACTTGTAAAAGACTTTATAAATAAAAATCCCGACTGTACTATAGTAAACATAGCCAGCGGCCTTGACACAAGATTTTACCGTATGGATAACGGCAGAATAACATGGTACAATGTCGATCTGCCCGAAACTATCGCAGTGCGTGATGCAATATATCACGAATCAGGCAGGGTGTCAACGATAGGCATTTCCGCAACCGACCCCACCTGGGCTGATAAGGTCGCCAAAAGAGGAAAGATGCTTTTTATAATAGAAGGACTTTCCATGTATCTTACCTCTGATGAAAACGCTCAGATGCTGTCGATCATCAGGGATAAATTCGATAACGCAACAGTGCTTATGGAATGCCTTGCCAAGAAGTGGGTAAACAAGGAGCATACCGAAAAATCAATTCATGATACCGGCGCAAAGTTTGTGTTCGGTGCTGATACCTTTGATGATTTAGGAAAAGCGGCGGACGGATTTAAATGCGTCAAAGATGACGATACTGTCCGCGGAATGGCTGTTATAATGCCGATTTTAAAGCCGTTCAAAAAGCTTCCCTTGCTCAGAAAAATCGCACAAAAGATTCTTATATTTGAAAAAGCATAATCTGATATCATCAGCCGACCCTTCAGCGTGTCGGCTCTATTTGTACCCGTAACTTCACATTCGATTATAAAAAACACTACCTTAAGGATAAATCTTCCGTATAAAGAAGTTTTCTATTGCATTCAGTCGGATTTTGTGATATTATTATTCTAATAAATTATGCCAAGAATACGGCAAATAAATTTACGCACAGCAAAAGTGCGGTTAGGAAGAGAAAATATGCCAAAAAGACAGGACATCAACAAAATTATGATAATAGGTTCAGGTCCTATTATTATAGGTCAGGCGTGTGAATTTGACTATTCGGGAACACAAGCCTGCAAAGCACTCAAAAAACTGGGCTACGAAATAGTGCTTGTAAACTCCAACCCGGCAACTATTATGACAGACCCCGATGTTGCGGATATCACCTACATCGAACCGCTCAACCTCGACAGACTGACACAGATCATCGAGCAGGAACGTCCCGATGCGCTTCTGCCTAACCTCGGCGGTCAGTCCGGTCTTAACCTCTGCTCAGAGCTGGATAAGGCAGGCGTACTGAAAAAGTTCAACGTTCAGGTAATCGGCGTTCAGGTTGACGCTATCGAACGTGGTGAAGACCGTATCGAGTTCAAGAATGCAATGAAGGATCTCGGTATCGGTATGCCGAGAAGTGAAGTTGCTTACACGGTTGACGAAGCTGTAAAGATCGCAGAGGAGCTTAAGTACCCTGTCGTTCTTCGTCCTGCCTACACAATGGGCGGCGCAGGCGGCGGTATGGTATACAACGTCGATGAACTCAAGGTTGTGTGTGAAAGAGGTTTACAGGCTTCACTCGTAAATCAGGTTCTGGTTGAAGAATGTATCTTCGGCTGGGAAGAGCTAGAGCTTGAAGTTGTCCGCGATGCCGATAACAACAAGATCACCGTTTGCTTTATCGAAAACATCGACCCCATCGGCGTGCATACAGGTGACTCATTCTGCTCCGCTCCTATGCTGACTATTCCCGAAGATGTACAGAAAGAGCTTCAGGAAATGTCCTACCGTATTATCGAATCCATAGAGGTCATCGGCGGCTGCAACTGCCAGTTTGCCCGCGACCCCGAAACAGGACGTATTGTTGTAATCGAAATAAACCCCAGAACATCACGTTCTTCCGCTCTCGCATCAAAGGCTACAGGCTTCCCTATCGCCTTTGTTTCAGCTCTTCTTGCCTGCGGTCTTACCCTCAAGGATATCCCTTGCGGCAAGTATGGCACACTTGATAAGTACTACCCCGACGGAGATTACATTGTGATCAAGTTCGCACGTTGGGCATTTGAAAAGTTCAAGGGTGCTGAGGACAAGCTCGGTACACAGATGAGGGCTGTCGGCGAAGTCATGAGCATCGGCAAGACCTATAAAGAGGCTTTCCAGAAGGCTATACGTTCGCTTGAAAAGGACAGATACGGTCTCGGCTTTGCAAAGAACTTCCACGATATGACTAAGGAAGAGCTTTTAGCACAGCTCAGATACCCCACAAGCGAAAGGCAGTTTGTAATATATGAAGCTCTGCGTAAGGGCGCAACTATCGAAGAGATCCATGCTCTTACAAAGATCAAGGACTGGTTCTTACAGCAGATGAAGGAGCTCGTTGACGAAGAAGAAGCTCTGCTTAAAGCAAAGGGCGCAGTTCCCGAAAAGGCTGTACTGAAGCAGGCAAAGCTTGACGGCTTCTCAGACCGTTATTTAAGCTCACTGCTTGAAGTAACAGAAGAAGAAATAAGAAATGCACGTATCGGTTTCGGCATAAAGGAAGCATGGGAGGGTATTCATGTAAGCGGTACCGAAAATGCGGCTTACTACTACTCCACCTATCACCTTGACGAGGATAAGAGCCCTGTCAGCGACAAGCCTAAGATAATGATTTTAGGCGGCGGACCCAACAGAATAGGTCAGGGTATCGAGTTTGACTACTGCTGTGTTCATGCGGCACTTGCTCTCAAAAAGCTCGGCTTTGAATCGATCATCGTAAACTGCAACCCCGAAACGGTTTCTACCGACTATGACACATCCGACAAGCTCTACTTTGAGCCGCTCACCCTTGAAGACGTACTTTCGATACACGACAAGGAAAAGCCGCTCGGCGTTATCGCTCAGTTCGGCGGACAGACACCGCTCAACCTTGCAAGCGACCTCAAGAAGTACGGCGTAAACATTCTCGGCACAACTCCCGAAACTATCGACCTTGCGGAAGACCGCGACCACTTCCGTGCAATGATGGACAAGCTCGGCATACCCATGCCCGAATCCGGAATGGCAGTAAACGTTGACGAAGCACTTGAAATCGCAAACCGCATCGGTTATCCCGTTATGGTTCGTCCCTCATACGTTCTCGGCGGCAGAGGTATGGAGATAGTTCACGATGATGAGATGATGAAGGTCTATATGTCTGCGGCAGTAGGCGTAACCCCCGACCGTCCCATACTGATAGACCGTTTCCTGCACCACGCTACAGAGTGCGAAGCAGACGCTATTTCCGACGGCACAAACTGCTTTGTTCCCGCTGTTATGGAGCATATTGAGCTTGCGGGCGTTCACTCAGGTGACTCGGCTTGTATCCTGCCCTCTATGAACCTTACCGAAAAGCAGGTTGCAACGATCAAGGATTATACAAAGAAGATCGCTGTTGAAATGAACGTATGCGGTCTTATGAATATGCAGTACGCAATAGAAGACGATACAGTCTATGTTCTTGAAGCAAACCCCAGAGCATCACGTACAGTACCGCTGGTATCAAAGGTTTGCAATATAAACATGGTACAGCTTGCAACACAGATAATCACATCTTCACTGACCGGCAAGCCCTCCCCCGTACCGGAGCTTCACGACAAGGTGATAAACCACTACGGTGTCAAGGAAGCGGTATTCCCGTTCAATATGTTCCAGGAGGTCGACCCCGTTCTCGGTCCTGAGATGCGTTCTACAGGGGAGGTGCTCGGTATAGCCCCCACATTCGGCGAAGCTTACTACAAGGCACAGGAAGCAACACAGGTAAGACTTCCTCTTGAGGGCACAGTTCTCCTCAGCGTATGCGACAGAGATAAGCCCGAACTGCTCGATATTGCAAGGTCGTTCAGTGAGCTTGGTTTCCGTATCCTTGCAACAGGCAAGAGCTATGAAATGATAAAGGAAGCAGGCATTGCCGCCGAGCGTATCAACAAGATGTACGAGGGCAGACCCAACATCACCGATGCGATAGCAAACGGCGAGATACAGCTTATCATCAACACTCCCGCAGGCAAGACAAGTGCAAATGATGACAGCTATATCCGTAAGTCGGCGATCAGACATAAAGTACCTTATATCACGACAATGGCAGCCGCAAAGGCAAGCATTGAGGGTATAAAGTCGCTCAAAACCAACAAGCACTTCGGCGTAAAGTCAATACAGGCACACCACGCCGATATCAAGTAATTAACGCATAATAAGCCAAAGCCCCGTGAGGAATATTCCCCATGGGGCTTTATCATATTTCATTTACTTTATCTGCGGCTGCAACAGCAACCGAATACCTCATCCGGAACATCAAAGCCGGCTATGCACTTAAGCCCCGATAATTAAAGTCGGAGCTTAAACAGATATCAAACTACCCCGTGAGAAATTCTCACGGGGTAGTTTCGGCTCAGTTGTTTATATTCATATCAATATTCAACTCTTTACATTCATATCCGACTATTTTAATGCGGTTTTCGCCTTTACTCATTAAAATGTTATAAACAACGGAATCATAATTTATTTTACCGCCGTCACACTCTGCAATGACTTCGACATTGTTATCGCTGTCTATATGCACAATTTTAGCCGTACCAGATTCAAGTGTCAATTTCAGGCTAACAAGAATGTTCCTGTCACTGTCGTAGCTCTCCGACCACACTCTCTGCCTGCCGTCAAAGCTTCCTGCTGTGAATGTAAGATGATCATCATAATAATTCATTACCGCCGCACTCTTAGAATACCTGTCCGCAGTTTCCGCAATCAGTTTATTATTGTCATATTCGGATTTTGCAAACTCATTACTGCAACCTGTTAGCAAAACTCCGAGTAACAGCATAAATGCTACAATTATCTTTTTCATGTATCCTCCATTCAAACTGCTTTACAACTTCTCAAAACACCTCTGCACCGGGCTATACTGCACAATATAGTCAATATAGTCAGCCGCCGCAGAATAGAAATCCGCCTCAAACCTCGCTATTCCTGCGCCGCCCGCAGCGAAGTTTTCATCAGAAACATAGTTCTTTGAGTTATCAAGCACATAGCATTCGGTATTCGCAATGAACCTATCCTCGCACATTTCAAGCAGAGCCTTTGCATTAGCAAATTTCTTCTTGTCTGTCACAAGCGGCTTTATCCTGCCGTCATGATCTCTCACCTTATCATTGAGCGTTGTCCTGCACAGAATGATATTACTGCCGTACTTCTGCTTTACAAATGCAGAGAGCTTGTCGCAGGCAGTAAGTATACGCTCCTTATCCTTTACCGCGTCAAGCGTGAACGGCTGTCCGTCTTTTCCCAGAATAACCGCAAGGTCGGAATTTGCATACTGCTTGTCGACCGTAAACCCTTCGCCGTTATACATGGCATTATCCGCAATAACATCAGCCATATCTATCGCTATCCAGCGCGCAGAGCTTACAGTCAGCGTCTGTATAGAATTTCTCATAAGCTGCGACAGCGCCTTTGCTCCGGATCTGTCCGCAGTCGAAAATCTCTTTTCTTCGATTGAATGCGGCTTGTCAAATGCCCATACAAACGACTCCCCATTTATAACGGTGTTCATCTTTATCTGCTTTGCCTGAGCGAGCGCCCTCTTGATAACGCCTGTACCCCACATATCTATCAGCGTGAAGTTGTGTATTCTCTCATACTCTTCTATTTTCTGAGGTATTGCTTTAGGGTCGCTTCCCTCCCACAGTTCAAACGCAAGTCTTGTCATAAACCGCAGGTTCTGCTCATTTATATCGGCTTCTTTTCCGAGTGCACCGCTAAGTGTAGCTCTTACAAAGTTTGCTATCGGACGCTTTATCCTGTATTGTCTGTCAAGCAGTCTTATAAGCTCGCCGTGCGTCACGTTCTGCAAAGTATTGCTTTCCAATGCGGCTATCACTTTCACAGCATTTTTCATCTCGATATTGTCGCCGAAATCGTAATATCTGTATATATCGGTAACACTTGAATAGTGCTGTCCGATCATATCCCTAAGCTCCGCTCTGTTCTCCGCAATAAACTCCCTCGATGTATGGAACATGATCGTATCCACAGGCTCTTTCCTGTCAAGCAGCACCGTAAGTATCCCTCTTGAGCACGCACTGTCATAATAACACATCAACTGATCCAGCCTTGAATCGATATCCTGCTCCTTGTACAATTTTCCAGGTTCACCGGATATTATTTCATCAAGCGCCTTTTCACAGTCAGCAAAATAGTAGCTGTCAAATACAGCCTCCTTACCGTCACCCTTGACCGCAAGGTCGCCGAAATACTTTCCCGAAAGATCGATAACAACAGGGTGTACCAGCTTGATAAAATACGCCTCCATCTTAGAAAGGAACTCGTTAAGTCTGTTCTTCGGCGTACTTTTTCTGACCTGCCGCGACAGTCCGTAGAACTCGGGCGACAATGTCCTTACAAGTATTATCTTATCGTTCGGATACAGCTTAAGTATCTCTTTTGCGAATATATCGACCAGCGGCTGATAAACCTCCGGCGGGAGTATGTTAGGCAGCTTTTCGCCAAGCTTTTCGTTGCCGTCTATGCCGCCCGTCAGAAATGTGTTTTCCGCCTTTATAAGTCCGTGTACCGCCGTGCCGTAAAAGTCAAATATAAAAAAGTCCGACTTATTCTTCTCTATATATTCAAACGCTTTCTTGCCGCTGTCAATGTTCTTTTCGTCAACCTTTTCAGGGAAGAATGCCGTCAGCGGCGAAATCCGCCTTAATGTATTATCCGCAGAGAACTTAGGGCTTCTTTCCGTTATCATCTGAATATTGTACGAGCCCATAGTGATAAAGCTTGTCTTTTTCAGCAGCGAAGAAGTATCAACAGTTCCGATATTCACCGTTCTGCCGTTTTCTGTCAGTCCCGTTATCCTGAAATAACACAGTCCGAGCACGGCATTTACCTTCACTGCCGTTTTCTCGGTAGTTATAAGCGCTCTGAACCTGCCGTTTTCCCTTCTGAAATATACAGTATAGCTTACGCAGTCGTCACGCTTGTCAAAGCGCAGCACAACAGCGTTGTTTTCATCTCTTGTTATGCGTATCTTATCCATACCTACACCTCGCATTCGAACATATATTTTGATTTTATCACATTTCACTATAAATTTCAAGAATATTTCTCATTACCTCTTGACATTCACAAAATACGAGAGTATAATAGCTAATGATTTGAAAATGAATTTCAATTTCATTTTCAAGAATTACCGAGGAGTGATCAAAGTGTCATACAACACCCGCCAGCGCGAGCTGATACTCGAATATATAAAAGAAAACGCAGACAGCCACCTCACCGCCGACAGCATAGCCGATGCGCTGAAACCCGAACAGGTCGGTAAAACCACCGTCTACCGCTACCTTGAAAAGCTCTGCGAACAGCACCTTGTGAGAAAATATATCCTCAGCGAGGGCAAAAGTGCCTGCTATCAGTATTCGGGCGGCGAAGAATGTCACGACCATTTCCACCTGAAATGTCTTAAGTGCGGCAGACTTATCCATCTTGAATGCGACTATCTGAAAGACATAGCGGCACATATTTCCGTTGAACACAATTTTACTATCGACAGCTCACGCACCGTATTTTACGGCATCTGCGGAGAATGCGCAAAACAGCACGACACAAAATGAAAAGAGTGATATAATGAAATTACTGAAAAAACTGCTTTCCCTATTCACCGCATCCGCACTGATCCTGAGTCTTTGCGCCTGCTCATCGGAAAGCGGTTATTTTGAGAGCGACAGCACAAAACTTAAGATAATATCGACAGTTTTCCCGCCGTATGACCTTGCAAAGCATATAGCAGGTGAAAACGCCGAATTAAAGATACTTCTCCCGGCAGGAAGCGAGATCCACAACTACGAACCTACCGCAAGGGATATAATCGAAATTCAGAACTGCGACATATTCCTGTATATCGGCGGCGAAAATGAACAGTGGGCAGACAAAATAGTCAGTTCAAATGATACAAGCAAGGTAAAGATCGTTAAACTTATCGATTATGTTCCTACCCTTTCGGAAGATGACGAGAACGAGCACGAAGACGAGCACGAGGACGAGCACGAAGACGAGCACAATCACCACGACCACGACCACGAAACCGACGAGCATATCTGGACATCGCCGAAAAACGCCCGCCTGATGCTATCCGCCGTTTACGATGCGATCTGTGAGGTCGACCCCGAAAACAGCAAGCTTTACACCGAAAACAAGGACGCATACGATAAACAGCTTGCGGAGCTTGACAATGATTACAAAACAGCGATCAACAACGCAAAGAACAAAACGATAGTGCTTGCCGACAAGTTTCCGTTCAGATATCTTGCACACGAGTACGGGCTTGACTGCTATGCTGCATTCAGCGCCTGCTCAGATGAAAGTGAGCCGAGCGTTTCGACTATGATAAAGCTTACAGACAAGATAAAAGAAAACCGCATTCCCGCAGTTTATTACCTCGAATTTAGCAGCACCAAGATAGCAAATACTTTGTGTGATGAAACAGGAGCGAAAAAGCTTATGCTCCACTCCTGCCACAACGTTTCAAAAGAGGATCTTGAAAACGATATAAGCTATGTTGACCTTATGAAACAAAACCTTGAAAATCTGAAAGTAGCCCTTAACGGCTGACAGGAGTTGATACAATGTCATATTTGATAGAATGCAAAAATCTTACCGAAGGCTATGAGGGAATGCCTGTTGTAAAGAACCTCAGCTTCAATGTTTCCGCAGGTGATTATCTGTGCATAGTCGGCGAGAACGGAAGCGGTAAATCCACCCTTATGAAAACGCTTCTCGGACTGCGTTCCCCGCTCTGTGGCGAAATAATCTTCGGTGACGGATTAAAGCAGACCGAGATCGGCTATCTTCCCCAGCAGACAGCCGCACAGAAAGACTTCCCCGCTACTGTCCGCGAGGTCGTGCTTTCAGGCTGTCTTGGCAGGAAAGGACTTTCTCCGTTCTATTCAAAAGCCGACAAAAAACAGTGTGACGATAATATAGAACTGCTCGGAATAACCCACATAGCCCACCGCAGTTACCGCAATCTTTCGGGAGGTCAGCAGCAGCGAGTGCTTCTCGCCCGCGCGCTATGTGCCACAAAGAAGCTCTTACTGCTTGACGAACCTGTTTCGGGACTGGACCCTATCGTGACCGCCGAAATGTATGAGATAATAAGCAAGCTAAACCGCGAGCAAGGCGTAACGATAATTATGATCTCCCACGATTTGCAAGGCGCACTGAAATACGGTACAAAGATACTCCATATGGAGAGCGGTGCATATTTCTTCGGCACTACCGCCGAGTACCGTAGCACCGACATATTCCACGCGATGAGCACCTGTGACTGTCACTGCACCTGCGACCACCACACAGGCTCAAAGGAGGTACGTTAAAATGCTGGAGATTTTTCAATATGGATTTCTGCTCCGCGCTCTTGTAGTCGGACTTCTCGTTTCGCTTTGTGCCGCACTTCTCGGCGTAAGCCTTGTATTGAAGCGTTTTTCAATGATAGGTGACGGACTTTCCCACGTTGGTTTCGGTGCACTTGCGATCGCCTCCGCACTGAACTTAGCGCCGTTACAGGTATCGATCCCCGTAGTAATAGCGGCCGCGTTTATCCTGCTCAGAATAAGCTCTGACGGCAAAATAAAAGGCGATGCCGCAATAGCGCTCCTGTCAAGCAGTGCGCTCGCTATCGGTGCGATAGTTGTGTCCGGCACAAACAGCGCGACCGATATGAACAGCTATATGTTCGGCAGCATTATGGCGATAAGCAATGACGATCTTGCACTCAGCATAATCTGTTCTGTTATCGTCCTTGTAATGTTCGTGTTATTCTACAATAAGATTTTCGCCGTGACTTTTGACGAAAATTTCTCCAAGGCGACAGGCGTAAAGTCAGGTGTATATAACACGATAATAGCACTCCTCACCGCCCTTACTATTGTGGTAGGAATGAGAATTATGGGTGCACTCCTGATATCAAGTCTTATAATCTTCCCTGCGCTGACCTCAATGAGAGTATTCAGGAGCTTCCGCAGTGTCACGATCTGCTCTGCGATCGTTTCCTGCGTCAGCTACATTATCGGTATAGCGATAACCTACTATGCCGACAACTTCCCCGCCGGTGCAAGTGTAGTAATCGCAAACCTCGGAATGTTCCTCGTCTTCTCGCTTCTCGGTTTCCTCCTGCGCAAAAAGACCCAATAAGCGGCTGTGAGCCGCCTCAAATTCGCCGTGTGGCGGGTCGCCACTCCCAATTCGCCGTTCTGACAGACTGAGCTTTGCTTGACCTCCGTTACCGGCGGTAGCAACTTGTTAGTGCAGATTCATTTATTAATTGATGAATTATTCACTACCGGCGGTAATAACTTGTTAGTGCAGATTCATTTATTAATTGATGAATTATTCACTTTACCGACAGGTCTGATACTTAATATAAACAAACACTTATAAAAAAGCCGCCCACACGGACGGCTTTTTTACAATACCCTGTGACATTTTCGTAAAAACATCGTCTTAATTTATGAAGAGAGAAAAAGGAGAGGTAATATGGATATATCCGACAAGAAAATCACCACCCTGCTTGAAAGCCGCAGTGAGCAGGCATTAAAGCTCCTGTCAGAAAAATACGGCGGACTGTGTTCATCGATTTCATATAACGTTCTCGGCAACAGAAGCGACAGCGAAGAAGTCACAAACGATACATATATGAAAGTATGGAACACGATACCTCCCGAAAAGCCACGCAGTCTTTGTGCTTATGTGGCTAAAATCGTTCGCAACCTTTCCCTCGACAAGCTTCGTTATAACACTCGCTCCAAGCGCTGTGGCGAAACCGATGCACTGCTGTCAGAGCTTGAAGAATGTATTCCCGCAACGGACAACACCGAAAAATCGGCAGAAAACAATGAGCTTAAATCCGTCCTCAACGCATTTTTAGCTCAGCTTGACGAGCGTACACGCAAAATTTTCGTCTTACGTTATTTTGCCTGCTACAGCATAGCCGATATCTCTCAAAGGCTTGCACTTACCGAAACCAACATCACATCTATTCTGAACCGCACACGGACTAAACTCAGAAAGTGCCTTTCGGAGAAAGAAGTATACATTCAGAAAGGAGAAAAATTATGAACGAGCATAAAGCATTCCCTCTTTTTACTGCATTCGGTGACATAAACGAGAAGTACGTTTCCGATGCACTTGACGAAACGCCGCGCCAAAAAAAGTGGTATCTGAGCTCTGCATTTCTCGGCGTTTCAGCCGCCTGCTTCTGCCTTATCACAGTAGCGACCGCCGCAATGATAGCGCTCGGAGGTTCAGAATATCTCAGCGCATTTTTCAGCGGAAACAGCAACACATCGTCACACAGCGATTATTCCACCTCAAACGGAATTAACGAAAAAACAATGTTCGCAAGAGATTTCATCAAGGTGCAACATGATAAATTTTCTGTCGGTCTTGGTGCGCCGGGTGATGTGAGCAACAGATACACGATAGACGATCTTGCATCGGTAACTCAGCTTGATACATACAGCTTTGACGAAAACAGCAAAATCGAACTGTACAGTGAGGACGGAATAAAGCAGGTCGATAAAGCGTTCTTTACATGCAAGGATTATCCCGATGTTGATTATCTGTACGGTGAGAGCGTATGGTATGACATAAGAAATAAACTGTATAAGGTCGCTTACGGCGGAGAGCTTTCATCTCCGGATATCAGCATATGGGTAAACGACAAGGGTATACTTGTTATGCGTATACAGTCGTTCAGCACAGATGATAATTCCGTGGCACATATAGCGGGAATATATCCGTCGGAAACGCTGTATGCATTGGCGCTTGAACACCGTAAAAATCGGACAGATTCGCTTTATGTTACCGATGAACAGCTTGGAAAGATAAAGAGTGAGTTTGCGGAGTATATCAAAAATCACTCGTCGGTTTTCGGCGAAGGATACGAGGAAAGCTCTTTTGAAACGTATGAGATAAATGAAGATAAAGCATTCTACCCCACGATAAGATATACGGCGAAAACGAAAAAGCCCGCTACGACAGAAGAGCAGATACTTGATTATAATGAAATGTTCTGCAAGACCGTCACTATCGATTATAACGGCTGTGATACTTATATAACGGTTGAAGGAATAGCACCTTATGTCAAGAAAACAGGTACGGTAAATATCCTGCCGTATGATGACGCCAAGAAGAAAATGGCGGCGAACGACGGCGTTTACGCCATTCAGCCGGGTATGCATCAGGACGGCGAGGATGATGAATATTGTCCGACACACAATGAGCTTCTGAAAACAGAGTATACGGCTGACGATGATATGATACTTACTTACGCAAAGACAAAGGACGGCAGTATAATACCTGTTTATGCTGAGAAGAGAACATATAAGGCAGACGAAAACAGTATCACGAATGATTATATAGCGTTGATGCCGGCGGCAAAATAAATAATTGAATTTGGCACTGCCGCGGTGTAATAGCCGCGGTGGGTGTCTGATAAAATTAAATGAAAAACGCATGAAAATCGAGTATAATATAGATATTATATCATAAAACCGCACCGATAAACAACAGCCACCCATTCGGGCGGCTGTTGTTGTATCTATTTTTCAACATAATACCTATACGAATTTATCGTAACGACCTGCGGCTTTATTTCCGACAGCCTGTCCTCTCTCTTGTCCACAAGCTGAAATCCGTTCTTCACAATAACCCTGTTGCTTGCAACATTGTCCTCCGCCGCCTCAATGACAAATGTGTCAAATCCGTCCTCCGCAAGCTCTTTCATAACAGCACCCAGCGCCTCGGTCATAAACCCATTGCCCCAATATCTGCGGCAGGAGCAATATCCTATAACGGGATTTCCGTGATGATAACCGACTACATCTATCATTCCTATAAGCTCACCGTCTGCCTTATTCTCAATGCCGTAACGGTAACAGCTATCACTATCATATTCCGCCAGCCACATATCAAGAATTGCCTTGGTTTCGTTTATATCCTTATGCGCATTCCATGTAACATATTTTGCGACCTCGCTGTCACTCGCCCAATTTCCGAAAATACTCTCTGCGTCATTTTTCCTCAGCTTTCTGAGCAACAGTCGCTTTGTTTCAAGCTCTCTCATGTTATCCTCCTTTGCATCGTTACAGCTGTTCCGATAAAATAATCCGTTACTTGATTTCGTATCAACAAAATCCCACAACCGTCTTAAACGTTGTGGGATTTTTCATCTTTTACTTATCAAGCAGGAACATTACCTTTTTAAGCTGAGATATCATCGCCGAATAATACAGCGGAAACATAGCCTCAACACAACCGAGGAAATAAAGGTTGCGGTTGTTTATCTCACCGAATTTCGGCATATATGTGTAAACATAACGCCTGAACCAGTCCGATGAATACGACGGCAACGGCGTTTTCTGCTTTCTGACTTTAAAATTGCCCTCATAGCTCTCATAGATGATATCTCCGAAATTATCCGCACCGTTCTTTAGCATAATCTCGTACACCTGCTTAAGCTGTTTATCCGACAGCGGAAAATCTTCCGTCTGACGTGCTATAAACGGCAAACGCACCGCAAGACTGTACATGATAAGATGCTGTACCCTGCCGAACTCAGCCGTTTCAAACATAGCATCATTTTCAGGTGTCTTTATCCTTATCCCGAGATTTTCAAGCCTTGACGTTTCTGTAACATCCATAAGCGCGATCCTGAAAACGTCCTTGATATTTATGTTGTAAAAATCGCTGTCAGACACAGTATAGATATACTGCATTACCATAGTCATTGACCTTGCCGTATTGGTAATAATCCCCGCTATTATCGGCAGGGACTCATTAGAAATGCTCATTTATCCTCCTCAGGATCGTTACTCGGAATATTTATAGTCTTGCTGTTACCCTTTAGTATCTCTTCAAAAGAATCGCTCGGCATAGGCTTTGCAAAGTAGAAGCCCTGTGCCATCTCACAGCCAAGACCGCCAAGCAGCTTTGCCTGTTCGTTGGTTTCGATACCCTCGCATATAGTATGCATACCAAGCGAGCCAGCCATTCTGATAACATAACCGAGTATATCGTTGGCTCTCTTGTTGCTGTTTGATTCCGCAAGGAACGCCCTGTCTATCTTCAGCACATCTGCAGGCAGATCCTTAAGCATATTGAGTGAGGAATAGCCCGATCCGAAATCGTCGATCGAAATATGGAAGCCATATTCCTTGAGCTGTTTGAATACTGTAGTCAGAACATCAAGCGATTCATAGGCAGCACTCTCCGTGATCTCGATCTCAATGCTTGAAGTTGAAACGCCATGAGTTATACAAATATCATTCAGCTTTTTAACAAACTGCGGATCTTTGAGGTGAACCCTTGACATATTTACAGATATCAGCAGATCCTTGTAATACTTCTGCCAGTTCTTTATTTTCTGACAAACCTGATCCATTATGTAGAAGTCGAGCTTTACTATAAATCTGTTCTTTTCAAACAGCGGGATAAACTTGCCGGGAGAAATGACCGTTCCGTCCTTTATCCATCTTACAAGCGCTTCCGCACCGGCAAGATTTACCTTACCGTCAAGCGATACCTTAGGCTGATAGAATACGCAGAACTCATGCATATCAAGCGCCGACTGCATCTCATTTTCAATGCGTTTCTCCTCACGCATTTCCTCAAGCATACTTTCGCTATAGAATGCATATGCGCTGTCATCACCGTACTTCACAGTACGTTTTGCTATATCGGCAAGGTCGCCCATTCGTCTTATCGATACACTTTTATCCGTTATTCTGTAAATTCCGAAAGAAAGCACAGGAACAAACTCCGTTACTTCGTACTCAATAGCCTGTATCAACGAAGTTACTCTTCTCGATATGTCATTATCACTGTGATAAAACATGAATATGTAGAAATTATCCGAGTTTATTCTTGAGAACGTCTCACCGTCCTGCAAGTTGCGGTTTACCGTATCTGCTATCAGTTTGAGCACTCTGTTGCCCTCTTCGTGACCGTACATATCATTTATAGCCTTGAACTTATCGATATCAAAGCTTACAAGTGCATATCTGCGATATTCGTGTTTCAACAAGCCGCCTACATCGATAACGAATTTATCCCATGTACTGTACCCTGTCAATCTGTCAGTATAAGCGATACGGCTGACCTCTGCGTTGGCCTTTTTCAATCTGCGGAACGATACTCTGACTATAACAACATATGCAATGATCACCAACACAAGTATCAGCAGGAAAAGCCCATACATCAATATATTGACAAATGCATAATAATTCTGTTGAGTGGCAACGACATCTTCTCTGAAAATAAGCAGATAGTGCAGATCATCAAGCTCGGTAAAACCACTGTAATAAGCTATATAATTATCACCGTTGCAGCAGCTCTTGATTATTCCTCTACCGCCTACCTTGGCGAAGTTATCCTTAACAGTGCTTCTGTCAGCTTCATTTACACCGGCTAAAAAATCAGAGGAGAAGAACAGATCCCCCATCGGAACATTGTCACCGATCGCATTGCTTCCCGACATCACCACTTCGCCGTCCGAATTTAGCACATAACCGTTGCTGTCATATTCTTTACCCGAAAACGATAAATCCAGCTGTTTTGCATTTACATTCAAGTCGCATATTCCTGCGGCAACACCGACAATACGCTGATAATCGCCGTATATCGGCACTGCGATGACATTCACCATTTTCCCGTCCGGTTCGCTGAATATAGCCTTTGAAATGTTGATTTCACCGCTTATAGCCTTCTTGAAATATTCCCGGGTCGAAACATTCTTATCTATACGCTTACTTGTTATTACATCGCCGTTTTCATCTGCGATTATAAATACGTCTATTGTTTCGCTGCTGTTTTCAAGTTCGCTGATCTTTCGTATGATCGTATTCCTGTCAAACGCTTGGTAGTCGCTTAGGCACGCCGCAAAGTTTTTAACGATGCATATATCGTTATTTATGTTGTTTTCAACAATTTCGAATTTCTGCGTTACAGTCCTGTCGATATATTTATCGACCTCACTGCTAAGTGCATTCGTAGTGTTGATCATAAAAAACGAGGCAAATATAATAAAGATCACTGTCATTATAACGGATACAGCCAACAGCACTTCTGTTTTATGTTTGATTTTCTGCACAGTGATCCCCCCCAGTCGACCTCTTGACATGTTCGTTAAATTTACTGTTTCATAAACAAGCACTTATTTAAATAAGAGTATAGCACATTTCGTTAGAAAAATCAACAGGCGTACACAATTTATATTATCATTGTATGAAAATCGCTTTGAATTTTGTGCAATTTGCACCTGCAAAATGTATCCTGTTACAAACGCCGCCCTACAATACCGCCGGGATATTATTTTACACTGTCGATAAACCTTCCGAAAGCCTCTCTGCCCTTTTCGTCACGCTTGTAAACGCCTGCATCAAGCAGCACCTGCTCAAAAACAGCGCCTATCTCGTATTTTATGATGTTCTCCGCATCAGCGGCTTTGGCATCGGGATATTTCTTATACAGTCCGTTCATCCACTCGGCGTGACCCGACAGCTTTTCATCGCCCGTAAGGTCGGTCTTGTTTACAAGCGCATCACAAAGTGCCGTTATCTCGCTTGCAAGCCTTGCAGGGAGCACCGCAAGCCCCATTACCTCGATAAGACCGATATTTTCCTTCTTGATGTGATGCAGTGACGGATTTGGGTGGAATATACCGAGCGGTCTTTCCGCGCTCGTGATATTGTTTCTGAGCACAAGGTCGCATTCATATACATCTCCGTGCCGCCTTGCGATAGGAGTGATCGTGTTATGCAAAGCTCCGTCCGTGAACGCGTAAATTCCGACGCTTTCATCGCTGTACGCTCTCCACGCAACGAGAATTTTATCACACGCCTTTTCAAGCTCTGCCCTGTTCTTACCGCTGAGCCTGATTACCGACATCGGCCACTTGACGATTCCCGCCTTAACGCTGTCAAAACCGCTCATCTTAAATTCGTATTCGACCGGTGCACTTTCCATAGCGAATGTATAGTGTCCGCCCTGGAAATGCTCATGCGAGAGGATAGACCCTCCGACTATCGGCAGATCCGCATTTGATCCGACAAAGTAATGCGGAAGCATATCGATTATATCAAACAGCTTGCCGAACACCTCCGCGTCTATCTTCATCGGGATATGCCCGCTGTTGAACACTATGCAATGCTCGTTGTAATAGCCGTATGGCGAATACTGAAATCCCCACTTTCCGCCGTTGATAGTCATGGGTATCGGGCGCAGATTTTGCCTTGCGGGGTGAGTAAGCGTACCCGCAAATCCCGTATTCTCCATACAAAGCTGACACGCGGGATAAGAAACCTTTGCGGCATTTCTTGCGGCGGCGATATCCCTCGGATCTTTCTCGGGCTTTGAGCGGTTTATCGTAATATCAAGCTGTCCGTACTCGCTGTCGTACTTCCAGCGTATATCCTTCGCTATCCTGCCCTTGCGGACGTAATTTGTATCCTCGCTGTATGTAAAATACCAGTCGGTAGCCGCTTTCGGACTTTCGCCGTATTTTTCGCGGAATTTAGCTATAACCTCGTGCGGCATCGCCGTGAATACACCCATAATGCGTGTATCAAACAGATCCCTCCACGCATTCGATGCGGGTATTATCTCTTTTTCGACCGCATAGTCCACAATTTCGTCCAGTATCTCGTCAACCGACCCGTACTCCTTCACGGGCGGTTTTTCCCATTTTTCCAGCTTCAGCATATCCATCAGATAATTTCTGACGCATATCTCATCGTCTTCGGTAATGAGCGACTTTGCCACAGCATAATCAATAAGCGCCTGAACTGCCGTTTCTATAGCAGCTTCCTTCATAGTATTCTCTCCGTTCTCCACGTTCTGAAATTCAGAATTTATTGCATTTTAAGTATACCACGTTCCCCGCCGGATTTCAACATAAATAATACGGAGCGATTTCCCCGCCCCGCCCGCCGCCCCAATTATCTCCATTCCCACAAACACCGCCAACCCCGCACTATCCCCCGCCAAGCACCTCGCTGGGCTCCCTTGCCAAAGGGAGCTGGCTTGCGGCAAGGCTTGCTTGTTTCAAATACACCCATTCTCCGCGACACCAACAACGCCCAAATCTTGCAAACCTTATCTGCCGTCAAGACTGAGGGATCGCCGCACCGATTATCTCCACTCCATCAAACACCACCGCCCCCGCACTATCCCATACAACGCAAAACCGGGCAACGATCTTAACATCGCTACCCGGTCTTATTATTAACTTTTGCTTTTAATCAGAGCGTTATTTTGCCGCAGTCTTTCCACTGACACTACCGTAATTACCATAAAGTGCTGTCTTACCACTCATATAGTAAGCGCAAACTCTGAACTTATAAGCAGTATTCTTTGCAAGACCCGCTTTCCTGAAAGTAGTAGTATTGCCGTTTGTGATCTTAGCAACTCTTACCCACTTTCCGCCCTTGTACATCTCCACGATGTAACCCTGCGCGGAAGCGTTCTTAGCCCAGTTCACTCTGAGTGCGTCCTTAGCCTTGCCGCCGATCTTGACACCCTTTACTATTGACGGATTTGTCCTTGCGGTAACAGTCGCGCTGTAATTACCGTAAAGCGCCGTGCTGCCGCTCATCTTATAAGCTCTGACTCTGAACTTATATACAGTCGAAGCCTTAAGACCTGCTTTTCTGAATGTTGTGGTGTTGTTGCTTGTAATCTTTGCAACTCTTAACCACTTGTTGCCCTGATACATTTCAACAATGTAACCGTCAGCGCTTGTATTCTTACTCCAGTTGATACGGAGAGCGTCCGCCGCTCTACCGCCGAGCTTAGCACCCTTTATAACAGACGGATTTGTCCTAGCCGCAACAGTTGCACTGTATGCGCCGTAAACCGCAGTCTTACCGCTCATCTTATACGCTCTTACTCTGAACTTGTAAACGCTTGAAGCCTTAAGTCCTGCTTTTCTGAACGTTGTGGTACTGTTGCTTGTTATCTTAGCAACTCTTACCCACTTATTACCCTGATACATCTCAACGATGTATCCATCGGCAGAAGCATTCTTAGTCCAGTTTATCCTGAGCGCGTCCGCCGCTCTTCCACCAAGCTTTGTACCTGTCATAACAGAGGGATTAGTCATTGCCGCAACAGTTGCGCTGTAATCACTGTAAACCGCAGTACGGTCGTTCATCTTGTAAGCTTTTACTCGGAAGTTGTAGACAGTTCCCGCCTTAAGACCTGCTTTTCTGTATGTTGTGGTGTTGCTGTTTGTTATCTTTGCAACACGCTCCCATTTGCCGTTCTGATACATTTCCACTATGTAGCCATCGGCATTTGCATTCTTTGTCCAGTTAATGCGAAGAGCGTCTGCCGCTCTGCCACCAAGTTTTACGCCGCTGACCTTGGCAAGCGTAGGTTCATCAGCAAGCAGTTCATAATCATAGTTCCATTTCTTTGCGTACTGCTCACCGGTAGTTCCGCTATAACAGTAAATTTTAAAGTTATCAACTCTTTCTCCGAAAGGTCCTATATACGCAAAAGCTCTGTCGTCGATACTGTTTACATTTTTAGGTATAGTTATACTTTTGAGCGATCTGCACTCATAAAATGCATCATAACCTATTTTTGTTACGCTATCGGGTATAGTTACGCGTGTAAGCTGCGTGCAATACGAAAAAGCATTTTGCCCTATTTCGGTGACCTTTTTACCGTTCATAACCGATGGAATAGTATATTCAGAAGTAGCTGAAGCAAATTTAGCGATTCTTATCGTACCGTCTTCAAGTTCTTCTGTCACAACACACGTTTCATCGGAAAATCCGTTCATTGTGGCATAATGATGACCGTATGTGTTTTTAGTGTAATTGATTTTGAAACCGTCTACTTTCCGCCATCTTTCGTTATTGCCACCGTGAATGTATTCATAAAAGCCAAAAGCATGATTTCCGATGTATGTAGTGCCTGCGGGAATAACAACATTTTTAAGTGAAGTACAGCCTTCAAAAGCACCTGCGCCTATACTCGTCACACTATTCGGTATCGTTATACTTGCAAGGCTAGTGCAACCCCAGAAAGCATACCTGCCTATTTCTGTCACGCCATTTGGAATTGTTACACTTTCTAATTTATCACAACCTCTAAAGGCATAATCGTCAATCGCTGTGACTGACTTTCCCCCTATTTTCGCAGGAATAACATATTTCTTATCATTTCCGGCATATTGGTCTATTTTAAGCGCACCGTCGCTGAGCTCTTCAGTGATAAGACAAGCTTCATCTGTAAAGCCATTTTCAACAGCGTATCTATGACCCGCCGTATTCTTGGTGTATATGATCTTGAAATTATCATTTTTAATATATCCGTTGTTTTCGTCCCAGTAATAGCCGAAAGCTTCATCGCCTATTCCTGTCACACTGCCAGGTATCGTTACACCTGTAAGGCTTGCACAACCTCTGAAAGCCCACCTGCCTATACTAGTCACACTGCCGGGTATCGTTATGTCAATAAGACTTTTGCAACCTTCAAAACCGCTCTCCTCTATGTCCGTCACACCATCAAGAATATTTATACTTGTAAGGCTTGTGCAATATGAGAAAGCTCCTCTACATATATTCGTTACGCTGTTCGGTATCGTTATACTTGCAAGACCAGTGCAACCGCTGAAAGCATAACTGCCTATACATGTCACACCGTCAGGTATCGTTATACCTGTAAGGCTTATGCAACCGCTGAAAGCATAACTACCTATATTTGTCACACTGCTCGGTATAGTCACGCTTGTGAGCGAAGTATTATTCTCAAAAGCTTCGTAACCTATTTCTGTCACACCAGCGATTATTTTATAACTTTTATCTTTTTTTCCTGTGGGATAACATATTACAATAGTTTTATCCTTATCGTATAAAACGCCGTTTACAGAAGCGTAACTTGAATTATCTGTTGCAACTTTAATTTCTGTAAGGCTCGTACAACCGGAAAATACACCACCGTCAATACGTGTCACGCTACTCGGTATCGTTATATCGGTAAGATTGGTGCATCCCTCAAAAGCACTTCCGTATATATCTGTCACACTTTCAGGTATCGTTATACTTGTGAGGCTTGTACAACCGCTGAATGCTGAACTGCATATCTCTTTCACGCTGTCCGGTAGCGTTATACTTATCAGGCTTGTACAATCGCTAAACGCCGAACTACCTATACTTGTCACACTGTTCGGTATAGTTACATTTTTAAGGTTTGTGCAATTACCGAAAACCATTTCACCAATCCATGTCATGCTGTCAGGTATTGTTATACTTGTAAGACCGGTACAATTAATAATGAGGTGTGATAGCGATAGCGGCAAAAAGCTAATAAAATCAATGGTTTTGCGGACAGCGGATAGACAGGGAATGTGTTAAAAACTGAATACGCACACAAGCGGCGTTACCTTAACCCCTTTTGGGGAGAAAGTAACGCCGTTTTTTTATGCCCGCAGGAAAGGAGGCGCAGCCGGAATGTATTTCACAAAGGGCAAGCAGCGGGCGTTTGAACTGATCATGCAGCAGAAGCCGGGATTTGACCGCTATCAATCCGGTTGTGCCGGAGATGATGAAGATTGCGGTACTTGCCGTTTCTACCGCCCACAATGGAAATATGAGTTTTGCGTTTTCAAAGAGTGTCCCTATTGCCCCGGCAAAAGGACGCGGAAAACGCACGCCAGCATGGACAAATAGACGGGCAAAAGCCCTTGTGCCATGCGGCTTTGCAGACGCGAAAACGGCAAAGGGCATATTGCAATACCAAAACAGCCGAAAACGGCTTTCTAATTGTCCACGCATACCAAGAGAGGAA
>DOQG01000028.1 GCA_003512525.1 Oscillospiraceae bacterium | reverse complement strand
CGTTACCGATATTGCTTTTATTGCTAAGAATGTTGTACTTATCGATGGCGGAAAGATGATAAGCTGTGCCTCACAAAGTGAGCTTTGCAATGAGATTTACGGCAAGGTCTGGGAGGTGCTCACCGACTACGAAACAGGTATGGAGCTTATGCGGACAAAGCGCGTCAGCAATGTTATAAGCAAGGACGACAGGTTCAATGTCCGTGTTGTAAGTGACGAGAAGCCCCACCCCGACGCCGTTAATGTTCAGCCTGCGCTTGAAGATGTGTGCATTTACCACTTCGGAGAGATAGGTGAATGATATGCTGAAATATGAGCTTAAAAAGTACATACTGAAGCCGCCACTCCTTATCTGTGTTATCATTCTTGTTCTTTTAAACTTTGTAAAGGTTTTTGAGCTGTATTATTACACGGGAGGAGGCAGAGCCGTCCTTTCGGGAAATGCCGTACAAGGCATGGATATACTGTACGATAAATACAGCGGAAAGATAACTGATGAAAAGATAAACGGACTAAAAACCGAGCTTGCTAATGCGGAGCAGATGCTAAAAGAGTACGGTATAATTGAAGAGCCGATTGAGGGTACATATTGCGGCTACCCCTACGGTGATGTAAATTTATTCAAAGACCTTATTTCGTCCTACGAATACGCTATTCTATACTCAAATAAAAGCGCAGAAATAACCGAAAATGCAAGGGCAAACGCCGAGTTCTACAGCGATAAGAGCCGGTACGAATACCGTCTTTCAAAGCTGTATGAGGATTGCTATAAAGGCAGGTCGCTCGACGGCTATTATCAGTCCGAGGGACACAAGGCTATCTTCGACTATAAGTTTTCCGCCTTGCTGTCAATGTTTATCATAGTGCTTGCAATATCTCCGATAGTTTCAAAGGAGTATGTTATAGGCTACAATAAGCTTATATCTTCATCAGGAAAAAGAGGGTCGGTTATGCTTGCAAAGCTGACAGCGGCGGCGATATTTACATTTGCGGTTACACTTATACTGTTTGCTTCGGATATGGTTTATTTTCAGCTTATCTACGGCTTTGACGGCTTTTCCGCACCGATATACGCCTTGCAGGAATTTGAAATGTGCCCATTTAATATTACGCTTTTCGGCGCTCTTGTGATAACGTTCGTATTAAGACTTGTGTTTCTGCTTATGTTTACATTC
Source organism: Oscillospiraceae bacterium (assembly GCA_003512525.1). Lineage (GTDB taxonomy): Bacteria > Bacillota > Clostridia > Oscillospirales > Ruminococcaceae > Ruminiclostridium_E. Next base: position 52,890 of record DOQG01000028.1, on the reverse strand, counting down.
CTTGTGACGGCAGTATCGTCCTTTTGCAAAAACGATATAATTTCAATGGTTGTAAGCGTAGCGGCGGGATTTCTGCTTGTAATCGGCTCGGAGCTGCTCCCCGGCGTGCTTAACCCCACGACGCTTGTCGGTCCGACAGAGCTTTTCACAAATATGAATGTCTGCAATATCCTTGATTTCCCCATATTCAATGTTGTTGTAACTTTATCCGAAGTAATACTTCTCGCTGTCGTCTTTGCTGCCGTGTCTGTACGGAGGGGTATGAAATGCTGTTAAAAAATGAACTGAAAAAACTGTACATAAAGCAGTACGGGCTTATTGTACTGCTGATAGTCTTTATAGCAAAACTGCTCACAAGTGCGGATTTGTACAAGGCAAGCTACAGCGATATGTTGTACGAACAGCAGAAATATTATCTCGAATATATGCAGGAGTACGGCGGACAGCTTACCGATGAAAAGGAAACCGCTATACTCTCGCTATACAGCGAGGCAGAAGCCGCAAAGCAGCAGCAAAGTGAGATACTTGAAAAAAACAGAGCGGGCGAATATTCCACTCCCGAAGAATTTACAAACGCGATGCGGGAGATACCCGACATAATCGAAAAGTATGACGCTATAAAGCTGCTTTATTCAAACTACGAAAGAGTAAGCGCAGACCGTGAAAATCTGCTTATGCTCCCGTCCGGCTCAAACGCCATGACAAGCGGAATAGAGTATCTGTTTATTATGGCAATATGCTATATCTCTGCGGCAATGTGCTATTATGAAAGAAAGATGAAGCCGCTTATCGTTACCGCCGCAAACGGCAGACGCTCGGGCGGGTACAGGCTTATATCCTTGTTTTCGCTCATTTTTACCGGCTGGCTCGGACTGTTTATTATAGAGCTTACTTCATTATTTGCCGTTATCGGAGCGGAAAACCTCGGCTGTGGCGTACAGTCGCTCGAAGCCTTTGAGAACACCCCGTTTGGCAGTCTGTCTATAATCGCAATGTTTATTGTTATCCACCTGACAAAGCTGCTCGGGTACCTGCTTATTTCGGCTGTATGCGTACTGCTTTGTACGCTGACAAAAAATCTGCCGCTGTCGCTGTTTGTGCCTATGGCGGTCACTTGCGTGTGGGTTTATCTTTTCGGCCGGAATAATGCCGTGTATTATTCGCCGTTTTCACTTGTGCTCGGCTCGCCGTATTACACGGGAGATTGTTATGTAACCGAGGGCAGACTTGAAATTCTGCTGTATTCATGCGTTCCTGCCGAACTTCTGGTTATGCTGATAACGATAGCTGTTATTGTGATAGCGGTTACTGCGGCAGTATATATCGGCAGTATAAAGCGCTGTCGTCCGGGAAAAAAGGCAGTGATTTCGGCAGTTGCCGCTTCGCTGATACTGCTGTTGTCAGGCTGTTCTCAGAGCACCGCCGATAACACGGCGGCGGACGGAAGATACGGTTTTGCTTATGACGGTGAAGGATATTACTTACTTAGTACCGAGACCGACGATGAATACAATATAATTTCTCAAAGGATAATCAGATATGACGATAAGCTGAATCTTTCAGAGGACGATATACTGCGAAATATAACCTGTGACGGCAGGGTTGATTATATGCTTGCAAGCGACGGGTATCTTTATTATACCGAAAGTTTTCAGAATGGCGGCACATATACCGATAATGTGTGCAGAATACGGCTTAGCGATTATTATAAACAAACCGTTCTTGCCGCGCCTGATGCCCAGCGGCTCAGCCGCTATCTTGACCTGCTGACAATATGGTCGGGTGACAGCGATGATTACAGCTACAACGGTATGTGTAAGTATCAGAATAATCTGTATCTGCAGACTAATAACTACAAGGTGTTTGTACTCGACTTGAATACGGGCGCGCGCCGTCTGCTGTTCAGCGAGAATTATATAAACGGGGATATTTCCGTTATTGACGGCAAGGTGTTCTATCTTAATTCCGACGGCAATCCGGTCTGCTTTGACAATGAAAAGAAGATTATCAGCGAAAGAATGTTTTATGCGATTGCATCTGACAGAGAATATATTTACTGCTCGAACAATTCTGTCACTTATCGGTATAAGGTGAGTGATTTATCGGAAGAAAAGTTTGCCGATAAGGGCGAGGCGTATATGGCGGACAGGAGCTGTGTGTATTTCGGCGACGGAACATATATGGACGCTTACGGAAAACAGGTGGAAATACCTCAGGCGGAGGACGGAAGTATTTTTCTTGCAAACGGCAGAGTAATAGTCAAAAACAGTGACGGAACATTAGAATTTTCAGACAAATAACTGAGGAAACGTAAATGAAAAAACTCGTTTTATTATCACTATTCGCTATAGCTTTGGTTCTCTCACTCTGCTCCTGTGCGGGAACAAGTGAAAGTGACACACAGAGCCTTGTGTCAAATCCATTTGAAACATCTGAGAACGAAAACAGCGAAACTCATACCGAGGACGAGCGCTATGAACTTTATGACAAGTACCAGAGCGGCGCTCTGCAATTTGACTTTTCAGAAATGAACGACGCGCAGAATATCGAATATAACGGTGAAAAAATAAATATAACTTTTTCGGCAAATGCCGCAAATAACCGGGAAGACATAACGATAGGATATATGGCGTTTATCGGAGGAATACCGCAGGTTATATCCGTAAACGGGAGTGAAGAAGCCGAAACTGTAAGCGTAAATTTTCCTAAAGATGAAATTACAAACGTATCTATCAACATAAAACCTCGCATTACAAAGGAGCTTGAAGATAAAAAAGAACTGAATTTGCAGATTGTTTCTATTTTCAATATCGGTTATGTGCCGCAGGGTAAATATGCGGGCTTTGGCTTTGGCAATATAAATGCCGGCTCTACCGTATACACAGCTTGTCTTACAATGAACGAAAAGGCTGAAACTGTTGAGCTTAGCGGAAATGCAGAGTTTGAAAATATACCCGCGTCCGACAGCTCATTAAAGTCATATACGCTTAAAAAAGCGGGTGAAATGAGCAGCGGAGCGATGCTAAAGCTTTACAGCAAGGACAATGAGACAGAGCACCTTATTCTTGACAAAAGCACCCAGACTTGTGATGTGCTGTTTGACGGCGCGGATTTTGATACTTATAATGTTTTCTTTTATGTAAATCATAAGAGAGTACAAGTAAACGGCAAGGACTATGCTACGGTATCGGCAAAAGCAGGGTATGTGCCGAAACTCACGGCTATTCTCGAAAATGTCAATAACCATGATATTGTCTATGCTATAGCCGTGCCTTTAACTGATGATTATACAAAGGCAAGAATACTTAAAACAACAAGCCGGCTAAGCTTTTCGCCTGATGATGAGATAATAACAAATCCCGCAACACAGCCGCCCGCCGACACAAGTGCAGATGTACCCGAAAGTGAGCCCGGCATAACGGATATTGACCGGCTTTCCGACCCGCTTTTTGCATACACTCCGATGGGATATATAGATAACGATATGCGTTATTTACTGCTTTACAGGGAGAAAAATCCTGATGCCGCTGACGGATATTGCTACATTGTTTACAACAGCACAGACAAGACAACGATTATACTTGTGATTGTGTAGTTTATGACGATAGAGAAAAGAAGGCTGTATATTGCTTTACAGTCGGAGGTTACTATGATCCGGTATCTGAATCACAGCCTTTTGATTCGGATGTAAAATATAGTGAAGGAATGTTCTCTTTTTCTGCGTGGAACTATTATGTCGATACCGATGAATGTGAAAGATGGTACGAGGTTACCGATGTGTACGGAAATCTGATATATAAAAGTACAACAAGCAAAACGCAGATAAGTCATTGTACTTATGTTCCTTCCGACGACAAGGTATATTACAATGCTTCTGTAAACGATGAATGCTGCTTTTATAAAATGAATTCAGACGGAAGCGATAAAGATAAATTATTCGATGAAAATTTTGCGGATTTCTATGTGCTTGATAATGAAATAGTGGGTTATTACTGCGAGGGTGAGGCGTTTACCGATGAATTTGACGCTTGCTATTTTTGCGTTATGGATAAAAACGGAAAGATGATACAGCAGATAAACATAGGCCCTTTCAGCAACTGCAACCGCAGGCTTGTAAAGGCGGGAGATTTTATCTGTTTTATGTCGCCGTTTGACCCGGAGATAAATCCGGAGTTTTCCGAACGCTCAAACGGAGTTATTTTCTACAATTACAAAACTAACGAGCTGAGAGTACAATATTTTGATAACGAGATAGAAAACAGTTATTGTGGGATTACTCCAAACGGTAAATATCTGATAACCTGTGTGCCCAATGATGTTGAAATCGAAGATTCTGCATTATACGGCTATGAGCGAGGTGATACAACCGTAAATATATATGATACAGCAACCGGTGAGAAGCTGAAATATGAAAAGCTCGGACAAGAAAATGTCCGCCCGTCATATATGAATGTATTCAATGACAGAGTGGTTTTCATGGACGGATGGAACAAGTCTGTTTATATGATAGATAGCATATAAACCGGCGATCGACGGTTTATAATAAACTAATCTCAGGAGGGACATAAAAATACAATTTAGAAAGAAAATTCTTGGAGGAATTGCTGCTATATTAGCAGCATCAACACTTACGATATTTAATAAGTTTTCAAGTTTGAAATCAACCTTTTGAGAGTCTTTCATTAACGGAGGGGATAAGGATGTAAAGCTAACATAAAAATTGGTTTTTGATAGCACGATTGAGTTCGTGTGTAGAAAGGGATACGCTTATAAAGCGGAAAAACAGATGATAGTATCTAATGGAACAACGACAAAAGATAAGGCGGTTAGAAACATATCCCTTGCAACGATATCTGTTGCAAATCAGTATTATACCGGAAAGGCTGTAAAGCCTGCGACGACAGTTAAATACAATGATATTACAACGCTTCAAAATGGTTACGACTACACAGTGACATACAGCAATAATGTAAATGTCGGCACAGCCAAAATAACGATCAAGGGTATCGGTAATTACACAGGTACTGTTACAAAAACCTTTAAAATAACAAAGCTTCCTAAGGTCAGCGGCGCAAAGCTTGGTGGCAGAGCGGCTGACGCGCTCCGCGTAAACTGGACAAGGAATGTCTCCGCTGACGGCTACATAGTCGAAATGTACAAAAACGGCAAATGGGTAAGAGCCGCCAAGATCACAAATAAGAATACAACCACATTCAGAAAAGCGGGACTTAAGGCATCTACTGTCTATAAGTTCAGAGTAAGAGCGTACAAGATGATCGGCAGTGTTGCGGCTTACAGCGATTACACCGCAACCATTACGGCGAGAACAAACCCGTCTATAATGAAAGGTGTTAAGATAGCAGGTAAAGCTAGGGACGCACTTAGAGTAAACTGGACGAAAAATACATCTGCTCAGGGTTACATCGTTGAAATGTACAAGGGCGGAAAGTGGGTACGCGTTGCTAAGATAACAAACGGCAACACTACTACATTCAGAAAAGCCGGACTTGCTAAGAATATGACTTATAAGTTCAGGGTTCGCGCTTATCATATGAGCGGTAAGACTGCGCTTTACGGTAATTACGGAAGTGTGAGCGGGAGGACGTTAGTCAGATAACGGAACTCGGAAAAAGTAAGATCAAATAGTTATGAACGGGCATCGGTGTGAAAATCGATGCCCGGTTTTTGTTTACCTGAGAATGCGGTGATTTTATATTTATATTACATAAATACCAAGTAAATACTTGACAGCAATTAACAACAGTGTTATACTGAAATATAATCCGGGAACAAGCAAATGTATTCAATATTTATTAAACAGTGCGAGATACGCACAATGCATCAGATAACGTTTGTTCAAGCGTGGAGCGGCTTTTGAGGAATATTACGCAAGCCGTTCAAAAAAGCTATGCAAAAATAATAAGGCAAAAACGGCGAGGTTCGCAATGGCGTACAATGTCTGTTTATGTATGCGGATAATTCGGGAGGAAATAAAGTATGAAGCTTAAGAGAATAACTTCGGGAATTATGGCGGCGGTGATGGCTGTCACTGTTGTCGGGACACCTGTAGGTGATATGATCCCTGCCATAGGAGAAACGCTGAGTGCTGCGGCGGAATCGGCAGATATTAAGTCGGGTACAGTTAATGCGGCAGGATACAGCTATACGATAACTCCGCTTCTCGCTCCGTTCAATCAATATTTCTTTGTACAGACAGATAACCCCGATCCTCTTTCTTTCAGATTTACGGATAAATCGACTAAATATGATGAGGAAGAACAGAGTATCATAAAAGCGGTATGGGATACATGGGACGATGAGCCGACTATTTTTCAGGACATCAAATATCAGAACGCAAAAACAGGCAGAGTTGACGGCGGTTACATATTTTACGGTTATTATACCGACGGCGGAGAAGTAGTACTGCAAGTAGCAAACGATGACGGATACGACGTTACATGGGAAGATACCAATGTAAAATGCAAGCTCCCTGCACTAAAGGACAGCGTCGATTATCTTATTGATACATATGCGAAAAAATCCTCTTTCTTTGACAATATGGATGCGGTGGAGGATGGTTTTTCTTCAATATGCCTTTACAGCGGCTCTTATATCCTTGGAGAATTGACGCGCGTTAAGGACTATTGGGGAATGTCAACATCACCGCACAAGGATCAGACTTTCTATCTTCAGTCACCATACAGCCGTGAAGGAAGTAAACCGCTTTTTGCATCTGCGATATATCCTTATCGTTACGATTCTCTCGGCTTCCCGAGCGTCCTTTCAGTTGTCGCACGGCGGCTTGACACCGCTGCTGAGATTTCCTGGAATGCAGATAATCATTATCTTGTCGACGTTACATATAACGGTGAAACTTATTCTTACGGCGGTCAGGGAAACGGTGAAGGCAAGGGTCTAAGCGAGGATAAGATAAAGAAGTACTTTACATTTGGTAGCAATGGAACAGAAATAACTCTCAATGGCTCAAAGCAGCTTCTTGATGATTATGCCAAGACCGAAATGAAAGATGATATCCCGCGTTCCGATGCGCTCACATGGGAAAACATATGCGATACTGTCGGTGACGGCGCATGGGTGCGTCTGATAAAAATTGCAGGCATATTCGGTGCAACGGGTACGACATATACGTATCTGTATAAAAGCGGTGACGGTGACGAATTCTATACCGACAGTGCGGGTGATAACGGCTCTGAAATTTACTGGTTCGGCGACCTCGGATATGTATCCGACACATGGGTAGACGGAAGATACATAGATGACTGGGAACGCTATGTGCCCGGTGCAAAATATGAGGATCACAAATACAGTAATATCCTGCTGAAGAGATCCGTACCGCAGATAGAGTACGATGTTGATTATGAATATAATTGCGATAAAGAAGAATATGAATTAAAGTACACAATCAATTCCATACAGGAAAAGAAAAAGAATGTGTTATACTGGTATAACTCTGAAAATAAGCACTGGACAGCTTCTTTTAGCGCATTTGACGAAGGCTGCGCGGATTATGATTTGATCAAACGTTTTGTCGATGATGGGCTTATTGACAAGAGCTATCTCAATGAGTGCCAGCTTACGGCGGACGATGTGGCAAAGCTCAAGGTTGACAGAAACACAAATAAAGTTCCGGACGATTACTATATTTATGACCGTACCACAAAGCCGGGAACAAGTCTGAAAAATCACACGCATAACTATGTTACCGAAAAAGTTGTAAAGCCTACATATACAGCGCAGGGTTACACATTGCATAAGTGTACGATTTGCGGAGCTGACAAGAAGGATAATTATACTGCGAAGCTCACGCTTGTAAAGGTCGGCGGCGCAAAGCTTACCGGCAGAGCGGCAGACGCACTGCGCGTAAACTGGACTAAGAATGCAAACGCTGATGGTTACATAATTGAAATGTATCAGAATGGCAAGTGGGTGCGTGCCGCTAAGATTACAAATAACAGCACAACGACATTCAGAAAAGCCGGACTTAAGGCTTCAAGCGTATACAAGTTCAGAGTAAGAGCATACAAAATGAGCGGTAAGACTGCAGTTTACAGTGATTACAGCGCGACTGTTGCTACAAGGACAAATCCGTCTGTAATGAAAGGCGCAAAGCTCGGCGGCAGAGCGGCTGACGCGCTCCGCATCAACTGGACTAAGAATGCTTCGGCTGACGGTTACATCGTTGAGATGTATCAAGGTAATAAGTGGGTACGCGTTGGTAAAATAACAAACAACAGCACAACTACATTCAGAAAAGCCGTACTTAAGGCTTCAAGCGTTTACAAGTTCAGAGTAAGGGCTTACAAGATGAGCGGTAAGACGGCGCTTTACGGCAACTACAGCGCTACTGTTACGGCAAGGACAAACCCGTCTATAATGAAAGGTGTTAAGATAGCAGGCAAGGCTAAGGACGCTTTGAGAGTAAATTGGATGAAAAATACTTCCGCACAGGGCTACATAGTAGAAATGTACAAGGGCGGAAAGTGGGTACGCGTTGCTAAGATCACAAACAACAACACTACTACATTCAGAAAGGCAGGACTTACCAAGAACACTGTTTATAAGTTCAGGGTACGCGCGTATCATATGAGCGGTAAGACTGCACTTTACGGTAATTACGGAAATGTAAGCGGAAAGACTGCGGCAAAGTAAAATCCCTGCAGAAACCAAAAAATAATGAACAACCGGAAATCGACCTTATAGTCGGTTTCCGGTTGTATTTTTATAATAGTATTACTGTCTGTCTATTCTCACATCATATTTTCTCATCCACCATTCGATTTGCAACAGATAAGCGAAAATCTGCGGTGAGGTCATCAGCTGACCGTACCAGTTACCCTTGAAAGAGGTCGGGTCATCGCACAGATCGAGCAGCTTTTTACGGCTTACTATCTCGGTCAGACGGCAGTCGTTTTTGCTTAAGATATCACGCATTCTGCGTACTACTTCGGCAAGGTAGGACGGATTGTGGGTCTTGGGGTAAGGCGACTTTTTGCGCCATAGCACATCATCGGGCAGAATGCCTTTCATTGCACGGCGGACAACACCTTTTTCCCTGCCGCCTGCCGCCTTGATATCCCACGGAATATTGTAGGCGTAACGCGCTATGCGGTGGTCGCAGAACGGCACTCTGACTTCCAGTCCGTGAGCCATACTCATTCTGTCCTTGCGGTCAAGCAGGCACTGCATAAACCAGTGGAAATTCAGCATGAACATCTCGCGCATCCGTCTGTCCTTGCGGCTGTCTGTATCGAGATATTCTGTTTTACGGAGTGTTTCGTTACAGCAGGAGTTGACGTAATCGTTCGGGTCGATGTCACCGAGAATGCCGTCACAGAGCAGATCCGCGCGTGAGGAGGTCGAGCACGCCCACGGAAAACCGGGACGGTAGAGGATATCCTCGTTGTGATACCAGGGGTAGCCGGCGAAGATTTCGTCGGCGCATTCACCACTTAATGCAACGGTAAAATTGTTCTTTATCGACTTGCAAAACAGGTACAGCGAGCTGTCAACATCTGCCATACCGGGCAGGTCGCGCGCATAGGTTGACAGCTCGAGCGCATCGGTAAGGGCGGGGGTATCTATCTCAATGTTTATGTGCTTAGAGCCGATGAATGCTGACATTTCGCGTATCCACGGCGCGTCCATATCGGGTTGAAAAGCACTGCTGTGAAAGTTCTTTGCGTTGTCCTTGTAATCGATCGAGAACGTGGTCAGTTGCCTGCCTTTGCTCTCAAACTCCTTGGCGGCGACTGCGCTGATTATGCTGCTGTCGAGCCCGCCGGAAAGCATCGTGCACAGCGGGACATCGCTTACGAGCTGGCGCTTGATGGCATCGGTAAGGAGGTAGGCAACGTGCTGTTCGGTTTCTTCCGGGCTTTCCTTATGCGGCAGGGCACGGAGCGTCCAGTAACTCCGCTTTTTAAGTCCGCATCGGCAGTACATTGCGCATTCGGCGGGGCAGAGCTCCTTGATCCCTTTAAATACGCCGCTTCCCGGCTTTCGGGCAGGGCCTAAGAGCATTATCTGCGCTATGCCGTCACGGTCGATCACAGGCTCTATCATAGGGTGGGCGAGGAGCGTTTTTATCTCGGAAGCGAAGATCAGCCCGCCTGCGTATTCGTAGTAAAACAGCGGCTTCACGCCTATTCTGTCGCGGGCGAGGAAGAGCTGTTTTTCACGCTCTTGCCATATGGCGAAGGCATAAATGCCGTTGAGCTTGTCGAGGCAGGATTCGCCCCAGGTGATGTAGGCGTTGAGCAGTACCTCGGTGTCGCTGGCGGTGGTGAACTCAACGCCCATGGATCCAAGCTCTGAGCGGAGTTCGGCGGTGTTGTACAGCTCGCCGTTGTAGACGATGGTGAAGCGGTCGCCGCCATATGGGCGGGACATAGGCTGTGAGCCGCCTGCGGGGTCTATTACGCTAAGGCGGCGGTGCGCGAGGGCACAGTTGTCATCGGTGTAGAAGCCGCCGCTGTCAGGTCCTCTCGGGGTCATTGTCTGAGCCATTCTGCGCATTATTGCGGTGCTGTCGCAGAGCTTGCGGCAATCTATCCAACCTGCTATTCCACACATTAAAAATCACCTCATTATGTAGATTATGGTATATTATGGCTGATACAAAAGTAGTATATGCGATGAAAATAATTTCCGTGAATGGAAATAACAAGTGGTATAGAAATGGTACATTGGTGGTACAGATGGGGTGGAGGTAATGAATAATGAATAATGAATGATGAATAATGAATAATTGTGGTTGCGCTTTCAGCGCGGATTTGAATTTTGGGTGGTGTGGGGCGGGGGATAAAGCAAATTTGCAGTGATGCATTTTACACAATAATAAATAAGTATAATAATACTCAAAATGAATTTAATTAAGTGATAGCTTTTGATTTTCAAGTGCATTTGAATTTGATTTCATATTTTTTTGTAAAATCGGTGCTGATTTTGCAAAAAAGGGTTGACAAATGAAGATATTGGTATATCATTAAATTATAACTGTGTTTACACAGGAAATGAAAATATGAGAAACATGAGGAGAGCGTTATATGAAACAACAATTGTTCACAACGGGCGATGCTGTAAGTACCGAGTGTGCGGTAAATACAAAGCGTCGCGGCAGACTGCTTGCAATGGCGGCAGGCATACTGTCTGTACTTATACTGCTGGTGACGGCTATGCAGTTCGTTATTTCGGCGGGTGCGGATAGGTACAGCGGATATTCTGATGACTGCAGAAAATTCATGATGGATTACATGAAGGAATCTTCATCGTATGATACACTTGTCAATAAGACATATATGCCATACAGAAATTATGTGGAAACTCTTGGCAGGGATACTGCGTTTCAAGCCGAGATGAAAGCTTGGGAGTTAGCTACTCTCGATCTTAAGAGTGCGGCTATACAAGTTACAAACAGTAAAGAATATAAATATCATCTCGGTATACTTATGGATATTCTTTCTGATACAACGCAGAATTCGGACTTTATAAGTTCTTTGAAGAATATGGCGGATGCGTGCCATGTATCCACTACAAAAGCTGCGTTGAAGTTCGGAAAAGAGTATAACAATCTGAATATGAAGCTCAATCCGCAGGACGCTAAAAAAATTGCCGCCGAGCTTTCTGATATAAATACCATAAGCAGCTATATGAGCGTTGCGGGTGATATTTCTGACCTGATAGAACAATCAAAAAATCTTGACGATTTGTTGAACAAATTGAGTCAGGCACAGGTTATATACGATCTTACCGTCGGTTATGCCGATATGATGCAGGACATGTATAACAGATGTGACAGCGATAACACCGCACTTAAGGCGGCTTTGCTCACTATGCGCGATTTATGCAATCAATCTATGAGCAAAGTCGATATGGTGGCACTTTTTGCGGGCAGTACTGTAGCTGAAGAAGCTATGAAGATTGCACTTGGTGAAGTACAAAAAGAAATAGTATCTGCAATGGGTCTTACCGGCACGGCAATTACACTTGCACAGTCTGTAGGCAAAATGTATGCTAATATTCTGTTCGGTACTGAAAACATACAAGCGGCATATTATGAGCTTAATGCACTTTATAATATTGAAAATCTCATAAGAGAATCACTTGCAAATACAACTGACGCCGACAGTTTCTTTGCGGCATTTACTTTGTACGAACACGTTACATACAAAGCTGCCGATTATTCTACCAAATACGAAGAAGCTTTATATACCGACAATATAGTAGGCAAGCTTTTTGCATGGGTAACAGGCAAGGACAAACAGCTTGAAGAATATAAGAAAAGTATAGAAAACTGTAAAGGCTTGGTCAAGCTGTCTTTTGACACTCTTCAGTTTTCTGCGTATAACGCTTTTATCGAATCCAAATATACAAGCGATGTCAGCAGTTACTTCACTGTAACGGATAAGTATACTTTACCGAGTGAAGAAACAATAACACAAAACGATGAAAATATCGAACTGCTCAGTTTGCAGACCTGCGGACTGCCCGATGAGAGCTATACACTTGATGATGATCTCACTATTTTAAATAATCTTTATCACAGCAGTGGCACAATAGACCTCAACGGACACACTCTTACCATAAACGGTGATCTTATACTTGAGAGTGGAAGTATCGATGTTAATGGCGGAGAGCTTATAATTATGGGTAATTATGATGCATATGTCCCTGTTGAAAATGATGATGGAACAACAAGCTATACTGGCGGTTATCTGTATATGAATAATGCCAATGATAAAGTAACAGTTGACGGCGATTTCAACACATATGTCGATTATTATTATCATTCTGACTATTATCATCGTTTTTGTAATTTAAATCTAGGTTTAATAGAAATCAAGGGCAATCTGAATGATCACTGTAAAGATTATTCAATAGAACGCGGCTTGTATTCCAAAGGTACAAAATTCATCTTCAGCGGTACAGCTAAGCAAACTATAACAGCAGACGACGGATATATATATTTTGAAAATGTGGAATTTGTCAATAAAGATACTACAGGTTCGATAGAATTTGATAGCACAGAAATATCCTGTCATATAGAAAAAGATGAAACAGTAACTGGAAATCTTGAAATTAGAAATATGAATTTGTATGGTCATAAATTGACTGTAAACGGAAATCTGCAGTTATGGAACAGTCTTTCACCTGATGGCGGAGAGCTTTATATAACAGGCGATTACAATGCATATAAGGCAACAACGAATAAGGACGGAACAGTTACATACATTAGTGGTGGTCGTCTTGGTATGTGCAAGCCAAATGATAAGGTAACAATTGAGGGAGATTTTAATACGTGTTCTGATGATTATTATTATATAGATGGCGTGATAGAAATTAAAGGAAATCTTAACAGTTACAGCAAATTATATTCTTCTGGCACTAAATTCATTTTTAGCAGTACAGGCAAGCAAATTATCACATCAACTTCTGATATAGAGTTTGCAAATATAGAATTTGAAAACAAAGATACCACAGGTTCAATAGAATTTAATAACACGAAGATATCTTGCTATATAGAAAAAGATCAGACTGTAAACGGAAACCTCTGCATAGAAGACATGAATCTAAATGGTCATAAGCTGACCGTGAACGGAGACCTGAAGCTTTGGAACAGACTTTCGTTAGGCGGCGGAGAGCTTTATATCACAGGAAATTATGATGCATATATTCCTGTTAAAAACGCTAACGGAACAACAAGCTATACAGGAGGATATCTGTACACAAGCAAAGTCAATGATAAAGTGACAGTTGACGGTAATTTTGAGACTAATTATGACTATGAGGGTAGTGGAAATTTAGTATATGGAGCAATAGAAATCAAAGGCAATCTGAATGATTACTATAACTACAGTTCAAGTAGCGGTGGTTTATATTCACGCGGAACAAAATTCATCTTCAGCGGTACAGGCACACAGACAATAACAGTGCTTGACGGTGCGCTTGTCCTTAAAACCGCTGAATTTGTGAATAAGGACGTGCAGATAGCTTGCTCGACCGATATTGACGTTGATGTGCCGGTAAGAGTACATGATTATTCCGACGAGTGGACTGTAGATGTTGAGGCGGCGTGCAAAGACGGCTCGAAGTCGCACCACTGCACACGCTGTGACGCAAAGACAGATATAACGGTTATTCCCGCGACAGGCAAGCACTCATTCGGCGACTGGAAAATCACCAAGGTGGCAACCTGCACGGCAGAGGGCACACAGACAAGAACCTGCTCGGTTTGCGGCACAGTTGAAACACAGACTATAGAGGCGCTCGGTCACACAGAAGTAACCGACAAGGCGGTAGCCGCAACCTGCACAAAGACAGGACTTACCGAGGGTAAGCACTGCTCGGTCTGCAACACGGTAATCAAGGCGCAGGAAGTTGTACCTGCGACAGGCAAGCACTCATTCGGCAACTGGAAAATCACCAAGGCGGCAACCTGCACGGTTACAGGTACAAAGACAAGAACCTGCTCGGGTTGCGGTAAGGTTGAAACACAGACAATAGCAAAAATGGCTCACAAGTATGCGAATACGGTAGTTAAGCCTACTTATACGGCACAGGGCTACACACTGCATAAGTGCTCGGTTTGCGGTACAAGCTACAAGGATACTTACACAGCTAAGCTCACGCTTGCAAAGGTTACAGGCGTTAAGCTTGGTGGCAGAGCGGCAGACGCGCTCCGCGTGAACTGGAGTAAGAATGCAAGTGCCGATGGATATATCGTTGAGATGTATCAGGGTAACAAGTGGGTGCGTGTTGCAAAGATAATAAGCAATGCCACAACGACCTACAGAGCAAGCGGTCTTAAGGCTTCAAGCGTTTATAAGTTCAGAGTCAGAGCGTACAAGATGGAGGGTAAGGCAGTCGCTTATGGTGCTTACAGCACTGAGTTAGCGGTTAGGACAAATCCGTCTGTTATGACAGGTGCAAAGCTTAGCGGCAGAGCGGCTGACGCACTGAGAATAAACTGGACTAAGAATGCTTCGGCTGACGGATATATCATTGAGATGTATCAGGGCGGTAAGTGGGTAAGAGTTGCGAAAATCACAAGCAATAACACGACCACTTTCAGAAAAGCGGGACTTAGCACTTCAAGCGCTTATAAGTTCAGAGTTAGAGCGTACAAGATGAGCGGTAGCACGGCGCTTTACGGCAATTATAGCGCTACAGTAACCGCAAGAACAAACCCGTCAATAGTAAAGGGCGTTAAGATATCCGGCAAGGCTAAGGACGCTTTACGGGTAAACTGGACTAAGAATGCTTCCGCGCAAGGGTATATTGTTGAGATGTACAAGGGCGGAAAGTGGGTAAGAGTTGCTAAGATCACAAACGGCAATACGACTACTTTCAGAAAGGCAGGACTTGCTAAGAATACTGCTTATAAGTTCAGGGTTTGCGCTTATTATATGAGCGGTAAGACGGCGCTATATGGTAATTACGGAAGTGTCAGCGGGAAGACTGCGGCGAAATAATTGCTACTGAATAGTTAGAAAAAATGGGCATCGGATTTATACCGGTGCTCATTTTTATATGTTCAAATTCATGTGTTGTGCAACTGCGACGCTTCAAATTCATATTCGGTTGTAAGCGTGAATGACAGGTTTACTATATTCTTACAAATGTACGAAAGCGCATGGTTATGTGAAAAGTTAGCTATATCTAACCGAAAAAATTAAGAAAATCCCTTGAAAACGGAGAGAGAATAGTATATAATATATTTGTATGTTCCGGGTATTTCCCGGCAAAGAACTACCGGTGACCGGGACAAGCTCAGGCTACGGTCACGAAAATTTGAAAGGAGTCTACAACTGTTATGACGTATTCACATGAAGTTGAAACTATGTGTCCCGTGAAGCAGGGCGTAGCGCACGGCGCAGCTCCCATTCCGGAAGAAGCAAAGTGGGTTAAGGCCAAGGAAATCAAGGATATTTCCGGTTTTACACACGGTATCGGCTGGTGTGCACCCCAGCAGGGTACATGTAAGCTGTCTTTAAATGTTAAGGATGGTGTAATCCAGGAGGCACTCGTTGAAACTATCGGTTGCTCAGGTATGACACATTCCGCAGCTATGGCAGCTGAAATTCTTCCCGGCAGAACAATTCTCGAGGCACTTAACACTGACCTCGTTTGTGACGCTATCAACACAGCAATGAGAGAACTCTTCCTCCAGATCGTTTACGGCAGAAGCCAGAGTGCTTTCTCAGAGGACGGTCTTGCAATCGGTGCAGGTCTTGAGGATCTTGGTAAGGGTCTTCGTTCACAGGTAGGTACAATGTACGGTACTCTCAAGAAGGGTCCTCGTTACCTTGAAATGACAGACGGTTATGTTACAGGTCTTGCACTCAATGAAGATGATGAGATCATCGGCTACAAGTTCGTTAACTTCGGCAAGATGATGGAATTCATCAAGAACGGTGACGATGCCAACACAGCATTTGAAAAGGCACAGGGTCAGTACGGCCGTGTTAATGATGCTGTAAAGATCATCGATCCCAGAAAGCAGTAAGGAGGAAATAACAATGGCTTTATTTGAATCATATGACAGACGTGAACCCCAGATTCTCGCTGTTTTAAAGAACTATGGTATAGGCTCTATTGAAGAATGCGCAGAGATCTGCAAGGCTAAGGGTCTTGACATCTACAAGCTCGTTGAAGGCATTCAGCCTATCTGCTTTGAAAACGCTAAGTGGGCTTACACAGTAGGCTGTGCTATTGCTATCAAGAAGGGCTGCAAGAGAGCCGCTGACGCTGCCGCTGCTATAGGCGAAGGCTTACAGGCATTCTGCATTCCCGGTTCTGTTGCCGATCAGCGTAAGGTTGGTCTTGGTCACGGTAACTTAGGCAAGATGCTCCTTGAAGAAGATACAAAGTGCTTCTGCTTCCTCGCAGGTCACGAATCATTCGCAGCTGCTGAAGGCGCTATCGGTATCGCTGAAAAGGCAAACAAGGTTCGTAAGGAACCACTGCGTGTTATCCTCAACGGTTTAGGTAAGGACGCAGCTCAGATCATCGCTCGTATCAACGGCTTCACATACGTTGAAACTGAGATGGACTACTACACAGGTGAGGTTAAGGAAGTATTCCGTAAGTCTTACTCTGACGGTCTTCGTGCTAAGGTTAACTGCTACGGCGCTAACGATGTAACAGAAGGCGTTGCAATCATGTGGAAGGAAGGCGTTGACGTTTCTATCACAGGTAACTCAACTAACCCCACACGTTTCCAGCACCCCGTTGCAGGCACATACAAGAAGGAATGCGTTGAAAAGGGTAAGAAGTACTTCTCAGTTGCATCAGGCGGCGGTACAGGTCGTACACTCCACCCCGATAACATGGCAGCAGGCCCTGCTTCATATGGTATGACAGATACAATGGGTCGTATGCACTCTGACGCTCAGTTCGCAGGTTCTTCTTCAGTTCCCGCACACGTTGAGATGATGGGTCTTATCGGTATGGGTAATAACCCCATGGTTGGCGCTACAGTTGCTTGCGCTGTTGCGGTTGAGGAAGCTTTAAAAGGCTAAAATAGGTTGTTTTTCGGATTTCTGAAATTCAACAATATTTTCCCAACAGCTCAAAAATGCGATTTGTCACCCTAAATTCTTAGTGGATGATAAAATCTGATTACTAAAACAATTAACCGCCGTTCAGGTTCATTCCGGGACGGCGGTGTTTTGTTTATAGACAGATTGTCATATAGGGCGGTATGCAGATGATGTCATCTTTGAAACTGAGGTTGCGCGGGTGGATGACATAGCACTCGCCAATCCTTGCTTTGTACTTCTCCTTGAAACGTTTGAGCGACTCTATCGAATACTTCTTGCCCGACTTGACTTCAATAGGGAACATCTTGTATTTCAGCTTGCTGTTGTTTGAGATAATGAAGTCTATCTCGATATCGTTACGGTGCTTCTCGGTGTTGTACTGCGTATAGAAGTACAGTTTGTGACCGTTTGCGGTGAGCATCTGAGCGATAGCGTTCTCATAGAGCATACCTTTGTTAATGTTTAGCTTGTTGCCGAGTATCTGTTTGTAGATCTCGTCTTCAAGCAGCTCATTCTCGTCAAAGGCGTGGCTGACAAGCAGTCCCGTGTCACCAATGTAGCACTTTACATAAGCTCTGTTCTCGTTTACCGAAAGCCCGACATTCGGATCGTTGCACAGGAAGCACTCATTGGATATCATCGAATCGGAAAGCCAGAAGAAAGTCTCCTCATAATTAACCGCTTTGCTTCCTGCTGAAACATCGTTGAAAACGACACGTTTTTCGTGCTGAGAGAGAAGACCGGGTATCTGATCAAATATAGTGAGAACTTTGCTCCTGTACTTGTTGTCTATCTTCATAATGTCGCTTCGGTAGAGTGCAAGAATATCACGCTTTTCAATATCGGCTTTGTCAAAGTCCTTTCTGCTTTCAATAAAAGCGATAACGCTCTGCGGCATACCGCCCACAAGCATATATTGCTTGAACAGCAGCATCGCTTTATCGTGGAGCTCGTTTTCAAGCGGTGTTTTATCGGCAAAGCACTTGCGGATATAACGGCATATCTGTTCTTCGCCCAAAGCATCACAAAATTCCTCAAAATCCAGTGGATACATATTTAGGTGACGCTCTTCCGAAGGAATGACGATATCTTTGACGTTCTCCTTTATTGAGATAAGTGAGCCTGTTTCGATATAATCATATCTTCCGTCTGCAACGAGGTATTTTATACATTCTCTTGCTTTAGGGTACATCTGCACCTCGTCAAAGATGATAAGCGACTCTCGTTCATACAGCTTAACACCGTAGTATGTGGATAATAGCATAAAGAAAGTGTCAAGATCGTTAATGTGCTTGACGAAATAGTCCTTGACCTCGTCGGGGCACTTTGCAAAGTCGATCGGGATATAGCTTTTATATTCGTTTTTGCCGAATTCTTCGCATATCGTTGATTTTCCGATACGTCTTGCCCCTTCAATAAGAAAGGCTTTTTTGCCATTCAGCTCGTTTTTCAAGGCCAACAGTTTGTCATATATTTTACGTTTCAGTATCACGATAACACCTCTTTTTCCATAATGCGCAGATTTTAACTTGCTCCATTATTCCTTGATGCGCATATTTGAAAACGTTCTAAATTCCATTATACGCAGGTTTATGGTAATTATACTATCTTGTTCCGGAAAAGTCAAGCAGCTCAGTTTTTTGTACCTGAGAAAAAGTCATGGTTGCTGTGTGTTGCGCTATTCCAACTCCCATACACCGTTGGAGCAGATGACAATATCGCGCTTTGAACCATGATACAGTTATAATAAAATCAACCGGATACCATTACAGGTGCAAACCTGCTTGACAAGTTATAGCAACAGTGATATAATTATCATATCGAAAGCAAAAAGTTAAGGTCGATGAAATAAAGGTGAGAGATATGTGCAAGACAGTAAATGCCAATTTATGTAAATGGGGGGGGGTTCTATAAAAGCACCTCTGTAAGTAATGCACAAAACTCTTGCGTAAAATTCAATATGGTAATAAAGGCATAGTCCGCGATGGGTGGACTGTGCCTTTTTATATTTTAAAAAGAAAGAGGTAAGTATTTATGAAAGTGAAAAAGTGGCTGGTGGGTCTTGTGACCTTTGCGGCGATGGCTGTGCTTTGCGCGGTGTGCACGGGTGCAGAGGAGTATAGCTCGGGGTTGTGGAAGTATACAAAGCAAAGTAATGGTACAGTTTATATTTCTGCATATTCGGGATTTGACGATGAACTGGAAATACCGTCCAAGCTAAATGGATTGACAGTAAGTGGAATTGATGATGAGGCGTTTTATGGAAATACCAATATATCTAAAATTAAATTTAATTCAAATATTAAATATATTGGTAATGAAGCTTTCAGGGAATCGTCTATTACAAGTGTTGACATTCCTTCATCGGTAGTTGGATTCGGTACAGATGGCAATACGTTTGTTGACTGTGACATGCTGAAAAAAGTAAATTTTAATGCTAAAACTTCCATACCAGTTTCAGCATTCGAAAACTGTGATATTTTGGAAGATGTAACTATAGGTGATGGTACTACCGATATAGGTGAGAGTGCTTTTAAAGATTGTTTTAGCCTTAAAAAAGTTAAGTTTGGCAGAAATATTACTGGCATAGGCGACTATGCTTTTTATAATGCCGGAATTAGCAGTATCAATATACCGAACACAGTTAAGTTTATCGGTAGAGCTGCATTCATGCGTTCAAAGATTAGTAGTATAAATATACCGTCTTCTGTAGTTACTTTTGGATCTAACGGTTATCAATCAAGCGCTTTTTCCGAATGCTATCAATTAAAAAAGGTTAATTTCAATGCAAGTGCCGCTGTACCACCATATGCATTTGAAAAATCAGAAAATATAGTAAGCGTAACTATAGGAAATGCCACAACAGGAATTGATAATTGTGCTTTTTCGGAATGCAACAATCTAAAGACTATAAAACTTGGCAATGCAGTAAAGTATATAGGAGAACGTGCTTTTAGATACACTAACTCATTACAAACAATTGTATTCGGCTCAAATTTGAGAACAATTGGAATCGAAGCATTTCAATATTCAGGAATAAGAGAGCTTGCGTTGCCAAGCGGTCTCACTACTATAGGGTATTTTGCTTTTGAGTATTCGTCACTGGAAACGGTCATTATTCCTGATTCTGTAACTACATGGGTAGATATGGGGATATTTAAACATACAGACGCTTTTGGAAGATGTGAAAATTTGAAAAAAGTTTATATTGGTGGTGCGGCTATGCCGATGGATGATCTTGGAGGACTTTTTGCACATTCGCCAAATGTAACAATTTATTGCACCAAAAATTCGCAGGCGCATAAATATGCCGAAAAATATGGAATTGCTTGCTCACCCAAGATAAAGCCGATAAACACTACCTCAATAAAATTTAACAATCAACAATATACACTGGCTGTAGGAGATACATTAAGACTATATCCAGTAATTACACCGCAGAATACAACTGACAGAATTGAATGGATTTCAGGCAATGAAGATGTTGCTATGGTAAATGCGTCCGGAGAAGTTACCGGTATTTCAGAAGGCGAAGTTGCAATTCAGATTAAAAGTTCAAGCGGAAAAAAAGCAACTTGCATTATTTCTGTAAAAAAAGGTATAAAGTCTTCAGCGGATAGTGTAGTAAAAAAGAATATTTCCCTTGCAACAGTTGGCGGTGCATTTGGTGCATTATATACCGGTAAAGCCTGTACGCCAAAAGTAATAGTGACATATAATCCATTTACTGTGCTAACTCAAAATGTAGACTACACCGTAACCTACACCAATAACGTAAAAGTCGGCACAGCCAAAATAACGATCAAGGGTATCGGTAATTACACAGGTACTGTTACAAAAACCTTTAAAATAACAAAGCTTCCTAAGGTCAGCGGTGCAAAGCTCGGCGGCAGAGCGGCTGACGCGCTCCGCGTAAACTGGACAAGGAATGCCTCCGCTGACGGCTACATAGTCGAAATGTACAAAAACGGCAAATGGGTAAGAGCCGCCAAGATCACAAATAAGAATACAACCACATTCAGAAAAGCGGGACTTAAGGCATCTACTGTATATAAGTTCAGAGTAAGAGCGTACAAGATGATCGGCAGTGTTGCGGCTTACAGCGATTACACCGCAACCATTACGGCAAGAACAAACCCGTCCGTGATGAAAGGTGTAAAAATCGGCGGTAAGGCAAAGGACGCACTGCGTGTAAACTGGACGAAAAATACTTCTGCTCAGGGCTATATCGTTGAAATGTACAAGGGAGGAAAGTGGGTTCGCGTTGCTAAGATCACTAACAGCAATACGACTACTTTCAGGAAAGCAGGACTTGCTAAGAACACTGCTTATAAGTTCAGGGTTCGCGCGTATCATATGAGCGGAAAGACAGCGCTTTACGGTAATTACGGAAATGTGAGCGGGAGGACGTTAGTCAGATAACGGAACTCGGAAAAAGTAAGATCCAATAGTTATGAAAGGGCATCGGTGTGTAAATCGATGCCCGATTTTTGTGTACCCGAGAATGCGGCGATTGTGTGTGGTTGTTTCGTATGTTATAATAAACTTAGATATAAAATAATTTTGTCTGTAGACAAAAGCACGGCTTGCGGCGTACCGCAAGTCTGGGACATTTTACCGTCTAATCCTTTTGTCAGTAGACAAAAGTACGGCGTACCGCCGCGTCGGTTGACACCGACTTATTTTATGTTATAATAATAACAATAATAAAGCACTTCGGGGGTGTGAAAATGCACAGTGCCGTATATCCTGTTTTAGGCAATGAAACACGTCTTCCTTTCTATCTGTCGGGAATTGGCAGGACAGAGCCCGAGTTTCATGTAAAGCGCGATAAAGGGCTTACCTCGCACCAGTTCCTGTTCACTGCAAAGGGGAGCGGCGTACTTCGGGTCGGGGAGAAAAGATATATCCTTGAAAAGAACTCTCTGCTGTATCTTCCGCCCGCACTGCCGCACGAATATTATCCCGCGCAAGATGACTGGACTACCTGCTGGATGGTATTCAGGGGAGATAAGCTTGCGGACATTATGCAAAATATGGGCTTTGAGGGCGAAATGATTGCCGCAGGCGCGGATATCTCCGCTTTCGTGAAATTATTTGAGCGGATATTATCGCTTGCGTCAGATAATCTGCACAACAGTGAAAAATGCTCACTGCTCATATACAATGCTGTGCTTAAGGCTAAGGGTATTTTTGACGGAAAAAGCGCTGACGGCAGTACAGGAAGCAATATAGTGGACGAGGCGGTGCGATACATAAATGAGCATTCAGGCGCAGACATAACGCTCGGAGAGCTTGCAGATCTTTCGGGCGTATCACCGCAGTACTTCGGGCGGGTTTTCAGACAGCGGCTTGATATGCGCCCTATGGAATATGTCGCCCGCGTCAAGGTTTCAAAAGCAAAGACTATGCTCCTCGACTCGGATATCCCTGTGGCTGAGCTTTCGCAAAGACTGGGATATACAAGTCCGACCTATTTCGGTATAGTGTTCAGAAAATATGAGGGAGTTTCACCGTCTGAGTTCAGAAAAAACAGAGGTAATATAATTTAGAGTGATCCGTTTTAAATACTGCCCGGTATTGATTTTAGTTTCAAAAAGTTAGAATTGTCACTAATTTAAGATTGACGGCGGACGTTTTCCGATATATATTTATATTGTAATTTTATATCGGAAGGGGTGCTTTTATGGGCATTTTAAAACGAATAACCGCACTTGTTATCAGTGCGGCGATGATGTGCGCAGGCACAAATGCGGTATACGCAGAAAATAACAGTGGAGGTGATACTGTGAATATCAAAGTTGACGGCAGTAAAGCAAACACAAGTGAAAACTTCCTCTACAGAGGGCAGGGTATGATCAGCTGTAACGGCTCTTCAAGACTGCTTATAGATTACAAGGAGAAAAATCCCGATAGCTATAATCAGATACTCCAATATATGTACGGCAAGAACGGACTGAAATTTACACATTTCAAGGTCGAGATGGGCTCTGATGTCAATACTTCATCGGGCACTGAGCCTACGACTATGAGATATGAGGACGAGAAGGCTGACGTTACAAGAGGTGCGGGTTTTCAGCTTGCGGCTGATATCAAGAAGATAAACCCCGATGTAACGCTTGATATGCTGTGGTGGAGCGAGCCGCGCTGGGTGACCGATGCCAAAGACGTGTACGCGGCAAGGTACAAGTGGTATAAGCAGACGCTTGACGCGGCATACGAAACATACGGTCTTGTGTTCGATTATGTAAGTGCTAACAGAAATGAGCGTTCTGTTGACGCCGACTGGATCGTATATCTTTCAAAAACGCTTAAAAGCGAAAAGGACTGTCCGTATGACTACTCAAAAATCAAGATAGTTGCGGCGGACGAATGCGGCACTTGGGGCATATCAAGGCTGATGATGAAGAATAAGGAGCTGTGTGATGCGGTCGATGTGATCGGTTCTCACTACACAAGCTTCGCTGATGATACTACAAAAAAGCTTGCGGAGGAATACGGCAAGGAATTATGGTTTTCCGAGGGAAGCTCACCTATGACCTATGCACAGTCGGTATATCGCTATGACGAGGGAAATTCCGGACTTACCGGAATCAACGGTGTTCTTGATGTTGCTAACCGTATGATAACAATGGTAAGCGGCGGATATATGACGCTGTACGAATATCAGCCTGCGGTTGCTGGATATTATGACGGCGTTACCTACTGTCAGAAACAGCTTATAAACGCAAATACGCCGTGGAACGGATATTATACCCTTGACAGCGGTTATTTTATGAATTTGCATTTCTCGCAGTTCATGGATAAAGGCTGGAGCTTCATATTTGACGCTTGCTGCAGCGATGCAAAGGCGGGCGGTGACGGTCATGCACTGGTCGATGCAAAGTACAGCTATATAACCGTTTGCAGTAATGACGGCGACTACAGCACGATAATTACAAACACGACATCAGAGCCTATAACTTATAACTTTGAGGTAACAAACCTCGCAAAAGCGGATAATGAAGTATATGTATGGGAAACAAGAGGTCCTGATGAGGGTCAGGAGTACGACGCAAATTACTTTAAGAAGATCTCGACAGTTATACCCGAAAACGGCAAGTATTCGGTTACAATAAAGCCGTATTCGATGATAACTGTATCAACTTTGAATATATCAGAGCCTGAATTTGATGTGCCGCAGGAAAGCAGCAATACGTTACTTTCGTTGCCGTACACAGATGATTTCGGTTATTCCGATGAGTTCCTTGCTTCAAGAGGAAACGCTCCGCTTTATACTACCGATGAGGGCGGCGCATTTGAGGTTGCTGACAAGGACGGCGAAAAGGTGCTCATGCAGAAGATAACCGCAGATATCAAAGCTGAAGAGTGGGGCGGAACGCCTAACCCGACTACAAACTTCGGTGACGACCGCTGGTATAACTACAGTGTAAGCGCCGACATAATGACAGACGGCGAGGGAAGCTATGCGGGTGTCGGACTCAGATACAGTCTTGCCGACAGCGGCAAGAGCGGCTACAGCGTTACGCTCAACGAAAGCGGCACATGGATACTGTTTGGCGACAAGCGTAAGATCGATACCGGCGAGATAAGCGGTTTTGACGCGACAAAATGGCACAATATAAAGATCTCGGCACTGTATAACGCTATAACAGTGTATGTTGACGATAGCAAGATAACCGAGTTCAAAGCGGAAAACGCAGGTTACGGTTCGGGAAGAGCGGCACTGTACAGCTCGTACAACAACTGCTGCTTTGACAATGTAGAGGTTGAAGCTACAGATACGGTTCAGCCCTATGTCAATAAGTACGACAACCTCGATGCGATATTCACATACAGCGCGGACGGCTGGGAACACAGCACTATGGACAGCTTCAAAAACTACAAGCGTACAATTTCGCACGGAACTGAGGGTGCGTCCCTGACTGTGGATTTTGAGGGCACGGGAATAATACTCACAGGTATGCAGAGCGGCGAAGGAACGATCAACGTATCCGTTGATGATAAAAGCATCAAAGAGGGCTATGAGCTGTCTAAGACCGCAAACAGACAGGCATTCATTGTGATAAACGGACTTGAGCAGGGCAAGCACACGCTCAAGCTCGCAGTAACCGGCGGCAAGTGCTCGATAGACGCGGAACAGGTGCTTTACGATTATGCGGCGGTAAAGCCGACAACAGAAAAAACTGTTTCATCGTCTGCCGAAGAAGTAAATTCTTCCAAAGTTGAAAGCTCAGAGCTTGCCGAAAGCAGTAAGACCGATAACAGCTCATCGTCTGACAGCGCAGAGAGCACAAGTGCCGACAACGGCGAAAATTCGTTCCCTGTAGTTCCTGTAGCGGTGGGAGCGGCTGTTGCGGCTGTTGCGGTCGGTGTAGGCGTTGCGATAGCAAAAATGAAAAAGAAGAAAGATTGATAATCAGGAGGGTATATTATGTCAAGATTTGAGATAAGAGATAAGTTTTATTTGGACGGAAAACCGTTCAAGGTAATTTCGGGTTCAATACATTATTTCCGCACTGTACCGGAATATTGGCAGGACAGGCTTGAAAAGCTCGTAAATATCGGATGCAATACAGTTGAAACGTATATTCCGTGGAATTTTCACGAAACTGAAAAAGGAAATTTCAATTGGAACGGAATGCATGATATCTGCCATTTTATAGAGCTTGCCGATAAACTCGGACTTTATATGATTATCAGACCGTCGCCGTATATCTGTTCAGAGTGGGAATTCGGCGGATTGCCTGCTTGGTTGTTAAAAGACCGTGCAATGCGTCTGAGATGCTCCTACAAGCCGTACCTTAATGCAGTGGACAGTTATTACAGCGTTCTTATGCCCAAGCTTGCACCTTATCAGATCGATAATGGCGGCAATATAATTATGATGCAGATCGAAAATGAGTATGGCTATTATGGAAATGACACATCATATCTTGAGTTTCTGAGAGATACTATGCGTAAGTATGGCATAACTGTACCGTTTGTGACATCTGATGGTCCGTGGAGTGAATTTGTTTTCAAATCAGGTATGGTTGACGGTGCATTGCCGACTGGCAATTTCGGCTCTTCTGCTGAATGGCAGTTTGGTGAAATGCGGCGTTTTATCGGAGAAGATAAGCCGCTCATGTGTATGGAATTCTGGAACGGCTGGTTTGACGTCTGGGGCGAAGAACACAATATCACAGCACCTGAAAAGGCAGCTCAAGAACTTGATACTCTGCTCAAAAAAGGCAGTATGAATTTCTATATGTTCGAGGGCGGAACAAATTTCGGGTTTATGTCCGGAAAGAACAATGAGAAAAAGACAGGCATAGTGACATCGTATGATTATGATGCACCCTTGACAGAAGACGGTCGAATAACCGAAAAATACGAAAAGTGCAAAGAGGTGATTTCTCGTTATAATGATATAAATGAAGTCCCGCTTACAACACAAATAAGACGTTTGGGATACGGAGAAATCCGATGCACCGCCAAAACCGATCTTTTCAGCACACTTGACAGTATCTCAGACCCGGTAAAGTCGGTGTACCCGCTGAGCTTTGAGGAACTGGACTGCTATTACGGTTATGTTCTCTATAGATTACACATCGGGGAAAATGAAACAGTCAGCACTGTGAGATGCGAAAATACCGCAGACAGAGTACAAGGCTTCAGAAACGGCAAATATGCGTTTACGGCTTTTGCCGAAACGATAGACGAACAGTTTGAAATCGCTGAAAAGTCCGCGGGCGGAATAACAGATCTACTTGTAGAGAACATCGGCAGAGTTAACTTTGGCACAGGACTTGAGTGCCAGCGCAAGGGTGTTCTCGGCGGAGTAAGAATTAACGATCACAGGCAGTATGGATTTGAAATGTTCACACTTTCACTTGATGAAAATCAGCTTGGCAGGATAGACTATAACAGCGGTTACAATGACAGTGTACCGGCATTCTATAAATTTGAATTTGAAATAAGTGAAACAGCTGATACATTTCTGGATACCGATGGCTTCGGAAAGGGTGTTGCGTTTATTAACGGATTCAATCTCGGCAGATTTTGGGATATAGGCCCTCAGAAAAAGCTGTATATTCCGGCTCCGCTTTTGAAAAAAGGCAAAAATGAAATAGTTATTTTTGAAACCGAAGGAAAAAGTACTGACAGCATCACTTTGTCTGAGAATAACTGAATTTATGTAAGCCTCTGCTTTTATGCAGGGGCTTATTTATCAGCTATTGACACATATGTTATAATAAGAGTGTATATACAAATCCCCGAAAGGAAAAATTTTCATATGCAGGAATATGTAATGGGAAACGGTGCTATTGCACTCGGAGCGCTTGCGGCAGGAGTAAATCTTGTTGCGGGATATCCGGGAACACCGTCCTCCGAAATACTCGAAACTATCTCTAAATACCCGCATGACGGAGTACATATAGAGTGGTCGGTAAATGAAAAAGCCGCTATGGAGGTAGCGGCGGCCGCGGCATACAGCGGCGCAAGAGCTATGGTGACTATGAAGCAGGTCGGACTTAATGTTGCGGCTGACCCGCTGATGTCGCTCGCCTATGTCGGCGTAAAGGGCGGAATGGTGATAGTATCCGCCGATGATCCCGGTCCTATCTCATCACAGACAGAGCAGGACACGAGAAGATTTGCGGACTTCTGCCGCATACCGGTGTTTGACCCGTCATCACCGGAAGAGGCTTTCAACATGATTAAGGACGCGTTTGAGTATTCCGAAAAGTACAAAACGCCTGTCCTGTTCAGACCGACGACCCGTGTCTGTCATGCGTATGCATCTGTTGAAACGCCCGAATATGCTGGTTCTAAGGAATATGAGGGCTTTATAAAGGACTCTAAGAAGTGGGTTATTTTCCCGCGACTTTCATTTGCAAACCACGCAATGATAGAAAAGCGCAACGTTGAGATCGGCAAGGATTTTTCGGGCTACCGCGGTAATACGGTCGAGGGCGGAAATTCAAAAAGGGCTGTTATCACATCGGGCATCAGCTATGCTTACACCAAGGAATATCTTAAAGATTATCCCGATATAAAGCTTATAAAGCTTGCAACAGCTTATCCTTTCCCCGAGGAGCTTGTCCTCTCGGCACTTGACGGAGTAGATGAGGTGCTCTGTATAGAAGAGCTCAGCCCGTTTATAGAAGAGCAGATATTGAAGCTTGCGGGCAAGCACCACTTACAGCTCAGGGTTTCGGGAAAGCTTGACGGAAAGGTTCAGCCAAGCGGAGAGCTTAGTGCTGACAAGGCGGCTGTTATTCTGAGCGACTTCCTCGGTACTCAGTGCGTAAAGAGCGGCTATGATATGTCCGATGCTCCCGAACTGCCGATACGTCCGCCTGTGCTTTGTGCGGGCTGTCCACACCGCGCTTCGTTCTATGCGGTAAAGCAGGCTATGAAGGGCAGAAAGGCTTATTTTTGCGGAGATATCGGCTGTTATACGCTCGGAAACGCAATGCCGCTTGATATGGTCGACACCTGTCTTTGCATGGGTGCGGGCATTACTATGGCGCAGGGCTTCCATTGGACGGATAATGACGGCGTATGCTTCGGCTTTGTCGGTGACTCGACATTCTTCGCGTCGGGTATGACAGGCATTGTAAATGCGGTTTACAATAACGCGGATATGGTGCTGTGTGTGCTTGATAATTCGACAACGGCTATGACAGGTCATCAGCCCCATCCGGGAATTGGCAGAAACCTTATGGGTCAGATAGTCGATAAAGTTGACATTGCAAAGGTGCTTGAGGGCATCGGCGTGAAAAAGGTAGTTACTGTAAATCCACTCGACCTTGACGCATCGGTAAAGGCTGTGCAGGAATGTGCAGATATCCCGGGTGTAAAGGCTGTAATATTCAAATCGCCCTGTATCGCGATATCAAAGCCTACCGCTAAATGCAGTATTTCGGATAAGTGCGTACAGTGTAAGAAGTGTATCCGTGAGATCGGCTGTCCTGCACTTATTATTGCAGACGGTAAGGTGACGATCGACAGCGGACTTTGCACAGGCTGCGGACTTTGCAGTCAGGTATGCCCCGTAAACGCTATAGGAGGTGGAGCTGATGAATAAGAACATACTTATCTGCGGTGTCGGCGGACAGGGAACAGTCCTTGCATCGAAAATAATAGCGGCATCTGCTATGATTGAAGGCAGCGCGGTGCATTCTGCAGAAACTATAGGTATGGCACAGCGTGGCGGCTCGGTAACGAGCCATGTAAGGATAGGCGAGGCTTATTCTCCTCTTATCCCCGGCGGTACAGCGGATATGATACTTGCATTTGAGCCGGCAGAAGCAGTCCGTAATCTTTCGTACCTTAAAAAGGGCGGCGTTGTAATAGTAAACAGCGTACCTGTAAAGCCTGTTACAGAGTCACTTATGAACACAGGCTATGACGGAACCGAGATGATAAAATATCTTCAAGATAAATGCGGCTGCGTTGTCATAGACGCAAAGAAGATATGCGAACCGTTCGGTTCGTCGCGATATTTCAATATAGCGATACTCGGTGTTGCGGCGGGAACAGGAAGGCTCGGTATATCAAAGGAAACGATACTCGCCGAGATAGAAAAGCGTGTACCGCAGAAGTTTATCGAAACAAATAAAGCGGCATTTTATGCAGGATATGAGGAGGGCAAAAAGTATGAAGCTCAATGAAAAACAGCTGGCGATGGTTGACGCGCAGATAAAAAGACTTATCAAAACTGACAGCTATTACGGGAAAATTTACAGAGATGCAGGAATTGACGGCGTATCAAGTCAGGAGGATTTTGAGAAGCTTCCTTTCTCGAGCAAGGCGGATTTAAGATATGCATATCCGCTCGGGATACAGGCAGTACCGGATGAAGAGGTAGTGCGTATCCACTCGTCTTCCGGTACGACAGGTAAGCCTGTAATTATCCCTTATACAGCAAAGGACGTTGATGACTGGGCGTTGATGATAGCCCGTTGCTATGAAATGGCAGGAATCACCAACAAGGACCGCATACAGATTACGGCAGGATACGGTCTGTGGACGGCGGGCATAGGTTTTCAGGCAGGCTGTGAAAAGCTGGGCGCTATGGCTATCCCGATGGGACCGGGCAACACAGATAAACAGCTTCAGATGATGGTAGACCTTAAATCGACGGTTCTTACAGCAACATCTTCTTACGCTTTACTTCTTTCGGAAGAAATAAACAAACGCAATATGCGCGATAAGATTTATCTTAAAAAGGGTATTTTCGGCTCTGAGCGTTGGAGCGATAAGATGCGCAACTACATAAGGACTGAGCTTGGCGTTGAAATATATGATATTTACGGCCTTACAGAAATATACGGACCCGGTATCGGTATCAGCTGTGCGGAAGATGACGGTATGCACTACTGGGACGACTATATATATATTGAGATAATCGACCCGAAGACAGAGAAGCCCGTACCTGACGGAGAAGAGGGCGAGGTAGTAATTACTACTCTTGTAAAGGAAGGCGCACCGCTCCTGCGTTTCAGAACACACGATATATCACGCATTATTCCCGAGCCTTGCAAGTGCGGAAGTCATTATCCCAGACTTGATACGGTAAAGGGACGCAGTGACGATATGTTCAAGGTTCACGGCGTAAATATGTTCCCGAGCCAGGTCGAAGAGATACTCGGTATGGTTGATGGTGTATCAAGCGAATATAACATCAATATAGCACATGATGAGAGCATCAACCGTGATGTTATCCTTGTGACGGTTGAAGCAGAGGGCAGAGTAAGCTTTGATGCGACAGGACAGACGATAAAGGAACTGTTCAAGTCAAGGCTCAGCGTTACTCCGAAGATAACCGTTGTTCCTGTCGGAACGCTTCCGAGAACGGAGAAGAAGGCAAAACGTGTAATTGACCACAGAGAAGCGTAAATGATATGATATACGAAAATCTCCCGCCGGAAAAGCGGGAGATTTTTTCTACATCTTTATTATGCCGAATGCGTTTGCGACCGAGCTTATAAGAATTATCGCCGCGAATACGGGACACAGATATTTTATCATGAAATTGAATATCTTCTTTCGTTTGAAAGTGCCGTTTTCCGCAGTCATTTCTTCTTCAATCTTCTTTACGCCCACAACTCTCGAAACAAGCAGACAGGTTGCGATAGCCGCTATCGGCATCATTACCGAGTTTGTAAGGAAGTCAAAGAAATCAAGCATCTGCATTCCGAGTATCTGTGCAAAGCCGAGCGGTCCGTAGCCAAGGCAGGACAATGTACCGAGTGCAACCGTAATAACAGTGACTATTACAGTTGCTTTTTTTCGTCCCCATCCGAGCTGATCCTGAAAGGTCGAAACCGCACTTTCAGTAAGCGCTATAGAGCTTGTCAGCGCCGCACATAAAACAAGGAAGAAGAACAGTATTCCGACAAACGTTCCTGTCGAAAGTCCGGAAAATACTTTTGGCAGAGTTATGAACATCAATGAAGGTCCTGCCTGTAATGTATCGGGATCGCCGCCCGAAAAAGCAAATACTGCAGGTATTATCATAAGCCCTGCCATGATCGCAATGCCCGTGTCGAATATTTCAACGTTGGTGGTAGACTTTTCTATTGAAACGTCTTTTTTCATATAAGAACCGAATGTGATCAGAATACCCATTGCTATCGACAGCGAGTAGAACATCTGTCCCATAGCGGATACTACCGTCATCCACGAGAAGTTAGAGAAGTTCGGTATCAGAAAATACTTCACGCCCTCAAGTGCGCCGGGCATGGTGACGGAATATGCGGTTATCATTATCGAAAGGATAACAAGCACAGGCATCATAAACTTCGATACACGTTCAATGCCGTTTCGTACCCCTCCGAAAATTACCGCAACCGTAAGCGCCGTGAAGATAAGGAAACATATCTCGGCACTGCCGCCGCTTGATATAAATTCTGTAAAGTATCCGTCCTTTGCAACTCCTGCACTGTTTCCTGCTATATATTCAAACAGATATTTTATGACCCAGCCGCCGATAACAGAGTAGTAGGGCACTATAAGTATCGGTATAACGGCATTTATCCAACCGCCGAGCGTCAGCCACTTTGACTTTCCGAATGAGCGGTATGCGCCGACAGGGCTTTTCTGCGTCATTCTGCCGATCGCGGTTTCGGCGGTTATCATTGTATATCCGAAGGTCAGAGCGAGGATAATATATATCAGCAGAAAAATTCCTCCGCCGTATTTTGCCGCAAGATACGGAAATCTCCATATATTGCCCAGACCTACAGATGCACCTGCGGCGGCAAGTACAAATCCGAGCTTGCCCGAAAAAGAACTGCGTTTATGCTTTTGTTTTTCCATTTTTACTCCTTGATAATGATATTTCCTCTTTTTAAATGCAGATATACTTTCGCTGTAAGAACAGTTGCATCTGAAATATGAGGTAATAAAAAATGCCGGAGATATTATTTCTCACAAGTAAGTCCGGTGCGGTGCGTAACGTAATTTTGTAAAATTAAGAGGCGCATATGAATTTGAAATAGTCCGAATGTTATTCGTAATAAAATGAAAGGTATCTCCCGACAACACAACATTAAATATCATTATACTACTTTTTTTATCTGTTGTACAGCGTTTTTACGGCAGAGATGGTAATTAAAGCAAATTCAGTGAACTTTTCCTGTCGCTGTCAATAATCAAAATCCCCCGCTTATAAAAGCAGGGGCATTTTGTTGTGTTTCGTTACTTGTTATTCTTGCGTACAGTTACAGCCATTGCTGTAAGACCGCCTACTGCCGCCACGCCGAGTGCCGCCAGCTCAAAAGCGGGAGCGCCTGTGTTTACATTGCCGGTGCTGTTTGTGCTGTCGCCCGGAGTTGGCTGGGAGATAGTAGCAGGCATTGAAGTATCGTTATCTCCGTTGTCATCGACGGAAGTTGAGCCGCCGGGAGTGATTATTTCCTCTGCACCGCTTACAACGCCGTCTACAATGTCCTCTGCGCCGTTAAGCACACCGTCAATGATGTTATCGCCGTCTGCCGCAGATGCTGATAAACCGCATAAGCTCATAGCGGCTATGGAAGCTAAAATAGCAACTGTCTTTTTCATACCGTTTTTTCCTTTCGTTCATTCGGATCATTAGGATTTCTGTATCCGTTTTGCTGTTCGGCATATTTATTATCAATATGCTGTGCGTTATTATTATGAGCGTATAAAAAAACGATATTCTGTAAAAACGCAGAAATGAGATGGTATAAATTACAAAAACGGCAGTATCGCAACCGCCGTTTTTGATGATATACAAATTTTTAATTATTCAAACAGACTTCCGAATTGCTTTACAAACGCATCTGCCACCACAGTGCCGCCCTCGCCGTTCGGGTGACCGCCGTATACAGCCTTTGCGGGCTCATCTGCGGTCGAGAGCAGAGAAGCAAAGTCAAAGAACTTTGCACCGTATTTTTCGGCAATTGCCGGAATTTTCTCGTTGAGTGCTGTTCTGATGCCCTCATTTGTTTTCTTGAAGTCCTGAGGAGGTGCATTGAACAGTATTACATCACAGCCTTTTTCTGTAAGATACGAAACTATCGTGTCGAGATATTCCTCTATTTCTTCCGCTGTGCTTTTCTTTCCGCCGTATTTGCCTGAAATGATATCGTTTGTGCCGAATGCAACGAGAACCGTGTCATACTGTGACACTCTTGACAGCCAGTTCTCGTTTGCGGCGGCATCGCTTGCCCTTGCCCAGCCAAGACCGCAGTTGAAGAAAGAAACATCGCTTCCGAGCTGTGCGGATATCTTTGAAGCCCAGAACTCATATTTCATCAGCTCTGTCTGACAACCTTGCGTTATGCTGTCGCCGATCGCGGCTACTGTATGCTTAACCCCTCTCTTCGCTCCGATAAGCTGGGGGAGCGGGATATCATCGCAGTACGCAAAGGTTTCACCGTCGGCAGAGCTTGTGGTCGAAGTAAGGGTTGACATCTTGTTGCATGGAATACCCTCGCCGGATACCGTCCACTCCCACACAAGATAATGACCCTCGGGGATATTCATTGTAACAGGGTCGCTCCAGTAGCTTTCATCGGAGGCTACCTCTTTTGTCGTCTTACCGCCGAATGTTACGGGTGTACGGTTTGTGATTTTGTCCTCGGTGCTTGTACCGCCGTCTGCGATAACAGCGTTTGACACGGTATATGTGCCGCCGTCTTTACCGACAAATGCATCCTTGCCCTTCGCATAGGTCGAGTCAACCATATTTGTAAAGAAGAACTTGTATTCAAGCTCTCCGTACTGCTCAACAGGCAGATATGCTCTGTAGGTTATGTTTTCGGCTTTTTCTATATAGAAATTGTTGCCGGTCGACACAACGGTGTTGGAAACATATGTCGTAAAGTCGGTGACAGGCTTTTCGGGCTTTGATGATGTATCGGAGGAATTTTCTGCGGACGCTTCTGAGGAGGTGTCGGAAGCTGTCGTGCTGTCGGCGGCTTCGGAAGCCTCGGAAGCCTCAGAAGATGCCGTGCTTTCGGCAGATGAACTCTTTGATGAGCTGTCTGTCGGCTGTGAACTGCAGGCTGTCACTGCGCATATCGATAATGCAAGGAGCAGTGCGGTAATTGATTTTGTTTTCTTCATAGATCGTATCCTTTCACAGATATATTCAAGGCGGCGACTGCATAAAATAGTCTGCCGTCTGCCGCCTGTTTATTGAACTTGAATTACCGCATTTTATTCTATTCCGGCTGATTGTCTGACGCTTTTCCAGCTGTTGTCGGCAATTACGTAATTATCGCCGTTTTTCTCGCCGTAGGGTATATAGAAATCGGTTATGCTCGAGCTTGTCTGGGCAAGGGTATAGAGAATAGCCTTTATCTTTGCGTCATAGTCGCCCTGCTCGATGTTTGTATTTGTAAAATTGATTATAAAATCAATGTATTCGGCAAGCGTCTTTTCGCCTGTTCCGATGAAGTTCTGGTCGATGAATGCCGAAATAGCCGTCGCAGATACCTTGCAGGGATAAAGCTCGTCCTTCACACCGTAATCCGGAAGTGTAAGATAAGTGTACATCTGGTCGGCTGTAAAGATCTGCGTACCCTGCTTTATCACCGTAACGGTGTTGTCCTTCTTGTTCTCGTACTTTATTTCACTCGGGATAGTAAGCGTTGTGTTTCCCACCATATCAAAAAGCTCGCTCAGGGTAGATTTTGTAAATCGTATGTATTTGTTTATTGTAAGTCCGGTCTTTTCGGAAAGCTGTTTTGCTACTTCTGTTTCACCCGATTGCTCGCATATCTGCTTTATTGTGCCGCCGTTAAGCTCTGTGCCGGGAAGATACGGCATAAGTACAAAAGTGTTTGCTGTGGCACGGTAGGTCACGGTCATATATTTATCTGGAACTGTGTCCGCATCGTTCGAGAGAGTGAGCAGAACAGAAAAATTATAAGACGAGTCGGGGGTAAAAGCAGTGCCTTGTTGCTGTGAAACATTTACGGTAGTGTCGTTCTTCTGCGACTCGTAAAAGCTGTTTAGCAATATAGTTGATACAAGCACTACAAGAACTCCTGTAATAATGAAGGTTATAGCGTAAATGTACCAGTTGCTTCTTCTTTTTATCAATTTTATCAACCTCCGAAGGCTTGAAATTTACTCAGAAAAATAGTATAATACTATAATAGCACAAAATGAGAAAAAAAACAAGGTGTATTTTTCGGTCGCAGGATTTGCATTCCTGCTGCTTTTTCCGTTACTAATTTATGTAAAGAGGTTATAGTATGAACAGATTTTTAAAGCGTGCGTGGGCTGAGATCGACCTCGATGCGCTTACACATAACTACAATGAGATCAAAAAGCTTGCGAAGGGCAAGGAGATACTTGCGGTGGTAAAGGCGAACGCATACGGTCATGACGATAAGGCGGTATGCCTTAAGCTTCAGGAGCTTGGCGTTAAATATTACGGCGTATCAAATCTCTGGGAAGGCGAAAAGCTGCGTCAGCATGGGATAACAGGCACTGTACTGACATTCGGTTACACAGATGAAGACTATTTTGACGAACTGCTCGAATACGGCATTACCCAGACTGCGGGCAGTGTGCAATATGCAAAGGAGCTCAGCGATTATGCCGTAAGCAAAGGCGTAAAGCTTCCTGTACACATAAAGGTAAACACAGGTATGACCCGTGTCGGAATTGACACCGAAGAAGAAATGCTCGAAATTCTTGCTATGCCCGGGCTTGACTGCAAAGCGGCGTATACTCACTTTGCGGCGGCTGACAGCTTTGAACCGTCGGATATAGAATATACGAACAGACAGCAGGAAAAGCTGATGAAGATAGCAAGCGACAAGGGACTGCTTATCCACTCGCAGAACAGCGGAGGCATAGTATATCACGGCGAGTTCGGCGGCGATATCGTTCGTGCCGGCGTTATCCTCTACGGTCACTGCCCGAACTATCCGCTTGAAGTGCCGTTTGAGATGAAAAGCGTTATGACGGTAAAATCCGTTGTTTCACAGATCAAAACTATTCCTGCCGGTACTCAGATAAGCTACGGCAGAACATATACCGCCGATAAGGAAATGACAGTTGCCGTTATACCGATAGGCTATGCCGACGGTTATTTCCGTGATTTCAGCTCAAAGGGAAAGATGCTGATAAACGGCGTTCTGTGTCCTGTTGTCGGCAGGGTATGTATGGATCAGACCATTGTCGATGTAAGCCAAGTACCTGATGTCAAGACTGGCGATATAGTCTATGTATATTCCGACAAGTGCGAGGAAACCGGCGTTGACTATAACGCAACCCTTATCGGAACTATCGGATATGAGCTTACCTGCGCGGTCGCACTGCGTATACCGAGAGTTGTTATCGAAAACGGAAAGGTCAAGGAAGTAGT
Organism: Oscillospiraceae bacterium; assembly: GCA_003512525.1. Classification (GTDB taxonomy): domain Bacteria; phylum Bacillota; class Clostridia; order Oscillospirales; family Ruminococcaceae; genus Ruminiclostridium_E. Next base: position 15,483 of record DOQG01000028.1, on the reverse strand, counting down.
ACGCTACGGACTTATTTGAGTACGCCTTATGATATGAGAATAAAAGCTCCCGCGGGCATTTACCCACGGGAGCTTTGTGCTGTATATGGTCATTGTATTTATCCGGGCTTTTTAGCTCCGCAGTTTGAGCAGAAATTCTGTCCGGGTGCGTTCTTACTGCCGCATATGCAGTACCAGTCGCTATCCTGAGGAACAGTCACATTCATCGCATTACTTGCAGGCTGACCTGTCGGAGCTGTGTTGCTCTGTGCAGCAGTCTGATAATTCTGTTGCGGCTGTCCGTAATAGTTGTTATAGTTGCTCTGATAAGGCTGCTGACCGCCATTCTGACAGCCGTAACCACCCTGATATGAGTTGATATTCTGATAATTCGGCATATTGTATGACTGCTGAGCCGCCGTGTTCTGCGCGGCTGCTGCGGTAAGCGCCTTGTCGGCAATGGTTTTGAAGCCTATCACGGACGCGAATATTCCGAAAGCGGTTATAAATACGCAGAATACCATAGCTACAATAAGACCTGTTGTGATCATTGAAAGCGCAAAGTCTACAGCCTCACTCGCTGTGGCAAAGCCTTCATAGTCAAGATCGCCGCTTGCGACAGCCTCCCACATCAGCTCTCTGAACGCTTCACCGCCGAAAAATCCGTTGAGAATGCCGAGCGTCACGACGCTTATCAGCTCAAAGAACGAAAGTATCGCCGTGATTATTGTTGTTGTCATAACACCTGTACGCTTGCTTGTTGTAGGCGTCTGCTTGTACTTTGAGCACAGTACAAGCACCACTATTGCCAATGCTATAAGTATCAATGCCTTAAATCTCCTTATCGATAATGCTTACCTTATGTGTCCGCAGTATATGCAGAATTTATTATCCGACTCGTTATACTTGCCGCAGCTTTTGCACTGCCATGCGGTGTTTTCGGTCGTAAAGCTCTGCTGAACGTTTGCGGCAGATTGTGCGCGGTATATCTGCTGTGCCCTTGCGGCGTTTACTCTCTGCTGTTCGCTGTAAGCCGCGGAAGTGAGCTCATTGTTGCTCATACACTTGTATCCCTTGATACAGGCGATGACACTCAGAGTGATAACGCCGCCGTAGTATATCACGGTGACTGCGAATGCCATCGAAGAGAACACCGAAAGACCCGGAAAGAAGCTGCTGCTTTCCGTAGCGTAATATGAGGGGATCACACCGAACAGTACAGCGATTGCTTTTATTCCGGTCAGTACTGTAAGGATAACAGTTATAGCTTTTATGCCCGTTCGCTTTGACAGGGTCGGATAATCTTTGTACGAACCGCACAGGACGAGCAACGCTATCGCAAGACCTATATGAAGCATACGGGTTCCTCCTTACTGACCGTTTGGGTTTCCTGAGGGCACGTTTTTCTTAGCGCCGCACTGTGAACAGAAATCTCCGCCTATATCCTTGTTTACCATACCGCATACGTTGCACTGCCAAGTGTTGTACTGAGGCTGCTGCATACCCTGCGGAGGAGTCTGATAATACTGACTGTACTGCTGCTGAAGCGCGGTTGCCTTGTCAAAAGCTTTTTTCTTCAGCTCTTTATCCGACAGTGTGGTATATCCGACGATGCACACTATAATACCCGCTATCACAGTCGCGATAACTACTATATAGTACGAAACATATATGGCGTATTCACTTGTGCCGGGCGTGAAGGAAGAGAAATTATAGCTTGTGAAATAGTCGTAAGGATTGCACAGCAGTCTGAAAAAGTCTACTTTGAATAAAAGCAGAAGTGAGTCAAAGACTGTCAGCAGTACTGTTGTTGCGGTAAGTGATTTTCTCTTTCCGAGAGTGGGCTTTCTTCTGTACTTAGCGGTTATAACAAGTACGGATATTATGAATACCACAACTGCTACATAAAATATAAAACCGTCAAAAAGGTTGGACAGCAGTTTATCCGCAGTGCTCTGATAGCCGTCTGAATTATCTGTGTAAAGCTCGAGCAGACGTGATGCCGATAATAATTTGTTCATGCGCTACCTCCTGAAAAATTTTTGTAAAACTTTTTTCTTTTTGTTTGCGGTGAAGCCTTGTTATTTACTGTAAAAGCTTACCTTAATGTGATTTTACCACATTATGCGGCAATTGTCAATCGGGAAAAAATATTGACATTCGTTACAGTTGGATATATAATAAATATTAGCAAATCGGTGCGACATTATCAAATACAGGAGGACACCGTTTTTTGAACGGTGTAGCGCGTACCGTGGAAAGGAATATTATTATGGCAGTTTTAGTAACAGGCGGAGCAGGATATATCGGCTCGCACACTTGCGTGGAGCTTCTTAACGCAGGCGAAGATATTATTGTGATAGACAACTTCTACAACTCAAAGCCCAAGGCTATTGAGGCAATAAAGGAGATAACAGGCAGAGATTTCAGATTTTATGAGAACGACTGCTGCGACAGAGAAGCGCTCGACAGGATCTTCAGAGAGAACTTTATAACGGAAGTAATACATTTTGCTGGCTACAAGGCGGTAGGTGAAAGCTGTGTAAAGCCTATAATGTACTATGAGAACAATATCAATTCAACTCTTGCGCTTATCGAAACAATGCAGAAGTACGGCTGTAAGAAGCTTGTATTCAGCTCAAGCGCTACAGTTTACGGCATACCCGATAAAGTACCTGTGACCGAGGACTTCCCATTAAGCGCGATCAATCCTTACGGCTCTACAAAGCTTATGATAGAGAATATGTGCAGAGAGCTGTATGCTTCCGATGATCAGTGGAGTATTATACTTTTACGTTATTTCAATCCTATCGGTGCGCATGAGAGCGGCAAGCTCGGTGAAGATCCCAACGGCATACCGAACAACCTTATGCCCCTTATCCTCCGCACAGCGGCAGGCAAGATGGCAACGCTGAGTGTATTCGGCAACGACTATCCTACACCGGACGGCACTTGCGTAAGAGATTACATTCATGTTGTAGACTTAGCACTTGGTCACGTTGCTGCGATAAAGGCTGCAAGAGCTCATACAGGCTGTCCCGCATACAATCTCGGCACGGGCAAGGGCTATTCTGTGCTTGAAATAATCAATGCATTTGAAAAGGTAAACAAGGTAAAAGTTCCTTATGTAATAACCGGCAGACGTCCCGGTGATGCCGCCGCTTGCTATTCCAATCCCGCTCTCGCTAAGAAGAAGCTCGGCTGGACTGCAAAGAGAGGTCTTGAGCAGATGTGCCGCGACAGCTGGAACTATATCAAGGCAAACTCATAAATGCTCTGTTTCAGACGATAATATAACGAACGGATATACACAAAAAAGCCGCTCGGCGCATAGGCTGTGCCGTGCGGCTTTTCTTATGATGAACGGAGATAATATGAAATTCACATTCTGCCCGGACTGCGGAGCAAAGCTTATCGGACGTGCGATAGGCGATGACGGCGATGTGCCGTACTGCGAGCGTTGCAACCGTCCGTGGTTCGATATATTCTATAACTGTGTGATAGTGCTTGTAAAACGCGGTGATAAATACGCCCTTATCCGTCAGCACAGCGGTGACGGTACAATAAGTGAGGACAGATATGTTTGCGTATCGGGGTATATAAAGACAGGCGAAACGGCAGAGCAGGCGGCTGTACGAGAGGTCACGGAGGAGCTTGGCTTAAAGCCGCTTTCGGTACACCTTGCAGCAACATATGCCTATAATAAAAAGCCGATGCTTATGACAGGATTTCTTGCCGAATTGCCCGAGGGCGAATTTTCGCTTTCCGATGAGCTTATAACCGCACAGTGGTTCGATGAAACAGATGCCGCAAAAAAACTGGCGGACAGTTCGGTCGCAAAGCTGTTATTCAAAGATATAAAAGGAGAAAAGCTATGAAAAAAGATTTACCGCCCATAGAGCCTTACGAGCGCACAGCGCACTACTATGAAACCGACAGAATGGGTATAATACACCATTCCAATTATATAAGGTGGTTTGAGGAAACGAGAATACACTACCTTGAAAAGGCGGGCTACCCTTATTCCGAGATGGAAAGGGACGGAGTTATGATACCGGTGCTTTCGGCGGAATGCACATATAAGAACGCCGTGCGCTTTGACGAAACTGTGCTGATTGACCTTAAGATCACGGAGTTCAACGGCTTCAAGATGACTATCGATTACATAGTGAAAGGTAAGGAAAACGGCGATCTGAAAGCCACCGGCAGAACACGTCACTTCTTTGTCAATAACGATTTCAAGCCTATCAGGGTAAAGGACAAGTACCCACGCGTATACGATGTGTTCAACGACCGCAAGGAGGAAGAATGAAAAGGATAAATATAAACGAGAACGGTATCAACATAGTGTTCGATATTGAGGACAACGGACAGATAAAGCTGATGCACTTTTCGGCTCTGCCGTTCAATGAAAACGACATATGGGACGAGATGTTTGAAAAGGATCATTTAGGTTGCTTTGATATAGCGCAGGTTGAAATTGCGGGACTTGACCGTCCCTGTGAGCGCCACGGAACAAAGTACATAGTGACTGCTCCTGCCTACAGACTGAAATACAAGGACTTTTCCGATACCCGTGACAATATCGGCAGACTTATAAAGGTAACGCAGTATGACGAGCCGACAGGAATAGAGGTTATCAGCACATTCCGTTTCTATGACGGAATAAGCATAGTGCGCACCTATACGGAAGTGAGAAACACCTCGGCTACCGAAACCTATACGCTGACCTATGTTTCATCGTTCAACTATCTCGGCTTTGAAAAAGAGGGTATTCTTCCCCGCGATGATAAGTTTATCATAAAGATACCGCATAACTCGTGGCAGAAGGAAATGCTGTGGCAGGACTACACCTTTGAACAGCTCGGTATGCCGCAGTCGCAGAAAGACGGCTGGGAGCACTGCGGCAAGGCGATAAGCATTACGAATATCGGCAATTGGTCAACTAACGAATATCTGCCTATGGGCTATATTCAGAACACAGAAACAGGAAACGGACTTTTCTGGCAGATAGAGCATAACGGCTCGTGGCACTGGGAGATAAGCGACCAGCGAGGTCACTTCTATCTTGCACTCAGCGGACCTGACGAACAGCAGTCGCACTGGTTCAAAAATCTTGCGCCGGGCGAAAGCTTTACATCAGTTCCTGCCGCGGTAGGCGTATGCCGCGACTTTGACGAGGGTATGGGCGAGCTTACAAGATACCGCAGAGCTATCCGCAGAAAGAATACGGACAACGAAAAGCTTGCCGTTATCTTCAACGACTATATGAATTGCCTGTGGGGCGACCCTACAGAGGAAAAGGAAATGCCGCTTATAAAAGCTGCCGCAGAGGCAGGCTGTGAGTACTATTGCATTGACTGCGGCTGGTATGCGGACGGCTTCTGGTGGGACAGCGTGGGCGAGTGGCAGGAGAACCGCCGCCGCTTCCCGAACGGACTGAAAAAAGTCACCGATGAGATAAGAAAATACGGTATGATACCGGGTGTATGGCTTGAAATAGAGGTTATGGGCATAAACTGCGAGATGGCAAAGAAAGTGCCGGACGAGTGGTTCTTTATGCGCCACGGAAAGCGAGTATATGACCGTTCTCGTTATCAGCTTGATTTTTCCAACCCCGAGGTCAGCGCCTATGCAGACAGCGTAATTGACCGCCTTGTAAAAGACTATGGCGTAGGCTATATCAAGATGGACTACAATATTGAGCCGGGAATAGGCACAGAGGTAGGCTGTGACAGCGTGGGCGAGGGACTTATGCGCCACGAAAAGGCATATCTTGCTTGGCTTGACGGCGTGTTTGCGCGTTATCCCGAACTTATCATAGAAAACTGCTCGAGCGGCGGTATGAGAATAGACTATGCGATGCTCAGTCGTTATTCGATCCAGTCGACAAGCGACCAGGACGATTACAGAAGATATGCAACGATAGCGGCAAACGCACCGACAGGACTTTGCCCCGAGCAGAGCGCTATATGGTCATATCCGCTGACAGACGGCGACAGGGAAGAGGTCGTGTTCAATATGGTGAATGCAATGACACAGCGTATCCATCAGAGCGGACACCTTGCAAACCTGAGCCCCGAGCGAATGTCACTTGTAAAGGAAGCGCTCGACTGCTACAAGAATATCCGCGGCGATATCAAAAATTCCGTGCCGTTCTGGCCTTTAGGTTTATCTCATATCGGCGATGAATGGGTCACGCTCGGACTTAAATCGGGCGATAAAGCTTATCTTGCCGTGTGGCGCAGGCAGGGAAAGAGCGATTGCTGTAATATCCCGATAAGATACGCTACGGAAAACGCAAAGATACGCTGTATCTATCCGTCTTTTGACGAGGGTAAGCATACGTTCAATCCGCTGTCAAGGTCGCTTTCCGTAAAACTGCCCGAATGCTTTACCGCAAGACTTTTTGAAATAGATCTGTGATGAAAGGGTCAAGTGTTGACTTTTATACTTTAGTGTGGTAAAATAGTAGTATTATCATAGGGGTACTGTATCCCGTGGCTTTTGAGAAAGGGAAACACAATGAACACAAAACTTGTTTCAAAGGATAAGGACGAGCTTTTCAAGGCGATAATGGAGCTTAGAAGCGTTGAGGAATGCTATAATTTTTTTGAGGATCTGTGCACCATAAGAGAGCTTGAGTCTATGGCTCAGCGTCTGCACGTTGCAAAGCTTCTTGTTGAGGGCAGAGTGTACAGCGATATCGTTGAAGAAACGGGAGCCAGCACAGCTACGATAAGCCGTGTAAACAGATCCTTACAGGGCGGTAATGACGGCTACTCCATCGTATTTGACAGAATGAAGGATAAAGACTGACCGAAAGGGTGATAATATGTCGGCATACGGTTGTTTTGCGGACGTTTACGACACGCTGACTTCCAATATCGACTATAAGGAGCTTGCTGAGTATTACGACAGGATAATTACTTCTCACGGCGGGAAAAAGGGCATACTTCTTGACCTCGCCTGCGGCACAGGCAGTATGTCGATGCAGTTTTCCGCTCTCGGATATGATGTCATCGGGGTGGATCTAAGCACCGAAATGCTGAGTATCGCTAAGGAAAAGCCGCACGAGAACATAGAATATCTGTGTCAGGATATGTGTGAGCTTGATATGTACGGCACTATAGATGTGACTGTATGCGTGCTTGACAGCATTAACCATCTTGACAGCGCAGAGGATATACTGCGGTGCTTTAAGTCGGTATCGCTTTTCTGCGACCCGACAGGGCTTTTCGTTTTTGATATCAATACTGTAAGAAAGCACAGAGAGGTGCTAGCGGATAATACATTCGTGTACGATATGGAGAAAGTCTACTGCGTGTGGCAGAATTATATCGATAAGGACAGTAACGACAACAGGGTAGATATAGCGCTTGATATCTTCACGGAAAATGAAGACGGTGCATTCGATCGCTCATATGAGGATTTTTCGGAGATAGCTTTACCGCTTGAAGAAATTGAAGAATTACTGCATAAGGCAGGATTTAAAATTCTTGAAAGATATAATTATATGACAACTGAAAAGGGCAGTGAGGACAGCGAAAAGGTGCTTTACTGCTGTGCAAAGGAAGCAGAATAAATGGGAAAGATAGTAAGAGCATTATCGGCGGACGGCAGTGCGCTTTGCAGTGCAATTGACACCACCGATATTGTAAACGAAATACACAGAATACACGGCACATCGGCTACAGCGTCAGCGGCGGCAGGCAGACTTGCCACTGCGGCTTGTATTATGGGTGCGCTTATGAAGAACGAAACCGACAGACTTGAACTGCGAATAAACGGCGGCGGAAAGATCGGAACGATAACGACCGTTGCCGACTACAGAGGCAATGTCAAGTGCTGTATTGATAACCCTTATGCGGATCTGCCGCTTAATGCCAAGGGCAAGCTTGATGTCGGCGGTATAGTCGGCACTGACGGTTATCTTACGGTAATAAGAGATCTCGGAATGAAAGAGCCTTATGTCGGACAGGTGCCGATCATCAGCGGTGAGATTGCAATGGACGTAACACAGTACTATGCCGTAAGCGAGCAGATACCTACCGTATGCGCGCTCGGTGTGCTTGTCGATACCGACCTTACGATAAAGAAGGCGGGCGGCTATATGATACAGCTCGTGCCGCCAGTTAATGAAGCCGCTATCGACTTTATAGAAGAGAATATAAAGGATATGCAGTCCGTGACAAAAATGCTCGAGGACGGACTTACTCCCGAAGAGATAGCGCTCAAAGGTCTCAAGGGTCTTGACGGCGAGATACTTGACAGCTGGGAAGCACAGTATTACTGCGACTGTTCAAGAGAACGCACCGAGCAGGTGCTGATAACGCTCGGCAAGGAGGAGCTTGCAAAGCTGGCTGATGAGGATCCGGTCACGGAGGTATGCTGCCATTTCTGCGATAATAAATATAGGTTCACATCAGACGAGTTGAGAGAACTTATCAAGAGGATATGATTTCTTATGAAAAAATGGCTTGTCAGAAATACGGACAATACACTTGCGATGAAGCTTAAGACCGATACCGGCCTGCCGATGCTGCTTTGCAGTCTGCTTGTCGGAAGAGGGATATACACAGCCGATCAGGCACAGCAGTACTTTAACGGTACTGAGCTTTCCGACCCACTGCTTATAGCTGATATGGATAAGGCAGTACAGGCAATCGAGGAAGCGGTCGACAATGAGGTAAAGATAACTGTTTACGGCGACTATGACTGTGACGGCGTTACATCTACCGTTATGTTGTACACTCACCTTGACGCTATCGGCGCAGATGTACAATGGTACATACCAACCCGCGAAGAGGGTTATGGACTGAATGAAAACGCCGTGCGTAAAATTCACGAGGACGGCACAGGGCTTATAATCACGGTCGACAACGGCGTTTCCGCCGTCAATGAAGCGGAGCTTATATATGAGCTCGGTATGAAGCTTGTCATAACCGACCACCACCAGCTCCCCGAGCTCCTGCCGAAGGCAGAAGCGATAGTAAATCCGCACAGGCGTGATGATACATCGCCGTATAAGGAGCTTGCGGGCTGCGGCGTAGCACTGAAGCTCATTATGGCGCTCGAACGCGATACTGACGGCGTTCTTGAGCAGTATGCCGACCTTGCGGCGATCGGCACTATAGGCGATGTTGTCGCACTGACAGGAGAAAACCGCATAATAGTTAAGCGTGGACTTCTTGAAATGCAGTACAGCGAAAATCAGGGACTTCAGGCGCTTATCAATGCGGCAGGACTTGATGCTGAAAGTATTACTTCTACAGGCATAGCGTTCGGCTTATGCCCCCGTATAAATGCCGCAGGACGTTATGACAGTCCGAAAGCGGCGGCTGAACTTTTTCTGGCTCAGACCGGGCAGATAGCCGAGATAAAAGCGCAGGAGCTGAATGAGCTGAACGTGAAAAGAAAGCAAATTGAGAGCGATATACTTGATTCGGCAAAGGCACAGCTTATGTCAGACTCTAAAGCGTTCAATTCACGAGTGCTTATTGTATGCGGCGAAGGCTGGAACCACGGTATAATCGGCATAGTCAGCGCAAGATTGCTTGAGCTGTACGAAAAGCCGTGTATAGTTATCGGTATCGAGGGTGATGAGGCAAGAGGCTCGGCAAGAAGCATAGAGGGTTTTTCACTTTATACTGCACTTGATGCTTGCAGTGAGCATCTTACACGTTTCGGAGGTCATACGAAGGCGGCAGGCTTTTCACTTCCGAAAGACAAGGTAGATGATTTTATAGCTCAGCTGAGAGCTTATGCGGACGAGAAATTTCCGTCAATGCCTGTCATGACAGTAGAAGCGGATATAGAGCCTGAGCTTTCCGACCTTGAAATATCGTCTGTTGAAAATCTGCGTCATTTACAGCCATACGGAGAAGAAAATAACGCTCCGCTGTTTTTGATGAGAAATTGTACGGTATTATCGTCAAGACCGCTTAAAGATGGCAAATACACGTCATTTACAGCAGAGTACAAGGGCTCGCAGTTTAAATTTCTCTGCTTCGGTATGCCTTTTGATAAGTTCGGGTATTATCCGGGAGATAAGGTAGATGTGCTCAGTAATTTGGAGATTAACGAATATAATGATAAAAAGAGCGTCAGCGTAAGAGTAAAGGATATACGCAGAAGCGATTTTCCGCAGGATAAATACTTCGCCGCCAGGAACTTCTATGAGAAGATACTGAGAGGCGAAAAAACAGATCCAAGACTGCTTAAACGTATTCTGCCCGATAAGGAGAATATGAAGCTGCCGTTTGACCTTGCAAGGCAGATGACCTCGGTGGAGTCCGCCGCACAGATCGCAATGTCACACGGAATGAATTACTGCCTGTTTATGATGTGTCTGCACGTTTTTGCGGAGTTTGGGCATCTTAAGCTTGATAAGATAAACGGCACGATGGAGTTTATAAAGGGTGGCAGACGCATAGAGCTTGAAAGCTCATCGGTTGTAAGATGTATAAGAAAGTCATGCAGCTGAAAAATACGGAGCGAACGGAGGCGATAAGCATGACATATACGATAGATATGCTTATTGATAAAATAAAGGACGTAGGAAAGAGCTATGACCTTGATAAAATACAGGCGGCTTACGAGCTAGCGGAAAAAGCTCATGACGGAGTTTTCCGCTCATCCGGGGAGCCTTACATTACACACCCTGTAGCAGTAGCATATATACTTGTAGAACAGTTCTGCATGGATACGGATACAATATGCGCCGCACTTCTGCACGATGTTGTAGAGGATACCGATGTCGGACTTGATGTTATACAGAAGAAATTCGGGGAGGATGTTGCACATCTTGTTGACGGCGTTACCAAGATAGGTCAGGTTCCCCTTAACACCCGCGAAGAACAGCAGGCAGAGAATATCAGAAAGATACTTATCGCAATGTCGAAGGATATTCGTGTTATAATCATAAAGCTTGCCGACAGACTTCATAATATGCGTACCCTTGCAAGCAGACCGCCCGAAAAGCAGCGCAAGACTTCGCTCGAAACGATGAACTTCTACGCGCCTATCGCTCACAGGCTCGGTATCAGCGATGTCAAGGAAGAGATGGAGGATCTTGCATTACGCTACCTTGACCCATACGGTTTCAAGGAGATCGAGTCGCTGCTTGATGTCCACAAGGATGAACGTGATACGTTTATCGACAAGATAAAAGGTATGATAAGAGAGCGTATATCGGACATTCAGCCCCCGCCGATAATCGAGGGCAGGGTCAAGAGCATATACAGCATCTATAAAAAGGTATACATCAAGGGTAAGGATTTTTCTGAGATATATGATATCTATGCGGTAAGAATTATTCTTCAGACAGTAGTCGAATGTTATAATGTGCTCGGAATAATACACGATATGTTCCGCCCTATACCTTACCGTTTCAAGGACTATATAGCTATGCCGAAGCCTAACCGTTATCAGTCGCTCCATACGACGGTTATCGGCAGAGAGGGTATACCTTTTGAAGTACAGATAAGAACGCAGGAGATGCACAATACCGCTCAATACGGTGTTGCGGCGCACTGGAAGTATAAAGCGGGAATATCGGGAAATGTTGCCGGTGAAAAGCGTTTCGACTGGATAAGGCAGCTTCTTGAACAGCAGCAGGAGGCTGATGATGTCGAGCAGATATCCGAGGCAATAAAGGTCGATCTTGCTCCCGATGATGTATATGTATTCACTCCTAAGGGTGATGTTATAACACTGCCTGCAGGCTCAAATGTAATCGACTTTGCTTATGCTATCCATACTCAGGTCGGCAACAAAATGACCGGCGCTAAGGTCGGCGGCAGAATGGTGCCGTTTGACCATACACTCCACACAGGCGATATCGTTGAGATACTGACCAGCGGCAGCGATAATTACGGTCCTAACCGCAACTGGAGCGAGATAGCAAAGACAAACGAAGCAAAAGCGAAAATAAGAGCGTGGTTCAAGCGTGAGCGCAGAGAAGAGAATATAGAATGCGGTAAGGCGGCATTTGAAAAGGAGATCCGCAGAAACAACATTACTGTTGACGATGATATCCTTTTACAGGCGGCTCACCGTCAGCGCCTATCAACGGTCGATGATCTGTATGCGGCTATAGGCTATGGTGGCGTACAGCTTACAAAGATAATCACGCGCCTTAAGGAAGAACAGATAAAGCAGCAGCGTTTTAACGCGGCTCAGGCGCAGCCTATCGATATTGAAAAGACTATAGCTGACAACAACAAGAGAGCGCAGAAGAACGGAGTCGTTCTTGACGGTATCGACGACTGCGCGGTAAAGTATGCGCAGTGCTGTAATCCGCTCCCCGGTGATGATATAATGGGCTTTATCACCCGAGGTTATGGCGTGTCTATCCATAAGGCAGACTGTCAGAATGTCAAGCTCGGTATGCAGGGCGAAAACAAGGACAGATGGGTCAAGGCTCACTGGGCGGTAAATTCAAGCAGTGCGTTCAGAGCGACTGTTGATATCATCGCAGATGACAGAACGGCGCTTATTGCAGATGTCACAACGGCTATTGCAAGTAATCATCTGCCTATACACGAGATCAACGCGCACTATCTTAAAAACGGCAACGCAAATATAATTCTTACTATAGAAGTCAGCGGTATTGACCAGCTGAAGAGCATTATACTGCGTCTTCAGAAGATACCGGGAGTGATCTCTGCCGAAAGGACAGGTAAACAGTAATGGAAGTAAAGACGCTTACTTTAGGTGAACTTGGAACAAATTGCTATATCGTAACGAGCGCCGCGGGAAATGCCGCAGTGATCGATCCTGCCGATGATGCACAGCGTATACTGGATACGCTGAGTGCGGAAAATGCGGAGCTGAAGATGATATTGCTTACGCATGGTCATTTTGATCATACCGGAGCTGTTGCAGATCTGAAAGAACAGACAGGCGCAAAGGTGTACATACACGCAAAGGACGAATGTATGCTTGACGACACAATAAAGAATGTTGCGTATCTTTGTCCTGATTATTCATATAAACCGTTTACGGCAGACGTTTTGCTTTCGGGCGGTGATATAATACGCCTTGACGAGGTAGAGTTCAGCGTTATGAGCACTCCGGGACATACGGCAGGCAGTGTGGTTTTCTTTGCGGATAACTGTATGTTTGCGGGTGATACGATATTTGAAGGCTCGGCAGGCAGAACCGACTTCTATTCGGGAGATTACATTGCACAGCGCAACAGCCTTGCGAGGCTTGCGGCACTGCGCGAGGATTATCTGATTTACCCGGGTCACGGAGGAACTACTACATTAAAGCAGGAAAAGCAGTTCAATCCGTTCCTCGGACAAAGCTCTGTGGACTTTTTCTGATATGATAAATTCGTTGTATTTTGACAGCACGGCATATGACTATGCCTATGAGCTTGAGCGGCTGATAAGAAATTTCTCTTTGCCGCACAAGCTTGATTTTTATACCGGCAAAGCACCCTCAGGTACGGACTATGCATATTTCACAGCTGACGGCGGCAGGCTGTCGGTGACTGTTTCTGACAGCGGCAAGACAGTGACGGCAAGAACAAACAGCTACACCGATGATGCCGAAACCCAGCTGTGCAGACTTCTTTGCAGATGTATGGAAAAGCTAGGTCACGCGCCGCTCCCGTGGGGAATACTCACAGGAGTCCGTCCTGTAAAGTATATCCGCAATATATACGAAACCCGCGACAATGCAGATGACTATATCCATGACACCCTGCTTGTGAGCGATAAGAAGCTGAAGCTTGCGAATGATGTTATACGTCTGCAAAAGCCGATACTTGATACGCTGACACTGAATAGGATAAGCCTTTATATATCGATACCTTTCTGTCCGTCAAGGTGCAGTTATTGCTCGTTTGTTTCGGCATCGGGTGAGGGTGCACTTAAGCTTGTTGATGATTATTTTGAGCTTCTGCTGAAAGAGCTTGAAATCTATGAGGATATCGTCCGCAGGTACTCGCTCACGGTCGATACAGTATATATCGGCGGCGGTACGCCGACAACGCTGTCAGCATCTCAGCTCGACCGCCTTATTGATAAGCTCGGTAAGCTTGATATTGCGAATATCCGCGAGTTCACAGCCGAAGCGGGCAGACCCGATACCATAACAGAGGATAAGCTCAGGGCACTCAAAAACGGCGGTGTCCGCAGAATATCAATAAATCCGCAGTCGATGAATGACGGTGTACTGGCGGCGGTTGGCAGACGACATACTGTAAAGCAGGTGTGCGAGGCGTTTGATGTTGCGCGGAAAGTCGGTTTTGACTGTATAAATTCCGACATTATCGCGGGACTTCCTACAGAAACCGAAAGCAGCTTTGAAGGCTCGCTCGAAAGGCTATGTGAGCTTGCTCCCGAGAATATCACGGTGCACACGCTCAGTCTTAAGCGCTCTTCCGCATTGTTCAGGCAGTTCGGTGACGATATCGGCAAGGGAGCAAAGCATATGACGGATACGGCTTACGATGTGCTGAGCGAAAAAGAATATCTGCCGTATTATCTGTACAGGCAGAAAAACATTGCGGATAATCTTGAGAATGTCGGTTACTGCAAGGAGGGTACAGAGAGCATCTATAATATATGCATTATGGAGGACGTGCAGACGATACTGGCGGCGGGGTGCGGCGCTTCTACAAAGCTGTATGACGGTAAAAACGTTTCGCGCGTTATAAATTACAAGTATCCTTACGAATACATTTCGCGGTTTGAGCTTATGAACGAGCGTAAACGTGATATAGAGAATTTCTTTGAAAGCAAATTAACGCTTGCATAATTTTACTTATTGTGCTACAATATAAAAAAGCATTTCTGAAAGGAAACACGGCTATGGATTTAAAAGATGAACTGGATTTTATAACAGCAAAGGCAAAACAGCTTACAGATACAGGTATCCGCAAGGCTGACGAAGTCCTCAGCATATCAAAGCTGAAATTGAGATGTGTTCAGCTTGACACGATGATAAAAGCTAAGTATACAGAGCTTGGCAGAACAATGTACGGTATGGTGAAAAACGACAGCTCTGATGCCGACAGAATAGCGCAGGCTGTAATGGAGATAGATCAGCTCTATAAGAAGATGGCACAATACAATGCAAGGATAGAGATGATGAGAAAAATTGTTACTTGTCCTGTTTGCGGAACAAAAAACAAATTCAGCAATACTTATTGTACAAGTTGTATGCATAAACTTGTTTTGACTGATGAAGAACCTGATGACTATGCGTATGCTCCCAATGAAGCGGAGAACGAGTAAATTTGATTTGTTAATTGGCACGGCTCAAAGGGTCGTGCTTTTTTCTTGATTTGTTTTTGATATAGAAAGCCCCCCCGCGCAGATCCTGCGCGGGGGTACAGTCTGTCGAAAAAACCTCTTGCTTATTTAAAAATGGGGTGTCGCTTATTGCTTGCTCTGTTGGTTTTGCATCGTGCAAAACTTTTGGCAAGCAACCAAAGCATCCTTGCTTTGGGGCGAAGCCCCCGACAGGGACTAGGGGCGGTAGCCCCAG
>DOQG01000026.1:21006-27749 GCA_003512525.1 Oscillospiraceae bacterium | reverse complement strand
AAAACCTAAGGGGAGAGGGGAAAGCGCCTTTGGAGCGCCTTCCTCTCTCCCCTTGGGTTTTCTCCCTCGTTCATAGCAGCAACGTTATCAATTTGAATAGCGAACCCGAGAAGTGCTGTCCGACAAATAGAACTATCGGTAGCCTGCTATCAATGTTGATTACTAAAACGGTATAACAAAAACGTACTAAAGACAGATTTTCTCAACATACTAAAAAAGTGAGGCGAGCGCACTATCCTTGCGCTTCGACTCACTTTTTCATTTTCGGGTTGTGTCACAACCCATTAAAATCGTTATATGAATCACACTTCCCAGCTACCAAGATACTTTTCCTGTTCCTCAGTCAGCTTATCAATTGTAATGCCCCAGTATCTGAGCTTTCTCTCGGCAACCTCCTTGTCAACCTCGGCAGGAACGTTTACCGTCATCTTTTCGCCGGCTTTCAGCTTGTCCTTGTTCTTCACAAGATATGCGGCTGACAGAGCCTGTATAGCAAAGCTCATATCCATTATTTCTGCCGGGTGACCGTCGCCTGCGGCAAGGTTTACAAGTCTGCCCTCGGCAATAACATTTATCCTGTTGCCGTTAGCCAGCTTGTAGTACTGAATGTTGTTTCTTGCAACGCCCGTTTCAACAGCCATTTCCTTAAGCTTTGCAACGTTTACCTCAACATCAAAGTGACCTGCGTTTGAAAGGATAGCCCCGTCCTTCATATTAAGGAATGCCTTTTCTCCGATTACATCGTTACAGCCTGTTACCGTTACGAAGAAGTCGCCTATCTTAGCCGCCTCGACCATCGGCATAACCTTAAATCCGTCCATAACGGCTTCCATCGCCTTTATCGGATTTATCTCGGTTACTATTACCGATGCACCAAGTCCCTTAGCCCTCATAGCAACGCCCTTGCCGCACCAGCCGTAGCCTGCTACTACAACGTTCTTTCCCGCAACTATAAGGTTTGTTGTGCGGTTTATGCCGTCCCAAACCGACTGACCCGTGCCGTAGCGGTTATCGAACAAATGCTTGCAGTCTGCGTCATTTACAAGCATCATCGGGAACTTGAGCTGTTTAGCCTTATCCATAGCTACAAGGCGGATAATTCCCGTTGTGGTTTCTTCACAGCCGCCGATAACATTCGGGATAAGGTCGGGATATTCGTTGTGGATAAGGTTTACAAGGTCGCCGCCGTCATCAATGATAACATTGGGAGCGATCTTGATAACCTCCGCCGTATGTGCGTGATATTCCTCCGCAGTAGCACCGTGCCACGCAAATACATTAAGTCCGCTGTGTACAAGCGCCGCCGCAACATCGTCCTGTGTTGACAGCGGGTTACTGCCCGTGATATACATCTCTGCGCCGCCTGCCGCCATTACACGACAAAGGTAAGCCGTCTTTGCTTCAAGGTGTACCGAAAGCGCAACTTTCAGTCCCGCAAACGGCTTTGATACCGCAAATTCTTCTTCGATTCCACGCAGTAACGGCATATTCGCCTTTACCCAGTTTATCTTTGTTTCGCCGCTTTCCCACAGGCTCTCATCTCTTATAATGCTCATTTCGTTTTCCTTTCCGTTAACCGTCTATTCTTTTCATCGCTTTATTGCATTCAAAGTAAATGCGTTCCTCGTCCATTCCCTTTATCTCACGGTTTTCCATTAAGAACTCACCGTCAACCATAACGCTTTCGACCTCATATCCGCTCGCACTGTAGCACATAGCCGCAACAGGATCGTTCACAGGCTGGAGCGAGGGATATTTCATATCCATTACGGTAAGGTCAGCCGCATAGCCTTCTTTAAGTATTCCCGTGTTGTCAAAGCCTAAAGCCTTAGCGCCCGTTTCGGTAGCCATTTTCAGTGCCTGACGTGCAGAAACCGCTGTAGCACTGCGGCAGTTGCCCTTGTGTGCAAGGCAGATGAAGTTCATATCGCTGAACATATTCAGCGTATTGTTGCTTCCTGCGCTGTCAGTGCCGATACACAGCTTTACACCCTTGCCGAGCATATCGGGTATTCTTGCAAAGCCGTTTCCGAGCTTTGCATTGCTGATAGGATTGGTAGCGGCATATACGCCTCTTTCAGCGAGAATATCAATATCCTCGTCGGATAGCTGTACGCAGTGAGCGGCAACCGTATGGAATTTGAACATTCCCATATCATCGAGATATTTTACAGGCGAACAGCCGTTCTGTGCTATGCTGTCCTCAATTTCCTTTACCGATTCGGAAAGGTGAATGTTTATGCCAAGACCGTATTCTGCGGCTTTCTCCATTACAAGCTCAAGATAGCCCCTGTCGGTAGTATAGATAGCGTGAGGGCCCATCATGAATTTAAGTCGCTTGTTGTCGCCGTAGGTACGCATATCGTACAGCGTATCCTCAATTCTTGTCTTTCCGCCCTCGTCATCTCTGCCGTTTCCTACAAGACCTCTTGATATTGTCGCTTTCAGACCGCTTTCGCTTATCGCTCTTGTAATGCAGTCACGGGCGATATTCATATCGAGAAAAGCCGTTGTGCCCGTCTTTATCATCTCAAGGCAGGCAAGCTGTGTGCCGTAGTACATATCCTCGGCGGTCAGCTTGTCCTCCATCGGCATTATCCTGTCAAACAGCCAGGTGTGGAACATAAGGTCGTCCGCACTGTTCCTGAACAGCGACATATAGCTGTGCGTGTGGCTGTTTACAAGCCCTGCTGTAATGAGCTTGTCCCTGCCGTCAATAGTCCTGTCCGGAACAAAGCCGTTTTTTACTGCATCGTCACCGATATAGGAGATAACGCTGTCGCTTACCGCAATATCGCATACCTTTGCGGAAAATCCGCTTTCTTCGTCCGGAAGAATTGCGGTTATCCCTTTAAATAATGTATTCATATAAAGTCCTTTCGTCCGTTTTTCTCAACACCTTATTATAGCATTTATGAGGGAGGATTGCAACCGGGGCAGGGTTGCTTTACAGCGCAATTTATGTTAAAATACTGCAAAAAACGAGGTGATACCATGAACAAAGAATACACGATCCGTGACCTGTATGATATCTACTGTGAAGCGATGCCGCGCTATCCGCTGACATACGAGCGTTTCAGGGATATTCTGCACAAAGATAACTCACAGATATTCACTGCGGAAAGCAGCGAAACGATTATCGGTTTTGTCGTAGTGAACGGTAATTCCGTGGTTATCCTGTGTGTCAAAAAGGAGTACAGGCACAGCAGTTACGGAAAACATCTGCTTATAATGGCAGAGGGTTTTATTTCCGCAAATTACGATGAAGTTATTCTCGGCGGGGGCGGCTTGTTACAGGGTGTGCCGTGTGACAATGACGAAGAGAGCAGTGTTCCGTTCTTTGAAAAAAGAGACTACAGTGCAGACTTTATATCGGTCAATATGGGGCTTGAGCTTAATGATAAAGCTGTTGAAAAGCTGAAAGAAATTCCCCGCCCGAACGGAGTTACATACCGCTTTGCAGATGATAACGACAGAGAAAAGCTCTTAGCCGCCGTAAAAGATGCTCAGGCAGATTGGTTACCGATATTCGAGGAGAATAGTGATGCTCCCGTCCTGCTTGCCGTCTGCGGTGACGAGATCGCCGGCTTTGAGATGGTCGAGGAGGACGGCGGAATGTTCTTTGCGGACAATGAAAAGCACGGTATGATAGGCTGTGTCGGCGTTACTCATAAATACCGCAGACGAGGAATAGGACTTACTATGACAGCCGAGGGCAGTCTGTCACTTTACGAAAAGAACTGCAAGGATATTCAGCTTTTATATGTCGAGCGTGTAGCGTGGTACAATAAGCTCGGTTATGAGGTAACAAGCAGACAGTGGATGGGCAGAAAGAAAATACAGGATATTATGTTCTGAAATAGGAACAGCCCTGCTATAACGGCAGGGCTGAAATTCTATTCGTTTTCGGTTAATCTGCTCAGAAAATCCGCAGGCGAATAAACAGGAATCCCGGTGGCTGTGTAATCCTTGAGATTTCTTGTTATGATGCAATCCGCACCTATTCTTTTTGCAGTTTCAATCATTACTGCGTCTTCATAATCCTTTGTTTGAGTGCCGAGCGCAATCTGGCAGTCGACCGCAAATGTATCGGCAATATCAAAAAGTACGAACAGTTTATGTATGCATTCTTTGGTAAGAGCGTCATTGTGCAGACTTCTGCGAAGAATATAGAATATATCTGTAATTGACTTGGCGGTAAGAATACCGTCAAACTGCCTGTTTGAAACGGCTAAGAACAGCTTCTGAGCGTCTGCCGAAAAAGGCTCACGACCTTGAAGAGCGTCAATGATAACACAGGTGTCTATTACGGCGGTCATATATTATCCAGCCTTTCGTCACGGGCTTCTTCAACGGTGACATCAGCGGGAATTACGCCGAACAGCGATTTCGCCATTTCAACTCTGTCGGCATTAGGATTGGTGAGCTTTGCAATTACCTTTCCGTTTTTGGTGATAAACACATCTTCCGTTTCGGCAAGCATAAGGTATTTGCCTAAATTCATCTTAAGTTCGGTTGCTGTAATTGACATAAAAATGCACCTCCTGCTTTTAATAGCCTGTATTTAGTAGTATCCGTTTTTCTATTTACATTATACATCAATCGTTCGATTTTGTCAATTATTTTGTGCGATTTGAGCAGGTTTACTTTGAAAATGTGGTTGAAAAAAGTCGAGGTGCGTGGTATAATCTATTTAACGGTCATAAGCTGCTCGACAATCGGGATTGGGAGGTGTCCATATGGTGCTTTTAGTTGTTGATACACAAAAAGCGATTACAAACAGCAGACTATATCAATTTGACGTGTTTGAATCTCATGTTAGGAAGTTGATAAATAAAGCTCGTCATAATGATATAGAGGTTATATTTGTAAGGCATGATGATGGTGTTGGAAATGAACTGACAAAAGGAAACAATGGATTTGAAATATATGAAGGCTTTCAACCTGTAGATGGCGAGATTATCTTTGATAAAAATGCAAATAGTTCTTTCAAAGATACAGGATTATTGGAATATTTAAAGAAAAAAGAAGAAAAAACAATAATAATAGTCGGGCTGCAAACGGATTACTGTATTGATGCGACCATTAAAGCAGGTTTTGAGCATGGTTTCAAAATGTTAGTTCCTGAAAATACGAACAGCACATTTGATAATCAGTTTATGACTGCTGAGCAGACTTACAGATATTACAATGAATTTATTTGGAACAGTAGATATGCAGAGTGCATTTCTTTTAATAAAGCACTTGAACTAATGAGCTGATAACTTCCAATTTATCGAGCAGTTTAACACACAAAAGGAGGACCCACACCGGCTGCTCCTTTTCCTATACCCCCGAGCCGCAAGGCTCTTTTTTATGCGGTTTACGATGTCAGCCCAATGGCATTTTGATAGGAAAATCGGTTGCATAAATTGGAAATGCGTGGTATAATGAGTTGAAGAGGGCGGGTTAACTGCCCGGCAAATCGTATTTGTGGGGGAATATAATATAATGAAAATAATAGCTATTGGAGCTGTGACAGCAGGCGGAAAAACAACAGTCGTAAATGCGGTTAAAGATAGGCTTCCGAGAACATCGTCACTTCACTTTGATAACTACTCATTTGAAGGAGAAGTAGAAGATTTTTCAAAATGGGTGTCAGAAGGAGCAGATGTTCATGTATGGGACTTATCGCCGTTAAAAACTGATATTGATAAAATAGTCCGCAGTGGTGAATATGACTGTTTACTGTTGGACTATCCGTTTGCATACCAACATCAGATGATAAAACCTTATTTGGATTGTTGCATATTTATTGATACACCGTTAGATATAGCAATGGCTCGAAGAATTCTTAGAGATATGAGAGAGGCTACGTCAGATGAAATTTGCAATGAAATGGATACATATTTGAAATATGCAAGAATAGCCTATATTCAGATGGTGAAAAATCATTTGGCAACTTGCGATTATGTGATTGATGGTGCTAAAGAACTTGAAAGCATTATCAATGAAACTGTTGAAATAATTTCAAAAATCTAAACTTCCGATAAGTCGAGCAACTTGACACATCGGAAATGGAGGAGGAAAATTAAAATATGGATTTCGGTATTGATGAAATGCAAAAAATGCAGATAAAACTTCAGAACAAGTATAAAGATAAGTGGGAGCCGATTTGTCCGGAAACAGGTAAAAACAAGTTGCTTTGGATGATCGGAGAAATAGGCGAAGTGATTGATATTGTAAAAAAGAACGGAGGAATAGAAGCAGCGTCGGATACAGAGTTAAGAAAAGATTTAGTTGAGGAAATGGCGGATGTTTTAATGTATTATAATGACGTAATGCTGTGCTATGGGATTACAGCGAATGAGTTAAAACAAGCATATACCGAAAAGTTTGAAAAGAATATGAATAGATGGTAGATTCTCGTTTGTTGAGCAATTTAACACATAGAAGGAGCACCCGTCATGATATGCACCCCAAAAGTTAGACACATTTGGAGGTGCATATCAGTCACTGTTGTTCCTTTTTATATTTCTTAGCCATAAGGCTTTTTATGCGGCTTTGCTACGCAATGGCTGAGAACGTTTTAACATAAAAACTTTTGCCGGTAGGCAAAAGACGGCGTACCGCCGTGTCGGTTGACACCGACTTGATTTTATGTTATAATACAAATAAAGAGGGAAACGACAGACGGTCGCTCCCTGAATTAGGTTTAAGAATAACCGCCTTCAGCTTGCAACATGGGGCGGTTATTTCTTTTT
>DOQG01000026.1:20406-20751 GCA_003512525.1 Oscillospiraceae bacterium | reverse complement strand
ACACAGCTTCACCTCCTTTCAAAGTGCTTTCGCGCTTTCGGGAGATGAATTGACCGCCTATCGTCCAAGGTTTCCCTCGAGAGTATTTTAGCATATTATCGGGAGAAATGCAACTTGTCCGGACTTGACACCGACTTGATTTTATGTTATATTATAGATACAAAAAGAGGGAAACGACAGACGGTCGCTCCCAATGGTAGTTAAAGAATAACCGCCTCAGTTTGGTAGCGAGGGCGGTTATTTCTTTTTGTTAATAAAAAAAGAAATGATTGTGAATATCATAACTGTGAAAGCAGTAAGAAATATTCCTATCTGTATCAGATCACTTAGCGTTATGTACACAGC
>DOQG01000026.1:4627-20210 GCA_003512525.1 Oscillospiraceae bacterium | reverse complement strand
CTTCACCTCCTTTCAAAGCGCTTTGGCACTTACGGGAGATGAATTGACCGCCTATCGTCCAAGGTTTCCCTCAATAAAAATTATATCATGTGAGATTTATATTTGTCAACTTCTGCAACAATGCTTGCACAACAGTCCGAGAACGTTTTAACATTATTTCATCGTGCTTGACTGCACGACGAAATAATGTTATAATCTACTATGGTATGCTGTCTTTTATGGTATACTGTCTTTGAAACAGGACTTTGGATAAAGAACGGAGAAACAGCTTGACTAAAGAGATAAACAAGGAAGAACTGCTTGTTCAGCAGGAATATATAGAAAAAGTTAAAGCGATAAACGCAAAGCGTGAGCAGATGCCGCTGGCACACGTCCACAGCTTCGGCTGCCAGCAGAATGTGAGTGACGGCGAAAAGATCAAGGGTATGCTTGCACAGATGGGTTACGGCTTTACGCCCGAAACCGCATTTGCGGATCTTATCCTTTTCAATACCTGCGCCGTAAGAGAAAACGCAGAGGACAGAGTTTTCGGCAATATAGGCGCACTCAAAAAGCTGAAAGAGAAAAACAGAAATCTCATAATTGCGGTCGGAGGCTGTATGGTACAGCAGGAGCATATAGCACAGCGTATGAGAAAATCGTTCCCGCAGGTAGATATCATTTTCGGTACGCACGTTATGCATACATTGCCGCAGATGATATACGAAAAGCTAAGCGAGAACCGCAGAACGCTGTCTATCCCCGAGAGTGACGGCGTTATTGCCGAGGGACTTCCTGTTATAAGAGAAAGCAAGGTAAAGGCAAGCGTACCGATAATGTACGGCTGCAACAACTTCTGCACATACTGTATAGTTCCCTTTGTAAGGGGCAGGGAGCGTTCGCGCAGACCCGAAGAGGTCATAGCCGAGGTCAAAGGACTTATAAATGACGGATACAAGGAAATACTACTGCTCGGACAGAATGTAAATTCTTACGGCAAGGAATATGATTTCGGCTTTGCAAAGCTGCTTTCCGAGCTTGATAAGATACCCGGAAAATATAAGCTCAGCTTTATGACCTCTCACCCCAAGGACTGCACACATGAGCTTATTGATACGATCGCAGACAGCAGGCATATATCATATCATCTGCACCTGCCCGTACAGTGCGGAAGCGACAGGATTTTAAAGGAAATGAACCGCCACTATGACACGGCACATTATCTGGAGCTTATAGAATATGCAAAAAAACGCATACCGAAGGTAGCGCTGACTACAGATATTATAGTAGGCTTCCCCGGCGAAACTTACGAGGATTTTCTCGGCACTGTGGAGCTTATGAAGAAGGTACGCTATGATTCGGCGTATACCTTTATCTACAGCAAGCGTGAGGGCACAAAGGCGGCGGCTATGCCCGATCCCATAAGCGATGAGGACAAGGGTAAGTGGTTCAGGGAACTGCTTGACGTTCAGAATGCCATCGGCGAAAAGGCTTATGAGCGCTTTGTCGGCGATGAGGTCGAGGTTCTGTGCGAGGGCATCGGCAGAACTGCAGACGGACTTATGACAGGTCATTCGCGCCACGGCGTGATAGTCGATTTCAACGGCAGTAAGGATATGGTCGGAAAGTACGTCACGGTAAGAATACAAAAGGCTCTGCCCTGGGCAGTCACAGGCGAGCTTGTAAGCGTTAATGACTGAAATTTTGCAATCGGTCGGGAATCCCCGTCAGATATATATTTTTAACAGCCGCAAAAGCGGAAAGAAAGGAAAAATAAAATGGATGCGATCAAAGCAGCAAGAGAGCTCGGCAAGGCTATACAGGCAGACGAGCGTTATGTACGTTATAACGAGGCAATGAAGGCAAATGATGCCGATATGGAGCTTCAGGAGCTTATCGGCGAATTTAATCTCGCACGTCAGAATGTTGCGCTCGAAATGAGCAAGTCAAAGGAAGAGCAGAACAAGGAAAAGCTCGACACACAGAACAAGGAAATGCAGAGATTATACACTCTCGTAATGCAGAATGAGCATATGGCTGATTTCACTATGGCAAAGGCTGATATGGACAAGCTTTTACAGGAAGTAAACGGCATTATCGCACTGTGCTGTGACGGCGAAGATCCCGACACCTGCGAGGTTCAGACAGGCGGCTGCTCAGGTTCATGCTCGACCTGCGGAGGCTGCCACTAATCAGTACAGCATCGTAAATTCAATCAATAAACCCGAAAGGAATGAAGCTCTTGAAAGCCGGAAACAGTGGAGAAAAGCTCACGCCTATGATGCAGCAGTACGCTGAGATCAAGGCAAATTACAAGGATTATATATTATTCTACCGTCTGGGCGATTTCTATGAAATGTTCAACGAGGACGCAATGGTAGCGTCAAAGGAGCTTGAGCTGACGCTTACATCAAGAGCAGGTACGCCTATGTGCGGCGTACCGCATCATTCCGCCGAGGGTTACATAAAGAAGCTGATAGATAAGGGCTTCAAGGTGGCTATCTGCGAGCAGACGACCGACCCCGCACTGGCAAAGGGTCTTGTGGAGCGCGATATAGTAAGGCTTGTAAGTGCAGGTACTGTAATAGAAGCGTCTATGCTTGAGGACGGCGCTAACAACTATATTTCGTGTATATATGTCGGAGAAAACGGCATAGGTATGGTGTTTGCCGATATCTCGACGGGTGAAGTACACGCAGTCGAAAAGGCTAATTCAAACAAGACCGATGAGGATATAATCGCACAATTTTCACAGTACACCCCCGTTGAGCTGCTGTTCAATGCGGAGTTTTTAAACCGTAAGCAGGCATATACATTTATAAGAAACCGCTATGGAAAATGCTCTGCGGAACAGCTTGACAACGAGGAATTTTCAATAGACGATGTTTCGGAGATAACCGCGCAGTTCGGCGGCACGGCAGATGAAATAGGTCTTGCCGGAAAGGATAATGCATTAAGGGCTTTATGCGCTTTGCTGCGCTATTTGTATAAGGCGCAAAGAAGCGGAGCAAAACGTTTCGTAAAGCTTAACGTACACAGCAGCGGCGAATTTATGCAGCTGGGACTTGCCACAAGAAGAAACCTTGAGCTGACTTCCACTATGAGGAGCGGTGAAAAGAAAGGCTCGCTTCTGTGGGTGCTTGATAAGACCGATACATCAATGGGCAGAAGAAAGCTAAGACAGTGCATAGAGCAGCCGCTTACAGATACGGCGGCTATCATACGCAGACACGATGCTGTGGAAGCGCTCATCAACAATTCTGCGGCACTGTATGATATAAAGACCGACCTTGCAAAGGTCTATGACCTTGAACGTCTTATGACGAGAATTATCTACAAGGCGGCAAACGCAAAGGACGTAAAGGCACTGGGAGCTACCTGCAGGATACTCCCACAGCTTAAAAGCGACCTATCACAGATAAGTACACAGCTTACAAAGAGCCTTGATAAGAAGATAAGCCCGCTTGATGATATTGCGGATTTAGTCGAAAGGGCGATAGCAGACGAACCGCCAGCGCTTATGAAGGACGGCGGATATATAAAGAGCGGCTTCAACGAGGAGCTTGACCGCCTGAGAAATATCACGGGCGGAGGTAAGGACTTGCTTGCACAGATAGAACAGCGGGAAAAAGAAGCCACAGGCATAAAAAATCTGCGTGTAGGCTATAACCGTGTGTTCGGCTATTATATAGAGGTATCAAAGGGCAACGTGTCGATGGTGCCCGACAGATATGTAAGAAAGCAGACGCTCACAAACGGCGAGAGATACATTACCGATGAGCTTAAGAAGATAGAAAACGAGATACTCGGCGCAAACGATAAGATACTTGCGCTTGAAGCGGCAATATTCGCCGAGGTGCGCGATTTTATCGCACAGCGGCTCGATCTTATCCAGCAGACAGCTGAATCTGTTGCGGCGCTTGATGTGCTGTGCAGTTACGCCGTTGTATCTATAGAAAATAACTACTGCCGTCCGATGATGGCAAATGACAGCATAATAGAGATAAAGGACGGAAGACACCCCGTTGTCGAGAAGATGGTCAACGAGATACTTTTCACCCCGAACGACGTTTACCTTGATGTTAAAAGCAACCGCCTGATGATAATCACAGGACCTAATATGTCGGGTAAATCCACGTTTATGCGACAGGTAGCCGTGATAGTGCTTATGGCACAGATAGGCTGCTTTGTCCCGGCAAGCTATGCAAGGCTCGGTGTCGTTGACAGGATATTCACCCGTGTCGGTGCGAGTGACGATCTGTCCGCGGGTCAGTCGACCTTTATGGTTGAAATGACTGAGGTCGCAACTATCCTTAATGAAGCGACAAAACGGTCGCTTGTTATCCTTGACGAGATCGGCAGAGGAACATCGACCTATGACGGTGTATCGATAGCAAAGGCGGTAGCCGAGTACATAAGCTCAAAGGCTATCGGCTGTAAAACGCTTTTCGCGACGCACTATCACGAGCTTATTTCGCTTGAAAACGAGCTTGACGGTGTGCGTAACTACAGCGTAAAGGTAAAGCGCAGCGGTGAGGATATAAAGTTCCTGCATAAGATAGTCGAGGGCGGAACGGACGACAGCTACGGTATAGAGGTCGCACGTCTTGCCGGACTTCCGAAGAAGGTCACCGACAGAGCAAAACAGCTTTTAGCCGAGCTTGAAAGAGCACCGAAGATACAGCGTGAGCTTGAGCTGAGAGCCGAGGAGGAGTCCGAAAGCCAGATAGACTTTGAGGCAACAGGCAGACAGAATGTCATAACCGAGATAAAAAACCTCGATCTTGACGATATGACCCCGAGAGAGGCTTACGCAAAGCTCGAAGAACTCAAAGCAATGTTATAATTTTAAAGAAAAGGAAGAGCAATGCCCGAGATAAGACTGCTTGATAAAAGCGTAGCGGAGCTTATTGCGGCAGGAGAGGTCATCGAACGCCCGTCCTCCGTAATAAAGGAGCTTGTGGAAAATTCAATAGACGCAGGTGCGCGGCATATCACCGTTGAGATAAAACACGGCGGTATCAGCTATATGCGTATAACGGACGATGGGTGCGGCATAGCATATGAGCAGATGCCGACAGCCTTTCTGCGCCATGCAACAAGCAAGATACGCACAGGCGACGATCTTACAGGTATAATGACAATGGGCTTTCGCGGTGAAGCGTTAGCGTCTGTTGCGGCAGTGGCTAAGATAGAGATGATGTCGCGCAGGGCAGAGGACGAGCTTGGCGGTCGATACGTTATTGAGGGCAGTGAGGAAAAGGAACACGAATGCTGCGGTTGTCCTGCCGGAACAACGATCATGATAAAGGAGCTTTTCTATAACACTCCCGCACGACTTAAATTTCTGAAAAAAGACATATCCGAGGGTAACTTTATAGCGGCAACGGTTGACAGGCTTGCACTGTCCCACCCCGATATCTCCTTTAAGTTCATAAGAGATAACAAGAGCGTCAGAATGACATCGGGTGACGGCTCGCTCTTATCGGCGGCAAAGGCGGTGTTCGGCAGACAGTTTGCCGACAGCCTTATCCCGGTCGATTTTTCACTTAACGGCATAGATGTCAGCGGCTATGCTTCATCGCCGCTTTTCTGCCGCAACAGCAGAAGTATGCAGACGTTCTTTGTCAACACAAGATACATAAAGAGCACCACCTGTATGGCGGCGCTTGAAGAGGCTTACCGCAACAGTATGATGGTCGGAAAATTTCCTGCCTGCATACTTGAGATAACACTCGCACCGGATACGATCGATGTCAATGTGCACCCGGCAAAGACCGAGATACGCTTTGCGTATGAAAAGCCGGTATTTGACGCGGTGTATTTCGCAGTTAAAAACGCGCTTGTAAACGCCGCGGACGACAGACGGCAGATAGAGCTTGAAAAACCGAAGAAATACGACAATGCGGGCGATTATTTCAAGAGCAATCCTGAGATAATAAAGCGTGAACAGCAGACACTTCCGCATATCCCGGTAACACCTGCGCCGGTGAACAACGAATGCCCGGCGGAAACGGCAGATCCGGAAGAAATTTCCGAGCCTGTAAAAGCAAAAACAATATACGGCTCGGGACAGGTCAGATCCGTGTCGCTTCACAGCAGTCACACGGATTATATCGCAAGGGCTGAAAAGCCTCAGGAAGCATATGATATCCCGCTTCCCGAAGAACCGCCGACAGCTCCCGCATTCACGGCTGTAAGCGGCAAGGTAGTAGTAGCGGTGGACGATGATGATATCGGCAGCATCTGTGCGGAAAGCACCGATGATATCCCACTGCGTGAAGCTCCTCCCATAAAGGACGACGGCTTCAAATTCATAAATACTCAGCCGGTGCGGGTTGAAAAGATCAATGAACCGACACCCGAAAAAGTCAACATCCGTGTGATCGGCGAATTTTTAAGGACTTATATATTATGCGAGGTCGGCGAGGAGCTTATAATAATAGACAAGCACGCCGCACACGAACGTATAAGGTTTGAAAAGCTGAAAGAGGAGTTTATCACCACCTCACAGCTTCTCATCGACAAGACCGAGCTTAAGCTTTCCGCCGCAGAGTATGAGGCTTTGCATGAGTATTATGAGTATGTCGAGCAAAGCGGAATAGAGCTTGTCTTCTGTGATGACTGCATTGTGCAGATAACCGCGATGCCGTCCGTTATAAGCTGTTCTCCCACCGAGATCGTGACTGATGTTGCCCGCAGGCTTATGAATGCCGCTACAGAACAGAAAGGCGCACTTTTTGACGATATGCTCCATACAATGGCTTGCAAATCGGCGATAAAGGCGCACGACAAGACAGATATAGTCGAGCTTCAGGCGCTTGCCGAAAGAGTTATAAATGACAAGACTATCCGCTTCTGCCCGCATGGCAGACCGGTTATGACATCGCTTTCAAAATATAAGATAGAACACTTCTTCAACAGGAGTTGAGTTATGGATAAACAGTTTATCGTAGTGGTATGCGGGCCTACCGCGTCAGGCAAGACAGCCCTTTCTGTAGAGCTTGCAAAGCGCCTTTCGGGCGAGATAATCTCCGCAGATTCCATGCAGATATATAAGGGCATGGATATTGCCACCGCAAAGCCCACAGCGCAGGAAAAGCAAGGTATCCCGCATTACCTTATGGATTTTCTCGACCCGCACGACAGCTTTTCGGTCGCCGATTATGTTAAAATGGCGCATGAAAGGATAACAGATATAGCATCAAGGGGAAAGCTTCCGATAGTAGTCGGAGGCACAGGGCTTTATATAAGCTCGCTTATCGATAATCTCAGCTTTGAGGAAACCGAGAGCGATTACGAATATCGCGATGAACTGCGGCTGCTGGCACAGGAAAAGGGCAACGGATATCTGCTCCGAATGCTCCGTGAGATCGACCCCGATACAGCGGCAAAACTTCACGAAAACAATCTCAACAGGATAATAAGAGCGCTTGAGGTCTATAAGACCACAGGCAAGACGATGAGTGAGCAGCAGCGGCTTTCAAGGCTTTCGCCCTCACCGTATGATCCGTGTATGATACAGCTCGATTACGACAGGGAAACACTGTACGACCGCATAAACAGACGTGTTGACATAATGCTTGCCGAGGGACTTATTGACGAGGCAAGGCAGTTTATGAAGCAGTCGGATTATCCCACTGCGGCGCAGGCGATAGGCTACAAGGAGCTTATGCCGTATCTTAAGGGTGAAAGCGAGCTTGAGCCTTGTGTGGAACGACTGAAGCAGGAAACAAGAAAGTACGCAAAGCGCCAGCTTACATGGTTTCGCCGTGACGACAGGATACATTATATCAAGGCTGACGGTGGAAAGAACTTTTCGCAGATAGTTGATGAAGCGGTAAGCTATGTCGGCTTTGTGAGAGATAAAAGCAAGTGACATTCCCTTCTGTCAAAAAAATCTTGTCAAACTATCATAAAGTTATGGAATTTTCCATCAAAATGTGTTACAATATTAGTTAAGCTATCTGCGGCTGCCGCTTTTGCGGAAAAAGCAGTTATGATTTTATTTTATTTTATGTTCCGCCGCGGCGGAGAAAAGAAAGGACGTAATCAAAATGGCAAAGGAACTCAATTTACAGGACGTATTTTTAAATCAGGCAAGAAAAGAGAAGATACCTGTAACTATCTACATCACGAACGGTTTTCAGTTCAAGGGACTTGTAAGAGGATTTGACAACTACACTGTTATCCTTGACACAGACGGAAAACAGAACCTGATATACAAGCACGCCATCTCGACAATAACACCGCTCAGAGCCGTATCGATCCTTGATGCATTTGACAAGGGCGACAGCGATACAGAAGTCAAAGAATAAGGATATATGGACAGGACATTAACGACAAAGCTCATAACTGTCGTGCTTGCTATTTTCCTGCTGGTAACGGTCGTGAGCCAGTTCTTTGTCGGCGGTGAGCATTCATACAGAACCGAAGTCGCACTGAGATATGATTCTCAGGATACTATAGAGTTCTATGGCGTGTTTGCCAGAAATGAGCACACAGTAAGCCGCAAAACAAACGGTATCATACAGTATGCGCACGAGGACGGATCAAAGGTCGGAAAGAACAGTGTGATCGCAAATACCTACAGCTCGGCTTCCGATATCACACTTACTGCCGATATCACAAATCTGCAGAAAAGGATAGATACCCTTACCGATGCACAGAGCCTTGCAGGCACGGATAACTCGCAGATCGAAGCATTTGACAAGCTTATAACCGAAAAGCACAGCAAGCTTATACAGGCGATAAATAACGGAGATTATTCTGCGGTTGCCGATATAAAGTATGAGCTTCTCAATCTTCAGAGTAAGCGCGATATGGTAAAGGGCAAGGTGTCGGATTATTCTTCGGTGATATCGGCGCTGAACGCAAAAATAAAAACGCTTGAATCGAGGAAATCGGCAGAGCCTGTCAGCGTATTGTCTGAGGAAACAGGTTATTTTGTAAGCAGTATCGACGGATATGAAAGCAAGATAACCTATGACAATATCGATACGATCACTCCCGCCGAGATCGCCGAAGCGGTAAAAACGCCGAAGACAGCATCGGCATCGGGCGATATTATCGGTAAGATGATCGAGGACTACAAGTGGAAGCTTGCGGCTACCTTTACAGAAGGACAGGCCGCCGTGCTTACCGAAAATACAAATGTGAAGATCATTGTAGGCGCAGACCAGTCGGAGATAACCGCTAAGGTTGAGAATGTCGAGAAATACGGTGATGATTATGTAGCGGTATTTTCGGCAGACGATCTCAATTCTACTATTGCGTCATCACGCGTAGGGCGTTTCAAACTGCTTGTTGACAGCTATAACGGCATACGCATAGCTTCATCGGCGATACACTTCGATAAGGATAACAATATCGGTGTGTATATCAAGAGCGGCACACAGGCACAGTTTGTAAAGATAGAGCGCATTTATTCAACCGAGGATTATGTTATTGTCCGTGATACAACAGATAAGAGCGGCTATCTGTCGCTTTATGACAACGTTATAGTTGAAGGGAAGGATCTTTATGACGGAAAGAACCTCTAAATCCGCCGAAGAAACCACACTTGATGACATAAGGCTGAACTATGAGGCTGTAAAGCAGAACGTGGCAGAGGCTATGGATAAGGCAAACCGCATCGATAAAGTACGCATTATGGCGGTTACTAAAACGATACCGTGTGAGAAGATAAATTATGCAGAGAGCCTTGGTATAGACCTGCTCGGCGAGAACCGTGTACAGGAATTTCTCGGAAAATACGAAAATTATTTGGAAAAATCCGAAATTCACTTCATTGGGGGCTTGCAAAAAAACAAAGTAAAGTATATAATTGATAAGGTGAGTATGATACATTCGGTCGACAGTGCAGACCTTGCGGCTGAGATAAACCGCAGGGCGGCTCAGCACGGACTGGATACGGATATATTACTTGAGGTCAATATAGGCGGCGAGCTGTCAAAAGGCGGTGTAGCGCCCGCAGAGCTTATCGAAACGGCAAAAGTCATATCGGAGCTTGAAAACGTCCGCATCAGAGGACTTATGACCATTCCGCCCGCAGGGGGCGACGAAAAGTATTTTGCGGCTATGCAGGAGCTTTTTGAAAACGCAAAACAGAAATATTCTTTCCTGTCCGGCATCGACACGCTGTCAATGGGTATGTCGGGGGATTATGTATCAGCCGTAAAGTACGGCTCAACAATAGTCAGGATAGGCAGCGGTCTGTTTGGCTACAGGAATTATTCTATATGAACAAAAAACGGAGGTAAGAACAATGAGCGCATTCGAGTCATTCAAAAATTCATTTAAGAAGTGGGGCAGTCCCGATGAAGAGGACGATTACACAGCAGAGCCCGAAAAGCAGGAAATGCCCGAAGCTCCCGCACGCAGTTCGGGACAGTCTTCAAATTCAAGCAAGATCTATACTTACAATGCAAGCACAACACTGCACCTTGTTGTAAACAGACCCAAGAAGTTCAGCGATGCAGGTGAGATAGCAGAGCTGTACAAGAACAAGACAACAGTTATCCTTATGTTCAACAACACAAACAAGGATACAGCAAACCGTCTTATCGATTTCCTCGGTGGTGTGAGCTATATCACGGGCGGTGAGATAAGAAGAATAGGCGAAACTACATATGTACTCGCTCCTTATAACGTTGATATTTCGGGCGAGTTCATAGATGAGATAAGCAATATTTCAGGCGAGGACATCTTTGACGAAATAGGCTGAGATGGCTGAACAGGATCTGACTAAAGACCTTTTGAATGCGGCGAGGGATTGCATAAGCAATTCCCGACCGTATTTTTCCCGCTTTTTGTCCGAAAGCGAGCTTGCTCAGGTACAGGGGATCGGTTTTCCGAAAGACATTACCGCAGTGTTCTGCGGCGGTGCGGAAAATTGCGAGCCGCTCAGGTGTTGTCTTGGACTTTTTCCTGCGTTTTATTTTGATACCGACAAGGTATGCGGGTATGATGCCGAGGTGGCGGAGATGTTCCCGATAAAGGCGGTCACACTTACTTATCGCCGTGAGGATACGATAACTCACCGCGATGTGCTGGGCTCGCTTATGGCACTGGGCATAGAGCGTGATACGGTAGGCGATATTTTCGTTACGGAAGGCGCGGCGGCGGTATTTGTGTATGAGAAAATAGCTCCGCTGATTTCGGACAACCTGACGAAGATCGGTAGGGTCGGAGTAAAGATAAATACCGATATCAAAGCAGGTTTTACCTTACCCGAAAGGAAGTACGAAGAGCTTTCGCTGTCGGTGGCATCGCTACGTCTTGACAACATTGTAAGGAGCGTGACGGGTACATCGCGCACGGCGGCAGTCGAAAGGTATATTATGCCGCAGCTTGTACAGCTGAACGGCACGGTTTGCACCGATGTATCAAAACAGCTTTGCGAGGGCGATATCTTTTCCGTGAGAGGAAAGGGCAAGTTCCGCTTTGAAAATATCGGCGGCACAGGCAGAAAAGGTAATATACATATAACAGTGAAAAAATACATTTAGGAGGAATTTTTCCGTGAATGCTAAGGATATAGTATCAAAGGAATTTGACACAGTAAAGCGCGGCGGCTATGATGCCGCAGAGGTAGATACATTTCTGAAGGACGTATCCATCGAATACAAGAAGATGCAGAATGAGAACGAGGAGCTTGAGAAGAAGCTTGAGGTTCTTGCAGAAAAGATCAGAGAGTACCGCAAGGATGAGGACGCACTCAGAGATGCTCTTCTCATTGCCAAAAAGCAGGGTATCGCGGTAGTCAATGAGGCTAAGGAAGACGCCGAGAAGATAAGAAAGGAAGCCAAGGAAAAGGCAGACAAGACTATCAAGGACGCAGATGCGCTTGCCGCAAAGAAGAAGGAAATTTCAGAAAAAAATCTTGCGGACGCAAATGCAAAGGCAAAGCAGATCGTTGACGAAGCAAATGCAAAGGCTGACGAGATCCATACAATAATGATGCAGCAGACAGAAAGAGAACAGATCGTTCTCCAGCGCACCAGAAAAGAAGTTCAGGATTACACGACCAAGATCCTTGCCGCATACAGCGCCCATATCGAGAATATCAGGAATATGCCCAAGGCTTGCGAAAACGAGTTTGTTATCAACACGGTAAAAGAGGTTGAAGCAAGAAAGCCCGAGGACAGCGCATTCGCAAAGAAGCCCGCACCCCAGAGCAAGCCTGAACCCGCAAAGCCTGCCGAGAAGAAGCCGGAGCCTGTAAAGGCGGCTGTCAAGACGGAAGAAAAGCCGGCTGAGGTCAAGGCAGAAGTGAAAAAGCCCGAAGAGGACAAGGCAAAGGGTGATTCTGTGCTTTTCAATCTGAAGAACGAAAAGGACGATAAGAAAGCACCCACGGCAGAGCTTGAATTTGGAAAGAACAAGTAAAATACATACGAATTTACGTCTGACAACGAAAGGAACTAAGAATAAATGCTATATATCGCTCTTGCGGCAGCCGCAGGACTTATCGGACTGGATCAGCTTACTAAGATACTGGTCGATAAGAATATGGAACTTCATCAGTCGATACCGATAATATCATTCGGAGATACAAATGTACTGAATATCACATATGAGAGAAATCCGGGCGCTGCTTTCAGCATACTTGAAGGCAAGCAGATGTTTCTTGTGATATTCACCGCGATAATAATTGTCGCTATGCTTTATCTGATGATATCAAGAAGGGTCAAGCGCCCTACCTATATATGGTCTATGTCGCTCATTGTTGCGGGCGGACTCGGAAATCTTATCGACAGAGTGATAAGAGGCGAGGTAGTTGACTTTATCGATGTAAGGATAATCAACTTTGCCGTGTTCAATGTGGCGGATATATGCGCCGTACTCGGTGCGATAGGATTGCTCTTATTCGTTGTAATTGATGAGATAAAGGAACAGAAAAACAAGAGATCGGCAAAGAAGAATGAGAATGCCGATGATAACAAGGAACAGGACACTGCCGTGATAAAAGCAGAAACGGTAAGTGAGAAAAAATAACACCGCTACGGAGGGTAATATTGCATTACGAATTTACCTGTGAAACAGGCGGCGAAAGAACAGACAAATTTCTTGCACAGCAGGATACAGGAATAACCCGATCAGCAGCCGCCGCTCTTATTGAGCAGGGCTGCTGTCTTGTAAACGGGAAAAATGCCGCCAAGAACCTTAAGCTGAAAGCGGGAGATGTTATAACGCTTGATGTGCCCGAGGCACAGCCTGCCGACATTCTGCCGGAAAACATACCGCTTGACATTGTCTATGAGGATAATGATCTGCTTGTAGTCAACAAGCCCAAGGGTATGGTGGTGCACCCTGCACCGGGGCACTACAGCGGAACGCTTGTCAACGCGCTTATGTATCACTGCGGCGACAGCCTTTCCGGGATAAACGGAGTCATCCGCCCCGGGATAGTGCACAGGATAGACAGGGATACAAGCGGTCTGCTGATCGTTGCCAAGAATGACACGGCGCACAATGTGCTTGCCGCGCAGATAAAGGTGCACAGCTTCACAAGAGAATATATGGCAGTGGTGCAGGGCGTTATCAAAGAGGACGGTACGGTCAACGCCCCGATAGGCAGGCATAAGACAGACCGCAAGAAGATGTGCGTCACGAACGAGAACTCGCGGGAAGCGGTAACGCATTACTTTGTTGAGCAGACTTACAGGAACAATACGCTTGTAAGACTGCGGCTTGAAACCGGAAGAACGCATCAGATAAGGGTCCATATGGCGTATATAGGTCACCCGGTGACAGGTGATGAGGTATACGGAAACGGCAGTCCGAAGTGGCTGTGCGGTCAGTGCCTTCACGCAAAGAAGATAGGATTTGTCCACCCGAATGGACAGTATATGGAGTTTGACAGTGAGCTTCCCGACTATTTTCAGAAGCTGCTGAAGAACCTTGAAACACAGAAGACAGAGATATAAAACGGCATAAACAAAGGAAAAGAAGACTATGGATTTCTCAAATGTAATTATAATGAGCGACCTTGACGGTACACTGCTTAATGATAAGAAAGAGATCTCGCCGCGCGATATGGAGTCGATAAATGACTTTTGCGGCAAGGGCGGAATGTTCACGATAGCTACCGGCAGAGGCTATTCTATGGCGAAGCCGATAGCGGAAAAGCTTAAGCTGAGGATACCTGCGGTCATCTTCAACGGCTCGGCGGTGTACGATTTTGACAAGGAAGAGTTCCTGTGGCAGTGCGAGGTCACGCAGAAGGCAAGGGATTACATAAGGCTTGTTATGGAGCGGTTCCCCGATGTGGGGATAGAGGTGCTACACAAGCACACGGTATACGTCCCAGCGCTGAACGATGTGGAGAGGGCGCATATGGCGCTTGAGAATGTGCACGGCGATGTATGCAGTGTTGACGATATCCCGCATGAGGGCTGGCTTAAGGTGCTGTTCGCGTACCCGGAGGACAAGATGCCGGAGCTTGCGAGGTTCATAGACGATCACTGCGCAGAGGGGACGAACAGGGTGCTTTCCGCGCCGTTCTTCTACGAGCTGTTGCCCGAGGGAGTGAGCAAGGCATACGGATACAAGCAGTTACTGAGGGTGACAGGCAGCGAGGGCAGGTTCACTGTTGCGGCGGGCGACTACCCGAATGACGCTGAAATGGTTCGCAGTGCGGATCTGGGCGTTGCCGTAAGCAATGCGCATGACGATGTAAAGGCGGCGGCTGATATCATAATCGGCTCAAATAATGATGACCCGATGACGCATATTATTGAGAAAATCAAACAAATGTAATATCCGGTACGAACCGGTGGTTCATTTTGGTACAGTTTTGGTATGACAGATAAAAAACAGGTCGCAAATATGTGGGTTATCCGAAAAGCACGCCGTTATCCAATTACTGTAAACAAAGTCGATGCGAATAAGCACGTAAAATTTGCAGTGAAATTATGCTTTGATATTTTATGATATACAGATAATATCATAGTGTGCGATATTTATTGATAAACGTAATGATTATATAATTTAAATTCAGAAAGGAAAATTTATGAAACGAGAGCCTGATTACAAGCTCAAAAAACGCATGGAACGAATTGAGCATGAAAAGAAGATGAACAGGACATACAACCGTAACTGGATCATATGTATCGGGTCGCTTGCGATCATTATATTGGCGGTGTTTGTGTTCGGCGGAAAGTAATATCGTGTAATACTTGACGATAAGCGGTATAGGTGATATACTGATATTATCGAAAGCATAAAGTTAAGGCTGATGAAATGAAAAGGTGAGAGATATGTGCAAGACATTAAACACCAATTTATGTAAGCAAGAGGAGCACTCTGAAAGTTCCGCTGTAAGTAATGCACAATATCTCTGCGTAAAATTCAATATGGTAACTAAGGCATAGTCCACGAGGGGTGGGCTATGCCTTTTTATGTTTAAATTTTTATCTAAAGGAGAGCGTTATATGAAACAACAATTGTTCACAACGGACGATGCTGTAAGTGCCGCTTGTGCGGTAAACACAAAGCGTCGAGGCAGATTGCTTGCAATGGCGGCAGGCATACTGTCTGTACTTATACTGCTGGTGACGGCTATGCAGTTCGTTATTTCGGCGGGTGCGGATAGGTACAG
>DOQG01000026.1:0-4470 GCA_003512525.1 Oscillospiraceae bacterium | reverse complement strand
TGCAGAAAATTCATGATGGATTACATGAAGGAATCTTCATCGTATGACACACTTGTCAATAAGACATATTCACCGTACAGAAATTATGTTGAAAGTCTCGGAAGAAACACCTTGTTTCAGGCTGATCTGGTAGCGTGGAAGATTGCGACATTTGATCTTAAGAATGGGGCTACACAGGTTACGAATAGCAAAGAGTATAAATATTATCTTGGTATACTTATGGATCTGCTTTCTGAATGTACACAGGATAAGGGCTTTTTAGGCAAGGTTAAGGACGTATCAGATGCAAGCCATGTGTCTACTGTAAAGGCTGTTATGAATTTTGACGAAAAATATAACAATCTTTACATGAAGCTTAACCCTTCGGAAGCAGATGAAATCAAAAATGTGCTTTCCGAAATAAGTTCAATACAAGGCTTTCTGAGTACTGTCAGCAACTTTAAGGATCTTATTGAGCAGGCTAAAAACCTTGATGATCTGCTGTACAAGCTGAGTCAGGCGCAGGTCATATATGACCTTATGACCGGTTACGGCGATACAATGCAGGATATGTACAACAGGTGCGATGATAATAATCCTGCACTTAAGGCGGCACTTCTCACAGTGCGTGACTTATGCAATCAATCTATGAGCAAAGTCAACATGGTAACACTTTTTGCCGGCGGAACTGTAGCCGAAGAGGGTCTGAAAGTGGCTTTGGGTGCAGTGCAGAAAGAAATTGTCAATGCAATGGGTCTTACGGGAGCGGCTATTACTCTTGCTCAGTCTGCGGGAAAAATGTATGCTAATGCGCTGTTTGGCACTGAGGATATGCTGGCGGCATATTATCAGATGGACGCACTGTACGATATAGAAAACCTTGTCAGATTGTCACTTGCATGGGCAAATGATGCAGACAGCTTTTTCTCAGCATTCAGCTTATACGAAAACATTATGTATAAAGGCGTTACATATTCTGAAAAATATATGAAGGCGATATACGAGGACAGTGTTGTCGGCGTTTTATTCGCATGGGCTTCAGGCAGGGATAAAGAGTATGAAGAATTTAAAAATAATATGACTTCATTGAAGCTTGATACTTATGCAAGCTTTTCTTCTCTTCAGAAGTCGGCGTATAATGCGTTTATCAATTCTAAATACACAAGCGACATCAGCAGCTACTTCACGGTAACAGATCTATACACTTTACCGAGTGATGAAGAAATAAAGCAAAACGATGGAGAAATTGAAAGACTCAGTATACAGGCATGCGGACTGCCCGATGAGGACTATACACTTAATGATGATCTTACTATTTTAAATAATCTTTATCACAGCAACGGCACAATAGACCTTAACGGTCATACTCTTACCATAAACGGTGATCTTATACTCGAGGATGGAGGTATAAATGTTAACGGCGGCGAGCTTATAATAAAGGGCAATTATAATGCATACAAGGCAACAACAAATAAAGACGGAACAATTACATACAGCGCCGGTGGCTATCTGTCTATGAATAATATCAATGATAAAGTAACGGTTGAGGGTGACTTTGACACATATTCTGATTATAAAACTGAATATTGGGATTGTTTAATTTTCGGTGAAATAGAAATCAAAGGAAATCTGATTGATCATTATAACGGCGGTAGTACGACCTATGGTTTATATTCCAACGGCACAAAATTCATATTCAGCGGTACAGGAAAGCAAACTATAAAGGCAACAGACGGATATATCTATTTTGAAAATGTAGAATTTGTCAATAAGGATACTACAGGTTCGATAGAATTTGATAATACTAAAATATCCTGCCATATAGAAAAAAATGAAACGGTAACTGGAAATCTTTGCATAGAAGATATGGATCTAAAAGGTCATAAGCTGACTGTGAACGGAGACCTGAAGCTTTGGGGTGGACTTTGGTTAAACGGAGGTGAGCTTTATATAACCGGTAATTATGACGCATATATTCCTGTTAAAAACGCTGACGGAACAACCAGCTACACCGGTGGTCAATTGGTAACAAGCAATGTTAATGATAAAGTGACGGTTGACGGTGACTTTGACACATATTCTGATTATAAAGCTGATCATTGGGATTGTTTAATTTTCGGCGAAATAGAAATCAAAGGAAATCTGATTGATCATTATAACGACGGGAATACAGACTATGGCTTATATTCACATGGCACAAAATTCATATTCAGCGGTACAGGAAAGCAGACTATAACGGCAAAAGACGGATATATCTATTTTGAAAATGTTGAATTTGTCAATAAAGATACTACAGGTTCGATAGAATTTGATAATACTAAAATATCCTGTCATATCGAAAAAGATGAAACAGTAACCGGAAATCTTTGCATAGAAGATATGGATCTAAAAGGTCATAAGCTGACTGTGAACGGAGACATGAAGCTTTTGGGTGGACTTTGGTTAAACGGAGGTGAGCTTTATATAACCGGTAATTATGACGCATATATTCCTGTTAAAAACGCTGACGGAACAACCAGCTACACTGGTGGGCAACTGGTAACAAGTAACGTTAATGATAAAGTGACGGTTGATGGTGACTTTGACACATATTCTGATTATAAAACTGAATATTGGGATTGTTTAATTTTCGGTGAAATAGAAATCAAAGGAAATCTGATTGATCATTATAACGACGGTAATACGACCTATGGTTTATATTCCTATGGCACACAATTCATTTTCAGTGGCACAGGCACACAGACAATAACAGCGCTTGACGGCAAGCTTGTCCTTAACACTGCCGAGTTTG
Organism: Oscillospiraceae bacterium; assembly: GCA_003512525.1. Lineage (GTDB taxonomy): Bacteria > Bacillota > Clostridia > Oscillospirales > Ruminococcaceae > Ruminiclostridium_E. The sequence continues at coordinate 1,700 of DOQG01000026.1, read as the reverse complement.
TGAACAAGAACGTGCAAATAGCTTGCTCGACCGAAATTGACGTTGATGTGCCGGTAAGAGTACATGATTATTCCGACGAGTGGACAGTAGATGTTGAGGCGGCGTGCAATGACGGCTCGAAGTCGCACCACTGCACACGTTGTGACGCTAAGAAGGATATAACGGTTATATCCGCAACGGGCAACCATAAGTTTGGTGACTGGGTGATAACAGAAGAAGCGACCTGCACAGCGGAGGGTACACAGACAAGAACCTGCTCGGTTTGCAACAAGGTTGAAACTCAGACTATAGCCGCACTCGGTCACAACTACTCAACAGCTTGGACTACAGATAAGGCTGCTACCTGCGGCACGGCAGGCTCAAAGTCACACCACTGCACGCGTTGCGGCGATAAAAAAGACGTAACTGCTATATCTGCGACAGGTAACCACAAGTTCGGCAACTGGACAATTACTAAGGCGGCGACTTGCACGGCAGAGGGCACACAGACAAGAACCTGCTCGGTCTGCGGTAAGTTTGAAACTGCAACCATTGCAAAGATAGCCCACAAGTATGTGAATACGGTAGTTAAGCCTACTTATACAGCAAAGGGCTATACACTGCATAAGTGCTCGGTTTGCGGTACAAGCTATAAGGATACTTATACAGCTAAGCTCACGCTTGCACAGGTTACAGGCGTTAAGCTTGGTGGCAGAGCGGCAGACGCTCTGCGTGTAAACTGGACTAAGAATGCGAATGCCAGCGGTTACATTGTTGAGATGTATCAGGGTAACAAGTGGGTGCGTGTTGCAAAGATAACAAGCAATGCCACAACGACCTACAGAGCAAGCGGTCTTAAGGCTTCGACTGTATACAAGTTCAGAGTAAGAGCGTACAAGATGGAGGGTAAGGCAGTCGCTTATGGTGCTTATAGCACTGAGTTAGCCGCAAGGACAAATCCGTCTGTTATAAAGGGCGCAAAGCTCGGCGGTAGAGCCGCTGACGCGCTCCGCATAAACTGGACTAAAAACACCTCAGCCGATGGTTATATCGTTGAGATGTACAAGGGCGGCAAGTGGGTAAGAGCCGCTAAAATCACAAACAACAGCACCACAACGTTCAGGAAAGCAGGACTTAAGGCTTCAACTGTGTATAAGTTCAGAGTAAAAGCGTATAAGATGAGCGGTAAGACCGCGCTTTACGGTAACTACAGCGCTACTGTAACCGCAAGGACAAATCCTTCGATTGTTAAGGGCGTTAAGATTGGCGGCAAGGCTAAGGACGCTTTAAGAGTGAACTGGACTAAGAATAGTTCCGCACAGGGTTACATCGTTGAAATGTACAAGGGCGGAAAGTGGGTAAGAGTTGCTAAGATCACAAACGGCAACACGACTACTTTCAGGAAAGCAGGACTTGCCAAGAACACTGCTTATAAGTTCAGGGTTTGCGCTTACTATATGAGCGGTAAGACGGCGCTTTACGGTAATTACGGTAGTGTGAGCGGGAAGACAGCGGCGAAATAACGCTCTGATTAAAAGCCAAAATCAATAATTACGACCGGGTAACGATGGGAAAATCGTTGCCCGGTTTTTTGTGCGTGGGGATAGTGCGGGGTTAGCGGTGTTTGTGGAGATGGAGATAATCGGGGCGGCGATCCCTCAATAGTTGGCTGAGCTTGGCTCAGCAACAGAAGCTCACCTTTGGCAAGGGACGGGCAAGGA
>DOQG01000022.1:11492-48018 GCA_003512525.1 Oscillospiraceae bacterium | reverse complement strand
AAAGGGGTTTTCGGCAAGGATGCCGAAATAAGGACACACCAAGCTTTAAGCATGGATGCTTACAAGTGGTCGAACAAAGTCGGTGCAGGACGCGCCGACAACAAACGACCACTGTTGCACAGATGCAAAGCCATCAGAGTGTCCTAAAGGGGATAGGGATAATAAATCAGAAGTTTATTTTAAAAACGGACTTTTTCTACAAGCTGAGAGGTCGGAGCAAAACTCCGACCTCAAAGTCTGTCAAGAAGCTGTTTTATATTTGCCTATGCTATATAAATAAGCTGATAGCACATTCGTTTTCTATTGATGAAATTGTCGGCTTCGTTAATGAGCAGAAAGTTTGATTTTGATTAGTTATGCTTCCTCGCGCCTCTTGCTATTAAATCAGATTTGTGCTATCATAAAATAAAGATTAACCCGAAAGGAGAATACTTTATGATGAGCGACAAATTATATATCCCGTCAAACCCTAACGCACAGCGTGGAGTGCGGAATGTACTTAAATACTTATCAGATATCACTTATGAAAAGATCGTGACAGGACAGCATACTCAGACTATGGCACAGGAGGAGCTCCGTCTGATAGAAAAAGTCACGGGAAAACAGCCCGCGCTGATCGGATTTGAATTGCTTTCGTATTCGCCTAATATCAACTATTCCGATACCGATGATGAATGCATGACTGAAGTTGCCGAGAATTACGGTACTCTTAAAAGAGCGTGGGAATGGGCAGAGAAGAAAGGTCTTATCACTATGTGTTGGCACTGGTTCTCTCCGCTTTACGGCAGATCTAAATCGTTTTTCAGCGAGAACACCGAGTTTGACGCAAGCAAGGCGGTGATAGACGGTACGCCCGAAAATAACGCCTTGCTGTCCGATATGGATACAATGGCAGGAATACTCCGTCCTTTCTGTGAAAAGGGAGTGCCGATATTATGGCGGCCGTTCCACGAGGGCGACGGCGATTGGTTCTGGTGGGGTAAAAAGGGCGCTGATACAGTAAAAAAACTGTTCCGCCTTATGCACGACAGATACACGAACAAATTTCATCTTGATAATCTTATCTGGGTGTGGAACTCTCAAATTCCCGAGTGTTACCCCGGTGATGATGTAGTGGATATCATATCAAGGGATATGTATCCGCCCGAGCACGAGCACACCTCACAGAGCGATATGTATTATAATCTCTGTAAAATCACGAGCGCAAACAAGATAACGATAATCGGCGAAACCGGCACTTTGCCGAGTCCTGAGGCGATAGCCGCGGAAAAAGTCGGCTGGTCGTCCTATATGACGTGGTCAAAGACGTTCTGCCTTACCGAACAGTTCAATACCTTTGAGCAACTTAAAAAGGTATATAACAGCGAGTTTGCAGTCACAAAGGATGAACTGCCTGTTCTGTACTGAGTCGGTAATAATTGAGCTTTCTTACAGCGGTATGGCGAATACGTTTCGTAGTTACCGTTATATACAAGGAGAAAATTAAATGTCGGCAATGCTTCGTTCGTGTCTGTGATTTTGATCGGTTAAAAAACGGATCGCAAATCAAGTGATATACTGTCCGGATATTCAATCATCATACTGTGAATGCGTTTTTTGAATCGTGTTCACAGTATTGTTATATAAAACAGGAATGTACATATATGAATTTTATATAGCAAAATCGGCATTTTGACATATTTTCGGTCAAAACAACGATAGGAAAATGAGAATAAAGACAAAAGTTAAGCGATTTTTCTATTGACTTTGCCTTTCGGATGTGGTACAATACTAAAATGTATCATAATGGATTTATATGCGTTGAGGTTGAAAGCGACATATGTCGAAAAGCGCCGAAAAGCTCAGTGCTATGCGGAAAATCCGATGCAGTAATTCCTACGAATAAATTAAGGAGTGGTAAAGCCCATGGTGAATGTCAAGCAGGTAAAACTGGGTAGAAATACCCGTATGAGTTTTTCCAAGATCAATGAAGTTCAGAAAATGCCGAACCTCATTGAAATACAGAAGGACTCGTATCAGTGGTTTTTAGACGAGGGTATAAAGGAAGTATTCAAGGATATTTCTTCTATCACCGACGCTAACGGCAAGCTGGTACTGAGCTTCGTTGATTACCGTATCGACGAGACCCCGAAGTATACTATAGAAGAGTGCAAGGAGCGTGATACAACTTACGCCGCACCCTTAAGAGTAAAGGCACAGCTCAGAAACACCGAAACGGGTGAAGTTGTTGAAAATGAGATATTTATGGGCGACTTCCCTCTGATGACTGACAGCGGCACATTCGTTATCAACGGCGCTGAACGTGTCATAGTTTCACAGCTCGTACGTTCTCCCGGCGTTTATTATGGCTTTGACTACGATAAGACCGGTAAAAAGCTATTCAAGTCAACTGTTATCCCCAACAGAGGCGCTTGGCTCGAATACGAGATGGACTCAAACGACATATATTATGTCCGTATAGATAAGAACAGAAAGATACCTGCTACGACATTTATCCGTGCGCTTGGTATAAGCAGTGATGACGATCTTATCGATCTGTTCGGCGAAGATCCCAGAATAGTGCAGACTATTCAGGAAAAGGACGCAACAAAGAATACCGAAGAGGCGCTTCTTGAAGTATACAGAAAGTTAAGACCGGGCGAACCTCCTACGGTTGACTCGGCTAAGACGCATCTTAATAATCTGTTCTTTGATGCCAAGAGATATGACCTTGCAAGATTCGGTCGTTACAAGTACAATAAGAAGCTCGGCGTTGCATCTAGAATTGCGGGACACAAGGCGGCTCAGCCTATTATAGATCCTACAACAGGTGAGATACTTGTTGATGAAAACGAATTTATCAACGCTGAAAAGGCTCAGATGATCGAGCAGGCCGGTGTTATGGAATGTGTTATCTTCTCGGAAGATAAGACAGCTAAGGTTCTCGGTAACGGCATGGTAGATATTGCAGGCTATATTCCCGAATCTATCGATGCTGAGGCTCTCGGTATCAATGAGAAGGTTTGTTTCAAGGTACTGCGTGAAATACTCGATAAATGCGGAGATGATGTCGAGGCACTTAAGGAAGAGCTTTCAAACAGAGTTGAGGATCTTATCCCCAAGCACATAACTCTTGATGATATATTTGCTACAGTCAGCTACTTTATCAACCTTTGTGAAGGTGTCGGTGAGGTTGATGATATCGACCACCTCGGAAACAGACGTATCCGCAGTGTCGGCGAGCTGTTACAGAACCAGTTCAGAATCGGCTTTGCGAGAATGGAAAGAGTTATCCGCGAGCGTATGGGCCTTCAGTCGCAGGAAGGCGACAAGGTGACACCTAATGCTCTTATAAATATCCGTCCTGTTGTAGCGGCTATCAAGGAGTTCTTCGGTTCTTCGCCGCTTTCACAGTTCATGGATCAGAACAATCCCCTTGCAGAGCTTACTCATAAGAGAAGACTTTCAGCTCTCGGTCCCGGCGGTCTTTCGCGTGACCGTGCAAGCTTTGAGGTTCGAGATGTTCACTACTCGCACTACGGCAGAATGTGTCCTATCGAAACTCCTGAAGGACCTAACATCGGTCTTATCTCTTACCTCGCATCATTCGCAAAGATCAACAAGTACGGCTTTATCGAAGCTCCTTACCGTAAGGTCGACAAGCAAACAGGTGTCGTACTTGACGAAGTAACCTATATGACTGCCGATATGGAGGATAACTACGTTGTCGCTCAGGCTAACGAGCCTCTTGACGAGCAGGGCAGATTTGCAAGAAAGCGTGTCAACGCACGTTACCGCGAGGAGATACTTGAAGTTGACCGCGACCGTGTAGACTACATGGATGTATCGCCTAAGATGGTTGTTTCTGTAGCTACAGCGATGATACCATTCCTTGAAAACGATGACGCGAACCGTGCTCTTATGGGTGCGAATATGCAGCGTCAGGCAGTTCCGCTGATGGTAACACAAAATCCTATCGTCGGCACAGGTATGGAATACAAGGCAGCTGTTGACTCGGGTGCTGTTGTGGTTGCCAAGGAAGACGGCGTTGTAACAAAGTGCAGCGCAGATGAAATTGTTGTTACTGACAACAGCGGCGTTGAGCACTCATATAAGCTTATAAAGTTCAAGCGTTCAAACCAGGGTACTTGCGTAAATCAGCGTCCTGCTGTCGCAAAAGGTATGGAAGTAAAGACCGGAGATGTTCTTGCTGACGGTCCTGCAACAAGCCAGGGTGAAATTTCACTCGGTAAGAATGCTCTTATCGGCTTTATGACTTGGGAAGGTTATAACTACGAGGATGCTGTTCTTATCAACGAAAAGCTTGTTTATAATGATGTATACACATCGATCCATATAGAAGAATACGAGCTCGAATGCCGTGATACAAAGCTCGGTCCCGAAGAGATCACAAGAGAGATCCCGAACGTATCGGAAGACGCTCTCAAGGATCTTGACGAGCGCGGTATTATACGTATCGGTGCTGAGGTTCACTCAGGCGATATCATGGTAGGTAAGGTTACACCCAAGGGTGAAACAGAGCTTACCGCCGAAGAAAGACTGCTCCGTGCAATCTTCGGCGACAAGGCAAGAGAAGTAAGAGATAATTCGCTCCGTGTTCCTCACGGCGAAAGCGGTATCATAGTTGATGTCAAGGTGTTCACAAGACAGAACTGCGATGAGCTTTCTCCCGGAGTAAATATGGTAGTAAGATGCTATATCGCTCAGAAGCGTAAGATCTCTGTCGGCGATAAGATGGCGGGTCGTCACGGTAACAAGGGTGTCGTTTCCCGTATCTTAAAGCAGGAAGATATGCCTTTCCTCCCCGATGGTACTCCCCTTGATATAGTACTGAACCCCCTCGGCGTTCCTTCGCGTATGAATATCGGGCAGGTACTTGAAGTGCACCTCGGTTATGCTTGTAAGGCACTTGACTGGCAGATAATGACCCCTGTATTTGACGGTGCTCATGAAGCCGATATCAGAGCTTGCTTTGAAAAGGCAGAAGCAGAGCGCGCAAACTACAAGGATAAGGATACGGCAAAGATCGACTTCTCCAAGATCCCTATGCGCGAGGACTGCAAGACACAGCTTACAGACGGACGTACGGGCGAGAAGTTCGACAGCCCTGTAACAGTAGGCTATATGTACTACCTCAAACTCCACCACCTTGTTGATGATAAGATCCACGCACGTTCAACAGGTCCTTACTCACTGGTAACACAGCAGCCTCTCGGCGGTAAGGCACAGTTCGGCGGTCAGCGTTTCGGCGAAATGGAAGTTTGGGCACTTGAGGCTTACGGTGCGGCTTATACACTGCAGGAGATCCTGACTGTCAAGTCTGATGATATCGTAGGACGTGTAAAGACTTACGAAGCGATCGTAAAGGGCGATCCTGTTCCTAAGGCAGGAGTTCCCGAGAGCTTCAAGGTTCTGTTCAAGGAGCTCCAGTCACTCGGTCTTGATATAAAGGTGCTTGATGCCGACAAGAATGAGATCGACCTTAAGCAGACTTACGAAGAAGATGATGAATACGGTCAGGCGGCTGGTGAGGATACATTTGACTATGTAGCTGAGGAAGGTTCGCTAGATGACGGATTCATAACACAGGATATAGACGAAGACAGCGATTTCTATGCCGATAAGGACGAGGAAGAAGATTTTGATATCGACTTCAACGAGAATGACGCAGACGACACCTTTGACGGTGAATAAGCGTATAGGCATTGACAGGAAAGCGTGTGCATAACACACATAAACTTCTATAGAAAGAATTGAGGTCTGTAAATTGGCATATAAAACATTTGATTCAATGAAGATCGGTCTTGCTTCTCCGGATCAGATCCGTGCATGGAGCTACGGCGTTGTTGAGCGTCCCGAAACTATAAACTACAGAACACAGAAGCCCGAAAGGGGCGGTCTGTACTGCGAAAGAATATTCGGACCTACGAAGGACTGGGAGTGCTCTTGCGGTAAGTACAAGAGAATCCGCTTCAAAGGTAAGATATGCGAGCGCTGCGGCGTTGAGGTAACCCGTAACAAGGTAAGACGTGAGCGCATGGGTCACATTGAGCTTGCGGCTCCCGTTTCGCACATCTGGTATTTCAAGGGTACACCGAGCCGTATAGGTCAGGTGCTTGATATATCACCCAAAAGACTTGAAGAAGTACTTTACTTCACAAAATATATAGTTGTAGATCCCGGCGATACCGTTCTCACAAAGAAGCAGATACTCACCGAAAAAGAGTACGCTGATATGAGAGAACGTTATGAAGATGATTTCAGAGCAGAGATGGGTGCTGAAGCTATCAAGGAGCTGCTTTGCGAGATTGATCTTGACAAGCTTTCGGAAGAGCTGAAAAAAGAGCTTGAGGACACTCAGCAGGGACAGAAACGAGTTAAGCTTCTGAAAAGACTCGACGTTATCGAAGCGTTCAGACTCAGCGGTAATCGTCCCGAATGGATGATACTCGACTGCATTCCGGTAATTCCTCCTGATCTGCGTCCTATGGTTATGCTGGACGGCGGCAGATTTGCAACATCAGATCTTAACGATCTGTACAGACGTGTTATCAACAGAAACAACCGTCTTACAAAGATGAAGGAGCTGCACGCTCCCGACATCATCATCAGAAACGAAAAGAGAATGCTTCAGGAAGCTGTCGATGCACTTATCGACAACGGCAGACACGGAAGAGCGGTAACAGGACCTTCAAACCGTCCGTTAAAGTCACTTTCCGATATGTTAAAGGGTAAGCAGGGTCGTTTCCGTCAGAACCTTCTCGGTAAGCGTGTTGACTACTCCGGACGTTCTGTTATCGTCGTTGGTCCTGACCTTAAGATGGATCAGTGCGGTCTTCCTAAGGAAATGGCTATCGAGCTGTTCAAGCCGTTTGTAATGAAGGAGCTTTCAAAGCGCGGTATCGCTAACAATATAAAGAGCGCAAGAAAAATGGTAGAGCAGGCAAAGGATCCTGCTGTATGGGACGTACTTGAGGAAGTTATCAAGGATCACCCCGTACTGCTGAACCGTGCTCCTACACTGCACAGACTGGGTATCCAGGCGTTTATGCCGGTACTTGTCGAGGGTCGTGCAATCAAGCTTCATCCTCTGGTTTGTACAGCGTTCAATGCTGACTTCGACGGCGACCAGATGGCAGTACATCTGCCTCTGTCGGAAGAAGCACAGAACGAAGCGCGTACACTTATGCTGGCAGCAAAGAACCTGTTAAAGCCCTCTGACGGTCGCCCCGTTACAGTTCCTACACAGGATATGGTACTCGGTTCTTACTACCTTACGATCGACAAGCCCGGTGAAAAGGGCGAGGGCAAGGTATTCCGTGACTTCAACGAAGCTATTATGGCTTACAACGAGGGCGACATCACGATCCACTCTGCTATCAAGGTAAGAGTAACTAAGGATGTCGGCGGAGATCACCCCGAAACAAGAATTATCAATGCGACAGTAGGTCGTATCATATTCAACGAGCACATTCCTCAGGATCTCGGATTTGTAGACAGAACCGATCCCGATAAGAAGTTCGATCTCGAGATCGGCTTCAAGGTAAGAAAGAAAGAGCTCGGACAGATCATTGACAAGTGCCTTAAGGTTCACGGTACTCCCATGACAGCACAGGTACTCGATAAGATAAAGGCTATGGGCTACAAGTACTCAACAAAGGCCGCTATCACAGTTGCCGTTTGTGACGCTACTATCCCGCCCGAGAAGAAGGAAATACTCGCTGAGGCTGACGAAAAGGTACAGGAGATCAACGAATACTTCAACAACGGTTTTATTTCAAACTCAGAAAGAAAGTCCGCTGTACTCGGCGTATGGAACCAGGCTACAGCCGATGTTACTACAGCGCTTACAAAGGGTCTTGACGATTACAACCCCATCTACATGATGGCAGACTCAGGAGCGCGTGGTAGTACAAACCAGATAAGACAGCTTGCAGGTATGCGTGGTCTTATTGCCAACACGTCGGGTGAAACTATCGAGATCCCGATCAGAGCTAACTACCGTGAAGGTCTTAACATCCTCGAATACTTCATTTCCTCAAGAGGTGCGAGAAAGGGACTTGCCGATACAGCATTAAGAACCGCCGACTCGGGTTACCTTACAAGACGTCTTGTTGATGTATCGCAGGAAGTTATAGTAAGAACCGATGATTGCGGAACTACAGACGGCATAGATATCTACGAGATACGCGAAGGCAAGGAGCTTATTGAGTCGCTTGAAGAGCGTCTTACAGGCAGATACCTTGCAGAAGACTTCCTTGATGATAACGGCAATGTGCTGGTATCCAAGGATAAGCTGATGACAGAAGCGGATGCCAAGCTGATCGTTGCAACCGGTGCCAAGACAGTCAAGATACGTTCGGTTCTTACCTGTCATGCTGAACACGGTGTCTGCGCTAAGTGCTACGGTTCGTCACTTGCAAACGGCAAGAAGATAACGATAGGCGAAGCAGTCGGAATTATAGCCGCCCAGTCGATCGGTGAACCCGGTACACAGCTTACGATGAGAACGTTCCATACAGGTGGTATAGCATCTGCCGAGGATATCACACAGGGTCTTCCCCGTGTCGAAGAGCTTTTCGAGTCACGCCGTCCTAAGAATGCCGCTATTATGGCTAAACACAGCGGTAAGACAAGAATTGATGAGATCAAGAAAACAAGACATGTTATCATTACAAGCGAGGACGGAGAGGAGCATCCTTATCCTGTACCGTTCGGATTTAAGCTCAAAATCCAGGAAGGCGATTATATCAATGCCGGCGAAACACTTACAGAAGGTAGCGTAAACCCCCATGATGTTCTTGAAGTCAAGGGCGAAGAGGCAGTTCAGAACTACATCATTGCCGAGGTTCAGAAGGTTTACCGCTTACAGGGTGTTGATATCAACGATAAGCATATCGAAGTCATCGTTCGTCAGATGATGAGAAAGATACGTGTAACTGATCCCGGCAGCAGCTATTTGCTTCCCGGTTCGGTTATCGACAAGACAGAGCTTGTCAAGATCAACAAGGAGCTTGAGGAGCGTAAGGAAGCCGGCGAACAGATCGTGCCTATTCAGTGCGAAGCGGTACTTCTCGGTATCACAAAGGCATCTCTTGCAACTGACAGCTTTATGTCCGCCGCATCCTTCCAGGAAACTACACGAGTTCTTACCGATGCCGCTATCCACGGCAAGGTTGACCCGTTACTCGGTCTTAAGGAAAATGTAATCATAGGTAAGCTTATACCTGCCGGTACAGGTCTTGAGGCAATGGAAAAAGAAAAGGAAGAAAGAGAAAAGGAAGCAGATGCATATAATCATGCAGATGCTGAAGAATCTCATTCGGAAGAAGAGCAGGTTGGCGAAACTGCACAAAACTAAACGATAAATAAGCGTAAAGGCGACGATTATCACAAAAATTTTTCGTGAAAACGAAAATGCTTGACAATCGCCGCCTTTTTGTATATAATATTTAAATGTGTGCAGAATAAATGCGTAAAAGCGGCATTCTGAGGCACAGAATTTAATTTATTTTGCAAGGAGGTGTAACATTTGCCAACCTTTAACCAGCTCGTTCGTAAGGGTAGAGCAGTTGCAGAAAAGAAGTCCAAGGCTCCTGCACTGCAGAAGAGCATGAACACTCTTAAGAAGGAAACAGTAGATATATCTTCTCCCCAGAAGAGAGGTGTATGCACAGCTGTTCGTACTGCTACCCCTAAGAAGCCTAACTCTGCTATGAGAAAGATTGCCAGAGTAAGACTTTCCAACGGTTATGAAGTTACTGCTTATATTCCGGGTATCGGACACAAACTGCAGGAACACAGCGTTGTACTGATCCGTGGCGGCCGTGTTAAGGATCTCCCCGGTGTACGTTACCACATCGTAAGAGGCACACTTGATGCTCAGGGTGTTGACGGAAGAATGCAGGGTAGATCAAAGTACGGAGCTAAGCGTCCGAAGGCTGGTGCGAAAAAAGCGTAACTGATGACTTTTAGCCACTTTTGTGGAGTAATATATTATATTACCTCTGCAATTGGACGGCGGGAGTTAATCGCTTTCGAGTACCGATGATTTTCATTATTTATGAAGGAGGGAAGTAAAGTGCCAAGAAGAGGTAATGTTCCTAAGCGTGATGTATTACCCGATCCTATGTACGGCTCAGAGCTCGTAACAAGACTCGTAAACAATATCATGCTCGACGGCAAGAAGGGTGTTGCTCAGAAGATCGTATACGGTGCATTTGACATCGTAGCAGAGAAGTCAGGTAAGAGCGCACTTGAAGCTTTTGAAGAAGCTATGGAAAATATCATGCCTCAGTTAGAGGTAAAGGCACGCCGTGTCGGCGGTGCCACATATCAGGTTCCTATGGAAGTTCGTCCCGAAAGAAGAAGAACTTTAGGTCTGAGATGGATCACTCTGTACGCCAGACAGAGAAATGAAAAGACAATGAAGGAAAGACTTGCAAACGAGATCCTCGACGCTATGAACGGTCAGGGCGGAGCTTGCAAGAAGCGCGATGATACACACAGAATGGCTGAAGCTAACAGAGCTTTCGCACATTACAAGTGGTAATCAATAAAACGGAGGAAATATGGCTAGAGACGTAACTCTTGAAATGACCCGTAATATTGGTATCATGGCTCACATCGACGCAGGTAAGACAACTACGACCGAGCGTATCCTGTTCTACACCGGTATCAATCACAAGATCGGTGAGACCCACGACGGTTCTGCTACGATGGACTGGATGGAGCAGGAGCAGGAAAGAGGTATCACAATTACTTCTGCTGCTACTACTGCATACTGGAAGAAGCACAGAATCAATATTATCGATACTCCCGGACACGTTGACTTCACTGTAGAAGTTGAGCGTTCGCTGCGAGTTCTTGACGGATCTGTTACAGTTTTATGTGCTAAGGGCGGTGTTGAGCCCCAGTCAGAAACTGTATGGCGTCAGGCAGACAAGTATCATGTTCCGAGAATGGCATACATCAACAAGATGGATATCATGGGTGCTGACTTCTATAATGTTGTCGGCATGATGAAGGACAGACTGAAGTGTAATGCTGTTCCGATACAGCTCCCTATCGGTGCCGAAGATACATTCAGAGGTATCGTAGACCTTATCGAAATGAACGCTGACATCTATTATGATGATCTCGGTAAGGACATGCGTGTGGAAGAAATTCCGGACGACATGAAGGAGAAGGCTCAGGAATATCACGATGCACTCATCGAGGCTGTTGCTGAGCAGGACGAGGAACTTATGAATAAGTACCTCGAGGGTGAAGAAATCACCGTTGAAGAAGTCAAGGCTGTACTCAGAAAGGCTACGATTGATAATGAGATCGTTCCTGTAACCTGCGGTACATCTTATAAGAATAAGGGCGTACAGAAGCTCCTCGATGCTATCGTTGACTATATGCCCTCTCCTCTCGATGTTCCTTCTATCAAGGGCGTTGACCCCGAGACAGGCGAAGAGGTTGAAAGACACGCAGGCGACGATCAGCCGTTCTCTGCACTCGCTTTCAAGATTGCTACAGACCCGTTCGTTGGTAAGCTCTGCTTCTTCAGAGTATACTCAGGTACGGTTGCTGCAGGTACAACTGTTCTCAACGCAACAAAGGACAAGAAGGAGCGTATGGGACGTATTCTCCAGATGCACGCTAACCACAGAGCTGACCTCGAGGTTTGCTACTGCGGTGATATCGCTGCTGCTGTCGGTGTCAAGAACACAACAACAGGCGATACACTGTGTGACGAAGAACATCCCGTAATCCTTGAGTCTATGGAATTCCCCGAGCCCGTTATCTCGCTCGCTATAGAACCCAAGACCAAGGCAGGTCAGGAAAAGATGGCTATTGCTCTTGCAAAGCTTGCAGAGGAAGACCCCACTTTCAGAACCTACACAAATGAGGAAACAGGTCAGACAATCATCGCCGGAATGGGCGAGCTCCACCTTGAAATCATCGTAGACAGACTTCTCCGTGAATTTAAGGTTGAGGCTAATGTCGGCGCTCCTCAGGTTGCATATAAAGAGACAATTACAACTAATGCTGATGTTGATACTAAGTACGCTCGTCAGTCAGGTGGTAAGGGTCAGTACGGTCACGTTAAGCTCCACGTTTACCCGAACGAGTCCGGTAAGGGCTATGAGTTCATTAACGCAATTGTCGGCGGTTCTATCCCGAAGGAATATATCCCCGCAGTTGACGCAGGTATCCAGGGTGCTTTACAGTCCGGTGTTCTTGCAGGCTATCAGACAGTAGACGTTAAGGTTGAGCTTTATGACGGTTCATACCACGAGGTCGACTCTTCTGAAATGGCATTCAAGATCGCAGGTTCAATGGCTATCAAGGAAGCTTGCCGTAAGGCAAACCCCGTAATCCTTGAACCTATCATGAAGGTAGTTGTAACAGTTCCCGAAGAATACATGGGCGACGTTATCGGCGACTTAAGCTCACGTCGTGGTGAAATTCAGGGTATGGAAGACAGAAACGGTGTTAAGCAGATCAATGCTTTCGTTCCTCTGTCAGAAATGTTCGGTTACTCAAACGATCTGCGTTCTAAGTCACAGGGTCGTGGTCAGTATGTAATGGAACCCAGCCACTACATTCAGGTTCCTAAGTCAATTGCAGATGGAATCATCAGCAAGAGAGCTAAGGACTAATAAAATTTTTCTGAAAGAGCAAAAAAGACTTGTTTTTTGAGAAATAATCTGATAAAATACTAAGTGTATGGAATACACATAATTAAAGGAGGAAAATTCCAATGGCAAAGCAGAAATTTGAACGTACCAAGCCCCACGTAAACATTGGTACAATCGGTCACGTTGACCACGGTAAGACTACTTTAACAGCAGCTATCACTAAGGTTCTTTCACTCAAGGGCTATGCTCAGTTTGAAGCATACGATATGATCGATAAGGCTCCCGAGGAGAGAGAGCGTGGTATCACAATCAACACAGCTCACGTAGAGTATGAGACAGACAAGCGTCACTATGCTCACGTTGACTGCCCCGGCCATGCTGACTATATCAAGAACATGATCACAGGTGCTGCTCAGATGGATGGTGCTATCCTCGTTGTTGCAGGTACAGACGGTCCTATGGCTCAGACTAAGGAGCACATCCTTCTTGCTCACCAGGTAGGCGTTCCCGCAATCGTTGTATTCATCAACAAGTGTGATGACGTTGACGATCCCGAGCTTCTCGACCTCGTTGAAATGGATATCCGTGAAACACTTTCAGAGCATGACTTCCCCGGTGATGACGTACCCGTTATCCGCGGTTCTGCTAAGGTTGCTCTTGATTGCCCCAGCAAGGATATCAATGCTCCCGAATACGCTTGCATCATAGAGCTCATGAATGCAGTTGATGATTACATTCCTACTCCCGATCGTAAGGCTGATCTTCCTTTCCTTATGCCTGTTGAGGATACTATGACAATTTCAGGTCGTGGTACAGTTGCTACAGGTAGAGTTGAGAGAGGTATCCTCAAGCTCAATGATACAGTTGAAATCACAGGTCTTACAGACGAGCCTAAGCAGACAGTTGTAACAGGTATCGAAATGTTCCGTAAGCTCCTCGACTTCGCTGAGGCAGGTGACAACATCGGTACACTTCTCCGTGGTATCCAGAGAAGCGAAATCGAGCGTGGTCAGGTTCTCTGCAAGCCCGGTTCAATCCACCCCCACAAGAAGTTCAAGGGTCAGGTTTACGTATTAAAGAAAGAAGAAGGCGGACGCCATACTCCTTTCTTCTCAAACTACAGACCTCAGTTCTTCTTCAGAACAACTGACGTTACAGGCGTTATCACACTTCCCGCTGACAAGGAAATGTGCATGCCCGGCGATAACGTAACAATGGATGTTGAGCTTATCACTCCTATCGCTATCGAAGAAGGTCTCCGTTTTGCTATCCGTGAAGGCGGCAGAACAGTTGGTTCAGGCGTAGTTACAGCTATCAACGAATAATTTGAGATTATAATATCTTATATAAGACGATATCCGCTTTGACGAGCGGATATTGTTTTTATATAGACTTTTTGAGAGGTATTTTATGCGGCTTCCCGAATATGTTTATGAAGTACTTGAAAAACTGCATAACAGCGGTTACGAAGCGTATTGTGTCGGCGGCTGTGTAAGAGATTATCTGCTCGGGCAATGCCCCGATGATTATGATATTACAACATCAGCATTGCCCGAACAGATAATAAAGGTATTCGACGGCTATAAGCTGTTGATCATGGGACTTAAGCACGGTACTGTGACGGTTATAATCGATAAGAAGCCTGTTGAGATAACAACATACAGAGTTGACGGCGATTATAAGGATCACCGTCACCCATCAGAAGTACGTTTTACTCCTTGTCTTGAGGAAGACTTGGCACGTCGTGATCTGACAATAAATGCTATGGCTTTTAGTCCTGAAACGGGCATCATTGACTTGTTTGGCGGTCAGGAAGATCTGAAATCGGGTATTGTAAGAAGCGTCGGCGATCCAATGAAACGTTTTGATGAGGATGGACTGCGCATATTACGCGCGCTTAGATTTGCATCGCGATACGGTTTTAATATCGACAAATGTACCTCTGACGCAGTTCACAGATTGCGGTATCTGTTGTCATTTATATCAGCTGAACGGATAAACTACGAGCTTTGCGGGATACTTACAGGTGATTGCGGTGATATTCTTTATAATTACAGCGATGTTATCTGTGAGATCATTCCGGAGATGTATCCTTGTATCGGCTTTGAGCAGCACTCAAAATATCACGATAAGACGGTATACGGTCATATTGTTTCAACCGTTGAGGCGGCCGAACCTACAGTTGAAGCAAGGCTTACGATGCTCCTGCATGATATCGGAAAGCCTGCCAGCTTTTTTATGAGGGACGGCGTAGGGCATTTCTACGGTCATGCAGATGTCAGCTGTAAGATAGCTGCCGGAGTTACTGAAAGACTGCGTTTCAGTAAAAAAATTACCGATGAGGTATTGTTTTTAATTCAAAATCATGGTATAGTTATTAACGATGATATCCGCAGTATAAGAAAAGGTCTTGCACGATACGGCGCGGAGCGCTTTTTAAAGCTTATCAGAGTGCATTATTTTGACACCTGCGGAAAAGCTCCTGAGTATTTCGGCGAAAAAGCTCTGTTTGACAGCATAGAAAAACATACAAGAGAGTACCTTGAAAATGAACCGCCTATGGACCTTAAACAGCTTAAGGTCAATGGCTCGGACATTTCGCAGCTTGGTATATCCGGCAGGAAAATCGGTGAAGCTCTGAGCTTTCTGCTTGAGCAAGTGATAGACGGAAATTGCAAAAACGATAAGGATAGTCTGTTGACTTTCGTTAAAAATAATTATTTATAAACGGAAAGGGTAAAAGATATGTCAGCTACAGATATAGGGATTGATTTAGGAACAGCAAACGTTATAATTACACTCGGCGATAAGGGCATAGTTGTAAACGAACCCTCGGTTGTCGCTTATGACAAGAAAAAGCACTGTGTACTTGCAGTCGGCAACGAAGCATATAAGATGATAGGCAGAACCCCTGAATATATTGTTGCGGTAAAGCCGCTGAAGGACGGTGTTATCTCGGATAATGAGATGACGGAAGCCATGATAATCGAGTTTATCAGAAAGGTTATAGGCAGAATAGTAAAGCCGAGAATTATCCTTTGTGTGCCTTCGTCTGTGACTGATGTAGAAAACAGAGCAGTGGTTGAAGCGGCACTTTCTGCGGGTGCGCGAAAGGTATTCATTATAGAAGAGCCTATTGCGGCGCTTCTCGGTGCGGGTATTGATATTTCTAAGCCTAACGGCACAATGGTAGTAGATGTCGGCGGCGGTACGGCTGATATAGCGGTTGTTTCGTTCAACGGCATTGTAAAAAGCTGTTCTCTGAAGATGGCAGGTAACAAATTTGATGCCGCCATTATCCGTGGCGTAACAATGAAATACAAGATACTTATCGGTGAAAAGACAGCCGAGCAGGCTAAGAAAGAGATAGCTAATGTGTTCAACCCGACAGGAGATGTCAAAATAACCGTAAAGGGAAGGCATCTTATAAAAGGTCTTCCGGAAAGCGTTGAGATCAGCGATAATGATATGTACGAGTTTCTGCACGACAGTGTAATGGAGATCGTGGACAAGATAAAAGAAGTGTTCGAGCAGACACCACCCGAGCTTGTCGGTGATATTCTTACAAACGGCATTGTGCTGACCGGCGGCGGAGCAATGCTGAAAGGCTTCCCTGAGCTTGTGACCGAAGCTGTCGGTGCACCATGCTATGTTGCTGATGACCCGATAGAGTGCGTTGCAAAAGGTGTTGCAAAGGCATTTGATTATACAGATGAACTTCTTGATGGTTTTGAGAAGATATCGCTTTACAGATATAAGTAATATAAGTCCTGCGGCGTGAAAATACCGCAGGACTTTTTTCACTCTTTTATGATCTTTAGAACGGGATAATCGTCGATATAAGGTTTGATTATATACGGGTGTTTTTTCGCATAATCAAGCATTATATCTGCGAGTGAGCCGCTTTCATCGTGTTTTTCATTAAGAAAAGCAGAAAGCTTTGACAGTGGCAGTGCGGAAACTGTTTCGCACACAGGTGACACGGTAATGCCGAGTATACTATCGGCTATTCGGTTAACCCTGAATGGCCATACTCTGCAATCAAACGGTTTCTTATCGCCGAGAATACAGCCGCTGTCTGTAAGCATAGGGCAGTATGACAGCTCATCGCTGTCTGAAAAGTGCATAACAAATCGGTAGCCGTCCTCATATGGCTCAAGCTCTGCGTTTTTATTGATATTATCTTTTATATATGAGGCGGTTTCCTGTGAGATGATCGGTATTTCCCATATATCGTCCTTGTCAAAACCGCAACAGACGCGGCATTTGGCACACGCATCACGGCTGAGTATCTTTGTAAGCATATCATCAATTCCTTTCACTGTTATCTTACCACAACTTTTACGGATAAGCAACAGGTATTTATATTTTGGTCGGTAATAAATTATGTCAATTTGGTTACAATTTGCAAAATCTATTGATTTTATCGCTCAGTTTTGGTATAATTACTTATATGTCCGGCTGTTTTACAGACGCGGATAAACGATTTTACACGGAAACACCCGTAGAAGCTTAAAGGATATACAATGGATAATAATATTTCAAACAGTTTTGCAAATTACGAATTTATCCCCGATTTATTTGAACAGATAGAAAAGGTAATAATAGGCAAGCGAGATGTTATAAAGATGCTGATCGCAGCACTGCTTTCCGGCGGTCATGTGCTTATCGAAGATGTACCGGGTACAGGTAAGACAACACTTGCGATGGCACTCGCAAGAGCAACATCTTTGTCATGCAGAAGAGTGCAGTTCACTCCCGATGTAATGGCATCGGATATAACCGGTTTTACTATGTACAATAAGGAAAGCGAGCGCTTTGAATATCGTGAAGGTCTTGTAATGAGTAATATTTTCATCGCCGATGAGATAAACAGAACATCACCAAAAACGCAGTCGGCTCTTCTTGAAGCAATGGAGGAAAAAAAGGTAACGGTTGACGGTACAGCACACAAGCTTCCCGAACCATTTATGGTTATAGCTACCGAAAACGAATTTGGTTATGTCGGCACTTATCCGCTTCCCGAAGCTCAGCTTGACCGCTTCCTTATAAAACTGTCGGTAGGCTATCCTACAGCCGAAGACGAGGCTATGATCCTTTATAGAAGAAAAAACGGCGACCCTATAGAAACAGTAGAGCCTGTATGCAGTGCCGATGATATCAAAAGCTGCA
This sequence comes from Oscillospiraceae bacterium, assembly GCA_003512525.1. Lineage (GTDB taxonomy): Bacteria > Bacillota > Clostridia > Oscillospirales > Ruminococcaceae > Ruminiclostridium_E. The sequence goes on along the minus strand of DOQG01000022.1, from coordinate 30,217 downwards.
TTGCCGCAGTAAGAGAAACGCATATAGATGCCGCGATTTATAAATATATTGTCGATATTGTTGCGGCAACAAGAAATCATCCGTTTGCGGCTCTGGGCGCAAGCCCTCGTGCGTCAATAGCACTTATGAGAGCGGCACAGAGTACGGCATTTATGGACGGGCGAAACTATGTCACTCCCGAAGATGTTGCAATTATGGTGAATTATGTTCTTCCGCACAGGATTCATCTTACACAGGAGGCTAAGGTGAAACGTATCGGGGTGGATTATGTTATAGATGAAATAATGAAGGCTGTAAAGCCGCCGTTCAAAGGCAATAACCAGTAAACCGAAGGGACAACTTTTGTATGGCTAGATATAGGTTCTTTTATTTAGTCTTTCTGATAGTAAGCATAGTACTGATGTTCGCTTACAAAAGCAAACTCACATCGGTATTGTTTCTGATAGCCGTTATTTTGCCGGCAGTGTCATTTGTTTTACTTCTGTTGACGAGATTTTTACTGAAAGTGCGGATAGAATACAGGACGCTTTCGACAGAGAAGTTTGAAAATACCGATATTTCCGTAACTGTTACAAACAGATTTTTAGTTCCGGTTTCACCGGGAATATTGATCGGCTGTTTTCCGTACCGTAACAGCGAAAAGTTTGAATATCAGAAGATAATGGTCAGTGTACCTCCGTTTTCGTCAATAACGGTCAGCTTTAATTCCCCGATAAAGTACAGAGGCGTATATCGCTCCGGTATTGACAGCTTTGTGATATATGATCTTTTTAAAGTATTCAGATCGGTGAAAAAATGCGAACAATATGAAAGGTTTATTGTTCTGCCGCGTAAGCTTGTTATCGATCCGATTATCGATACAGGCGACGGTGACAGTGAAACGCTTTCGCAAAACAGTTTCTCACTTGATAAGAATGCATTTGCAAGCATAAGAGAATATCGGAATGAAGATTCTATAAAGAATGTACACTGGGCTATGTCGGCAAAGCATGATAAGCTTATGGTAAAACAGATGGATAGAAGTATCGGCGGCAGTTGTGTGATCATTCCCGATCTGAACGAATATTTCCCGTTTGAAGAGGATAACGCAGAAGCAGCCGACAGTATAATAGAGGTGCTGCTGGCGCTCAATCTGTCGCTTATTTCTATGAAGCAGAGCTGTGTCAATGCATGGTATTCTCCCGACGATAAGCAGTGTGAGCAGTACACAGTCAAGACCGAAGAAGACAATATGTTACTTTTTGACCTGATGAGTATGCTACCTCGGCAAAGTATAACCTTCCTTCCCGAAACCATAGCGAGCAGTTGTACGGAAACTACCGGCGATACCTCCGCCGTCTACTTTATAACCTCACAGCTAAGACGTGATTTTATAAGCAAAATGACTGAAATAGAGCTTTTCAGAAACAAGCAGGTCAAAATTCTGCTTGTCAGCAGTCCTATTGAGTCTGATGAGCAAAGGGAGATGGCTGAAGCCGTTTCTGTAACATCGGGATTTGAATTATGGAAAATCGATAAGGATGACATCGTCCGTTCACTTAATGCGGCTATTGAACTGCATAAAAAGAAATGAACGCATTATAGATTACTATGGAGAACTGATTTGAAAAAAAATACTGGAAAAAAGGACAGCCGTGATAATGCGCAGGCAATAGTTCTGGTCGGCAATACATATCGCAGGAATGTTAATCCGCTCCCAGTGATAGCGGTTAAACTGATGTTGACATATATGCTGGCGGTCGGCACTATAATGAGCTTTATGGATATGTATGACATTCCGTTTGAGTTCGGCTCGGCTATCGCTCAGATCCTGCTGTTCGTTACGGCTTTTATGCCGATTTTCATATTTATTAAAAAGCGATATGCGATTCCTGTTCTTGCAGTGGGAGTCGGCGCGGTATATTATTTCTTTCACAGCGACATAAACGAAGCGTGTCTGCTGTTCAAGGACTATCTGTTTATACAGCTTGACGGCAGATTGTTGTCGACATTACAGTATGTGCCTGTAAATTCCCATGCATTTCTTACAAGGACGCAGGACTTTACCAGCGCAATGAATATGGCGATGCTTATCATCATCTGCATTGTCTGCTTTGTATGTGTGCTTTGCTGTTACAAGAAATTCAGGGCGCTTCCGCTGATTATAATGTGGTGCGTAATGTTTATCCCCGCTTTTCTTTCGGAAGACGCGGATTATTCGGTATATACCCTGCTTGCGGTAACCGCATTTTTCGGGCTTTATGCTATAGCGTCATCGAACAGCTTTTATTCAAAAATACCTGCGGTCGGCGCTAAAAGAAACGAAGTAAAAAATGATGAAAAGGCTTTCCGCAAAAATCTCAGCAAAAAAAATCCTGTTCAGACAGCAAAGTCCGAGCTTTCCCGCTACGGAAGAAACAGCCTGTGCGGAATACTTGCGGCATTGATAACATTCGGAGCGGCATTCGGCTCACAGAAGCTTTTCCCGGATATGACTTACATCGATACCGAAGAGGTCATCAATTCCACAGTGAAATTCTTTACCGATATCGGCGAATATTTCAGTCTTGTTTTTTCCGGCAACACAAGCGGACTTTTCAGCGGATATTTTTCATCCGACAACTTCTTTATCAATAACAATATAGAACTCAATGCGCCTCCGCAGTCGGCAAATGATCCTGTGCTAAAAGTCACATCTTCCGGCGAGAACGGTATGTACCTTGTCGGTGATATCGGTGTGGACTTTGACGGTCGGAGCTGGATCGGCGTTCAGCGAAAAATATCGCAGAACGAGCTTTACAGCGGTGAATATAATATAAGTGACAGCTTTTCACCCGAGCAGATCGTTCAGATGACGCGCTATCTTAATATGTCCGGTTTACTGTCGGAAAAGAAGCTGTCGGATTATGAATATCGGTATATTGATGCTCATTATGAAATGTCCGATTACGATGATATGCGTGCGGCAATAAGCACGATGGAGGGCATTTCTGACGGCGAGCCTGTGTTCCTGTACAGCTCACAGAATGTGAATATAGAGTATCTCAAGAATACCAATGTTGTTTTCAAGCCGTTCCTGCCAGATAATAACTCGTATATGAGCAATGAGAACTTCAAATATTTCGGAGATACCGTTATAAGGATAGCGGACAGAAAAAACTGGATGAAAAGCTTTGAATCCAATGTGACATTGCCTGTTAACCCTGCATTATTTGCGGTCACGCTTGACAGCTCCGATGACAATGAAAAGATATCATTGTTACAGACAGTCGGATACACATATGAAGAAGCCCGCAGATATATTGATGATAAAAAAGAGTATGACCGCTATGTATATGACACTTATTCCTCTGTTCCCAAGAGCGAAAAGGATAATATAAAGAGGTTTATAGCTGAGTTTGAAAGCAAAGACGGTGACAATGCAGGTATTGTCGATAACAAAATGCTCTATGCCTACGGAATGTGCGAATACCTGAGAACGCACTATCAGTATTCTCTTAACGCAGATAATACATCCGATCGCAGTAACACCATGCTCGGTAACTTCTTATTCAATACAAAACAGGGACACTGCGCATTATATGCAAGTACTATGGTGCTTGCTCTGCGGGAAAAAGGAATACCTGCACGCTATATCACAGGATTTACAACAGGTAAGCTTAACTTCAACGAATATGCCGGTGTGTACGAAAAGACCATTCATGAAAATTCGCTCCACGCATGGGTTGAGGTATACAGCGATGATTTCGGCTGGATACCGTTTGATCCGACCGGGTATGGCGGTAACAGTAATTTCGGAAACAGTACAGATCCATCACAGACGGAAGTCCCGATTACTTCTGTTCCGGAAACTACCACAACTACAACAGTGCAGACGACCACAACTGTATCTTCCGATACCGAACAGACTACTGCTCCGGTGACATCGTCACCCGACAGCGACATTTCCGGAGGTACGGATGGTGTAAACGAAAGCAAAATCGATTTATCGGTTGTGCTCAGGATCGCAATAGCGGTGTTGGCGGTAACTGTGGCATTTGCCGCTGTCATCATATTTATAAATTCGGTAAAGCGCAGAAACGAAAAGCGTATGAGATATTTCCGCAAGTCGAAAAATACGTCAGAAGCGGTAAAAGAAATGTACGGCTTTATAATGAAACTGTTTGCCGCTACGGATATAGCCCCGATCGGCACAGAGCTTCCCGAAGAATTTGCGCTCAGAGCCGATAAAGAATTGCTCCCTCTCGGCATGGATATAAGTCTTGTCGAAATAATGAAGATAATAGAAAAGGCGGAATTTTCAAATTCCGATATAACTGAAGAGGAACGCGCAAAGGTGTACAAGTACACTAAGACGCTTTACGTTCTGATTATGGCAAACTCGGGTAAATTGAAGCGTATGTGGCTGAAAGTCACTATTTGACAATAAATCGGTATTATTGTTGTAAAATTTCTTTTTATCTGCTATAATAAGGATAGAAGCAAAAAAACTGCAATTGCAATGCGGAAAGGAAATATAATATGAGACTTATTACCAGATCAGATTTTGACGGACTTGCCTGCGGCGCATTACTGCTGGCTGCAAAAGTCGTGGACAGTTGGATGTTTGCTCATCCGAAAGATATCCAGGACGGACTTGTTCCCGTTACTGAAAATGATGTACTTGCGAACGTACCGTATGCACCCGGTTGCGGACTTTGGTTCGACCACCATTCAAGCGAAGAGGAAAGGCTTAAGATAAAAGGAAAGTATAAGGGCGAAAGCAGGATATCGCCAAGTGCCGCAAGAATAATTTATGAGTATTACGGCGGTAAAGAGTGCTTCCCGAATTTCGACGATCTTATGCTCGCTGTTGACAAGGTTGACAGCGGAAACCTTACGGCAGAAGAAATACTGAATCCCGAAGGCTGGATACTTATCGGATTTCTGATGGATCCCAGAACCGGTTTGGGTCGTTTCAGAAACTTCACCATCAGCAATTATCAGTTAATGGAAAAATTGCTGGTATGTTGCGCAACTATGTCCACTGAGGAGATTCTTGAACTCCCTGATATCAAAGAAAGAATAAAGCTATACAATGAGCAGACAGAGCTTTTCAAAAAAATGTTGGGAGAACATACCAGAGTAGAGGGAGATGTTATCATAACCGATCTGCGCAATGTCGATCCTATCTATACCGGCAACAGATTTATGATATACAGCCTTTATCCGCATCAGAATATTTCCGCTTGGATAGTGAACGGCAAAGGCGGCAAGGGTTGCTCTGTAGCTGTTGGTTACTCAATACTCAATCGTACAAGTAACGTTGATGTCGGCTCACTTATGCTTAAGTACGGCGGCGGCGGACACAGAGCGGTAGGTACTTGCCAGTTCAAAGACGAGGAGATCGAAGAAAAACTGCCGTTGCTGCTTGACGAGCTTATAAATTACGACAAATATCATTCTGCGGCGCACATATAAAAAGGATTGCGTTGAAACAACGAAAGGTACATATATGACAGTTCAGGAATATGCGGTAAAACTCCGCGGCAATATTTCAAAAATCATTAAGGGCAAGGACGACAGGATCGATCTTATCATAATGGCGCTTTTAAGCGGCGGTCACGTTCTGCTTGATGATGTTCCCGGAACAGGTAAGACCGTGCTTGCAAAAGCACTTGCAAAGAGTATCGATGCAGGCTTTTCAAGAATACAATTCACTCCTGATCTTTTGCCGTCGGATATCACGGGCATACACTTCTTCAATATGAAGGAGCAGGAGTTTATGTTCCGTGCGGGTCCCATATTCACGAATATACTGCTTGCTGATGAGATAAACCGTGCAACTCCGAGAACGCAGTCGGCTTTACTTCAGTGTATGGAAGAAAAGCAGGCTACAATAGACGGCGAGTTTTTTATGATAGACAAGCCCTTTATCGTTCTTGCAACACAGAACCCTGTAGAAACCTCCGGAACCTATCCGCTTCCCGAGGCACAGCTTGACCGCTTTATCATAAAGCTGTCTATAGGCTATTCCGACAAAAAATCCGAGATGGAGATACTTGATAACTCAAGAGCTGTTCACCCTGTAGAGTCGCTAACGGCTGTAACCGATAAGTCAGAGCTTCTCGAAATGATGAGCAGAGTGGAAAGTATAAAGGTAAACGAGGCTGTAAGAGGATATATAGCCGATATCGGCAACGCAAGCCGTCATAACAGCGAGATAAAGCTCGGGCTGAGTACCAGAGGACTTATTGCACTTAAAAATATGTCACAGGCAAGAGCGGCGCTTCGCGGAAGGGAATTTGTGACTCCCGATGACGTAAAGGCGGTCGCACCGTATGTATGTGTTCACAGGCTTATTTGCAGAAGTACGGTTATGAGAGATCCCGACAGCGCAAAGCAGGATATTCTTGAAAAGATGATAAAGGATATCCCCGTTCCTACGGAGCAGATTTAAATGGAGCTTGCAGCTATCGTTTTTGTAATAGCGGCAGTTGTTGTCGCTGAGGTGCTTGTTTTCGGAAAGTATGCACTTAAAGGAATACATTACAGTGCGTCGGTAAACAAGACCGAGGTCTACGAGGGAGATATTCTTGAGCTGACCGAGGTCGTTGAGAACCGACGTTTTGTCGCTTTACCGTGGATCAAAACGGAGCTTTCCGCTTCACGTTGGCTTGCGTTCAATCAAAAGGACTCAGCCGCTCAGACAAGCGGCGGCGATAACATATTCATACCGGGAGTTTTCTCGTTAAAGCCACGCAGTAAGTGTACCCGCGTAAGAAGGATAAAATGTCGTAAAAGAGGCGTATTTTCTTTTGATGATACGGTAGTTACCGCAACCGATATGCTCGGGCTTGTAAGAGTGTCAAACAGCATAAAGGTCGGAATAAGTATAACGGTGCTCCCTACAGCGTCAGACGGAGAAGATGCTGTGTTGTCTTTTAACGAACCGATAGGCGAGATACTTGTAAGACGGTTTATAAATGAAGATCCGTTTATGATAGCGGGCGCAAAGGAGTATACAGGCAGAGAGCCGCTCAACCGCATAAACTGGAAGTATACCGCAATTACCGGAAAACTTATGGCTATGAATAACGAATTTACTACATCGCGAAATTCGCTTATTGTTATAAATATGCAGAGAAAAGGCGTTGTGCCTGTTGCTTCTGCCGATATCAGGGATACCGAGGCGTTTATCAAGCTTGCCGTAAAGCTTATGTGGGACAGTGTTGACAGCGGTTGTAGCTGTGCATTCGCAACAAACGGCGGAAAGGCGGGAGGTACTGCGTCCGGTTTTATAAGAACAAGAGAGCAGTGCGAGGGCACACTCAGAATGCTGGCACAGCTCCCTGACAGCTGTACCTATGAATTTTCAAAGTTCCTAGATGCGCTTAATTACAGCAGCTTTACAGATGTATTTATACTGACACCGTATATAGATGATGATATGACTGCGTTCGCAGATAGGATCAGTGCTTCCGATATAAGCACGGCGTTCTATACAACAGGAAATATCCCTGAAGATACTGACGGTCAGTATCTTCACGCAAAGAAATTTTCCTATACGTTCAATACGGATCGCGAGGAGGACGCAAAGTGAAAAAGAACTTTCCGATGAAATGCGTTGCCGCACTGGCAATGCTTCTTCTGCCTCTTCCTATGCTGTTTTTATTTGAAGTCAGTGCATTTGGCGGATTTACCTTGTGGCACTATTTGCTTTATTATGCCGGTGCGGGAATTACGGCGGGAACTGCATATTTTCTTATGTCGCTAAAGCTAAGCCTTCACAGACCGAAAGCCATATTCGCTGTAAATGCGATGACTGTATTCATCGGAATTATCTTTACTGCGGCAGTTCCTGTAGCATCAACGGCGGTCAATAACACACTTGACGAAAACGGCTTTATTGTTTTTTCGCTGTGTCTTGGACTTATGCCGTCCGTTATAGTTTGGTATCTGCTCGGAATGAGTCTTAGAAAAAACGCCTTTGACGAAGTATTTACACCTGTATGGCTCGGGATATACATTGTCGAAACATTCTTTTGTTATATTTTCTGCGGTGCTATGGCAGAGGATAAAGCGTATCTCAACGACTCGAAGACAAAGATAGCGGTACTTCTTGTAGTGATGGCTCTTCTTACTGTACTGCTTATAAATCAGTCGAATATACAGTCACAGATCGACAGGAGAAGAAACACCAACCTTATAGTACCTAAGGGACTCAAACTGTATAATGCGAAGCTTATAGGTATAGTCGGCGGCATAATCCTTGCGGCACTGCTTCTCAAGGACTATGTTGCGGCGGGGCTTACATGGCTTGTGCAGATGACATTAAAGATAATCGATACACTGCTTTTCAATATACGTTTTCAGCAGACTGACCCGATAACAGGAGATGACACAAAGATACCTGAAATCGAGTTTGTGCAGGCACAGCAGAGCACTAAGGATATATTTGCGTACATCATAATCGTGGCGGCAATTGTTCTGCTTATCGTGTTCAGAAAGAAAATATGGGAGTTTATCAAAAAGACTGCCAAACGCATTTTCGGCAAATATTCCGCAGACGATAGCGTGATAAATGAGCACGAGGACTATACCGACAGCTACGAAGCGCTTGATATCAAGCAGGAAAGGATAGTCAGAGAAACAAAAAAGGACTGCCTTAAGAAATACCGCAAAACCAAAGATAAAACCGAAAAGTTCAGGCTTGGCTACAGGCTTTATATAATGTGGCTTGCCGAACGCAGTTCCGATAATATTTCCGCTATGACTGTAGAACAGCAAAGAAGCGTATCCGATAAGCTGTATCACGGCACAGAGAGTATAAGCGATTTGTCCGGTGGCTATAACCGTGTACGTTATGATGATGAAAAACCGACCGATAATGATATGACTGTTACAGAGCGTATTATAGATGAACTGTATAAGTGACGTTATCCGTCGTGTCGGAAAATTTTCTGTCGAAAGTTTTTGAGTGAATTTGTGCTGTTCTTATTGACATATGTAAAAAATCGTGTTAAAATACGATTATGATAAAAGGGAGTAGTCGGGGGATCGTATATGATCCCTGTACGGTGTCGTCAGTACGACCTCAAAGGTCCGTACCGTACTGAGTATATGCTTATGACAAGACTTTTGTCGCAAATTTTTGCGGCAGAGGTCTGTTTTTTTATGCCTTTCCGCAAATAAGAAAGGAAAGGTATTATGAATTATTACAGCGAAGAAACAGAAAAAGTTCTGTCAGAACTCAAAACAAGCAAAAACGGACTGACAAGAGAGGAAGCCACAGAAAGGCAATGCAGATACGGCAGGAACGAGATAGCGGAAAAGAAGAAAAAAGGTGTACTGCAAGTATTTGCGGAGCAGTTTGCCGATCTTCTTGTCATAATACTTATCATATCGGCGCTGATATCTGTTTTTACAAGCAATCTTGAAAGTGCAATAGTAATTATCTGCGTTATCACTATGAATGCCGTGCTCGGAACTATCCAGCATTTTAAAGCGGAAAAGTCGCTTGAAGCACTGAAGTCTATGTCCTCCCCGACTGCTAAGGTCATGCGTGACGGTAATGTCCGCGTTATAGATGCGGCGGATATAACCGTTGGCGATATTGTTATTATTGAGCAGGGTGATATCGTTCCCGCTGACGGAAGAGTGATCTCAGCCGCGTCTCTTCAGGTGAACGAAAGCTCACTTACGGGAGAAAGCAACGGCATAGAAAAAATGACGCAGATACTGACCGGCGACAGCATACCGCTCGGTGACAGAAAGAATATGGTTTACACAGGTTCGCTCGTTACCGCAGGCAGGGGAATGTTTGCCGTTACGGCAACAGGAATGGCTACAGAGCTTGGCAAGATAGCAGGGCTCATAAATACCGCAGAGCGCAAGAAAACACCGTTACAGCGCAGTCTTGACAAGTTCTCAAAGCAGTTGTCGTTAGTTATCCCCGTATTGAGTCTTATAGTTATGATACTCTATATTATCAGAGGCACTCCCATACTTGATTCGTTGATGTTTGCTGTAGCGCTTGCGGTAGCGGCAATACCGGAGGCGTTGAGTTCCATAGTCACAATAGCGCTTGCTATCGGCACAAGGAAGATGGCAGAGCAAAACGCAGTAATAAAAGATCTGAAGGCTGTCGAGGGACTGGGTTGTGTATCGGTTATATGCAGTGATAAAACAGGTACTCTCACTCAGAATAAAATGACGGTAAGGCAAGTGTATCTTAACGGTAGGGAAGAAAACGCTGACGCTTCGGCTTGTAATGCGGGTTTTGATGTTCTTGAAAAAGCGATGGCATTATGTAATGATGCCGCATATTCAGACGGAAACGCCATAGGCGACCCTACCGAAACCGCATTGTCGGATCTGATCGGTGTTACGGCTTACGAAAAGATCCGTTCGGATTATCCGAGAGTATCAGAAATACCGTTTGACAGTGAAAGAAAGCTGATGAGCACCTGCCATATGATCGACGGCAAGCGTACAATGTTCACTAAAGGCGCTGCTGACAATTTGTTGCCCCGTTTGGTTTCGGTGTGCGATAACGGTACGGTGAGAGGCATAACCGATAAAGATAAAAAGGATATTGCTTGCGCTAATGAGCATTTTTCCGGACAGGGAATGAGAGTGCTTGGTTTTGCTTATAAAGTCACTGAAAACAGTTCTGCCGACACTGAGGATAATTATATTTTTATAGGACTTGTTGCGATGACAGATCCGCCGCGTCCCGAGAGCAAGGCGGCGGTTGCGGATTGCATAAGAGCCGGAATAAAACCCGTAATGATAACCGGTGACCACAAAGTGACAGCAAGTGCGATAGCACGGGAAATCGGTATAATGCGTGACGGCGACATAAGTCTTGACGGGGTTCAGCTTGATGCAATGACCGATGAGGAGCTGGATGGTATGATCGAAAAAGTTTCTGTTTACGCCCGAGTATCACCGGATAACAAGATAAGAATAGTAGACCGTTGGCAGAGTAAAGGCAAGATAGTTGCGATGACAGGCGACGGTGTTAATGATGCTCCTGCACTGAAAAAAGCAGATGTAGGTGTTGCTATGGGTATAACAGGAACACAGGTATCGAAAGATGCCGCTTCAATGATATTGACCGATGACAATTTTGCTACGATTATCAAATCGGTAGCTAATGGCAGAGCAATCTATGCAAATATCAAGAATGCCGTTAAATTTTTGCTGTCCGGCAATCTTGCGGCGATAATCGCTGTATTATGTACGGCTATACCGGGACTTCCCGCACCGTTTACTGCTGTTCAGCTCCTGTTTATAAATCTCCTTACCGACTCGCTTCCCGCTATTGCCATAAGCACCGAGAGAGCCGACCGCTCACTGCTTTCGCAAAAGCCGCGTGACAGTAAATCCTCATTTCTCACAAAGGCTATGTCTGTACGCATAGTTGCCGGTGGCGTGCTTATAGCGCTCGCTGTTATGTCGGCGTATTTTATCGGTTCGGCTGTTTCTTCGGGACTTGCGTGTGCGATGGCATTTACGACACTGTGTATTGCAAGGCTTTTCCACGGTTTTAATTGTCGGGGGGATAAGTCGCTTTTCAGCCTTGGAATTACTGCCAATAAGTTCTCACTGCTTGCGTTCTTTGCGGGAATAGTCCTTTTGTGCCTTGCAGTATTCGTTCCCGGAGTTTCGGATCTGTTCGGAACTAAGATTATGAATATCTCAAATTTCGGAATAACGTTACTCCTGGGCTTTGCGCCGACGTTTCTGATACAGACGGTAAGAGTGATAAAAGAGGCTTTTGCCAAAAAGAAATAAATCATTCGTATTTTTGGTGCGACAAATGGGTTTACATTTATCACTTGATGTGATAAAATAAAAACAGCGGCTGATACCGCAAATATAATTTGGACGGTAAATAATATGAGCATTGAAAAGAAACTCTGGGGCAGTCACAACGGTAAGGACTGCTACTTATTCACGCTTGAAAACGGCAATATGAAAGCCGAGATCACAAACTATGCAGGCTCGCTTGTAAAACTGATAGTACCCGATAAGGACGGCGACAAGGGCGATGTTTTGCTTGGCTATGATACACTTGACGGTTATGTTGCCGGCACAAGCAGTCAGGGCGCGCTGGTTGGCAGATACGCAAACCGTATCGGCGGTGCAAAGTTCACACTTAACGGCAAGGAGTATACCCTTGCGAAAAATGACAACGGCAACACGCTCCACGGCGGTAATATCGGCTTCAATAAGAAAGTATGGGAAGTTAAGGATTACGGCGATGACGGCGCTCCTTATGTTGTGTTCTCATACACTAGCGTTGACGGAGAAGAGGGCTTCCCGGGCACTTTGACGCTTGATGTAAAGTATACTTTAACGACTGATTCTGTTGAGATATGCTATAATGCGGTGAGTGATAAGGATACCGTAATGAATTTCACGAACCACTCATATTTTAATCTCAACGGCACAGATGCAGGAGATATCAAGGATCATATTGCACAGATATTTGCCGATAAGTACACTCCCGTAAGCCCTGTACTTATACCTACAGGCGAGATAGCAAGTGTAAAGGGTACGCCGTTTGATTTCACCTCTCCCAAGAGAATAGGCGAGGATATTGACAGCGGCAAGCTCCCCGGCGGATATGACCACAACTATGTTTTAGGTGAAACAAAGGAAATGAGAAAAGCCGCAGAGGTTTATTCCGAAAAGACCGGCAGAGTAATGACTACTTATACGGATATGCCTGCTATACAGTTCTATATAAGCGGTGGCCTGGGTGGAGAAACAGGCAAGGGCGGTAAGGAAATGTTCAAAAATCAGGGCTTCTGCCTTGAGAGCCAGTTCTGTCCGGACTCACCCAACAAGCCTCAGTTCAAGCCGACTTGCGTGTATAAGGCAGGGGAAAAGTATAACTTTACTACCGTGTATAAGTTTTCGGTGAAGTAACAAGTTGATGCGACGGATTATTCCCATATAGCTTGTTCGGCGTTCATCGGTGATAAGGATCAAGTCAAAGTAGCATTATGCACTGGAGATTTTGATTTGCAGAAGTTATGTAAGTGCTTATAATTTATAATATTGTCCCTGTTGCAACGCCGCAACAGGGGCAATATTATTGGCAGATCGTACATCAACCTTTCTTCTTTTCGGGTTCTCGGTTTACCGAACATTTATTATAGAGCCTATTTTCATAAAACAGACTTTTCTCACAAGCAAAAGCGCAGGCTTTATACCTGCGCTTATTTTGTGTGTTCTGTTATACCGCATCATTATATTACATCTGCGCTTTAGATCCGCCGAAATCCTTATTCAACATATCGACAGCCTGCTGCAGCAGCTCATCGCTGATACCGCCGAATGAGCGAATTTGACGGAGCGGCATACTGCCTATCATACTGCGTACCGCCTCAGGCTCAAAGTGGTCGCCGCCGAGCAGACCCTTTGCAACCTTGCTGAAGAGCAGGTCAAGAGTAGCCTTGCCCTCGGCATAGTCCATAAACTCGCCGAATACCGTGTTTTCCGTTGCGACAAACGGGAGCTTTACCGATGTTTTATGTGTGACCTCAGCGGTAAGTCTTATATCACGGGACGAGCTTGCTATCATTATATCGTACTTGCCGTTAGGAGCATACCAGTCGCCGAGCTCCTCGTGATAGTAGCTGAAAGCCCTCTTGTCGAGCCTGAATGTAACGGTTTTACTTTCTCCGGGCTGTAGCTCGACCTTGATGAAGTCTTTAAGCTCCTTTTCGGGACGAACAGCAAAACCTGATTTATCGGCAACGTAAAGCTGTACTGTTTCCTTACCCGCACAGTTGCCGGTATTAGTGATAACTGCGTTTACCGTAAGGATATCATCATCGTCTATAGTCGTATCAGATAGCTTTATATCCGAATATTCAAATGTTGTGTACGACAGACCGTGACCGAACGGATAGCGTACTGCCATTTCTTTTTTATCGTAGTATCTGTAGCCTACGAATACACCCTCGTTGTACTCTGCGTGGCGATCGCCGGGGAAGGTGAGATAGCACGGCGTATCCGACAGTTTCATCGGGATCGTTTCTGCGAGCTTTCCGCATGGGTTAGCCTTACCGAAGAGAATGTCAGCTGTTGCTTCACCTGTAGCCTCACCGCTGAGATATACCTCAAGAACTGCGCTTACCTTGTCGTTCCACGGCATTTCGACCGGAGAGCCGTTGTGGAGCACTACTATAACGTTTTCCTGCACCTTGCAGATTTCGTCAATCAATTCGTTCTGGCAGTCAGGCATACGCATATGCTTTCGGTCATAGCCTTCCGATTCAAAGCTGTCGGGAAGCCCTGCGAATATTACCGCTACATCGCTGTCTGCGGCAAGCTGTACAGCCTCTTCAAGAAGAGCGGGGTTTGTGTCGTTTGCTTCGCGCTCATAGCCCTCTGCATACGAGATTTCGGCGTACTTTGCGGCGCTTTCAAGTGCGTTTGAGATGTTCCTGGTGTTGATGTGGGAGCTGCCGCCGCCCTGTATTCTCGGGTTCTTGGCAAATGCGCCGATGAACGCGATCTTTGCTCCGCCTGACGGTAGGGGGAGAGCGCCGTCATTTTTAAGAAGCACCATACATTCCTTGGCAATTTCTGCCGCTTTTTTGTGGTCTATACCACGGTCAAATGTATGCTCGCCGCCTTTGACATCACGGTAGCGGTATACCTGTTCAAGAATACGCTTTACGGCAGTATCAAGTATCCTTTCGTCAAGTGTGCCGTTCTTTACCGCTTCAACGATCTTTGCGTCATTCAGTCCGCCGCTTGACGGCATTTCAAGGTCAAGTCCTGCGGCAAGACCTTTTACACGGTCGTTTACTGCGCCCCAGTCGGACATTACATAGCCCTTGAAGCCCCATTCGTCACGAAGTACTTTATTCAAAAGATTATCATTTTCCGATGAGTATTCACCGTTGATAAGGTTATATGAGCACATAACTGTCCACGGTTGAGCCTTCTTTACCGCTGTTTCAAAAGCGGGGAAGTATATCTCGCGCAATGTACGCTCGTCCATATCGGAAGAGCAGGTCATACGGCGGGTTTCCTGACTGTTTGCGGCAAAGTGTTTTATAGATGTGCCGACATTCTTGCTCTGGACACCGTTTATATAAGCAGCCGAAAGCTCGCCTGCCAGATAAGGGTCTTCGGAAATGTATTCAAAGTTTCTGCCGCACAGCGGTGAACGCTTTATATTTACGGCAGGACCGAGCAGTACAGATACGTCTTCGGCACGGCATTCTTCGCCGAGCGT
Source organism: Oscillospiraceae bacterium (assembly GCA_003512525.1). Taxonomy (GTDB): domain Bacteria; phylum Bacillota; class Clostridia; order Oscillospirales; family Ruminococcaceae; genus Ruminiclostridium_E. Next base: position 14,991 of record DOQG01000022.1, on the reverse strand, counting down.
TTCGCCCATCGACTGCATAAGCTCACGGTCAAAGCTGCAAGCGGTAGCGCAGGCGGCCGGGAAGCAGACAGCCTCTATACTCTGATTTGGGTCAACTGTGTCAATATCCTGTTTGCGAAGCCCGTGAGGACCGTCGCTCACCATAACATCGGGGATACCCAGACGATCAATCTTTTTCGTGTGCCAGAAATCCGCACCCGAGCAAAGACCTGCCTTTTCTTCAAGCGTCATTTCTGAAATAAGTTTATCGATATCGTGCATTTTATTATTCCTTTCTGTGTGTAATTTGGTTATTTTGATGACTCAATTATAACATTTGTGTCCGAAAATGTCTATAGATTTTTTCCGAAATTTTCATATAAATTCTACATAGGTATAACGTCGATTTCACACGGCAATAATATAATCAGGATATTAAAACCGTAAAAGGAGGGTTTCAATGAACAGGAAAATGAAGAAGTACAGGTATATCATATCTGCGGTTGCTGCCGTTGCCGCTGTTTCAGTTATTTTATCCGCCTGCACATCAGGCAAGGAGAGCAATGTGTCATCTGACGCACCCGGACTTTCGACTTCATCTCAGGAAAGCGCCGGAAGCTCATCGGAAAATGTAAGCAGTCCGGAAAACAACGATAAAAACAGCACACTGTCCGCACAGGGTCTGAGGGACGCTATAGCAAATGCTTACGGCGACAACTATCTGCCCGATCAGGCTATGGACGCAGAAATGCTTGAAAGCGAGTTCGGGCTTAAAAAGGATATGTATGATGAGGTTGTAGCGGAAGCGCCGTTAATAGGTTTCCACCCCGACAGGCTTGTAATAGTCAAGCCGAAAAAGGGTAAGGAAGCCGATGTAAAGCGTGCGCTTGAGGACGCTCTGCTCGTTATGAAGGAACAGCAGATGCAGTATCCCGTAAATGTTGCAAAGGTAAACGCCGGCAAGATACTCGAAAAGGACGGTTATTACTGCTTTATGATACTTGGTCAAACAGACGATACAAGCGAAAATGATGATGACGCGGCAAAGTTTGCGGAAAAGCAGATTGACATCGGCGTTAAAGCGTTTGATAATTATTTTGCGTAAACGTGTAAGCGATTTTTTTGAAAATTAGTGTTGACAAATTGCAAAAACAGTGCTATACTCTAAATCGATAAAGAAAATGCATTGACGAGGAAGTCAGCGGGAAAAGCCTCACAGAGAGCCGTTGGAGGTGCGAAACGGCAGGTAATACCGCATAAGATAATCACCTCTGAGCAGACAGGCAGAAACAGCAGTAAGCCTGTACGGGTACTCCCGTTACAGAGTAGCATATTGACGGATATGTACAGAGCGGCTCGTTATTTGCGGGCAATAAGAGTGGTAACACGGAGACTTCAAGCCTTCGCCTCTTGAAACGTTAAGTTTCATAAGGCGGGGCTTTTTTATTTTATCAGCTACCGGAAAGTGCTTTGTATCATTGAAATCGTAAAATCACTTATAAAGCAAAGACAGGAAAGGAAAGAAGAAAGATGTTGACATTAGACAAGGTTTATCATGCGGCTTTTAAACTGAAAGAGGTGATAAGACCTACCGACCTTATCCACGCTCCCCAGATAAATCCCGATGCGGACGTTTATCTCAAGACGGAAAATTTACAGGTAACAGGCTCATTCAAGGTAAGAGGTGCATACTACAAGATCTCTACCCTTACAGATGAGGAAAAGAAACACGGAGTTATCGCGTGCAGTGCGGGAAATCACGCGCAGGGCGTTGCTCTTGCGGCACAGAGAAGCGGTATCAAGTCGATAATATGTCTGCCGGACGGCGCACCTATCTCAAAGGTGGAGGCTACAAGAAGTTACGGTGCGGAGATATGTCTTGTTGAGGGCGTATATGACGATGCGTACAACAAGGCTTTACAGCTCCGTGACGAGCACGGCTATACATTTATCCACCCGTTCAATGATGAAGATGTTATTGCAGGACAGGGAACGATAGGTCTTGAGCTGCTGGAACAGCTTGATGATATAGACGCTGTTGTAGTGCCTATCGGCGGCGGCGGACTTATCTCGGGCGTTGCTTTCACAATGAAGTCATTAAAGCCCGATATAAAGGTATACGGTGTTCAGGCGGCAGGCGCACCCAGTATGCTGACATCTGTCAAGGACGGCAAGATCGAGTGCCTTGATCACGTTTCCACAATTGCAGACGGTATCGCAGTAAAAGAGCCGGGATCAAATACATTTGAGCTTTGCAGAAAGTATGTTGACGATATCGTAACTGTTACGGACGATGAGATCTCAACCGCAATACTTACGCTTATCGAAAAGCACAAGCTGATAGCCGAGGGCGCAGGCGCTGTTCCTGTTGCGGCTGTAATGTTCAACAAAGTACCCGTTAAGGGCAAGAAGGTCGTTTGCCTTGTATCCGGCGGTAATATCGATGTTACGATCCTTTCAAGAGTAATCAAGAGAGGTCTTATCAAGTCGGGTCGTACCTGTCAGCTCAACATTGCTCTTATCGACAAGCCCGGTCAGCTTAAGGGTGTATCGCAGATCATCGCAGATCTCGGCGGCAACGTTATATCCGTTCACCACGAGCGTGCGAACGAGGGCGAAGATGTCAACGGCTGCTATCTTCGTGTTGAGCTTGAAACAAGGAACTATGAGCATATTGCTCAGATAAGAAAAGCACTTACCGATGCCGGCTACAGCATTGAGTAATAAATCAAAGGAAGGTAATGACAATGGAAAAGATTCATACAGACAAGGCGCCTGCCGCAATCGGTCCTTATTCACAGGCAATAGTACACGCAGGTGTACTCTACACATCGGGTCAGATAGCTATCAACCCCGCAACATCTGAGGTCGAAGCAAAGGACATTGAGGGACAGACACATCAGATTTGTAAGAACTTAGGCGAGGTTTTAAAGCAGGCGGGCACAAGCTTTGAAAATGTTATCAAGACGACCTGTTTCTTAGCCGATATGGGTGACTTTGCAAAGTTCAACGAGGTTTACGGTCAGTACTTCACATCAAAGCCTGCACGTTCTTGCGTTGCGGTAAAGGCACTGCCTAAGGGTGTGCTTGCTGAGGTTGAGGTTATTGCTAAGGTTTGATCCTGTATTTTAAATATACTTACCGCATCGGCTTTTGTCGGTGCGGTTTTTTGCTATAAGGATAGTGGGGGACTGCCAAAGAGTAGAATGTTAAAACTTGTAAAATCGAAACGTCGTACAATATCAATACAGCTAACAACGCTGAAAACATTTTCATACCAATAAGATGTTAATAATTTCGTGAGTGTATCGGTGCAACTGAATTATCACCGAAACTTCCAAAAAACGCACTATCCAAAGATATCTGTACAGTCCCCCGGGTTGAACAAAGCGCCAGCGTCCCGCTTACGGCGGCTTTTCAAACGCAATCGTTTGTGTGTCTTATCACCAGCACCCCATTATGGCAGAAGAGAAAAGGAGTCAGGAAAGAGGGATGAGTGACTGAGCATTGCAAAAGCAAT
>DOQG01000022.1:0-11221 GCA_003512525.1 Oscillospiraceae bacterium | reverse complement strand
AGCGAACCCGAGAAGTGCTATCCTACAAAGAGAACTATCGGTAGCTTGCTATCAATATCGAATACTAAACGATATAACAGAAGCATATCTATTAACAATTTTTTTCATGAGTAGCATAGTGGCGTACCGCCGCTGTGGCTTGACAGCCACTTTATTTAATGCTATAACAACCTCAGCCTGAAATCGTCATAAGACGATTTCGCCGCACAATATGCGGCTTTGCTACGCAATGGCTGAGAACGTTTTTGCTTACGCAATAACAACCTCAGCCTGAAATCGTCATAAGACGATTTCGCCGCATAATATGCGGCTTTGCTACGCAATGGCTGAGAACGTTTTTGCATTAAATAGTTTTGCTACGCAAAATAGTGGCGTACCGCCACTGTGGCTTGACAGCCACTTTATTTAATGCTATAACAACCTCAGCCTGAAATCGTCATAAGACGATTTCGCCGCATAATATGCGGCTTTGCTACGCAATGGCTGAGAACGTTAAAACATGATTTTGTTTTGCCCGATAGGCAAAACTTGCGGCATTTGCCGCAATGTGCCTTGACGGCACATTAAAATCGTGTTATAATAATGAATAAGCGGTGACTAACCGACAGAAATAACCAATTGAAAAGGTGGTGCTTTAATGCCTGATATTCATGAATCGGGAGAGAATTATCTCGAAACTATCCTCATTCTGCGTGATAAAGGGATAGATGTACGTTCTATTGACATAGTACATGAAATGGAGCTTTCCAAGCCGAGCGTCAGTCGAGCTATGAGCATATTGCGCAACGGAGGCTTTATAGAGGTCGACAGGGACGGCTATATAACACTTACCGAACCCGGCGAGGAGATCGCACAACGTATATACGAACGTCACACAGTCCTTACCGACTGGCTTATCGGTATAGGTGTTGACGCAAAGACAGCGGCAGAAGATGCCTGCAAGCTTGAGCATGATATAAGCGTTGAATCGTTCGATAAACTGAAAAAGCATATCAGGGAAAAACATAGCGGACTTAATGAATTGTCAGATGCTTGCGAATAATTTGCACCTAAGGGTTATTTTCGGCTAACTTAGTGATCGTAAAACTGTTTAAAATACTTTGGTGAAATGGGGAATTGTAAAGTGGAATTGGATAGATCGGAGATAATAGATACCAATAATATAATTACCCCCGACAATGAGCTTTATCATGAATTTGTAGAGTGCATATCCTCTGCGCTCGATGCGCGCGATCCTTATACAGGGGATCATTCGAGGAGAGTCAGCGATACTGCAACGCTTCTTGCCAAAATGCTGGGATTGTCAGATGATGAGATACAGGAAATACATATAGCCGCGCATCTTCATGATATAGGAAAGATAGGAATACCCGACTCGGTTTTACTCAAGCCCGGCAGGCTTGACGATGAAGAGTGGAAGATGATGAAACGACACCCACAGATAGGAGCGGATATACTTGCAAAGTCACCGAGATTTTCGAGAATATCGGCAATAATACTGCATCATCATGAAAGGTATGACGGCAAGGGATATCCGTTTGGAGCTAAGGAGCAGGAAATACCGCTCGGCTCGAGGATAATCGCTGTGTGCGACTCAATAGACGCGATGGCATCGGCAAGAGCTTACAGAAAAGCGCTTCCGCTTGATACAGTGTATGAAGAAATAGAAAAGAATATCGGACTGATGTACGACCCTGACGTTGCAAAAAAGCTACTTGACAACCGTAGTATAATAGAAGAGGTATACGGGCACAAGGAGCTTTGCGGCGAGTGTCATTTCTGCCATGAAAACGGCGATGATATCTGAAAGAGGGCCTTTTTATGAAAACATTGCAACAGGTAGTCGATGAGAGCAAGTCTATCGTTTTTTTCGGCGGTGCGGGAGTATCGACCGAGAGCGGCATACCTGATTTCCGTTCGCCTGACGGACTGTACAATCAGAAATATGATGTTCCGCCGGAAGAGCTTTTAAGCCACGATTATTTCTTTTCTCATACCGAAAAATTCTTTGAATTTTACCGCGAGAAAATGCTCTGCCTTGACGCAAAGCCGAATAAGGCGCATTTAAAGCTCGCTGAGCTTGAAAATGCCGGAAAGCTTACAGCGGTGATAACGCAAAATATAGACGGACTGCATACTGCGGCGGGAAGTAAGACTGTATATGAGCTTCACGGAAGTGTTCACAGAAATTACTGCCTTAAGTGCGGAAAAAGCTACAGCGCTGAATATATGCTACACAGTGATGGAGTACCGCATTGTGAGTGCGGTGGGATAATCAAGCCCGATGTTGTGCTGTATGGCGAAAATCTCGATGACAGGACGGTAACAGGCGCACTGTCGGCTATAGAGAGGTGCGACACGCTTATCATCGGCGGAACGTCGCTTACAGTTTATCCGGCGGCGGGATTTATACGCTATTTTAACGGCAATAATCTGGTGCTTATAAATATGTCGTCCACGCCTTACGATAATAAGGCTGACCTTGTGATACATGATAAGGTCGGAGAAGTATTGGATAAGATAAAGGTAAACTGACAAATACCCCTTGCAAATTTACTGCAAGGGGTATGCTTTTATTCACCGTCAAATTTTAAATTCCACTGTCTGCGGCATTCGTCCATTATTTCAAGAACGGCTCTTGTCTGCCAAAGCGGATTTATATTGCTCTGCCTTTTGCCACTGTCAAGGCACTGTTCAACCTCCTGCACCTCATATTCATAGCCGTTGCAGTTATGGTGTATTGTCGGCGCTTCGGCAAGGTTTCCGAGTTCATCATACAGCTTGATATCGGTCGTGCAGAAGAACCAGTTGCCGAAAGTAATTCTGCCTTTGTCGCCGACTATGCAGGCTGAATTTTCTTTCATATAGTCAAATCCTATCTGCGAGTCGGCAAAGCTTCCGTTATCATATCTCAGCAGCAGGGAAGCGTCAAAGTCGACATTGCTTTTACCGATGTATGCGCTTGTGATGATCTCCTTCGGCTTATATCCGAGAAAATCACAGGCAAATGTCAGCGGATAAACGCCGAGGTCGAGCAGAGAACCGCCGCCGAGAGAGTTTGCGTAAAGTCTGTCGTTCGGGTCATACGGGCAGAATGATGATAAGTCGGCGCGGACAAGCTTTATATCACCGATCTTGCCTGAACTTATCCATTCCTTGGCTTTTCTGAATGCGGGTATAAACTTCATCCACATTGCTTCCATAAAGAAAACGCTGTGCTTTTCAGCCAGTAAAATCAGCTCGTCAAGCTGTTTGCAGTTTAGCGTTACCGTCTTTTCGCAAAGTACATTCTTGCCCTTTTCTATGCACATCTTTGCGTTTTCGTAATGCTGTGCCATAGGCGATGCTATGTAGATGATATCGATGTTCGGATCATCTGCAAGCTGTTCGTAACTGCCGTAGTGCTTTTCCGCGCCGAATTTTTCCGCGAACGCTATTGCTTTATCATCGCTTCTTGAAGCTACGGCATAAAGTATGGAATTATCGCTGTAGTTTATTGCTTCTGCAAGCTTTGCGGCAATCTTCCCGGTGGCGATAATTCCCCAGTTTATTTTATTCATAATGCTCCTTACAATTTTACAAAAGTACTGCCGTACAGTTTTCACTGCACGGCAGTATATTCAGTTATTTACTTTTATGTCCTTATCAAACCTCTGAGGGCTCGAGAACCGCATAATTGCCGTCGTCACGCTTATACACTACATTGATCTCGCCTGATTTTGCGTTCTTGAACATAAAGAAAGTATGATCAAGCATATTCATCTGTAGGATAGCTTCTTCTTCCGACATAGGACGGAGATTGAACTTTTTATGTTTAACGACTTCAAAATCTGCCTGTTCTTCAACTGTATCTTCAAATCCGCCCTTGAATGAGCTGTGCATCTGCTTTTCAACTCTTGTCTTGTTTTTGCGTATCTGTCTTATAATACGGTCAATGCAGGCATCAAAAGCATCGTTTTTGTCAGCGGCTTTCTGTTCTGAACGGAAGATAAGTCCTGCTGTACGCACCGTAACTTCGCAGGTTATCATATTTTTCTGCTCAGAGAGTGTTACCTTGCAGTCTGCGTCACCTGCAAAGAAACGGTCGAGCTTAGCTTCGATTTTCTTTGTTGCGTAATCCGAGAACGCCTGTGTAACCTGAATTTTCTTCGCTGTAATGTTTACTGTCATATAATGTCATTCCTTTCGTGGCAATATACGCCTTGAATCTTTGACATACGGTAAACCGTCTGCCTGAGCCTGAGGGTTATATTTCCTTTTGGCTTGCATTTATTGTATCACATTTAGTCAAAATATACAAGCCCTTTTTGATAAGAAAATCGAATTTTATTCAATGTGCGCAAAAACATCTTCCGAAATTCATCGATTTATCAATTGACTGTCACATCGCCTTATGGTATAATTATACTGTAGAATGGCATGAAGAATGCACATATTACGACGCTTATTTGAGAACCGCATTACAATTCGGGAGGTAACATATGAACAAGAAACTAATGAGAGCAACGGCGTTTGTCACGGCTCTTGCTATTACCGCAAGCGTGACGCCGCTGTCGGCTTATGCCGCACCCGCGAAATACAGCTCAGTAGAGCAGGGTTATATAACGCCTGTCAAAAATCAGGGTCAATGGGGAATATGCTGGGCGTTTACTTCGACGGCGATCAGTGAGGCTTCTCTTATAAAGGAGTTCCCCGACAAGTTTAAGGCTGATACGCTTGATCTGTCCGAAAATCTGCTTTCGTATATGATAAGCCACCCTTCACTTTACGGCAAGCTTAATTCTTCGGGTGATTATGCGACATATACGGCTTCATCTGCTACCGACTATTTAGATCTCGGCGGTAACGTATGGAATGCCGGACTTGCTGTTATGAACGGCATAGGTCCGTATTATGAAAACTCGCAGTATCCGTATTCGTCATATGGTACTCCGGGTATAGTAAACAAATCGTTTACAGAGTCTGAGTATTATGAACTGAGAAATTCAGGCGCAGCAAAGCTTACAGGTATGTATGTTGCCGATATCAATCAGAATAACAGCAACGATCAGCTAAAAGAGCTTATTCTGACACACGGTGCAGCTTCGCTCAGCTATTGCGATACTACTAATTACGGTCGTACAGACGGAAAATTCGGTGATGACGGCAGCAGCTATTACTACTATTGCCCTGAGGAATATACATCTAATCATGCGGTCACGGTAGTAGGCTGGGACGACAGTATACCTGCGTCTGCATTCAAGACCGCTCCCGCGGGTAACGGCGCATGGCTGATAAAGAACAGCTGGGGAGATGACAGCAGAGATGACGGTTACTTCTGGCTGTCATACTATGACAAGTCGATAGCGTCCAGCGGTGTTGCATACGATTATACAGTAGACGGTGCAGATGATTATTACGATACGCTTTACAACTATGACGGCGGCAATTCTTCCAGCTGGTTTGGCTTCGGGCTGTCGACAATGTACGGTGCAAATGTATTTACCGCCGAAGATGCTTCCAATATAACGGGTGCTGCCGTATATACATCAAAGGGTATGGATATAGAACTCAGCGTATATACCGGTCTTAAAGACAAAACAAATCCGACATCAGGTACAAAAGCTGCAACGGCGACTAAGGAAAATGTCGGATATGAAGGATATTATTCGTTACAGTTTGATTCATCCGTAAAAGTACAGAAGGGTGATACTTTTGCTATTGTTGCAAAAATAACAAATAACAGCGGTTCTGCAAGAATTTACAGTGAATTCGGCTACAATATGAACGGGCTTACATACACGCTCAATGCCAACAAGGGCGAAAGCTATTATACATATGTTCCCGACAGCTTCTGGGATGATTGTAAAAATAATAATAAAAATAACCTTATGATCAAGGCTTATGCTGTTGATACAAAATGCACAGTACATTCATACGGTGAATGGATAACGGATACAGCCGCTACCTGCACGAAAGACGGTACAAAGCACAGAGAATGCAAGAGATGCGGAGCTGTAGAAAACGGCATTATCGAAAAGCTCGGTCACGATTATTCTGCCGAGTGGACAGTAGACAGACCTGCTGATTGCAAGAACGCGGGTGAAAAGTCACGTCACTGCACACGCTGTGATGCCAGAACGGATATTATGAGTATCCCGACAACAGGTGATCATACATTCGGCGAATGGGAAACGGTCAAAAAACCGACTTGTACAGTTTCGGGTGAGCGTATAAGATATTGCCTTGGCGGTTGCGGAACAAGTGAAAAAGAAGAAATCGACGCGCTCGGTCACGATTATGTAAGCACCGTTATAGCTCCCACATATGAGAGTAAGGGCTATACTCATCACGAGTGTTCAAGGTGCGGTGACAGCTATAATGACACATATACAGAGATGCTTACGCTCGAGGCTGTAAAGAATTTCAGAGTAAGTACAAAAAGCAGCGATAAGTTGGAGCTTGCGTGGGATATCAACAGCTCGGCACAGGGATATATTATTGAGTACTATGACGGACAGGATTGGGTTGAGGCGATAAAGACACCGGCTAACAATTATCTCAGCTGTACATTTGAGTCGCTTAGTGAAGATACCGGGTATCAGTTCCGCATAAAGGCATATAACGGCACTGCCGAAAGTACATATACCGAACTTACTGTTGCTACGACCGCCGAAAAACCCGATAGCGTCATCGGATTCGGCAAGAAATCCTCGCAGAGCAACTCAATCACTCTTCAGTGGAAAGAAAGCGCAGATGCTGACGGTTATATTCTTGAGCAGTACAAGGATAATAAGTGGGTTCAGATACGCAAAACCGCATCGTCTGATGATGTAAGCTATACCGTCAGCGGTCTTACTCCCGGTGCAAGCTTCAAATTCAGAATAAAGGCATACAGAAACACAAATGAGAACGGAGTATTATACAGCGAATACTCAGATACGCTCAGTGCGTTCACTGTTCTTTCTTCTGTGACCGGAGTTAAGCTTGGTGGCAGAGCGGCTGACGCATTACGCGTAAACTGGACTAAGAATGCAGATGCTGATGGATACATTGTTGAGATGTATCAGGGCAACAAGTGGGTAAGGGTTGCAAAGATTACAAGCAACAGCACGACTACTTTCAGAAAAGCCGGACTTAAGGCTTCGACCGTGTATAAGTTCAGGGTTAAAGCGTATAAGATGAGCGGTAAGACGGCGCTTTACGGCGCATACAGTGCTGAGCTCTCGGCGAGAACAAATCCGTCGGTAATGACAGGTGCTAAGCTCGGCGGCAGAGCGGCTGACGCGCTGAGGATAAACTGGGCTAAGAATACATCTGCCGATGGATACATTGTTGAAATGTATCAGGGCAATAAGTGGGTACGCGTTGGTAAAATAACCAACAACAGCACAACCACTTTCAGAAAAGCAGGACTTAAGGCTTCAAGCGTTTACAAGTTCAGAGTAAGAGCGTACAAGATGAGTGGTAAGACCGCACTTTACGGTAACTACAGTGCTACTGTTACTGCCAGAACTAATCCGTCAATAGTAAATGGTGTTAAGATCGGCGGTAAGGCTAAGGACGCGCTCAGAGTGAACTGGACGAAAAATACATCTGCTCAGGGTTACATCGTTGAAATGTACAAGGGCGGAAAGTGGGTGCGCGTTGCAAAGATAACAAACAACAACACTACTACATTCAGAAAAGCCGGACTTGCCAAGAACACGACTTACAAGTTCAGAGTCAAGGCTTATTATATGAGCGGTAAGACTGCGCTTTACGGTAATTACGGAAGTGTAAGCGGGAGGACGTTAGCTAAGTAAGCTTTCAGTCGTCACAAATGAATATGCAAACCCGGGTGTCGGCTAAGGTCGATGCCCGGTTTTTTCGGATAATATAGTTGAATATTTTTGTTAAATCGGTGCAGATTTTTGCAAAAAGGGTTGACAAATGAAGATATTGTTATATTATTAAATTATAGCAGTGCTAACACAGAGAATGAAAATACAAGGAGAGCGTTTTATGAAAATGAAAAAATGGCTTTTGACTATTATGACTTTTGCGGTTATGGCGGTGTTGTGTGTTATCGGGGCGGGAGCGGAAACCGAAACATATGGGGACTTTCAGTACCGGGTGAATTATGACGATACAGTGGAGATCGATAAATATGTAGGAAACGCAGAAAAGGTTGATATTCCCGCAAAGATTGACGGTAAGAGCGTAACAAGCATAGGGTATCAGGCTTTCAGCGGATGCAAAAGTATAACAAGTGTAACAATACCGAGTGGGGTGACCGGCATAGATATTCGTGCATTCAGCGGTTGTGAAAATCTTACCGGTATAACAATACCGGACGGCGTGACAAAGATAGGAGAGAGTGCTTTTCAGGATTGCACAAAACTTGCCGGTGTAACAATTCCGGACAGTGTGGTGAATATAGGCTGGGGAGCTTTCGGTTACTGTAAGAGCCTTGACAGCATAACAATACCCGATAGCGTGAATAAGATAGGCGGTTGTGCTTTTATGTACTGTGAAAGCCTCACCAAGATAAATGTTGCATCAGAAAATAAAAAATACTCTTCAGAAAAAGGAGTTCTTTTTAATAAAGATAAAACAAAGTTAATATGTTATCCCAACGCAAAAACCGATAAAACTTACAGTATACCGGACGGTGTAACCAATATCAGCGCTGATGCTTTTCAGAATTGTGTAAATCTAACGAGTGTAACAATACCGGACAGTGTAACGAAAATCGGCTCAGGTGCTTTTATGCTTTGCTCAGGTCTTACAAGCGTAACGATACCAGACGGAGTCACAAGTATTGAGGATTGGTCTTTCTGTGAGTGCACAAGCCTTAAAAATGTAAAGATACCCGACAATGTCAAGAGTATTGGCAAATACGCTTTCTGTGAGTGCACAAGCCTTAAGAATATAACGTTGCCGAGTAAATTGCAGAGCATAGGCAATTATGCTTTTGCTCACTGTACAGACCTTATCGGCATTACAATACCGGACAGTGTGAAGAGCATAGGTGACGGCGCTATACGCGATTGCACAAAAATCAAGAGTATAACAATACCGGATAGTGCGTCTGATATAGGATATCAGGCTTTAGGATACTATCACGATTTTGACGGTTACAAGATAGACGGTTTTATAATCTACTGCAATGCTGACACAGTTGTCGCGCAGTATGCTAAAGACAACGGATTTCTATATAAGCCTATAATAAGAAAACCGGAAAATGTGCCCGGAGTAAAGCTCGGTGGCAGAGCGGCAGACGCGCTCCGCATCAACTGGACTAAGAATGCAAACGCCGATGGTTACATAATTGAAATGTATCAGAACGGCAAGTGGGCAAGAGTTGCGAAGATAACAGATAACAGCACGACTACTTTCAGAAAAGCCGGACTTAAGGCTTCGACCGTGTATAAGTTCAGGGTTAAAGCGTATAAGATGAGCGGTAGTACAGCAGTTTACAGTGCTTACAGCAATGAGCTAGCGGCGAGAACAAATCCGTCTGTAATGACAGGTGCTAAGCTCGGCGGCAGAGCTGCTGACGCGCTCCGTGTAAATTGGACTAAGAATGCTTCCGCTGACGGATATATCGTTGAGATGTATCAGGGCAATAAGTGGGTACGCGTTGGTAAAATAACAAATAACAGCACGACTACATTTAGAAAAGCCGGACTTAGCGCTTCGACTGTTTATAAGTTCAGGGTAAGAGCGTACAAGATGAGCGGCAATACGGCTCTCTATGGCAATTACAGTGCTACAGTTACTGCCAGAACTAATCCGTCAATAGTAAAGGGTTTTAAGATCGGTGGTAAGGCAAAGGACGCACTGCGTGTAAACTGGACGAAAAATACATCTGCTCAGGGTTACATCGTTGAAATGTATCAGGGCGGAAAGTGGGTCAGAGTTGCGAAAATCACAAACAATAGCACGACTACATTCAGAAAGGCAGGACTTGACAAGAATACGACTTACAAGTTCAGAGTCAAGGCTTATTATATGAGCGGTAAGACTGCGCTTTACGGTAATTACGGAAGTGTAAGCGGGAGGACGTTAGCTAAGTAAGCTTTGATTAAAAGCAAAAATCAATAATTACGACCGGGCGGCGATGTTAAAATTGTTGCCCGGTTTTTATATGATGCTGACAGCAGAGAGAATATCGCGCTTTGAACCATAATACAATTATAATAAAATCAACCGGATACCATTACAGATCCAAGCCTGCTTGACAAGTTATAGCAACAGTGATATACTTATCCTATTGAAAGCAAAAAGTTAAGGTCGATGAAATAAAGGTGAGAGATATGTGTAAGGCAGTAAATACCAATTTATGTAAATGCGGGAGACTCTATAAAAGCACCTCTGTAAGTAATGCACAATATCTCTGCAAAAAATTCAATATGGTAATAAAGGCATAGTCTATGTAGGGTGGGCTATGCCTTTTTGTGTAATATTCTAATTTCATCAAAAAGGAGAGAGTAATATGAAAGTTAAAAAGTGGCTGCTGGGGCTTATAACCTTTGCGGCGATGGCTGTGCTTTGCGCGGTGTACGCAGGAGCGGAAAATTTTAATGGCTTTTGGGGGTATGTGCCGCAGAATGATAGTGAAGCATACATATCATCGTATAATGGATTTGATGACAAGATCACTATTCCAAGCAAAATTGACGGTTATACAATAACAGGAATAGCAAACGATGCGTTTTATGACAATGATAATATATCAGATGTAACTATACCCGGTACAGTAACATACATTGGACTATGCGCATTTAAAAATTCATCAATCAGTTCGGTTTATATCCCTTCTTCTGTTAAAGAATTGGCAAAAGGATCAGGACTTGATTATGGAAATGGACGCCAGTTTGAAGATTGTTATTCGCTAAGAAAAGTCACTTATGACACGAGTGCAGATATTCCCGACGATGAAGCCCCTCTCGGACTAAAAACCCACAAAAATCAGGTTATGACAGCGTTTGCGGCGTTTTGTTAATCCAAAAATGAAACACGTCAGAGGGTTTACGACAAATTTACGACAAATGACTTTTTGTGCATCGCTCGTCTTTTACGACAAATGCGTGTCGTAAATCACTGGAATCGTGAATTGTTAATCCAGTGGCTTCATTGTAACGGCTACATTGTAAATTGAACAAAAAAGCCTTGTAAACTCGGCATCTAACGATGTTTACGACAGAACCTCGGACTGTATAGTTCGGGGTTCTTTTTTGCATATTTGAAGCCGGCA
>DOQG01000021.1:40470-57479 GCA_003512525.1 Oscillospiraceae bacterium | reverse complement strand
GAACTATCGGTAGCCTGCTATCAATGTTAATTACTAAAACGTTATGGCGGAAGTGTACTAAAGACAGATTTTCTTCGCATACCAAAAAGTGAGCCGAGCGCACTATTTTGCGCTTCGACTCACTTTTTCTTTTCCGGGTTGCGTCACAACCCCTTTATCTACTGCAGTAAAATTATATATTCTCTGCTATCTTGTCACCCATCTCAGAGCATGAGAGCTTAGTCATACCCTCGCTCATGATATCGCCTGTACGGTAGCCGTCCTTAAGTACCTTGCTTACTGCATTTTCAACTGCGTCAGCTTCCTTCACCATATCAAAGCTGTAACGGAGCATCATTGCGGCTGAAAGTATGGTAGCTATCGGGTTTGCCTTGTTCTGACCTGCAATGTCGGGAGCTGAACCGCCGCTCGGCTCGTACAGACCGAACTTTGTTTCGTTCATACTTGCAGAGGGGAGCATACCGATAGAGCCTGTGATCATACTTGCCTCGTCTGACAGGATATCACCGAACATATTTTCCGTTACCATAACATCAAACTGCGCAGGGTCTTTAACAAGCTGCATTGCGCTGTTGTCAACAAGCATATGTTCAAGAGTGACCTCGGGATAATCCTTTGATACCTCTGTTACGACCTTTCTCCACAGCCTTGAAGAGTCGAGAACGTTAGCCTTATCAACGCTAGTCACTTTCTTTCTTCTCTTCATAGCAACGTCAAATGCCTTTATTGCAATTCTGCGGATCTCTTCCTCACTGTATGTAAGAGTATCGGTAGCTGTCATAACGCCGTTTACTTCTTCCGTCTTTCTTGCGCCGAAGTAAAGACCGCCGGTAAGCTCACGCATTATCAGCATATCAAAGCCCTTTGCGCTTATCTCTGTCTTTAAGGGGCAAGCGCCTGCAAGCTCAGGATAAAGCAGGCAGGGACGGAGGTTTGCAAACAGTCCGAGCGCTTTTCTTATACCGAGCAGACCTGCCTCGGGACGCAGATTTGCGGGGAGCTTGTACCACGGCGATGTTGTCGTATCACCGCCGATAGAGCCCATAAGCACAGCGTCCGATGCTTTACAGGCGGCGACAGTTTCGTCTGTCAGCGGTACGCCGTTTGCGTCAATTGAGCATCCGCCCATAAGAAGCTGTGTGTAGTTGAACTTGTGACCGAACTTTTCGGCTATCTTATCAAGTACCTTCATACTCTCGGTAACTATCTCAGGTCCTATTCCGTCACCCTTGATAACGGCTATGTTCTTTTCCATAGGTAATATCCTTTCTGTGAGCTTAAAGCTCTATTCTGTATAAAGCGGATCTGTCATCCGCTTTTTCAAAGCCGAATTTTACAAGAAAGCGCTCTGCCGCTTCATTATCGGGTACTGCCACAGCATACTTATATCCGCAGGCGCGCATGGTCCTCAGCGTGTGGTTAAGAAGCTTACGGGCAACGCCGTAATGTCTTTTATCCTCACGGACAAACAGCCTTTCAAGCACGACTTCGCCGTTTATGCTGTCCTGTTTTTCCGTTGTTATGCAGACGGCACACAGCTCATCGTCCGTGTACAGTCCGAAACCGTGCAGTTTTACCGATATATCGCTATAGCCCTGCTCCTGCAGTTCACTGTCGGATAACGCTTTTATATCTACCCTCATGGCATAACGCTTTCTGCGGTCTTACTTCTTTAAGGAGTTCAGCAGACCGCCCTTGTTGATTATATCCTTGATAAATTCGGGGAAAGGCTCAGCCTTATATGTACAGCCCTTTGTCACATTTGTGATAACTCCCGTATCAAAGTCGACCTCGACCTCGTTGCCGTTCTCGATATCCTTAGCGGCTTCATCGCACTCTAAGATGGCAAGTCCGATGTTGATAGCGTTGCGGTAGAATATTCTTGCAAATGTGCTTGCGATAACGCAGGAAATTCCGCTTGCCTTGATTGCAATAGGCGCGTGTTCTCTTGAGCTTCCGCAGCCGAAATTCATATTAGCAACTATAATGTCGCCGTCCTTGACATTCTTTACAAAATCCTTGTCGATATCCTCCATACAGTGGCTTGCAAGCTCCTTGTGGTCGGCTGTGTTAAGGTATCTTGCGGGAATGATAACGTCGGTATCTACGTTGTCGCCGTATTTATGTACTGTACCGTGTGCCTTCATATATGTCTTTCCTTTCTCATATCTCAAAATCTACGCAGCTGCGTCTTGCCGTGTAAGGTCTTACCGTGCTGTCGGCGACCTTGACGTGCTCGGGGTGGGTGGAATAGCCCTTTAACGCTTCTGCGCTCTCGAATGTGCTGTCAAGCATCAGATCTCCAGTGGAAGAACCTAAGATATCAGTGATCACCTTTATCTCGATAAGTCCGTCTATCTTGCCTGCAAGGCTTTCAAGCCCCTGCTTTATAAGACGGCATCTTTCCTTTTTCTCTTCGGCTGACAGCTCGTCCTTTAAGTTCCAGATTATTATATGCTTTACCATATTTTCACCTTACTTTATGCCTGCTATCTTACCTGCTATTGCGCTTGCCGCCGCAACTGCGGGGCTTGCGAGATAAACCTCGCTGTCAACGTGTCCCATTCTGCCGACAAAGTTTCTGTTTGTGGTGGAAATTGCACGTTCGCCTGCCGCAAGTATACCCATATGACCGCCAAGGCACGGACCGCAGGTAGGTGTAGAAAGTACGCAGCCTGCATTTACAAATATCTCTGCAAGCCCTTCCTTGATGCACTGTAAATAGACCTTCTGAGTACCGGGGATAACGATACATCTTACGCCCTTTGCAATGTGCTTGCCTTTAAGAATTTCTGCGGCGATACGCATATCGCTTATTCTGCCGTTTGTACATGAGCCGATAACTGCCTGGTCGATCTTTATATCCTCTGTAATCTCGTCAACGGTCTTTGTGTTTTCGGGCAGATGAGGGAATGAAACCGTCTGCTTTATTGTTGACAGATCAATGTCGATAACTCTTGAATATACTGCGTCCTCGTCAGCCTTGAATATGTCAAAGTCACGGTCTGCTCTTTCCTTCATATATGCTGTTGTTATCTCGTCAACTTCAAATATACCGTTCTTTGCGCCGGCTTCGATAGCCATATTGGCAATGCAAAGTCTGTCGTCAATCGAAAGGCTCTTCAAGCCCTCGCCGGTGAACTCCATAGACTGATAAAGCGCGCCGTCAACGCCTATCATACCGATTATGTGAAGAATAACGTCCTTGCCGCTTACATACTTGTTAAGCTTTCCTGTAAGATTGAACTTTATAGCGGACGGAACTTTGAACCACGCTTCGCCTGTTGCCATGCCTGCCGCCATATCGGTCGAGCCTACGCCCGTTGAGAATGCGCCGAGTGCGCCGTATGTACAGGTGTGGCTGTCTGCGCCTATGCACAGTTCACCGGGACCTATAAGACCTTTTTCGGGGAGAAGTGCGTGTTCAATACCCATCTCGCCGACATCGTAATAATTTGTAATATCATACTTTCCCGCGAACTCTCTGCACTGCTTGCACTGAGTAGCCGCCTTGATATCCTTGTTGGGTGTGAAGTGATCCATTACAAGAGAAATCTTATCCTTGTTGAATATGCCGCCGAAGCCTGCCTTGTTGAACTCGTTTATCGCAACGGGACTTGTAATATCATTACCGAGTACCATATCCAGCTTTGCTCTTATAAGCTGTCCCTCTCTTACGCTTTCAAGTCCTGCGTGCTTTGCCAGTATCTTCTGGCTCATAGTCATGCCCATGTGTTGTTCCTGCCTTTCATTATGCCCTTTATAGGGGCTGAATAACTCATAATTATTTCCGTTTATCAGTCACGTTCAAGAGCTGAGATACCTGTTCTTACAAGCTCCTTTACTCCATAGGGCTGTAACAGTCCTATGAACGAATCTATCTTTTCAGGCTCACCAGTAAGCTCGAGCATAAGTCTGCTTTCCGCTACATTTACGACCTTTGCTCTGAAAAGGTTTGCTATCTCTATCACCGGCTGACGCGATGCAGACCCGTTGCCGACCTTCATAATGATATGCTCGCGGCATACGGCATCATGAAGTACCTTTACCTCCGATACGTCATAGAGCTTACGGAGCTGTTTTACCAGCTGTTCCATCACACCCTCGTCGCCGTCTGCGACTATTGTCATGCGGGAAATGCCGAGGTTTTCGGTTTCCGCAACGTTAAGACTTATTATATTATATCCTCTGCGGCTGAACAGACCGGTTACTCTGCCGAGTACGCCGATGCCGTTATTTACGCAGACGGAAATTACGTTTCTCTCTGTCATTTTTCTGCCTCCGTTCAGTCGTCGATTTCTATCTCAAGGATAGGCTCAGTTATGGATTTTCCTGCCGGTACCATAGGAAGAACGTTTATATCCTTGTCTATTCTCGCCTCGATAAGCACGGGGGCTGTCTTTGAAACCTCAAGAGCTTCACGCAGTATTTCCTCGCACTTGTCCTCGCTGTCGATAACGAATGACTTTATGCCGAACGCTTCTCCGAGCTTCATATAATCTGTAGGACGGTCAAGTGTTGTCTGAGAAAATCTCTTTCCGTAGAATAATCTCTGCCACTGACGTACCATACCGAGAACATTGTTGTTGATAACAAGCTCAACAACGGGAATGTTGTGCTTTGACAGCGTTACAAGCTCGTTTAAGTTCATATGGAAGCTGCCGTCACCCGCAATGTTTACGACCGTCTTGTCGGGGTTGCCGCACTTTGCGCCGATAGCCGCACCGAGTCCGTAGCCCATAGTACCGAGTCCGCCGCTTGTGATGAGCTGGTGGGGGTGCTTGTATGCGTAATACTGAGCCGCCCACATCTGTGACTGACCTACCTCGGTCGCGATAAGCGCCTCGCCGTT
Source organism: Oscillospiraceae bacterium (assembly GCA_003512525.1). GTDB lineage: Bacteria > Bacillota > Clostridia > Oscillospirales > Ruminococcaceae > Ruminiclostridium_E. The sequence goes on along the minus strand of DOQG01000021.1, from coordinate 52,627 downwards.
TGTCAGCTTGTCAAGCGTTTCGATAAGGTGCTGAGGAGTAAGAGTAAGTTCGTCTGTGCCTTTCTGCCTGCACTCGTACTGCTTCTCCCACGTCTTTATCTTGCCCATCCAGTCGGTGTGCGACTGCTGAGGTATAAGCTTTATCAGCTTTTTCATAACGTCTGTGCTGTCGCCGATAACCTGATGATAAACCTTTATGTTCTTGTTTATTTCGGCAGGGTCAATATCTATATGAAGTACCTTTGCATCTGGGGCGAAGGTCTGCGGATTGCCTATTACTCTGTCGGAAAACCTTGTGCCGATACCTATGAACAGGTCGCAGTTCTTTATTGCCTCTGCCGCTGTCTTTGTTCCGTGCATACCGAGCATACCCATATATCTGCTGTTGGTTTCGTCAAAGCTACCCTGACCCATAAGCGAAGACGATACGGGAGCGTCAATAAGCTCTGCAAAAGCCTTTAATGTCTTTGCTCCGTCCTCGCCGTAGATACCGCCGCCTGTATAAAGGAACGGACGTTCAGCGTTCTTTATCAGCTCCGCCGCCTTTGCTATACAGCTGTCCTGGTGCATAGTCACATTCACCGTGTACGGCTTTAAGGGCTTGTTTACAAACTCAGCCTTCTGGGCTGTAATATCCTTAGGAACATCGACAAGGACAGGACCCTTTCTTCCGCTTCCTGCTATGTAGAATGCTTCACGCAGTGTGTCGGCAAGCTTGTTTACGTCCTTTACGATGAAGTTATGCTTTGTTATCGGCATTGTGATGCCTGTTATATCGACTTCCTGAAAGCTGTCAAGACCTAAGAGAGAGCAGGCAACGTTACCGGTAATGGCTACCATAGGTACGCTGTCCATATAAGCTGTTGCGATACCTGTTACAAGGTTTGTCGCACCGGGTCCCGATGTAGCTATAACAACGCCCGTCCTGCCTGTCGAACGTGCGTAGCCGTCAGCCGCATGGCTTGCGCCCTGCTCGTGTGCTGTCAGAACGTGGTGTATTTTGTCGCTGTAATTATACAAGCTGTCATAGATATTCAGAACTGCGCCGCCGGGATAACCGAAAACAGTGTCAACGCCCTGCTCTATCAGACATTCGCAGATTATATCTGCACCCGTCAGATTTCTCATTTCTTTCATTCCTTTTTTTATACAGATTATTTATAGTAACGGATAAAAATCCTATCGTTTTATTTTAACACTATACAGCGTTTTTGTCAATGGTGAAACCGCATTGCAATAAAGCGCATCGTACAAATTGCGGGTTTTTGTTTTCCGGTACAAGGGATCGGACGGTCGAACAAATGAGCGTTTTGCGGCAGGATAAAAACAGGAACAGGTACTGCTGTGGGAATAGTTACAAAACGGTGACAAATGGTTACAAAATAGTTACAGTTTCGGGTTTCCTATTGTGAAGAAGTTTTGTTTGTGATAGAATATTTGTATATGATATTGGGAAAGCGGGAAATTTACGGGAGGAGGAAAATATGATCTATACCGTGAAAATCGAACAGACAAATGCTTATCCAAAGCGTATGAAATATGTTCCGAAGACGGACACGTTTATAGAAAAGGACTGCGACAGTCTTTCGTATGTGCGTAATGTACTTCAGCCTTAAGGAAAAGCGATCGCACGATATGTGAATCAGAGAGTGTGCTGAGATTATAAATTAAGGCAAGATATAACGGAGAAAATATATGAGCAGAATATGCCCTAATTGCAAACGCGAAATAAACGAGAACGTTAAATTCTGTCCGTTCTGCGCGGCTTTTACAGGTGAAACACCGCAGGAAAAGAAGAAAAGCCCTGTCGGTGCGATAATAGGCGGAGCTGTGGGCGTGCTGGCGCTGGGTGCGGCAAGCCTTGCGGTGTTTGTGTTTGACGTGTTCGGAATGTACGGTGACAAAGCGGAAACGTTTTACGGTACAGGCGACAAGCTGTTCATACAGTCGGTGACCCCTGTTTGCATTGACGGAAAATGGGCATATGCCGACAAGGACGGTAATACCACACTGAAGCCGCAATATACAGCCGCCTATGCCTTCAACGAGGATATAAATGACGTTGCGCCGGTTGCGGTTGACGGACAGTTCGGATATATAAGAAAAGGCGGGGAGTTTGTGACTGCTCCGCAGTACAGCTTTGCGGGTAGCTTTTCGGCAAAGGGTCTTGCCAAAGTCGTTGACGAAAACGGCAGGGTCGGATTTGTCGACAGTGCGGGTCGAAAGGCGTTTGACGGTCAGATGTTCGACTATGCCTCGGATATGAACGACAGCGGTTACGCCTTTGCGTACTCTCTGCTTATGCCTGAAATCACGACCGGTACGGAAAGCGGAAACTACAACGAGATCATATACAGCCTGCTGAGTTCCGACGGAAAAGTGACCGAGCTTGCAAACGGCACGGGAATATCGGCTTTATACGATGATAAGTATATCGGTTTCAGACAGGCGCAAAGCAACAATGAAACAACGCTTGATTTTACAAGGGAGTATGCCGTGTTCTCGGCGGACGGTGCGGCGCTGACTGACTATTACAGTCGCATAATAAAGAGCGGAAAACTGCTTATTGTTTGCAAAGGCACAGATGATGACAGTAAGCTGTATAAGGCGAAACTGTTAAAGGCGGATACGCTTGAACAGGTCGGCGGAGATTATCTGTGCGGTGCTGACATAAAAGCATACGACAATGGTGCGGTACTGCTCAAGAGAGATGATAACGACTTTATAAGAGGTGTTCTGATCGATGATAACGGCAACGAGGTCTTTGTGTCATACGACGGAGCACATATAGCAAGCGGATTTGATCTGAGCGGATATGCGTGTGTTTACGAAAAAGGAAAATACTGCGGATATACGGCTGAAGGCAAGCAGTTTGAAAATGATTTTCAATTCGGTGAGTTCAACTGCGGACTTGCACCTTACTATGACAATGCGAAAATCGGATATATCAATACGGCAGGCGAAAAGGTGACAGACGCTAAGTATGACGGCGCAAGCGGATATTATGCGGACGGTTATGCTTATATTAAGAGCGGTACGGAATATTCCGTAATAGATATGAGCGGCAATACCGTTATAGGAAAGCTCGGCTATGCGTCGGACAAGCTGATGTTTGCTGATACGGTGCACCACTGGTATGATCCTGCGGACTTTGAAGGGTTTGACGGGGAAAATATGTTTATCGGAGAATACTATTTTGCCGATCTCGTAAGCAATATAGAAAGCAATAAAACGTATGACGATATATACAGCGATATGACGCTTGTGACCAAGGACAAAAAGATACCGGGCGGAACATACAGAAAGCTGAATAAGGATTATTACATAGATGACGGGTATTTCCTTGTCTATAATATATCCGGGCAAAACAGGAGAATTATTACGCCGGACAGCGACTGTTCCGAATATGATGAGATAAAAGACGAAATAACAAACGCATCGGTAATTGATACCGATGGTGCAAGGCTTGTAAGATATTCCGGCGAAAGCAGCACGATGGCGGAGGATATTTTCTGCAACCGTTATATACTCGGCGATACAGCAAAAAAGGCTACAATGTCGCAATATACAGCTTGCAATCTGACCGGTACGGAGTGGCAGAACCAGATAATGATATATGACAACAGGCTAAGACCTGTGCTGACGGTTTCTTCACCGGAAAATTTCGGCGTAAGGGAATATGGCGATACGCTGTATATTTCATCGTACAGGTCAAAGCGGCAGACCGACGCAAAGGTCAAATACTATGCGCTGATCGATAAGAACAACGGACACGTTTTTATGTCTGATAACAAGGCGCTGACAATGGCAGGAAATTATTTTTGCGGTATCAAGTCATCAGGTATTCTGTCATACTACTATACGGCTTACGGAAAAAAGCTCGGCGAGTTCATATACGCAAGAGCATACGGCGACAGACTGATGTGCTTTGACTATGATAAATATTATATCTATGATAAGTACGGTCAGCTCCTTGCAGAGTATGAAAACAAGCCGAGAATAAGCGAAAACAGCGGCAGTGTGGTTGCGAGAAACGCAGACGAAAGCTTCACCTGCTATGACAGGGATTTTAATGTTATCCTCAAAACAAAGTACGACATACAGCCGCTTGAAAACGGATATATGGCTTACTGCAATGCTCAGAACGGCAAGATCGGCTTTATCGATAAAAACGGAGATGTTGCGATTGAGGCAAAGTACGAATTTGTCAGTGCAATGTCGCCGGATGGATATTTTGTGACAAAGATCCGCAGGGATTTTGACGAAATATATTTGGAAGTATACGCAAGAGGTCTTATTGATGTAATGATATATGACCGAAACGGCAATGCGGCAACAGAAAATATGGGCGGAATGTACAACGTGGGAAACAGCGCAACAAACGGATATTCACCGCTTGATTTCTATGCGGGAGCAGAGTACTGTGAGAATACGCCCGATATACTGAATAATATTGAGTGTTACATAGCACCTGATGAAAACGGCAAAGAAGACCGATATATAGATATATACGGAAATTATCATTATGAGGAGTACGCAGTAAGCGATATCGGCGATTCTTATATGAGTGCCAGTATAACCGACAATACAGCTGTGACACTCAGCGTGCTTATGTATGACGAAACGGGCAGAAACTCACGGTCGGTAAGCTATTATCTGAACCTTGACGGCACGCCTTTTATAAAGGGCGACAGGATGCTTACCCGACTGTCAGGCTTTATCGCAGGAGAAAACGCAGACGGCAGTTATAATATTTACGGCGAGCGTGCAAAAGTGCTGCTCAGCAATATAAAAATAGAGAAAAGCAGATATACGGATTATTGGCAAAATGAAATATATATTGAAAAAGCAGGCAACAGTATGTACCTTAGTGATGAAAACGGAGCAAGGGTGTTTGACTTGACAACTCAGAAACTGCTGTTTGAAAAAGCGAATGAATATATAGGTCTGTTGGCAGAAAATCTTATTCGTTATACAATAAACGACGAAACGGTTTACAGAAATCTTGACAACGGCAAAGAGTATCACACTAATATGTATTCAATAGATTTTATCGGCGTTGATTATGAAAAGCCGCAGGAAAGAATAGAATTTCCTTTGAAATATGTAAAGTGCGGAGAGAACGTATACGGCGGAACTGATGCTTATGAAACAGGTTATGATTCTATAAGCGTGTATCAGATAGACGCAAATATGGAAGAGAGCCTTGTGCATACCTATACGGCGGGTGAGGGCGAGTGCATCTTTGAACTTTACGGCGAAAGAGTGACGGAAGTGTACGGACTGAGAAGTAACTATGATGAAGAGAACGAAACCGCGACCTGGACGGTTTTCAACGTAAAGAACGATAAAAGCGTAACAGTGGATAATGTAATTGAAATAGAACGCTTGCGTGAAAACAAGATGTCGATATCCATATGGAACGCCGAGCATGAGATAGTAAGATACCACCTTGGAACAGACGATATGGTACTTACGGAAGAAAATTCGGGAGAACAGTGATATGAGTAGAATGTGTCCGAAATGTAAACGTGAAATAGACGAGAATATAAAATTCTGTCCGTTCTGTGCGGCGTTTACAGGGGATAAAAACGATGAAAAGAAGAAAAGCCGCATAGGCGTTATTGTCGGCAGTATTGCGGGAGCGGCTGTGATCGGCGGTGCGGCTGTCGCGGTGTTTGCGTTTGATATTTTCGGGATATTTGAGAATGAGTCGGAGACGCTTTACGGAAGCGGCGAGAAGCTGTTCAATATGTCGCTGTCGCCTGCGAAGAGCGGGGATAAGTGGGGATATATCGGCAAGGACGGAAAGTTTAAGATAGAGCCGCAGTTTGACTGTGCTTATCAGTTTGACGAAAATGTAAACGGAAATGCCGCCGTCAGCAACGAAAGCGGATACGGCTTTATAAATGACAAGGGTGAGTTTACGGTCGAGCCGCGTTTCAGGCTTGCGTCATATTACAGCGACAACGGCTTTTCGGCTGTGACCGATAATGACGGATATATGCTGTATGTTGACAGCAAGGGCAGGACGGTGTATGACGAGAAGCATTTTACATATGCTCAACCCTTTGAAAGCGGAGCGCCGTATACCTTTGCATATACCGTTATGACGCAGGACGCTAAAGATGATAAAGGCGAAACGGTCGGCGATATCACAGATGAATATTATCTTCTGTCTGCGGACGGAAAGACGGTGACCGGGCTTCCCGACAGAATGGGTATAGACTGCGTGTTCGGTGAGTACTATGTCGGGTTTACAAAGAACGTGAATGAGGGAAGCAACGACTTTACCAAAAGAAGCTATGCTGTTTTCTCGGCAGACGGTGAGCAGAAGAGCGAATGGTGCGACAGGATATTCGTGACGGACGAGCTTGTGCTGATGTGCAGAACGGACAATGAAACGCGGATATATAGAGCGGCGATGTACGACAGAGAGCTGAATAAGTTAAGCGATGAGTATTACTGCGACAGAAATCCCGAATTTGCCGACAGCGGACTTGTGCTGATAAAGCGTGACGGTGAGCGCTTCAGAAAAGTGCTTGTGAATAAAAACGAAGGTAAACTTGACGAGGTTTACACTGCAACAGACGGCACGGACATAATAAGCACATTTGACAGGAGCGGCATTGCTTGCGTATACGAAAACGGTTTGTACTGCGGTTATACGGTCGGCGGCAAGGTCTTTGAGTGCGACTATGCGTTTACGGCGTTCAACAGCGGGCTTGCGCCGTATTACGATAACGCAAAGATCGGATATATAAATGCGGGCGGCGAGGTCGTAATAAATGCGCAGTATGATGCGGTGTCGGAGTTCTATGCGGACGGGTATGCCTATGTGCTTGCTAACGGGGAATACAGCATTATCGATACTACCGGTCAGACTGTAGCGGGAAATCTGAGCTTTGCTCCGACAAAGCTTGTAAACAGCGGTATAAACCACGGTTGGTATACACCGAAAGATTTTGACGGGGCAGAGTATTATGAAAATGCAATAAATTACGGCACATTGGCAGTGAAGACGGACAGCGGTAATGCCGATTATTTTGACAAGAAATATGTCAATAAGCTTGTATATGCGACTGACGGAAATGAGGTAAAGGAAAACTCCGAATTGATGAAGGGTTACGGCGAGTTCGAGGACGGATATGCCATATTGGATAAGAACGGGTATTATCTTGTTGACAGCAGGGTAAATGTGATACCGATACCATCGGACGGAACGGATAAGCTGTATACTACAAAATATGCATACGAGTATTTCTACGGCGTTGTGGGCAGCGGCAGTAAGGATCCGCTTGCTATGACCGATGTCAACAGGAACACGATAACGCTTTCCGACTATGACGGAGTGTACAGCGGCAATGACTGCCTGTTTTTAAGCAACAGCAACAGTGAAAACCTGTATCACAACCGATACAGGGTGTATAACGGCAGGCTTTATCGACCACTGACAATAGAAACAAACAACTACCTGGGATTTAACGGAAATACGAAGCATACTGCAATGCTGTCATGCACATATTACGGTACTGTTGATATGAGCAATGATATCTGCCGCGTTATTGACAGCGAAACCGGAGAATGCCTGCTCAGCTATAAGCAGGACGGCGGCTCGCTCGAATATATGAATGAATATTTTATCTGTATCAGCCGTGACGGAATGTCGGACTACAGTGATGCTGACGGCAATACATATCTGGAAAAGAGCGGAAATGAGTATTATACCGTATACGGAAAAAGAATAGGTGTGTTTATTTCGGCTTCTGCCTGTGATGATAAGCTGCTGGCTGTAACAGACAACGGAAAATTCAGAGTGTACAGCAGGTACGGCGAGCTGCTCGGGGAATACGGCTATGCGTGCATGAACGAAAAGTCGCAGTATATTGTTATTGAGCGGGACGGAAAGTATATCTGCCTTGACAGGAGAATGAACGAGGTGTTTGACAGCAAGTACCCATTCGATCCGCCTGTAAACGGCTATGCGGCTTATGCGGATATCAAAAGCGGTAAGATAGGATATCTCAATATGACGGGCGAGGTAGTGATACCTGCGTTTACGGAGATCGCGGCTGACTTTTCGGCTGACGGATATGCAAGGGTCGCAGAATACAGGACACCGGACGAGTCGGAAGAGGCAGGACGGTTTACCGATGAAGTGCTGATAGACACAAGCGGCAAAACAGCTTATGAAAGCAAAAATACAGCGGTCGGGGCTAACGGCTTTGCATATGACGGTGAGTACTTCAAGACTGTATATTCGTTTGCCGGGGGCTATGAGTATTTTATAAACTACTGCAAGGAGAACAAAGAACAGCTTAAGCTGAACAGCTATAGCAACATAATGCAGTATTGTCATCTGAAAAACGATGGCAGTATTACCGACTATGCGGGTAATGAGCCGTATCAGTTCGCGGTAATGAATAAGAAGTCAAAATTCTCTGCCGACATGTACAGAATGTATGACGGAACGCCGATCGTGTATATTTACCGCTCAAGGACGAATAATGAAGTGACGAGTTCATATTACGGACTGGACGGAAAAGAGATAAAGTTTGACAGATACGGTGACAACGGGATTTCACTGGACGGATATTTCTGGCAGGAGATTCAGGACGAAGAAACAGGCAGGAAAAAGCTGTATATCTATGATACTGACGGCAGTGAAAAGTTCAATGTGACTGCACCGGAGTATTACCATTATGCCAGCGCAAAGGAAGACGGCGGGTATGTATTCGCATTCAGATATCGTTATGATCCTGATACTGAGCTTCCGCCCAAGGTGTACAATAATCTTGTTGCAGACGCATATTCTTCTGACGGGAAACTTATTGCACAGTGTGAAAACGCTTCGCCGTTTGCTACCGGCGCTGTTGAGGGAAACAAGGACGAGATACGCTTTGTCTGCCGGACGGAAGATGAAAAGTATGAGGAAAGAATATACTCCGTATCGAAAGGTGAATTTATCAGTACAAAGCAGGTCGAAATAGGCGATTATGTTTATGCATAGAAATGAGCGGCGACTGATCTGTGATAGCGATGCTATGCGATAAAAACCGCTTGACAGGTAACAGGCGTTGTGATACACTTAAAACAGTTAAGCGTAAGGATACAAGCTTATTATCCGTGGGAGATATACATTGATATCAAGGGCGCTTACATATTGATATCAGGCACGGCTCACGGTGGGTTGTGCCTTTTTGCGTCTGAGATCGAAATATAAGGAGAGGTTTTATGAAAATGAAAAAGTGGGTGTTAGGTCTTATAGCCTTTGCGGCGATGGTTGTGATCTGTGCGGTGTGCGCGGGGGCAGAGAGGTATGGGGATTTCCAGTATAGCGTGCTTGAGGACGATACGGTGGAGATTATATGGTATACCGGAAATGCAGAAAACGTCGAGATCCCATCTAAAATTGAAGATAGTAGTGTGACCGGTATACGCTATTACGCTTTCCGCGATTGCGAAAATCTTAGATATATAACGATACCGAGTAGTGTGAAGAATATTGATGATGGTGCTTTTGTAAATTGCCCAAACCTTACTGAAATTACAGTTAAAACAGGAAATTTAAACTATACTTCTGTAAACGGTGTTTTATACGACAAGAACAAAACTACTCTACTATATTACCCCAAGGGGAAAAATGATAAAAATTATAAAATAATTGACGGTGTAACAAGCATACGCGATTCTACTTTTATGGATAATACATTTCTTGTCGACGTAGACATTCCTGATAGTGTAACAAGCATAGGTAGAGGCGCTTTTGAAAATTGTACAAGTCTTACAAATGTAAACATCCCAAATAATGTAACCGATATAGGCGATTCTGCTTTTTCTAACACCGCACTTATCAGTATAACGATACCCGAAAAAGTGACGAATGTAAGCTATGCCGCTTTTTCAAGTAACACCCATCTTGTCAGCGTAAAGTTATCAGATGGTGTAACACAGATAGGAGATTATTGCTTCTCCGGCTGTACAAGCCTGACCAAAATAGATGTTACAGCAGGAAATAAATATTTTTCTTCTGTAAACGGTGTGCTTTTTGATAAAAATAAAACAGAAATAATCTGGTATCCCGCAGGAATAATAAACGCAAGCTATCGCATACCGGACGGCGTAACCGGCATCAGTAATTATGCTTTCAATAAATGTATACACCTTACAAGTGTAACCATTCCCGATAGTGTTACCGATATAGGAGAGCACGCTTTCGACGAATGTTCAAGTCTAAAAAGCATAACGATACCTGACCGCATTAAAGGTATTAAAGATTATACTTTTAATTATTGCGAAAACCTTGCTCATGTAACCATACCCGATAGCGTGACTTATATAGGAAAGTACGCTTTTGATGGTTGTACAAGTCTTAAGAATATAACTTTACCTGATACGGTCACTAATATAGATTATGGCGCTTTCATGTTCTGCAATAGTCTAAAAAGCATAACAATACCGGAAAGTGTGCAGGATATCGGTGAGTATGCTTTCTACGGCTGTAAAAGTCTTGAAAAAATAAATGCTGCGGCAGGCAATGAAAATTACGTTTCTGTAAACGGAATTCTTTTCAGCAAGGATAAAACAAAAATCGTATGCTATCCTGCAAATAAGAACGATACGAGCTATAGTATACCAAGCAGCGTTAAGGTTATTGGCAGTGGCGCATTCCGCGATTGCTCACATCTTAAAAGTATAATGATACCCAACAGCGTTACAACTATGGAACATCATGCTTTCAGTAATTGCACAAGCCTTACAAGTATCTCGATACCTGACGGCATCAAAACCATAGAAATGGGAACGTTTGACTACTGCAAAAGTCTTACAAGTGTAAGGATACCCGACAGCGTGACAGAAATAGGACACAGTGCTTTCTATTGCTGTGACAATCTTAAGAGTATAACTATCCCCCGCAGTGTAACAGAAATTCTCAGTTATGCCTTAGGTCTTATCGGTTTAGAAGACAGGATAGACGGCTTCAAGATCTACTGCTACAGCGGCACAGAAGCGGAGCTTTATGCCAAAGGCGAGAAATTTAATTATGTACTGCTTGATAAGTTACCCACACTCGCAAAAGTAACTGGCTCAAAGCTCAGCGGCAGAGCCGCTGACGCGCTCAGAATAAACTGGACTAAGAATGCAAGCGCTGACGGATATATCGTTGAGATGTATCAGGGTAATAAGTGGGTAAGAGTTGCCAAGATAACAAATAATAACACAACCACTTTCAGAAAAGCGGGTCTTAAGGCGGGAACTGTTTATAAGTTCAGAGTTAAGGCATACAAGATGTATGACATTACTGCGGATTACGGTGAGTACAGCGCTACAGTTACCGCAAGGACAAATCCGTCTGTTATAAAGGGCGCTAAGCTTGGCGGCAGGGCGGCTGACGCGCTCCGTATCAACTGGACTAAGAATGCTTCTGCCGATGGATATATTGTTGAGATGTATCAGGGTAATAAGTGGGTAAGAGTTGCTAAGATAACCAAGAACAGAACGACTACTTTCAGAAAAGCAGGACTTAAGGCTTCAACTGTGTACAAGTTCAGAGTTAGGGCTTATAAGATGAGCGGTAAGACTGCGCTTTATGGTAACTATAGCGCAACTGTAACCGCAAGGACAAACCCGTCTATAATGAAGGGCGTTAAAATCGGCGGTAAGGCTAAGGACGCGCTGAGGGTGAACTGGACTAAAAATACTTCTGCTCAGGGTTACATTGTTGAGATGTACAAGGGCGGTAAGTGGGTAAGAGTTGCTAAGATTACTAATAGCAATACGACTACATTCAGAAAAGCGGGACTTGCTAAGAATACTGCTTATAAGTTCAGGGTACGCGCTTATCACATGAGCGGTAAGGCGGCGCTTTACGGTAATTATGGTAGTGTGAGTGGGAAGACCGCGGTGAAATAACAGCGCTTAGGAAAAGTTAATACTTAAAATCGGGCATTGGCGTGAAAGCTGATGCCCGGTTTTTTGTGGTGTATGGGATAGTGCGGGGTTGGCAGTGATGGCTGGAAAGAAGATGATCGGGGCGGCGATCTCTCAGTCTTGCGGCAGATAGGTTTTGTGTGATTTGGGCGTTGCAGGTATCGGGAAGAACGGTGGTATTTGAAACAAGCGAGCCTTGCCACAAGCCAGCTCCCTTTGGCAAGGG
>DOQG01000021.1:39943-40176 GCA_003512525.1 Oscillospiraceae bacterium | reverse complement strand
TTTATAGAGGTTTGGGGTTAAGTGAAAATTGAGAAAAAGAAGTATCACACTTGGCTCCCTTGTGTAAAGGGAGCTGTCACAGTGCGGTACAACATTTTAGGTATTGCTGTGAGTATCAGGTTAAAGATGTGCTGATATAGAACCGAGTTTTTCGGCGCTGTGACTGAGGGATTGTTAGCGGAGGTGATGGCAGAAGCGGAAAGGTTTGATGCAGGCGATCCCTCAATAGTTGG
>DOQG01000021.1:24745-39691 GCA_003512525.1 Oscillospiraceae bacterium | reverse complement strand
ATATTGAACGCCCGGAGTTTTGCAGGACGCAAAACAAACAGAGCGTTCATAAGCCGAGTGTGTGGTAGTGCGTGGCGAGGGATAGTGCGGGGTTGGCGGTGTTTGCAGAAACGGAGATGATCGGGGCGGCGATCTCTCCGTTTTGACTTTCAAGGCGGGCGGACGTTTCATTGCATTTTTCTGCAAAATAAAATCATATTTTTCTGCTGAAACGCTTGACAAAGGGAAAATTTGATTGTATAATCAGTATGTATGATATTTAAAGGCTGTGACGAGGACAGTAGTGCGGATATGAAGCCAAAGCGAGCCGACGACGGTGAGAGGTCGGCGCGGAAGTACCGTATGAAAATCACCTCCAAGCTGCCCGCCGAAATTGCGGTACATCGCCGCGAGAGTAGAACGGGACGGTTTTCCGCCGTTATACGGAACGCATTTGACGGAATGACGAAACGGTGGTTATAAAGACTGTTATGAGATTATAGTCCTTATCCTTTTCGGAGGATAAGGACTTTTTTATTTTCCGCAAACGCAAAGAATAAATAATATGCAATGGGCAGACCTTCGCCCCAAACCCCATATAACTTTTGGCTTTTGCCGAAGAGATCTATATGGCAGGGTGAATTGCAAAAACAGGAGGAGAAAAAATGTCACTTTACGAAAAAGTACCTACCTCGGTAAATTTTGTCGAGAGAGAAAAGCAGACAGAAAAGTTCTGGCATGACAACGACATATTCCGCAAGAGTATGGAGCAGAGAAAGGGCGACAAGACCTACACATTCTATGACGGTCCGCCTACGGCTAACGGTAAGCCGCATATCGGTCACGTTCTTACCAGAGTTATCAAGGATATGATCCCGAGATACCGCACAATGAAGGGCTATGACGTTCCGCGTAAGGCAGGCTGGGATACTCACGGACTGCCTGTTGAGCTTGAAGTTGAGAAGATGCTCGGCCTTGACGGCAAGGATCAGATCGAAAAGTACGGACTTGATCCGTTCATAACAAAGTGTAAGGAAAGCGTATGGAAGTACAAGGGTATGTGGGAGGAATTCTCACGCACTGTCGGCTTCTGGGCTGATATGGACGATCCGTATGTAACATACGACAACAACTTCATCGAGTCTGAGTGGTGGGCATTAAAGCAGATATGGGAAAAGGGTCTTTTATACAAGGGCTTCAAGATAGTTCCCTACTGCCCCCGTTGCGGAACTCCGCTTTCAAGCCACGAGGTAGCTCAGGGCTATAAGGACATAAAGGAACGTTCTGCGGTCGTACGCTTCAAGGTTAAGGACGAGGACGCTTATATCCTCGCATGGACAACAACTCCCTGGACGCTTCCCTCAAACGTTGCACTCTGCGTAAACCCCGACGAAACCTATGTAAAGGTAAAGACAGCAGACGGCTACACATATTATCTTGCAGAGGCTCTGTGCGATAAAATTCTCGGCGGCGACAAGCCCACAGCCCCCTATGAGGTTGTTGAAAGATATACCGGTAAGGAGCTTGAGGGCAAGGAGTATGAGCCTTTATTCGACTGCGCTGTTGATATCTGTGCAAAACAGCATAAGAAGGGCTACTATGTAGTATGCGACACCTATGTAACACTTACAGACGGTACAGGTGTTGTTCATATTGCTCCCGCTTTCGGTGAAGACGACGCTAAGGTCGGCAGAAAATACGACCTGCCTTTCGTACAGCTCGTTGACGGCAAGGGCAATATGACTGCCGAAACACCTTACGCAGGCGTATTCGTAAAGAAAGCCGACCCTATGGTGCTTAAAGACCTTGACGAAAAGGGCTTGCTGTTTGACGCTCCGAAGTTCGAGCATAGCTATCCTCACTGCTGGAGATGTGATACACCTTTGCTGTACTATGCAAGAGAGTCGTGGTTCATCAAGATGACGGCTGTCAAGGACGACCTTATCAGAAATAACGAAACGATAAACTGGATACCCGAGAGTGTCGGCAAGAACCGTTTCGGCGACTGGCTCGAGAATGTTCAGGACTGGGGACTTTCAAGAAACAGATATTGGGGTACTCCTCTTAATATCTGGGAGTGCGAGTGCGGTCACAAGCACGCTATAGGCAGTATCGAGGAGCTTAAGTCAATGTCGGATAACTGCCCCGATGATATAGAGCTTCACCGCCCTTATATCGACGCGGTTACGATAAAGTGCCCTCACTGCGGTAAGCAGATGAAGAGAGTGCCCGAGGTTATCGACTGCTGGTTCGACAGCGGTTCTATGCCTTTCGCACAGCACCATTATCCTTTTGAGAATAAGGAAAAGTTTGAACGGCAGTTCCCAGCAGACTTCATCTCCGAGGCTGTTGACCAGACAAGAGGCTGGTTCTACTCGCTGCTTGCTATATCAACGCTTCTGTTCAACAAAGCGCCATATAAGAACGTTATAGTTCTCGGTCTTGTGCTTGATAAGGACGGACAGAAGATGTCAAAGTCAAAGGGCAACGCTGTAGACCCGTTCGAGTCACTGGCTGAACACGGCGCAGACGCTATCCGTTGGTACTTCTACACGAACTCGGCTCCGTGGCTTCCCAATAGATTCCACGCAAAGGCTGTAAACGAGGGTCAGAGAAAGTATATCTCTACTCTGTGGAACACCTACGCGTTCTACGTTCTGTACGCTAATATAGATAACTTTGACGCTACAAAGTACACGCTCGATGTTGACAAGCTCGGCGTTATGGATAAGTGGCTGTTATCAAGACTTAACACCGTTGTTGGCGCGGTTGACGATAACCTTGCAAACTACCGGATCCCCGAAGCCGCAAGAGCATTACAGGATTTCGTTGATGAGATGAGTAACTGGTATGTCCGCCGCAGCAGAGAGCGCTTCTGGTCGAAGGAGCTTACGCAGGATAAGATAAACGCTTACATGACGCTGTACACAGCGCTTGTAACTATCGCAAAGACATCTGCTCCGATGACTCCTTTCGTATGCGATGATATCTACAGAAACCTTGTTTGCTCACTTGATAAGAACGCTCCCGTAAGTGTACATCTGTGCGACTTCCCTACGGTAGACGAAAAGCTTATCGACAAGCATCTTGAGGAAGAAATGGACACAGTTCTGACCGTTGTAACGCTCGGACGTGCCGCAAGAAATGCCGCTAACATCAAGAACAGACAGCCTATATCAAAGATAATGGTAAAGGGCGACAAGACGCTTGAGCCTATGTATGCGGATATCGTAAAGGACGAGCTGAACATCAAGGAGATCAGCTTTATAGATAATACAGACCATTTCACAAGCTACACCTTCAAGCCCCAGCTCAAGACGCTCGGCGCTCGTTTCGGCAAGCAGATAGGCGAGGTAAGAACAAAGCTCGCTGAGGTTGACGGTCAGAAGGCTATGAACGAGATCCGTGAAACAGGCGCTATGACACTGACGCTTTCAACAGGCGATGTTCAGATCGCAAAGGACGACCTGCTGATCGATGAGCATCAGAAGGAGGGCTATGCGGTAGTGACCGACAGAGGTTATACAGTAGTTCTTGATACAACTCTCACACCCGAGCTTATCGAAGAGGGTAACGTAAGAGAGATCGTAAGTAAGATCCAGACAATGCGTAAGGACGCAGGCTTTGAGGTTATGGATCACATCGTTATCTACTGCGACGGCAGTGACAAGGTAGCTGAGATACTGACCCGCAACAAGGACAGCATCTCAGAGGATACACTTGCCGATGAGATAGTGACCGGCAAGACTGACGGATTTACAAAGGAGCAGGATATAAACGGCGAGAGCGTAACTCTCGGTGTCAAGAAAATATGAGCTTCAAGCAGACATTGACGAGCCTTTTCGGACATAACGCAGTCCGCAAGGCTCTGATATGGGTGCTGGTAGTTGCTGTTGCTGTTTTGGTCGTGGTAACGCAATTCGCGTTCCCGGTACAGGTACAGTATGGGTATACACGGCTTCACACCTACAGCGGACAGAGCTTTGACAATACGATAAAAAACGTATACGATAAGCTCAAAGACGGCACTCACCTTGACAGTGGGTCTACAAGCAAGCTGCTCAGCGACACGGATTTTGATATGACAAAGCCCGAAAACTATCTGCGTGTTGAGATGGTGTTCACATTCACCAATATAGGAATGTACAAGATAGACAACATTCAGTTTTCGATCGACGACATACCATATGAAAAGCAGGCGTTTGTGCTGAAAGAAACAAATATAGCTTCGATCGACCGTTTCAACAACAGTAAGGTGTCGCTCATATTTGTTATCGACAGGTCGGGACTTACGGACGAGAAAATAACAAAGGCTGTAAGCTCGCTTAAAATAAGCTATAAGTTTGACCGCCCCGAGCTTTTCTCATCGGGCGGCGAGATAACACTGCCTGAAACTGTAATTCTGCCGTTTGATGAAGCGGTGGAGGAGTAGTTATGGCGGGAATTTTAAACAGGATACCGCAGAAGCAGAAAGGCGTGCTGTGCATTATCAGCTCCGCCTTTTGCTTTGCGTTTATGGGAGCGTTTGTAAGACTGGCGGGTGATCTGCCGTCGGTGCAAAAGAGCTTTTTCAGAAACCTTGTCGCGTTTATATTTGCGGCAGTGATACTGATAAGACAGAAAGGCTCTTTTCTGCCGCATAGCAAAAGCAATATCGGCGCACTGCTGATACGCTCGGTATGCGGTACGCTCGGAATATTGTGCAACTTCTATGCGGTGGATCATTTAGCATTATCCGATGCGGCAATGCTTAACAAAATGTCGCCGTTCTTTGTTATCGTATTTTCGGCGTTGTTCTTAAAGGAACGGACTAATTTAGTACAGACGCTCGGCGTAATGATCGCGTTTGCGGGAAGTCTGCTTATAATAAAGCCGAGCTTTGCAAATCTGGAGCTTGTGCCGTCACTGCTGGGATTTCTCGGCGGTATGGGCGCGGGCGCGGCTTATACGGCTGTAAGGTGGCTCGGGATAAGGGGCGAGAAGGGACCGTATATCGTGTTCTTCTTCTCGGGCTTCTCCTGCCTTGTGACACTGCCGTTTTTGCTGTTCGATTTTCACGTTATGACGTGGCAGCAGTGGCTTACACTGCTAGGCGCGGGACTTGCGGCGGCGGGCGGACAGTTCAGCATAACTGCGGCGTATAAATTCGCCCCGGCAAAGGAAATATCGGTATACGATTATTCGCAGATAATATTCTCGGCACTGCTCGGGTTTATGATGTTCTCACAGCTGCCGGACATATGGAGCTTTATCGGATATGTGGTAATATGCGGCGTGGGCGTTGCGATGTTTATATACAACAACCGCAAGGATAAAAAATCCGTGACAGAAAATTAAGAACTGTTAACAGAAAATATTGACACCGGTGTACTGATGTGGTATACTGACAAAAGATACACAATATCGGAATGTGTGTCACTTATTGAAAAAAGAGGTATGTAATTATGAAAACAGCAGCACAGGTATTTATAATCATCGGTATGGTTTGCGGCTTCTGGGCAATACTTCCGCTTATCTTCGGCGGTATCGCATTAAGCCAGATGAGCAAGGGTCAGCGCCCCTCAACGGGTATGAGCGTATGCGTTCTTTTATTCTGCAATATGATAGGCGGTATTCTCCTGCTTTGCGCAAAGGACGAAGATTTTTACAACCCCAACATGAACAGCGGCTATAACCCAAACATGAATAATGGCTACAACCCCAACATGAACAACAGCTACAACGCCAACATGAATAATGGTTATAACGCCAATGTAAATAACGGTTACAACGCCAACATGAACAACGGCTACAACAATGCTAACTATGCCGCTCCCAACAACTACAACAATAATTACGCTACACCGGACAACAACAATTTCAACAATAACAACAATAACGGCGTACAGCAGTAATCGAAACAGTACATAGCACATGACGGCAGAGCACAGGCTCTGCCGTTTTTGCGTTGTATATCAGCGTACAACATCATTTCGCCGTATTTACATACTTGACAGCATTTAGCAGTCGTGCTATACTGTATAAAGAATATTAAAACGTTGAATACTGACGGGAAATGGTGGGAGATATGTGTAAGGCGTTAGACACCAATTTGTGTAAAATAGAGCTAAATATAAGCGCCTCTGTAAGTTGTGCACAAAACTCTTGCGTAAATCAATTCAATATGGTGATTAAGGCATAGTCCGCGAGGGGTGGGGTATGCCTTTTTGTATTTTAATCCAATGTAAAAGGAGAGAGTAATAATGAAAGTAAAAAGGCTGACCGCCGCGTTACTTGCGGCGGCGATCACGGTAAGCTCGATAGCGCCGGAAGCATTTGCGGAAATAAGCGGTGCCGGCGGAATGTCTACTGTCAATGAGTCGGCAGACGATACATCGACAGATCCTGCGTCCGGTGGCTCGGATAAAGCTGAAGAGTCGGGCAAAACGGTCTCAGCTTCTGAACCGGGGGAGGGTGAAAGCGACTATACATATAATGCGCTTGACGACGGCACTATTGAGATCACGGGTTATAGCGGCAGTGCAGAGAATATTGTTATCCCGGCTCAGATCGATGGGAAGAGTGTAACGAGGATAGGAAACAACGCATTTGAAAAATCAAGTGCAAAAGAAATAGTTATACCGGACAGCGTGACTGATATCGAACAGTATGCTTTTGAGGGCTGCACATCACTGTCGGATATAACACTGCCCGACAGCCTGACAAGCATCGGATTAAGCGCTTTCAAAAGCTGCACGGCACTAACGGATATAGCACTGCCCGACAGCCTCACATATATAGACGGCTTTGCATTTGCAAACTGCACTTCGCTCAAAACAGTTACTGTACCGGCAAGTGTAACATTTATAGGCGGCTGGGCTTTCGGATATTATTTTGAAGATGGTAACATAGATGCAAGAGTGGCATTCGATGATTTCACGATAAACTATACCAAGCACACAGCGGGACATTTGTATGCCGTTGAAAACGGCTTTACCGATGAAGGTTGTCTTATATACACAGTAAACGCTGACGGCACTTTAGAAATAGACAAATATGTCGGCAACGATACGATATTTGAAATTCCTGCGGAAATTGGCGGAAAAAAAGTCACAAGCATCGGATATAAGGCATTTGAGAATCGCACATCGCTCACAAATGCAACCATACCCGACGGCGTAACGCATATCGACGAATGCGCTTTCCAAGGTTGCTCGTCACTGACAGATATAGCACTGCCCGACAGTCTGACAATTATAGACTCTTACGCTTTCAACAACTGCGTTATGCTCACAAGTATAACCATACCAAACGGCGTAACACGCATCGAATGGGCAACTTTCTACGGTTGCTCGGCACTGACAGATCTGGTACTGCCCGACAGCGTCACATATATAGGTTACAAAGTATTTTTCGACTGTCCTTCACTTAAAACGGTTACAATTCCGGCAAGTGTAACAGATATCGGTGAGTATGCTTTCGGATATCATGATGATGACAATTGGAATCTTGCAAAAATAGATGGCTTCAAAATAAACTACACAAAAAACACATGGGGTCATTATTACGCAAAGCAAAACGGCTTCTCCGACGAACCCTGCCTTGTTGCCGAATTAAATGAAGACGGCACAACTTTAAAGATAAGTAAATATGCCGACAACGATACCGAATATGTAATTCCTGAGGAAATTGACGGCAAAAAAGTCACAAGTATCGGAAACGATGCATTCCAAGGCAATACATCACTCATTAGCGTCACCATACCGGGCAGCATAAAGGACATAGGCGATAATGCTTTTTCGGGTTGCTCGTCGCTTGAAAGCGTAACTATATCGGACGGTGTTGAACGTATACTTTATCGGGCATTCTATAACTGCACTTCACTCAAAACAGTTACTGTTCCGGCAAGTGTAACATATATAGATAATAACGCCCTCGGATATTATAGCGATGATGGCGGAATTAATATAAATAAGATCGACGGCTTCACGATAAACTATACCAAGTACACACATGGACATTTGTATGCCACTGCAAACGGCTTTACCAATGAAGGTTATCTTTATTTCAATATACTGGATGACGACACTGTAGAAATAAAGAGATATATCGGCAATGATACGGTATATGAAATTCCTGCCGAAATAGACGGCAAACAAGTCACCGGCATCACAAATTATGCATTTGAGAACCGCAGTTCACTCACAAGCGTCACTATACCCGACGGTGTGACAAGTATCTCGTTATATGCATTCTATAACTGTACTTCGCTAAAAACAGTTACTGTTCCGGCGAGTGTAACAACTATAGGTGACTACGCTTTCGGATATTTTGATGATGAATATCAAAAAACGAAAATTGACGGTTTCAAAATAAACTATACCAAGAACACAGCAGGACATAGGTATGCCTTTGAGAACGGTTTTACCGATGAAACCTGTCTTCTTACAGAAATACAGGAAGACGGCACTGTAAAAATAACCAAATATTGCGGCAACGATACATCATTTGTGATCCCCGCGGAGATTGACGGTAAACCGGTCACAAGTATCGGCTATCGCGCATTCGCGGATAGCACATTGCTCACAAGTATAACCATACCCGACAGCGTAAAGTATATCGAAATGGGTGCTTTTGCAAGTTGCACGTCACTTACAGATATAGTATTGCCCGCCAGTCTGATAACTATCGACACAGAGGCTTTCCGGAACTGCACATCGCTCACAAGTGTAACCATACCCGACGGCGTGACTGATATCGGAAGCTACGCTTTCGCAAGTTGCTCGGCGCTGACAAAAATATCACTGCCCGACAGCGTTGTAGTGATAGGCGACCGCGCATTCTTCGACTGTCCTTTACTTAAATCGGTTACTGTTCCCGCAAGTGTGACAGATATCGGTGAGTACGCCTTCGGATATCATTATGATGATGATTGGTACTATACGAAAACAGACGGTTTCAAAATTTATTGCTACGGCGGCACAGCCGGAGAGCAGTATGCCAAGGACAACGGCTTTGAATATAAGATACTTGAATGCAAAGTACATAAATTCGGCGAATGGACAATTACTAAAGAAGCAAGCTGTACAAAAGACGGTGAAAAGGTAAGAATATGCCCTGTATGCAACAAAACGGAAACTGAAACGATCCCTGCAACAGGACATAAGGAAGTAATTGACAAGGCGGTAGAAGCTACCTGCACAAAGACAGGTCTTACAGAGGGTATTCACTGCTCGGTTTGTGACGCTATAATCAAGGCACAGGAAGTTGTACCTGCAAAGGGTCATACGGAAGTTGTTGATAAGGCGGTAGCCGCAACCTGCACTAAGACAGGACTTACTGAGGGTAAGCACTGCTCGGTTTGTGACGCTTTAATCAAGGCACAGGAAACAGTACCTGCAAAGGGTCATAAGTATATTGACACTGTTGTAAAGCCCACATATACAGCAAAGGGCTATACGCTTCACAAGTGCTCAGTTTGCGGCAACAGTTACAAGGACACTTACACAGCTAAGCTGACGCTTGCCAAGGTGACCGCCGTTAAGCTCGGCGGCAGAGCGGCAGACGCACTTCGTATCAACTGGAGTAAAAATGCTTCTGCTGACGGATATATCGTTGAGATGTATCAGGGTAACAAGTGGGTAAGAGTTGCAAAGATTACAAGCAACAACACCACAACATTAAGAAAAGCGGGACTTAAGGCAGGAACTGTCTACAAGTTCAGAGTTAAAGCGTATAAAATGAGCGGCAGTACTGCAATTTACAGCGACTACAGTGCTGAGATAGCCGCTAGAACAAATCCGTCTGTTATGACAGGCGCAAAGCTCGGCGGCAGAGCGGCTGACGCTCTCCGTATTAACTGGACAAAGAATGCTTCTGCTGACGGATATATCGTTGAGATGTACAAGGGTGGCAAGTGGGTAAGAGCCGCTAAGATAACCAAGAACAGCACGACCACATTCAGAAAAGCGGGTCTTAAGGCTTCTACTGTTTATAAGTTCAGAGTAAGAGCGTATAAGATGAGCGGTAAGACTGCGCTTTATGGTAACTATAGTGCTACTGTAACCGCAAGGACAAATCCTTCGATTGTTAAGGGTGTTAAGATTGGCGGTAAGGCTAAGGACGCTTTAAGAGTGAACTGGGCTAAGAATGCTTCCGCACAGGGCTATATCGTTGAGATGTACAAGGGCGGAAAGTGGGTAAGAGTTGCTAAGATAACAAACGGCAATACTACTACTTTCAGAAAAGCAGGACTTGCTAAGAATACTGCTTATAAGTTCAGGGTTTGCGCTTATCACATGAGCGGTAAGACGGCGCTTTACGGTAATTATGGAAGTGTCAGCGGAAAGACCGCGGCGAAATAACAGCGCTTAGGAAAAGTTAATAGTTTAATCGGGCATTGGCGTGAAAGCTGATGCCCGGTTTTTTGTGGTGTATGGGATAGTTCGGGGTTGGCGGTGTTTGTGGAGGTGGAGATAATCGAGGCGGCGGGAGGGGCGATTGTGAGTTTGCTTTCATCGCCGGGAAAAAGGCGGTGTGGCTATGCTGTTGCTTAGTGAAAATTTACATTATTCGGGCGGCTGTGACGGCTATTTTGAATATTTTATGAAAATTCGGCACAAAAGACTTAACATTTGATACGAATTGTGTTATACTTACAACGTGGTATACTCTGTTACAGAGAACATAACTTTGCCTGAAACGGCAATAATAAAATGAACGACACACCTTAAAAGGACGTAAATATGAGCAAAAATAACACTCAATATCTTAATGCCGATGCAGAGCTTGAAGAAGAGCTTTCTGCCGGTACTAAGACAAAGATGAAAAAAAAGAAGAAAAAGCAGAATAAGGCTGTAAGCACTGTACGTCATGTATTCGGCGTTATCGGAACGACACTTCTCAGCTTGTTTATGATAGTGATCATCACCTGCTGTATAGTAGCGGTGACGCTGACGGTCTACATCATGCAGTTTGCGGACAGCGCATTTGACGTTGATCTTAAGAACGTTGACCTGAGCTACACCAGCTTCATTTACGCAAAGAACAGCGCGGGTGAACAGGTGGAGATAAAACGTCTGTCGGGTGACGAGAACCGTATATGGGTAGATATGGAGCAGATACCCAAGCACACTCAGGACGCGTTCACGGCGGTAGAGGACAAGCGTTTCTATGAGCATGACGGCGTTGACTGGAAGAGAACGGTGCGCGTCACCATATCGACCCTGTTCAACGGCTATGGCGAGGGCGGTTCGACCATAACCCAACAGCTTGTAAAGAATATCACAGGCGACGACAGGGTGACACCCGAGCGTAAGATAAGAGAGATTTTCCGTGCGCTGAACCTTGAACAGCAATACACGAAAATTGATATACTGGAGGCATATCTTAACCGTGTTCCGCTCGGCGGTACGGTTTACGGTGTAGGTTCGGCGGCTTACTATTATTTTGGAAAAACGGTAGATCAGCTGACTATCGCCGAAAGCGCGATACTTGCAGGTATGACGCGTTCGCCGAGTGTGCTTAATCCGTATGCTAATCTTCAAAGATCAAAGGAAAGACAGCTGTACGCGCTGAAATGTATGTACGAGCAGGGCCTTATCACGACCGATGAGTATGAAGCGGCTAAGGTCGAGCAGGTCAAGTTCAGACTTATCGTTGAGGGTGACGCTTACGGCTATAAAGATCCGAGATATGATGAATATTACGGAAACAATGCAAATCAGGACGACAACAGCGATCAGTATGACGATAACGATACTTACGAGGCTTACCGCTGGAATGAGTATGAGATATCGCAGAACTGGTATGTTGACGCGGCTATAGAGCAGGTCATCGAGGATATCGGAAAAGCCAAGGGTATGACTTACTCCGAGGCAAAGGCTGACCTTTACAAGGGCGGCTACAAGATATATCTGAATATGGATATGGATATCCAGGATAAGCTTGAAGAGTTCTTCAAAGACCCCAACAACTTCTTCTACAGCTATGATAAGACAGCAATAGAGGAAAATTGTGCACAGGCGGCGTTTGTACTGACAGACTACAGGGGCAATGTCGTGGCGCTTGCGGGCGGCATCGGAGATAAGCCCGGCGACGGCTGCTTCAACAGAGCGACACAGGCGATACTGCCTATCGGTTCGACAATGAAGCCTATCTCGGTTTACGGTCAGGCGATAGACAAGGATATCATCAGCTATTCATCGATGATATTCGACAGGTGCATAACTCTTCCCGACGGTACAAGCTGGCCGAGTAACTTTGAGGGCGACTACGGCTCGGGCGGATATATACCTGCGTGGTATGCGGTACAGCAGTCTAAGAACACTACGGCTGTAAGAATGGCGCAGGTGCTCGGAATTGATACCTGCTTCAACT
Organism: Oscillospiraceae bacterium; assembly: GCA_003512525.1. GTDB lineage: Bacteria > Bacillota > Clostridia > Oscillospirales > Ruminococcaceae > Ruminiclostridium_E. The sequence continues at coordinate 27,355 of DOQG01000021.1, read as the reverse complement.
TCCTTACCGATAAGCTGAATGTAACGACACTTGATTACACGAACGATAAGGCTTATTCGCCTATCGCGCTCGGACAGCTGACACAGGGTATGACGCTGCTTGAGCTTGCGGGTGCATATCAGATATTCGGCTCGGGCGGTATGTATTATACTCCAAAGCTATACAACCTCATCACAGACTACAACGATAATGTTGTTATTGAGCAGGAACCGCTCGGCGACAGGGTAATGGACAGTGACAGTGCTTATATTACTAACAGATTGCTCAAGGCGGTCACCGATACCACAAACGGTTCAGGTAGATATGCGAGAATTGACGGAATTGAGGTTGTCGGCAAGACAGGTACTTCAAATGATGAACGTGTACTGGCGTTTGCGGGTCTTACAGCCGATTACTGCGGCGTTATCAGACTCGGATATGATGACAATAAGAACATCGGCAATACGAACTATGTTTATCTCGCACAGGTATGGCACAACTTTATGGTGAACATCGTGAACGATGAGTCTACAAAGACATTCACCAAGGATCCGAATGTAGTAGAAAAGAACTACTGCACCGAGACCGGACTGCTCGCCACATCAAAGTGTCCGAGCACGGCGGTGGGCTATTATAAGGCGGATACATTGCCAAAGACTTGTAATTCGAGCCATAAGGACGGCGAGTTTGTGAAAAAGCACGGCGGTGAAACACTGCTTGTGCCCGAATGGTACACAAAGCAGGACGACAGCACGAGCGATACAAGCTCAAACTGATATAAAACAGATTACAGCGGCTATACAAAAGCCGCTGTTTTGATGAAAGGATATTCTATGACATTCAGACTTACGGCACCGTGCCATTTCGGGCTGGAAAAGACGCTCTCGTTTGAGGTGCGCAAAATAGGCGGCGAGGATATAGCCGTATCGGACGGACGTGTTACGTTCACGGGAGATGAGCGTGTGCTTATAAGAGCCAATATGTGCCTGTCGACTGCGGAGCGCGTGGGAATATTGCTGTCAGAGTTCAGGGCGAGGACCTTTGAGGAGCTGTTTCAGGGGGTAAAGGCAATTCCGATAGAAAAATATGTCGGCAAGTTCGATAAGTTCCCGATAAAGGGCTTCAGCTTAAATTCAAAGCTTACAAGCGTTCCTGCCTGCCAGAAGATAATCAAGAAGGCTATGGTTGAACGAATGAAGAGCGTATATAAAATCGGCTACTTTCAGGAAACGGAGGCGCTGTTTCAGTTCCGCTTCTCAATAATGAAGGATAACGTCACTATGACGCTCGATACATCGGGCGAGGGGCTTCATAAGAGAGGCTACCGCCGTTTCTCAAATGCCGCACCTATAAAGGAAACGCTTGCGGCGGGTATCGCCGATCTTGCGCGGATAAGGGACAACGATATCATCTGCGATCCGTTCTGCGGAAGCGGTACACTGCTTATCGAGAGCGCGCTCAAGGCGCTGAATATCCCGCCGTGCCTTGACAGAGAGTTTACCGCGATGCAGTGGGAGTTCCTGCCCAAAGAGCTGTGGGACGAGGAAAGAGAAGCACTCAGGGCTAATATCAGAAAGCCCGAAAACTTTAAGCTGTACGGCTTTGATATCGACCCGGAGGCGGTAAGACTTACGCGTGACAATGCGGCTAAGGCAGGTGTGGGCGAATATATCGAGGTCAATCGGCGTGATGTTGCCGAGTTTACATATCCTGAGGGCTGTACGGCAGTGCTTTGTAACCCGCCTTACGGTGAGCGTATGCTTGACGAGGAGCAGGCTCATGAGCTGTATAGAGTCATGGGTAAGAGAATGCTCCCGACAGACGGAAGAAGATTGTTCGTTATCACTCCGGACGGTGAGTTTGAGGAGCTTTTCGGCAAGAAAGCCGATAAGAACAGAAAGCTGTATAACGGTATGCTTATGTGCAGGTTGTACAGCTATTTCAAAGGGTGATATGAGTTTATGTAAAGCGGTAGCCATATATTCGGCATACCGCTTTTGTGTTGTAGATATTGTCAAAATAATGCAACAGTTATTTGTCTAATATGTCAATGGAATATATGAAAAAATTCTGATATACTTGTATTAAGAAAAGTGTTTTATCAAAACACATAAATAACAAGGGAGGTATTGCTATGAAACCGGTAAAAATAATCTTTTCCGCAATCGTTGCCGCCGCAGGCGTATGGCTCTGCGTGGCGCAGGATACTATGCCGGACAGACTTGATTTCTATATCTATTCAGCTTGCGCATCATTCCTTATCACATTGGCTGTTGCTTTCGGCGTTTTTACCTTTATAAAGCACAGCTTCGGACGGTTTATCGGTGTTACTGTTGTTGTGAATGCTGCTATCTGCATATTCCACGCATATAAGTACCCTTATAATGTTATGAATGTCGGAGGACCGGCATCGCATATGGAATGGTTCTTTTCGGTTCTGCCGTATAATCTTCTTATAGCCGCAGTCGTAAGTGCTGTGTGCATACTCGGATACAAGATGATCAACGCTCAGCGCAGTAAAACGACAGTATAAGTAAAACGAATTTTTAACAGCCGCAGATTTGCGGCTGTCAGGTTGTAGAAAAAGTCTGTTTTTTAGAAATGTAACTTATTCTCAAACCCTAACCCCAA
>DOQG01000021.1:0-24504 GCA_003512525.1 Oscillospiraceae bacterium | reverse complement strand
TATGTAGGTTTATCGACAGTCTGACAGCCGCAGATTTGCGGCTGTTAATTTTTTCGCCGGAACTACAGGTCTGCCGACTGCGGGTTCAGCGAAAAATACAGAATGAAATGTGTAAAAAATTACATACATTTTGTATAATGTTACAAAAAACTCTGTCAGAAAGGCGAAAAATAGGTATTATTGTTGACTTTGACGGCGAAATAATGTAAACTATTAAGTAAGGATTTAACACGAAGGAGAGGATCTCTGTGGAGAACGTATTTTTTGCACGTCAGCCTATACTTGATGTGAATAACAATACATTTGGTTATGAGCTGCTTTACAGAAATCAGCCCGGAGTCAATGCATATACGGGGAATAACGGTGATGTGAGCACCGCCGATGTAATAAATAATGCATTTTTTGTGGATAACATAACGAGTGTTCTCGGCGGCAAAAAAGCGTTTGTCAATTTTACGGGCAATCTTATCAAACGCGGAGTTCCGAAGATGATATCAAGCGATATACTTGTAGTGGAGCTTCTTGAAAACGTAATGGCGGATGCCGAGATAATAAGACGGTGTATAGAGCTTAAGAAAATGGGCTATCTGCTCGCGCTTGACGACTATGAATACGGAGATAATACAAAGGCGCTGTTTGAGCTTGCGGATATAGTAAAGCTTGACTTCCACACCTCGCGTGAGGCTGTTGAACGCACAGCGGAAAAGTGTATTGCATATAATAAGACGATGCTCGCCGAAAAGGTGGAAACACAGCTCGAGGTCGAGTATGCAAAGCGGCTGGGTTGTACATATATGCAGGGATATTTCTTTGCGAAGCCTCTGCTTATGACGCACAGGACAAATACGCCTATGGCAAAGACGTTCCTGCATATACTCGGTCTTGTGTATTCGCCCGAGCCTGATTATGAGGAGATAGCGGCGGTGATATCGACCGATGTTGTGCTGACTATAAGGCTGTTAAGACTTATAAACGTAATGTACGGCAATACCGGAAACAAGATATCGACTATTCATCAGGCACTTGTGCTGCTCGGCTTTGAAAAGCTTAAAGAATGGATATATCTTGTCGGGCTGCAGCGTCTGCAGAAGGACACTCCCGATGAGCTGATAAGGCTTGCGTTGTTCAGAGCAAAGTTCTGTGAGAGTATCTCAAAGGTAATGCCGGGGCAGTACATACACAGAAAAGAAATGTACCTTATGGGACTTATGTCCGTAGTTGCAGGCACTTCTGACGAACGGGATATAGGTAATATAATGAAGGAGTTGCCTGTAACAGATGAGATAAAGAACGGTCTGCTCGGCGCTGACGGATTGTTCGGAGATGTGTTCAGACTGGTAGTCGACTATGAGCACGCGAACTGGGATAAGGTCGAGGAGTTCATAAAAAAATACAATGTTGACGCTCAACAACTTGCAAACGAGTACGTCCAATGTGTAAGATTTATGCAGCAGTTTTATATAAAGTGATCAGAAGCCGCCGCAAAAGCGGCTTTTGATACGTTTGATCATTCTATTGCACCCAAACAATTTTGAAACAACGGAGAGAATATCATGACAGATAATGAGATTGATGCAAGGACCGAACCGTTAAACAGGGATATAGGCGAGCTTAAGAAACGTTTCAAGCCCGGTTATAACTGGGAAACAATATGCACAACTATGCTTGAACATCTGATGTGCGGTATTGCTATATATGAGCTGTGCCCCGACAAGATCAGAGCTCTGTACCTCAATGATAAATATTACGAAATAGTCGGATACACCAAAGAACAGTATGAGCAATATGCAGACAGCGTTACCGCTTCGCTGTACGGCGAGTCCGCCGAGATGATATTTGATAAAGGTATCCGCTCGGCAAAGACAGGAGAAACGTTTTATGCCGAGTGCAAAGGCTGGCGCTCTGACGGCAGTGATATATGGGTGCTTGTAAAAGCGGGACTTATTGATTTTATAGAGAGTGAGCATCCGGTTTTTCTTGCAATAGTGCAGGATATGACCCACAGAAAACTGGCGGAATATGAAAATGCGGTAAATCTTGAGCGTTACCGTATACTTGAGGCGACCTCGAATGCGGTCACATTTGAATATGATATTCCCAATGATATAATGACGTTTTCGTACAGCGGAGGTAAGGCGGATTCGGCAAACCGATCCATAAGCAACTATGCGGAGGTTTCAAAACGTACAAAGATCGTATATCCGGATGATGCGGCAAAGTTCTATGCGGCGCTGAAAAAAGCAAGCAAAAAGCCTGTAAGCTGTCTGACGCTCGACTACAGATCTACGATAATAGATCAGAACAGCTATCGCTGGGTAAGGACGTACTATTCAAGCGTTGCCGATGCAAGCGGGAAAATCGTAAGAGTTCTCGGCAGGACGCAGGATATAGATGAGGAAAAACGCGAACATCAGCGTATGGCACAGCTTGTTGAGATAGACAGTACAACGGGTCTGCTGAATAAGCTTGCAACGACAAACCACATTCAGCGACTCATTGATGAGAAAACCGGAGCGAAAAGCTTTTTTGTAATGCTTGATATCGACGATTTCAAGGCATTCAACGATACATACGGACACAGCTTCGGCGATGAGGTGCTGAGAGCGGTGGGCAAGATGCTGACGGAAAAATTCCGTAACAATATTATCGGCAGGTTCGGCGGAGATGAGTTTATAGTCTTTGCAAGAGCTGTCAGCGAGTCTGTTATTGTGGATAAATTCGAGGATTTTCTGAAGATGGCGTGCGCGACCGAGATAGACGGAAAATATTACGAGATAAAGTGCAGTATCGGTATTGCGTGGAGCGATAATAACGACATTAGCTATGCACGTTATTTCGATGAAGCCGACGAACAGCTGTATAAGGCTAAAAAAGCGGGAAAATGCCGTATATGTCATAAGAAAATCAATTAAAATTACCGAAAACAGCGAAAAACGGCTTGTTTACGGTAAAATAGCGTAATTTTGCTTGACAACGGGCATAATCTGTGATATACTTACTTAAAGTAGAATATGGTAGGCTAAAGACTGAGTTCATCTCGGTCTTTAGCTCATATATAGGGCTTTTTAAAGTTCTGTGTCGAAAGGAGGCTTTCAAAGTGCCGAAAGAAAAGGGCGGCAAGAAAAATCAGGCAGAGCAGGTCGAACTGCTTACCGAGCGTAAGGTACTGCCGATAATAGAGCGGTACGGATATGAGCTGTGGGATGTTATCTTTGAAAAAGAGGGCGCAATGTGGTATCTTAAGGTACTGTTTGACAAACCGGACGGAGGTATTGACGATACCGAGTGTGAGGAGATAACAGATCCGCTGAACAAGGCGGTAGACACATTGCCGTGTCTTGACCTTGTGGATGTGTTTGAGGTCGGCTCTCCGGGGCTTGACAGACAATTGAGAAAGCCTTTCCATTTTGTCAGAATGAAAGGTGAACGCATAAAGGTTACGGTGCGTGATGAAAACGGCAAGACCGTATATCATTCGGGCGTACTTTCGGAGTATGATGAAAATTCGGGCGAATTTACTGTACAGACTGAAAACGGCAATATGACATTCAATGCCGCGAAGTGCAGAAGAATCGCTCTTGACGCATAAAAAAATATAACGGAGGAATTATTAAAAATGGCTAACAGCAACACAACGGAGCTTTTTGAGGCTCTGACATTGCTTGCAAAGGAAAAAGGGATAGATCCCGCTGTGCTTATAGACAAGATACAGACAGCGCTGGTTATTGCGGTAAAGAAGGAATATCCCAGAAGCGAGAATATCAAGTTCGATATCGATATCGAAAAGGGCAAGTTTGATGTAGCTATACAGAAGGAAGTTGTCGAGGAAGTTGAGGACAGCGCAAATCAGATCTCGATGGAGGAGGCTAAGTCGTATACACGAAGAAAGCTTCAGTACGGCGATATTGTAGCGATAAAGCTTGATACGCACCATTTCGGAAGAATTGCGGCGCAGACGGCAAAGCAGGTAATAAAGCAGGGTCTGAAAGAGATAGAGCGTGAACAGCTTGTAGCACAGTGGGGAGGACTTCAGGACGAAGCGGTCACTGTTACCGTACTTAAGACAGAACCCAGAACAGGTAACGCTACAGTAAACCTCAACGGCAATGAAGTACCTCTGTTCAGAAGCGAGCAAATTCCGGGTGAGGTGCTTAAGCCCGGCGATATGGTCAAGGTTTATGTATCGGGCGTTTCGGCATCGGACCACAGACCTACACTGAAAATTTCAAGAGTAAACAAGGAGCTTGTGAAGCGTCTGTTTGAGAGCGAAGTGCCCGAGATATTTGACGGCACTGTTGAGATAAAGGCTATCAGCCGAGAAGCAGGCTCACGTTCAAAGGTCGCAGTCATCAGCAACAATCCCGATGTCGATGCACTCGGTGCGTGCATAGGACCCGGCAGACAGCGTATCGGCAAGGTATGTGCGGAGCTTGGCGGGGAGAAGATGGACGTTGTGTTCTACAGTGATAAGCCCGAGGAGTTTATTGCTCAGGCGCTTAAGCCCAGCGATGTTATAAGAGTAGAGATACCCGACCCCGAGGTAAAGGCTTGCACAGCTATTGTTCCCGATAATCAGCTTTCGCTCGCTATCGGCAATAAGGGACAGAATGCAAAGCTGGCGGCAAAGCTCACGGGATTTAAGATAGATATCCGCCCCGAGAGCGGTTTCTATGAAGGAATAGAAAGCAAGCAGGAAAAAGCAGAGGAAGAGGAAGCTCCCGCGGAGGAATGATCTGCTTTCCAATGAAAGGATGAGTCGCTTTGGCAGTGAAAAAAACGCCGATGAGAAAATGCGCAGGCTGTGATGAGATGAAGGACAAAAAGCAGCTTGTAAGAGTAGTTCGCACACCCGAGGGAGAATTTATGCTCGACTTTACGGGCAAGAAATCGGGGCGCGGGGTATATGTCTGCAAGAACCGCAGCTGCCTTGAGGCGGCACAGAAAAAGAGAGGGCTTGAACGTTCGCTTAAATGTGCCGTACCGCAGGAGATATATCTTGAACTGCTGGAAAGCATCGAAGAAAGCGACGGTGAGCAACGGAAATGAATTTTCTGAGCACACTCGGACTTTGCAGAAAGTCGGGAAAGCTGATACATGGGTTTGACCCTGTATGCGATGAGCTTAAAAACCCGAAATCAAAGATAGCCGGTGTGGTTATCGCAAAGGACGTATCGGAAAAAACGCAGAAGGAAATGCGTTTTTTCTGCGATAAGTACGAAACGGCGCTTTATGTGTGTGAAAATACGATGGACGAAATCAAAAATGTTATCGGAAAGCGCACAGGAGTACTTGCCGTTCTCGATGAGGGCTTGTTCGTAAGTCTTACGGGCAGGCACACAGGGAAATAAGCGGTAGATCCGATTTATATATACAATTCTAAATTTGACCAAAAAGGGGATCAGTGAATGGATAAAAAATATCGTGTGAACGAGCTGGCAAAAGACCTTAATGTTTCAACAAACGACATTACAGAAGTTGTACAGGAATATTTCGGCGTACAGAAAAAATCGCAGGCTTCGCTTTCAGAAGAAGAGCTTTCGGTCGTACTTGAGAAGTATTCGCAGAAAAACCAGGTAAACAATTTCAATTCTTATTTCGCGTCGGCAAGTAAGAGCAAGGCTGAAAAGAAGGAAGAAAAGCCCGAGGTAAAGTCTGCAAAGAAGGCGGAAAAGAAGCCCGAACCCAAAAAGGAAGCCGTTAAGGCTGACGATAAGCCCGAAAAGACGGAAAAGGCACAGGCTAAGCCCACAGAAGCAAAGACTGAGCCTAAGACCGAAGCCAAGGCAGAACCCAAAAAGGAAGTCAAGGCTGACAGCAAGCCCGAAGCAAAGACTGAGCCTAAGGTCGAAGCAAAGCCTGAAACAAAGGCAGAAGCTAAGTCAGAAGCAAAGAATGACAGGTTTGCCGACAGAAAGCCTGCGGGTGAGCGCAATGACAGAAGATCATACGGTGACAGAAACGGTGAGCGCAACAATAACCGCAATGACAGACCGCAGGGCGACAGAAAGCCTTACGGCGATCGCAACAATGATCGCGGCGGCAACCGTAACGACAGACAGTCCGGCGACAGGAAGCCTTACGGTGACAGAAACAACGACAGAAGAAACGATAACAGAAACGGCTATCAGGGCAGAAACGACCGCAGGGATTCGAAGCCTGCACAGCAGACAGCTCCCGCGCAGCCCGTTATCGACCTTGCAAATATCAAGACAAATGCACCTCCGACAAAGCACGTCAAGGGTGAAGCTGTACAGAGAGGCGAGCAGGTCACAAAGCACGTTGATACAAGAGGCAGCTATGTAAACCTTGATAAGTACAATGAGAAGTACGAAACGATTGCGTCTACAGAGGGCGGAAACAGAAGACAGAACGACGCTTACACAAAGAAGCAGAAGATAAGCCAGAAGTCCCAGAAGGGCAAACAGCAGTTCAGCAAGAAGAAGGAAACCGAGGCTCAGAAGCTGAAGCGTCTTGAGCTTGAAAAGGCAAGAAAGAAACAGCTCGAGATACAGGTTCCCGATGAGATAGTAGTATCGGAGCTTGCGTCACGTCTTAAAGTTACAGCCGCAGATGTTATCAAGAAGCTGTTCGGGCTGGGCGTAATGGTTACGATAAACCAGTCCATAGACTATGATACGGCTTGTATCGTTGCCGAGGAGTTCGGCGCAAAGGTAACCAAGGAAGTAGTAGTTTCTATCGAAGAACGTCTGTTTGAAGAAGTTGAAGATACAGACGAGAACTTACAGCCACGTTCACCTGTCGTTGTTGTTATGGGACACGTTGACCATGGTAAAACATCGCTTCTTGACAGAATAAGAAACGCAAACGTTACCGCAGGCGAGGCAGGCGGCATCACACAGCACATCGGTGCTTACAGAGTAAAGGCAGGCGGCAGGGACATCACATTCCTTGATACGCCCGGACATGAAGCGTTTACAGCTATGCGTGCAAGAGGTGCGCTGGCTACTGATATCGCAATACTCGTTGTTGCGGCAGATGACGGTATCATGCCGCAGACGGTAGAAGCGATAAATCACGCAAAGGCTGCTAACCTTTCGATAATAGTTGCGATAAACAAGATGGATAAGCCCGCCGCAAATCCCGACAAGGTAAAGCAGGAGCTCACCGAGCACGGCCTTGTTTGCGAAGAGTGGGGAGGAGATGTTATCTGCGTTCCCGTTTCTGCAAAGACAGGCGAGGGCATAGACGAGCTGCTTGAAATGGTAAACCTTACGGCAGATGTTCTTGAGCTTAAGGCTAACCCGGACAGACTGGCAAAGGGCGTTGTCATTGAAGCAAGAATAGACAAGGGCAGAGGTCCTATCGCTACTGTTCTTGTACAGACAGGTACGCTCCATACAGGCGATACAATAATCGCAGGTACAGCTGTCGGACGTGTTCGTGTAATGCGTGACGACAAGGGCAGAACAGTAAAGGAAGCAGGTCCTTCTGTTCCCGTTGAGATCATGGGTCTTGCGGAAGTTCCGAGCGCAGGTGACGACTTTGCGGCTGTTGAAGATGAGAAGCTTGCACGAGAGCTTGTTGAAAAGAGAAAGTTCGACGCTAAGGAAGAACAGTTCAAGCTTTATAAGAAGGTGAGCCTTGATAATCTGTTCTCACAGATCGAAGAAGGTTCAATGAAGAAGCTCCCCATCATAGTAAAGGCAGACGTACAGGGTTCTGTAGAAGCTGTTTCACAGTCACTGTCAAAGCTTTCAAACGAGGAAGTAAAGGTAGAAGTAATTCACGGTGCGGTAGGTGCCGTAACAGAAAGCGATGTTATGCTTGCAAAGGCATCGGACGCTATCATAGTAGGCTTTAACGTAAGACCTAATCCCGCCGCAGCTGAAAACGCAAAGCGTGACGGAGTTGATATAAGACTGTACAGAGTAATCTATGACGCAATAGAAGAAATGCAGACAGCCATGAAGGGTATGCTTGCTCCCAAGTACAGAGAGGTCGATACAGGTCGTGTCGAAGTAAGACAGGTAATGAAGCTGTCGAGCGTCGGCGTAGTAGCCGGTTCTTATGTCCTTGACGGTAAGGTACAGAGAAACGGCGAGGTAAGAGTTGTCCGTGACGGTATAATCGTTGCTGTTGATAAGATAGCAGGCTTACGCCGTTTCAAGGACGATGTGAAGGAAGTAGCCGCAGGCTATGAGTGCGGTATCACGCTTGAAAAGTTCACCGACATCAAGGAAGGCGATATCTTTGAGGCGTTCGTTACCGAGGAGTACAGAGACTAATGGCAAATTTCAATACGGCAAGACTTGCCGAGGATATAAAGCGCGAGATTTCCACAGCTATGCGTGATATAAAGGACAGTGCTGTAGCCAAGGCAATGGTCGGCGTATCACGCTGTGAGCTGACAAACGATCTTTCCTACTGCAAGGTCTATATCACAACACTTGCGGGAGGCGACACAACAAAGACTGTTGCCGAACATCTAAAAAAGGCTGAGGGTTTTTTCAAAAGAAGAATAAATGAACGTGTGAAGATGCGCAAGCTCCCTCAGCTGATATTCGTGCCGGACAATTCAATGGATTATTATGAGCATATCAGCGAGGTCATAAGCAAGCTGCCAAAGCCCGCCGAAACCGATGATGACGGCGACGACGAAAGGTAAGGTCAATGATAACAGACATAAAAAACGCGGCAAAGATACTCAAAAGCAATGATGACTTTCTGATTTTGTCGCACGCAAATCCCGACGGCGATACGTTGGGTTGCGCGTACGGCCTTTGCGGAGTGTTGCAGAAAATGGGTAAGCGGGCGAAGGTCATGTGTGCTGATGAAATAGCACCGCGAATGGAGTTTCTGCGTGAAACTGTGATACAGCAGAATTTTGAAGAAAAAACCATAGTGAGCGTTGATGTAGCTGACAGAAAGCTGCTCGGCGATCTTGACGCAGTGTACGGTGATAAGATATATCTTGCGATAGACCACCATGAAAGCAGACGGGAATTTGCAAAGTATACACTTGTCGATCCGGATGCCGCGGCGGCTTGTGAATTGATCTATCAGATAGCAGAAGAGATGAATGCGCCGCTCGACGGTGAGATAGCGTCATGCCTTTATACCGGACTTGCTACAGATACGGGTTGCTTCAAGTATTCAAATACGACCGGCAGGACTCATATAATAGCGGCAAAGCTTATGGAACATGACTTTGATGTTGCGGGCATAAACTATAAGCTGTTTGATATGAAGTCAAAGGGCAGGTTGGAGCTTGAGCAGGTGATAACACAGGGAATGGAGTTTTTCTGTGATGATAAGATAGCTGTAGTGTGGCTCACGACCGAGATAATGGAACGCTTCGCAGATAAGGTCGACGGTGAGGATTTCAACGGTCTTGCCAGTCTGCCAAGACAGGTCGAGGGCGTGCTGCTGGGTGCGACCGTAAAGCAGAAAGGACCGACAACGTTCAAGGTATCGGTCAGAACGGCAGAACCGATAAATGCGGGCAGTGTGTGCGCATTGTTCGGCGGCGGAGGTCACGCGAGAGCGGCAGGCTGCTCGATCGAGGGCAGTATAGAGTTCGTAAGGGCTAAACTGCTGCCTGTGTTTGAAAAGGCGCTGAAAGCAAATGAATGAGATAAACGGCGTTATATGTATAAACAAGCCGCAGGATTTCACTTCGTTTGACGTTGTGGCGATTATGAGAAGAGCCGCAGGAACAAGAAAGATCGGGCACGGCGGAACGCTTGACCCAATGGCAACGGGCGTTTTACCGATATATATCGGCAGAGCGGCAAAAACTGCGGACTTAAACCCTGTAAGCGACAAGAAATACCGTGCAGCATTCAGGCTCGGCATAACGACCGATACCGAAGATGTATGGGGCAAGGTGCTTACAGAGAATAACAAGACGGTGATACTTTCGGAAATGACCGAGGCGGTAAAGTCGATGCAGGGCGATATCATGCAGACACCGCCTATGTATTCGGCGGTCAAGGTGAACGGCAAGCGACTTTATGACCTTGCAAGGCAGGGCATAGAGATAGAGCGCGCCGCGCGTCCGGTCACTGTCTATTCGATAGGATTGTCGGATTATGACACCGAAAAACGGACAGGCATTCTTGATATACATTGTTCAAAGGGCACATATATCCGTACAATCATAAGTGATATCGGAAAGAAGCTTGGCACGGGTGCAATAATGACCTCGCTGTGCCGTACTATGGCGGCGGGCTTTACGCTTGATGACTGCCACGATATCGAGGCTCTGCGCAATATACCGCCGGAGGATACAGCGAAGCTTGTATTGCCTACCGAGCGGGTGTTCTCATGCTATGACGAGGTACAGCTTGACGACAAACAGAAAAAGCTGTTTATGAACGGCATGATACTTGACTGCGGAAGAATGGATATTTCATACCCGCAGGGGACTTTTCTGCGCCTTAAGCACGGAGATGTGTTCGTAGGCGTTGCAAAGGTGAACGAGGAAAACGGACTAAAAAGCGTCTATCTCAATATATTATCTTAAATTTTCCCATGTAATGCGGGACACGGAGGTTTATTCTTGATTGACATTACCAAAAATATAATACCTATCCCGCCGACAGCGACAGCGCTCGGTTTTTTTGACGGTCTGCATCTGGGGCATATGAAGGTCGTGGAGGAATGCTTCAGGCATGACGGACTTTCCCCCGCAATGTTCACGTTCCACAGCGATACCGCACTGCCGAAACGGGAAAAGATAGAAAATCTGCTTACAAACGAAATGAAGCTTGAAAAGCTTGCCGAAGCGGGTGTCAAATATATCTATTCGCCCGATTTCAACTCGGTATGTAATTATACTGCACGGGATTTTATTGAGAAAATACTCGTTAGTATAATGAACGCAAAGGTTGTTGTGTGCGGATTTGATTTCAGACTCGGAGCAGGCGGCGGAAGCAACGCGGACGAGCTTAAGGAAATGTGCCGTGAGTACGGCATCGAAGTCGTTATTATACCGCCGTTCAGTCTTGACGGTTGTGTGGTACATTCAACGGCGATCAAAAATCTGATAAAATCGGGAGAAATAGCAAAGGCAAATAAGCTCCTCGGATACGATTTTTCTATAGAGGGCAAAGTTATAGAGGGCAACCGCATAGGCAGAACCATAGGAAGCCCCACGATAAACCAGCTGTTTCCCGATAACATAGTTATGCCGAGGTTCGGTGTGTATAAGAGTGTGACATATCTTGACGGCAGAGTTATGCCGTCCGTTACAAATGTAGGCGTAAAGCCTACTGTCGGATATAAGAACAGTCCCCTTGCCGAAACACATATAATGGACTATGACGGCGACCTTTACGGCAGGACACTGCGTGTATCGTTGCTTGATTTTATCCGTCCGGAAAGACGGTTTGAAAGCGTGGACGAGCTTAAAAATCAGCTTGATAAGGACAAAATAACGGCGAAGCAATAATTACACCGTACTGTCACACAGGTTTCACCTGTACAATTTATAATATAACAGATATGCGCAGAGGGTATTTCTCTGCCTTAATACTTCACTTGAAGGAGCAGCAAATGATCGAAGTAAAAAATCTGACTAAGCGTTACGGCTCTAAAACGGCAGTCAGCAATGTTTCCTTTACCGCTGAGGAAAGCGAGATACTGGGATTTCTCGGTCCTAACGGTGCTGGAAAATCAACTACGATGAATATCCTTACCGGTTATCTTTCCTCAACAAAGGGCGAGGCAAAAATAAACGGTATAGACATTCTTGAAGAGCCTGTAAAAGCAAAACAAATGATAGGATATCTTCCGGAGCAGCCTCCGTTATATCTTGATATGACGGTAATGGAATACTTAAAGTTCGTTTACGGACTTAAAAAGTGCAAGCTTCCGATAAACTCACATCTCAAGGAGATATGCAACCTTGTAAAGATAACCGATGTAAAGGATCGTGTTATCAAGAACCTGTCAAAGGGCTACAAGCAGCGTGTAGGTCTTGCACAGGCACTTGTGGGCAATCCGCCTGTACTTATCCTCGATGAGCCTACGGTCGGTCTTGACCCTAAGCAGATAATCGAGATAAGAGCGCTGATAAAGAAGCTCGGCAAGAACCACACAGTCATTCTTTCAAGCCACATACTCCCCGAGATCCAGGCGGTATGCGACAAGATAGTTATCATCAACAGAGGTAAGGTCGTTGCAAACGACAGTGCAGACAACCTTGCGAGAAATATGTCGGCTGACCACAAACTGGTTATCCGCTGTGAGGGTGCTCCTGCCGATGTAAAGAAGCTGCTTTCGACTATTCCCGGCATGGACGAGGTGTTCGTCAACAGGGAGAATGTTGAAGAGGGTGTAAGTGAGTACTTCCTCAATGCAAAGCCCGGTACGGATATCCGCCGTGAGGTTTCAAAGCGCCTTGCGTCAAGAAATTACGCTCTGCTTATGATGAAGTCGAGCGAGCTTACGCTTGAAGAAGTGTTCCTTAAGATCACTACGGGCGATATTTACGGCAATGTGGCAGACAGCGTTGACAAGCTGAAGCTTACAAAGTGATCGGAAAGGCGGAATAAGAATGTTTGCAATATTCAAAAGAGAACTGAGAGCATATTTCACATCGCCGCTGGGCTATGTGTTCCTGGCTATATTCTATGCATTTTCGGGACTGTTCTTCTATATATTCGCACTGTCTGTAGGCTCTACGGATATATCAAGCGTATTCCTGATGATGTTTATGGTGCTTATGATATTTGTTCCTCTGCTGACTATGCGTCTGCTTTCGGAGGATAAGAAACAGAAGACCGATCAGCTGACGCTGACTGCGCCTGTAAGTCTTTTATCAATAGTTATGGGCAAGTTCCTTGCCGCATATGCTATATTTGCTATCGGCGTTGCAGTAATGCCGGTCTACGGCTTTGTAATGTCGACCTTTGCAACTGTATCATGGCTCCCGATATGGGGCAACACGGTAGGACTTTTACTCCTGGGCGGTATATTTGTTTCTATCGGACTGTTCGTGTCATCGCTTACGGAAAATCAGATGATCGCGGCTATAGGCGGCTTCTTCATCAACCTGATGATACTGCTTATGAACACACTGACAAGCGCACTCCCCTCAGGATTTTTCCGGGATGTACTTTCAAGTATCTCCGTATATTCAAGATACTCACAGATAACCAACGGAATATTCAGTCTTTCAAGCCTGATATTCTTCATAAGTGTTATCTTCATCTTCCTGTTCTTGACTGTAAGAGTGCTTGAAAAGCGCCGCTGGGCATAAGCATTGACTACGACAAAGGAGAAAACGCATGAGTAAAATTAACGATGCGGCTGAAAACGCAAAGGAAACAGCGGCAGAAACAATAAACGAAACAGCGGCGGAAAAGCAGGAAAACACTAAAGAGTCAGCTCCCGCTAAAAGCGACAGCGCAAAGAAGCCGCGAAAAAATCCTTTTAAAAACAAGAAGCTAAAGTACGGCGGACTGTCGATACTCTTTACAGTTATATTTATAGTTGCGGTCGTACTTGTAAATGTAATAATTACACTGCTCGGCGACAGATTTATGCCCGCCGCAGACCTTACGGACTCAGGCCTTTACAGCATTGAGCAGTCAACGGTTGATTATATCAAAACGATAACCGACGAGGTCACAATTACGGTGACAAGCGAGGAATCCGCTTTCACGGGCGGAAGTTCATACTACTACCAGACAAATGAGATATTAAAGAAGATCGCCGCGGCAAATTCAAATATCACATTACAGTATATCGATGTAGTATCAAACCCCGGCTTTATAGCTAACTACACAGAAACCATAACCTCAAACGAAATTATGGTCGAGAGTAAGAACACAAAGCGTGTAAAGGTTCTGACATATGAGGACTTCCTCAGCATAACCTATAATCAACAATATCTTAACTATTACGGAGTAAAACAGCCCGAAAAGGTTGAAGCCAACGCAGAGCAGGCTGTAGTATCCGCTATTATGAACGTTACCGATACAGATCCTGTAAAGGTTGCGGTTTTAACGGGCTACGGAGAAACAGAGAACACTGTTTTACAGAATCTGCTCAAGACAAACAGCTACGTTATCGAATCGGTGAACATTACGCTTACCGACAAGATAAGCGAGGACTACGATTTTGTATTTATGTTCGGACCTGATAAGGACTACTCGGTTGCCGATATCAGCAAGCTTGATACATGGCTTGACAACAGCGGCAATTTCGGAAAGAATTTGGTATATGTAAGCAATCCCAAGCTCGGCGAGTCACCGAACCTTGACGGTCTGCTTGACCAGTGGGGCTTAAAGGTCGAAAAGGGAATTACCTATCAGACAGATGAGAATTACACATACAGCGGTATGAACACATATCAGGTGCTGTCTGTGCCGGATACCGATTTCAGCAAATTCACAAACAATTCGCCTGTTCACGGCTATAATATGAGTGCTGTAACATCAAAGTGGGAGAATCAGAGCGGTAACGGTAATATTTCTATCCAGTCGCTCCTCAAAACATACGATGGCGCGGTTATCAAGCCTCAGGACAGCGGCGACAACTGGACACCCGAAAGTGACGCAAAAAGAACACAGTATTCTGTTATCATGCAGGCTGTAAAGACAAGATTTGAGGGTACAACACCGTTCTCAAGCCGTATAGTGGCAATAGGCGGTATGGAATTTCTCAACAGCTCATTCTTACAGACAGCGTCTGTAAACAACTCACAGCTTATCATGAACATCTTTAATGTCAGCTGTAACAAGGAAGAGGGAATAACACTCACTCCCAAGTCTTATAATACATCTACATTTGAGATAACAGACGCTCAGAAGAACGGTCTTGTTGTAGGATTTGTAATTGTTCTGCCTGTACTTCTGATAGTATTCGGCATAATCATCTGGGTAAGACGTCTGCATAGGTAAGCGAAAGGTCAGCAATGAAGAAAAATACAAAAATAATACTCGGTTCGGTGATCGGTCTGGCGGTACTCGGTGCGGCAACGCTCGCATTGGTGCTGACCCAGCCGAAGGATGATACTGCCGATTCTGATACGTCAAGCGATACATCGGTCAGCATCACCGATTACGAAACCGATGATATTTCAACGCTCACTGTAACAAATGAGAGCGGAGAATATACGATAAATCGTTTAGGTAAGGAAAAATGGGGCATTGATTCGATCCCGGAGGCGCTTGCAAACAGCAGTTCGTATTCAAACGCTATGAGCAGCGCCGGGGGCATGAGCGCAAAGCAGGTAGTTGAGGAAAACGCAACGGATCTTGCAAAATACGGCTTTGACAAGCCTACAGCCACGATAAAGATGACATTCAAGGATAATAAGGCTGATGATGTAACCTGTCTTGTCGGCATCAAGTACGAGGGTGAAAACTCGTGGTATGTAAAGACAGACAAGAGCAATACGGTATATCTTGTATCAAATTCAGGCGTGAGCTTTGCTATGAACGATAAGCTGTCCTATGTCAACAAGTCAACGCTTGTTGCGTCTTACGACTCGAAAAACGATACGGTAAACAGAGTGCGTGTTGAGCGAAAGGATCTTGAAAAGGATATAGTTCTTGACAAGCTACCCGAGGAAAAAGAAAAAGAGTTTTCGTCTACCTATGTGGCATATGCAATGTCAAGCCACAACGGCATACTTGCCGATGATGAGCTTGACCAGAAGGTGGTTTACGGTCTGTACGGAATTTCCGCGTCCGATGTGTTCGCGGTTTCTCCCACAGATGAACAGAAGAAGCAGGCGGGTCTTGATGATCCGGACTGCACTGTCACAATTGTAAGCAACGAGGATACGGTCACGAAGCTTTCGATAGGCTCGGCGGTATACAATGTTACAAAGAATGAAGAAACCGGCGAAGAGATAAAGACTATTACCGGATATTACGGTATGCTGTCGGACAAGGATGCGATTTATGTGTTCTCGCCCGATGATCTGCCATGGCTGACGGTAACACCGGAGAGCATACTCTATAAGCTTTTCTTAACGCCTTATATCTATTATCTTGACGGCGTTACTATCTATGACAGCGACCGCAAGGCTTATGACTTCAAGATCGTCGGAGATGCAGACAACGCAAGCTTCAGCTATGACGGCAAGGAAGTTGATGCGGCTAAGTTCAAGTCGTTCTATCAGTATCTGCTGTCGGCATATGCAGAGCAGATATATCTTGATGATCTGACTGATGACAACAAGTTCATAGCCGGTATCACATATGATCACCGCGAAGAGGGCAAGGAAAACGATGCAGTTGAGTTCTACTCCAGCGAAAGCGACAGAACCTGCATTATAGTTGTAAACGGCGATGTACGTTACAAGGTAAGGCAGATATATGCAACAAGACTTCTTGAAAATCTGAATGCGCTTCTCACAGGCGGAGAAATAGTTTCAGAGTTCTGATGCCATAGGGCATTATTATTGGTATGTGACGAATGGGGGCGGATCTTAAATTTTGCACGGGATCTGTCCGTCACATAATGACCGTTAGTGCAACGGCGGAGGTTATTATGACAGAGCAGGAATTTTTCACCTACAAAGGTCTTCCTCTTGTAAGGAAAGACAACACTATCTATTATGGCAATATGTCAGATAAGTACGTTGCAATGCTGACCGTATTATCCACGCACAAGGTCAAGGATCTTGAAATAGCGGACAAGACAAGGGTACAGCTGATGAGCACAGACCCTACTGTTCCCGCTACAGAGATAATCGCAAAGACCAGTGAAAGAGGCAGCCTTTACGAAGCGCTTGATGTTGCAAGTATATGGCTTTCAAAGAATAACTAAAAATCAACTCCGTTGTACTTAGTACAGCGGAGTTGATTTTTTGCAGTAAAATACCCCGTGCTTGTTGCACAGGGTATTTGTGTTCTCGTTATTATCAATTACTTGAGCAGTATGATCTTACCGATAAGAGGAAGCTCCTTAGCCTGACCCTGAGCGGCATTTATGATACCCATGATCATAAGTATCAGTTCAAAGACAGAAGCTACAAAACCGATGATAGGTCCTAAGATCCAACCTACAACAGGAATTATAGAGATGATGAATGTTGCCAGCGAAACAGCTATGCCGAACAGGAAGAGCACAAGACCCTGATTTGCGTGGAAACGTGCAAACCTTGAGTTAGGGCAAGCAAGCAACGGAACAAGGAAGAGTATCCATATGTACGCAAGCACCGACATACCCTTGTTGGCGTATATATCCTGAGGATCAAACTGTGCTGTTGAGTCAGCTGTATTCATCATATTGTTTACAAAACCCTGAGCATTCTGCTGAGTGCCGCCTACAGGCGCACCGCATTTAGGGCAGTTGTTTGCTCCGTCGGGGAGCTGATTTCCACATTTGTTGCAAAAAGCCATAAATGTTTACCTCCGAAAAATCATTTCAAATAATCAGCGGCTTTATCACCGTCAGTTAAATTATAAAACAAACTTTATGAAAAGTCAACGGAATTTTTATTTGTCAAGTAAATTTAAGATATCATAGAATGTGTGCTGCCTTTGCAACCGTAAACAGGAAGCTGCAACTGTGTTTTAGCTGATAAAAACCTTGCATTCCGCTTAAATGTGTGATAAAATAAAACTATTGTAACGGCGGCAGACCCAATATGCCGCTCACCCATTACAAAATAAATGCAAGGAGGAAAGGTCATACCGTTTATGCGGCGGTAAGACCGATATATAAATATGAACGCATTTTCATACAGAGTACAGACATTGCAGCCATCAGCAATAAGAGAGATACTTAAGTTTACGTCAGATCCCGAGGTGATCAGCTTTGCGGCAGGCAACCCTGCACCCGAGGCTTTCCCTACAGAGGAGATCGCGCGTATAACAAACGAAATACTTACAACTACGCCCATTGACGCTCTCCAGTATTCAATTACAGAGGGCTATACACCGCTTCGCAACTGGATAAAGGACGACCTTAAGAAAAAGGGAATGTTTGATGAAAGCGAAGAAGATGTAGTAATCACATCGGGCGCACAGCAGGCGATAGAGGTAGTCACCAAGGAGATATGCAACGAGGGTGACGTAATTATCTGCGAAGCACCTACATTTATCGGCTCGCTGAACGCATTCCGTTCCTATAATGCTAAGCTTGTCGGCATAGATATGGACGATGACGGAATAAATATCGAAAAGCTTGAAGCTGCTCTTGAAAAGTATCAGAGAACAGCTTTCATCTACCTTATTCCGAACTTCCAGAACCCCACCGGCAAGACTATGAGCCTTGAAAAGCGCAAGAAGGTGCTTGAGCTGGCTCAGAAGTATAACGTATATATACTTGAAGATAATCCCTACGGCGATCTGCGTTATTTCGGCGAGGACGTACCTACCATAAAGTCGCTTGATAAGACCGGTCATGTCCTCTATGCGGGAACATTCTCAAAGACGCTTGCACCCGGTCTGCGTGTGGGATACCTCTGCGCGCCAAAGAACGTAATCGCAAAGGCAGTAGTCTGCATGCAGGTTTCAACCGTTCACACCTCTATCCTGCCGCAGATGATCGCTTATAAGTTCGTAACCGAGAATAACTTTGAAGAGCATCTTGAAAAGCTGAGAGCCATCTACAAGCGCAAGTCGGATCTTATGCTTACTAACCTAAAGATGAAGATGCCCAAGTCCATCAAGTTCACAGAGCCCGAGGGCGGTTTGTTTATCTGGGGCACTCTGCCTGACGGAGATATGCCTTACTTCTGCAAGAAGGCTGTACAGAACAAGGTGGCTGTTGTTCCCGGCAATGCGTTCTTAACAGATGAAAATGCTCCTTGTCTGTCGTTCAGACTGAACTATTCAACACCCACCGATGAACAGATCGAAAAGGGCGTTGATATACTCGCTGAAGTAGCAAAGACGATGTATAGATAATTAAAAGCAAGTACATTGACCGACATACAAGGAAAACAGGAACGGAATAATAAAATATTATCTGCAACGGACTGATCTTCAAAGGGATAATTATGCCCTTTCGGAGAACAGCTTTCAGAAGAAAATTCTAATAACGGAAGCCTGTAATAAGCCTTGTGCTGTCGGTTGATTTTTTGTAGACCCGGCGGTGTGCTTAATGTGGGCTTGCGTAACGTTTGAAATTCATAAAAAGATATCATTATAAATTATACGACCCGCAACAAGCAAACCTTTTGTATGCCGTAAATGTCACAGTTAACTGAAATTCGGAGCAACTGTGCCTGCGTATCTTTTTGTGTTTTCGCAAGACCGCATTTTTGCGGTCGGAAAGAAACGGTGAATGAATGAAGTATTTTGATAAGCTGTCTGCCGCTGTGCAGGCAGCTTTTTCTGTCAGGGCGGTAGACACGGATAAGCTTTTATACTGCGTAAAGGCAGATATGGACGGAGAGGGGTGCTATTATGACACCTATATCACGTTCGACAATGAAAAGCTTTATCTGCTGTCGGGCTATGACAGACTGGTAAAAAATAAAAAGACTTTCGACACACAGTTTGATTTCAAGGATTTTTGCGAATATCCGATGTCGGATATCGAAAAGCTGTATGTTGACCGCTATCAGTTTACGGCAAGGCTGATGGCGAAGATGAGTGACGGCAGCGAAAAACAGCTCGCAATGTTTTCGGGAGGGTTTTCCGAAAAATTCGAGCAGTTCTGCCGCAGATACGAAACGATCAAAAAGGGTGAAACGCCCGACGACTCGGCACTGGACGACAAGACGCTGTATTGTCCGAAGTGCAACAGAAAATATCCCGACCCGAACAGAGCATTCTGTCCGTATTGCACAAAGCGTACATGGATATTCAAGCGCTTACTGGGTATGTTCGGTGACTACAAAAAGCAGATAGTTATAATTCTGGCGCTCATAGCCGTATCGGTGGCACTGGGGCTTATAGCTCCGTACTTCGGCACAAAGATGCTGTACGATGATGTTCTGACCGAGGGCGGAAGCCTGTACGGACAGATACTGTTCGTGATACTGGTAATGGCGGCATTCTCACTGCTGTCTACGGGATTTTCGATGATCTACGGTGTTATTATAAGCAGGATAACACCGCAGGTAATACATAAGCTGAGGACGGATATTTTTGCTTCTATGCAGAAGCTGTCGCTGTCATTCTTCACAACAAAGCAGACAGGCTCGCTTATGGGCAGGGTAGACCGTGACAGCTTTGATGTGTACGGATTTTTTGTGGATATAGTTCCGCAGTTTATTGCAAATATGATAAAGATAGCAGGACTTGTCGTGCTTATGCTTATGGTGAACCCGATAATATCGCTGTCGATGTTCCTTGCGGTGTTCTTTGTACTGCTGTGCGAGGTGCTTTGGCTGAGAGGTCAGCGAAGGCACTGGAGAAACCGTGATATCGCAAGACGAGGCGTTACGTCTACCTTGTCGGACGCGCTGAACGGACACAGGGTAGTAAAGGCGTTTTCCCGTGAGGAACAGGAAATATCCCGTTTTGGCAGGAAGAATGATAATCTTTATTCGGCTGAATACGCAAGGGATAAGAGGAGCGCTCATTTCTTCCCCGTACAGCACGGAATATATGCCGTATTCAGCGGTGTTATATACTGTCTTGGCGTTGCTCTTGTGCTGACGGGTAACCTTCAGCTGGGCGGACTGACACTGCTCATAAACTATTTCGGTGTAATATGGGATCCGATATTTTTCTTTATGTATATGGGTAATGACTGGGCAAGGTGTACCGATGCCGCGGGCAGAATGTTCGAGATACTCGACAGCGAGCCTACGGTAAAGCCGCCCGCTGAGCCTGCTGTTATACCGGACGGCGTTCTGAAGGGCGATATCCGGTTCAAGGACGTTACGTTTGAATATGAAGCGGGCAGACCGGTGCTTAAAAATATGTCGTTTGCTACCGAAGCCGGAAAGTTCACCGGCATTGTCGGTAAGACGGGTGCGGGAAAATCAACTATCATCAATCTCATATCAAGAATGTATGATGTTACCTCCGGTGAGATAACGATAGACGGAATACCTGTGAAGAAGATACCGTTCGACGTTCTCAGAAAGAATATCGGCGTCGTTTCGCAGGAAACCTATTTGTTTATGGGAACTGTCGCAGATAATATCCGTTACGCAAGACCCGATGCGACAATGGAAGAAGTAATACAGGCGGCTAAAAGCGCAAACGCTCACGATTTTATAATGAAGCTCCCCGAAGGGTACGATACCGTTACCGGAAGCGGCGGCGTAAGCCTGTCGGGCGGCGAAAAACAGCGTATATCCATCGCCCGGGCGCTGATACAGAAGCCAAATATACTTATACTTGACGAGGCTACGGCGGCTATGGATACCGCAACAGAACGTAAGATACAGAGTGCGATAGATAATCTCAAGAGCGGCAGAACGATAATAGCGATAGCCCACCGCCTTTCAACGCTCCGTGACGCAGACAAGCTGTATGTGATCGAACACGGCGAGGTGAAGGAAAGCGGTACGCACGATGAGCTTATACGCACAAAGGGCAAGTACTTTGAGCTGTACAAGCTGCAGAGTGAGTCGCTGAGGTCTGTCGGACTTGACTGATAACGAAAGGAGAGCTTATGACGCAGAATACGACTGCAATTTATGATGTAGATACGCTTAACATTCTTTCCCCGGACAAAATCGGGCTTACCGAAAACGAAAGCGGTTATCTGTCGCTTTCCTATGACGGAAAGGATTATGAAAAGGTCGACCTTACAAGGCTTGTGCCTTTTAACGATGAAAACAGGTATATAAGCGTAAGCTATAAGAATGAGGAGGATGAGTGGAAGGAGATAGGTGTTATAAAAGATCTGAATGAACTGACAGATGATGTTAAAAGTACGGTCAGTGCCTATCTTAAGCTGAAGTACTACATTCCCGAGATAAAAAAGATAGATAAGATAACAGATAATCAGATGGGCTACCTTTTCCTTGAAGCCGAAACAACGGCGGGAGAAAAGAAGATAGCGGTGTACGACTGGTGGCACAATTTCAGAGTGATACACGGTAAGATGCTTGCTGTGACAGATGCTGACGGAAACCGTTACAGCGTACCCGATGTTGACAGGCTTGATAAAGCAAGCCTTAAAAAGCTGCAATTGTTTATCTGATTTTAGGGCTTTTCAGAAAGGAGCGGGTGTAAATGAATTTAAAACTGTCAGTCCCGAAAGGAGTGGACGCTGACAGCGTGAACTTTTCGCTTCCGTTTGACATAGACCGGAAAGCAAAAACGGCTGACGGACATCTGACAGCCACAAAGGATATGCTAACGGTATATTATGACAATAAAGCGGTACGGGAGTTTTCTGTATCGAATATAAGCAAGATAACGGTAGAACAGCTTATCGGCTGTTCGATGCTGTGCGTAAGGGATATGCACGGCAGGGATATCTGCGTCTGTCAGTTTTCGCAGAAGTACTATATGCGCTATGCGGAGCTTGCGAAGATATACGAGCATTACATAGCCACGGGTGAATTTACCGAGCATACAGACGCGGACGAGCCTAGCTGTCCTAAGTGCGGAGCGGCGCTCAGGGGCAGCAGTAAATGTATGTTCTGCGATGCGAAAAAGGGCGTGTTCTTAAAGCTTGTAAAAAGGCTTGCACCGTACAAGGTGCAGTTCTGCCTGTCGCTTCTGGCTACATTCGTACTGTATGCGTTTGACGTTATCAATCCGCTGTTTCAGCGTATACTGGTAGATGACCTTATCGTGCCGAATAACAGCGACTGGGGACTTTTCTGGAAGATAACGCTGTGCATTCTGACGCTCAATCTGTCCTCTATGGGCTTCAGGCTGCTGCAGGAGGTATGTAATTATAAGATATCAACGGCATACGGCAGGGATCTGCGCCGCGATATATTCAACAAGACTCAGCGGCTGTCAATGAGCAATGTCGCAAAACGCACTCCCGGCGAGCTTATCAACCGCGTATCGGGTGATGCGGCGACTTTGCAGGATTTTATGACAAGGCAGGGCAAGGATATGATATTCCAGACGACAGCCCTTGTCGCTCTGCTTATAATCATGTACATTACTAACTGGAAGCTGGCTCTTGTCATTACTATCCCCTTACCGCTTGCGGCTTTCCTTTCGGTAAAGTCGTTCAATGCGATAAGCGTAAGATATGGCAGAGTATGGCGCTTCCAGTGCCGTGCGAGCGAGCTTCTGCACGATGTTCTGCACGGTATAAGAGTAGTAAAGAACTACGGCAACGAGGACAGGGAGATAGAAGCGTACAGAAAAGCCTCATCAAAGTGGGCTGACTCTGTGATGAGAGCTGATATCCTCTGGTATATGGTACAGCCGCCGATCCGCTATATATTCAGTATAGGCGAGTTCTGCGCACTGTTTTTCGGCGGCAGTATGATACTGGGCAGAGAGATGCAGCTCGGTGAGCTGATACAGTTCACGACCTATGTCGCTATGCTCTACGGTCCTATCCAGTGGCTTACAAGCCTGCCGAGAGTGCTTGCACAGGCACGGGTAAGTGCAGGAAAGGTGTTTGAGATACTTGAAGAGGATAATGATATAAGCGACACCGAAAACGCAGTCAGCCTTGACATAAAGGGCGATATCGAGTTCAAGAACGTATATTTCGGCTACAAGGCGTATAATCCTGTGCTCAAAGATATTTCGTTCAGCATAAAGCAGGGCGAGATGATAGGAATAGTCGGACACTCGGGTGTCGGAAAGTCAACGCTGATAAACCTTATCATGCGGCTTTATGACCCGACAGCGGGCGAGGTGCTGATAGATGGCAAGGACGTGCGGGATATATCGCAGAACTCACTGCGTTCGCAGGTCGGTGTGGTATTGCAGGAAACGTATCTGTTCAATGGTACGGTGCTTGACAATATCCGTTATGCAAAGCCCGATGCGACATTTGAGCAGATAGTGAATGCCGCAAAGACGGCAAACTGCCACGACTTCATCACCCGTATGCCGGACGGATATAATACCGTTGTCGGCGAAAGGGGTTACAATCTCTCGGGCGGTGAACGTCAGCGTATAGCAATTGCAAGAGCAATTCTCCACGACCCGAAGATACTGATACTTGACGAAGCTACCGCATCGCTTGACACTCAGACCGAAAAGCAGATACAGGACGCTCTCGACAGGCTGATAAAGGGCAGAACAACAATAGCGATAGCTCACAGACTGTCTACACTTGCAAATGCCGACAGACTTATAGTGCTCAAAAAGGGCAAGGTTGCCGAGATCGGCACTCACACCGAGCTTTTACGCAATAAGGGCGTATATTATGAGCTTGTAATGGCACAGAAGCAGACCGCAAGGCTCAGGAAGAGTGAAGCGGCAGTACCGGTTATGGGGTAAACCGATAATCGGATAAAGTATAGTTACCGATGCGCACCTGCATATGTGGGTGCGCGTTGTTTGTATACTGCAACACACCTCGCTGTTATTATGCTGTTTAGGCTGTAGAAAACTCATTAAAAATACAGCACAATATATTATTGATTAAGCGGTGATTTAGATAAAATGCCGGCACTGCTGAAAACAGTTTCTGTGCTACACAGTGAATAATAATTTTGTGAGTATATCGGTGCAACTGCAC
>DOQG01000065.1:3482-14244 GCA_003512525.1 Oscillospiraceae bacterium | reverse complement strand
TCGGTGACAGTGCAGTTGCACGGATTTATTCACGAAATTATTAACGCCTTGTTAGTATAGGAACTGTTTTCAGCGGTGCTAGTGATACATTCTATTATACTGCCGCGTTGTTTTTATCCGCACTGCTATTTTTTATATTTGCTATCACATTCTCTTTTCGTAGGGTGAGGTGCTGTGTGTGCTTGTATGGGGTTTCGCGTCCTTGCCTTGCTCGCCCCGCCCGTTGCATCGATATACTCGCGAAATTATTAATAACTTGTCGGTATCGAAAATGTTTTCAGCAATGTTGGCTGTAATTTATTGTTTTGACGTTTTGACAATATGTTGCACTGCAATTTCAATGAGGTTTTGAAAAGCTGAGAAGCTGTGATGAAATTTTTGCATTTCATCACAGCTTCTATTTCGGTTTATCTGTAGGTCGTGAACTCCTGCACCCAGTAATATTTGAAATCATCGTTATATGTACCGAATGCAACTGCCATATTTTCGATATCGGGGTTTAATATGTTTTCGCGGTGTCCTGCGGTGGATGCCATCCAACAGTCAACGACCTTTTGTGCAGTAGGTTGACCCGAGCCGAGATTTTCACCGACATTTTTAAATACGGTGTTTTTATCTTCCTCGGAATTTATACCGTATACCGTGTAAAACTTAGTTCCGTCAGGTCTCAGATGCGAGAATACATCAAAGGCTTCATCGCAACGTTTTTTTGCCGCCTTGTATGCGTTTGCGTCCCACTTGTAAGGTGTAAGTCCGTATGAAACACGGAGCTCGTTTACAATGCGGAATACCTCGGCCTCTTCGGCTGAGCAGTTTACAGGCTCATCGGTAATGTCTGCCGAGGATATCTGCATATTGCTCTGTGCCGGTGTAGTTGATGGCGTCGGAGCGGAGGTGGCGGCGGTCGTTGTTTCGGCGGGCTTTGTGTCAGTAAGATAATCGCTGTGGATATAAGTGCCGTCATCAAGCTTGTAGTAGCCTGTATCGGTGATAGCCGTAACATTCACGGCATCGCCGTAATGCTTGAATGAAACGACCTTTGAACCCTGCAAGCCTTCTTTTCTTGCCGAGCAACTTGCGGTTTTTATATACATAGTACCGCTGCGCTTTTCTTCTGTCCATGCAGGTTTGGGAGCGGCAGTAGTCGCGGGGGTTGTAGCGGCTGAAGTCGATGTCGGAGTAGTATTTGAAGCGGTCGTGGTCGCTTTTGGAGTCGTAGCTGCTTTGGTCGTGGCCGCTGTCGTTTTTGGGGTCGTAACGGCTGCTGTGGTCGCGGTCGTTTTTTTGGGGGTATCGGCTGTTTGTGAAGATGTAACAAGTCGGCTTGTTTCAGACGGAATGCTTTCTGCGAGTGCTGGTGTGGTCGATATGGGTGATGAAACAGTGCCGTTGTCATAGCTTATCGCATTTTCGTTTGCCTGTACACCAAACCATGAGAAACGACTTGACAGAACGCAAAGAGCAACTACAGCTATAAATCCGCCTGCGGCACAAGAAATTTTAAAAGCATTGCCGCAAAGCTTTTTCTTTTTGGATGGGTAGGAATTTTCCGCTTTCAGCTCTTCTGCTGTTTCTTTGTTCGTGCTCATGGTCATCACCTGCCTTTATGAGATTATAAACATATTTTCACTGTTACATTTTAACACGAATGTGTATGGTGTGTCAACTGATACAGTAAAACCGGATAAAATTTTAGTTGGAATGCACAAATAAACGTGCAATGTTTAGGCTAAATCACAATAAACTAAGAAACATACTTAGGCTTTATCAAAAGTGTACGATTTTTTATGTCGCGATAGTCAGGAAATTGTACAAAAGGTCGAAAAGGTTACAAAATGGTAACAAAATGGTTACAATTTGTTGCAGGTTTGTAACCACTTGTGATATACTTAATACTGACGGAAAAGAAATGCTGTCTTTCATGACGGAAAGAAAAGCAACCTTAAAGGTATGGGGCGGGCTTGAGCCCGTTCCGACTTTTAACGGGATATGCGTTAATCTATCACCTGTCGTTCACAGCGGCAGGCTATTATATTATTGTGTTGTGTACCGGGCGGTATTGTATTACAGCCCGTATTTATTTGTATAAACGGAAAAGGAAAGAGTATGGGAAACCTTAAAATACCCGATTACCGCAACGAGATCGAGGAAACCGTAATTCCCGACAATGACGGTAAAAATACAGAACCCGATCAGAATACGGTTCAGACTGAGAGTGATAGCGGAGCGGGTCGGACGGAAGGAAACAACGAAGAGGAAGAAAGCAGAAAGTCTTTTGTTGCTGTAGCAATGGATAAGATCTTTGAGTTTTTTGTTGCGGCGGGGCAATATTTTTGCCATATTATCGCTGACTTTTTTTCAAAACCCGCTGTGTATGTTGTACACGGTGCAAAGTTTGTATGGAAACACACGGCTTTATTCAGAGATGCGGTCGAAAGAACGTTCAAGGAGATCGGAAACTTTTTCTTCTCTCCGCTGATCAAGTCAAAGCGTGTGCTTCAGCGCACTAATAAACAGATCAAGGCGGCAAAGGAACAAGGCGATAACAAGAAAGCTGCAAGGCTGTACGGAAGTATAGCGAAGAATGCGGTGTTTGGCAAGCAGGGACTTGCTGTAACGCTTTTCAACTACGCCGCACCGATCATAGCGATCGTGTTTCTGATGAGTGTTGTCGGATATGCTACCGGAACGAATTATGCGATAAAGCTTACGGTCGACGGCAAGTTTGTCGGTTATGTCGAGAGTGAGCAGGTATTCAATGATGCAGAGCGCATAATGCAGGAACGTATAACCTATATCGGCAACGAGAAAAAGATAACTATGGAGCCGAGCTATTCGCTTGAAATGCTCGGAGATCAGGAATATCTTACAAAATATCAGCTTGTAAACAAGCTGCTTGAAATGAGTGATACTCCTATAGAGTACGCATACGGTATGTACATAGGCGGCAAGTTCTACGGTGCGCTGATCGACAATACGGCAGTCGAAGCGGAGCTTAAGAAGATACTCGACGGTTATCGTACAAATGCAAAGGACGAAGACGTTGCGTTTGAAAAAGATATCGAATATGTACCCGGGCTGTATCTGTCGGACAGTATCGTTTCAAGTGACGAGATCATAAAGCTCGTAAACTCGAAAAAGGAAGAGGCCGCATATTATACGGTCGTTGAAGGCGACAGCCACTCGGGGATCTGTTCTAAGCTTGGCATAAGCATGGATGAGCTTGAAGCGCTGAACCCGGGCATAATGGACGAGGACTATGTTCTCAGAGCCGGTGAAAAGCTGCTCAAGACGCAGGAAGTTCCTTTCCTGTCGGTAAGTATCTCACGAATTGAAACCTATACTGTTGATGTTCCTTATGATACCGAGTATCAGGACGACGATACACGTTATGAAGGCGTTGAAACAGTATCGCAGGAAGGCGAAAAGGGCAAAAACAAGATAACTGCCAAGGTTTACTATGTAAATGATGAGGAAGTCAAGAGGACCATACAAAAAACCGAAAGAGTGAAGGAGCCTGTGACCGAGATCATATTGCAGGGCACACTTCCTCCGCAGTCATCGCATTATTCGGACGCATCGGCAGAAACGGGAAAAAAGTACATCTGGCCTGTTGACGGCGGCACGTTCTGGGAATGGGGCTGGTGGGACGGCGGTTATGCCGGACACCGTGGTGTCGATATAGGTGCGCCATACGGAACGGACGTATATGCAGGTGCAAGCGGTACAGTAATCTTTGCGGGCTGGGACAACGGCGGTCTGGGAAATGCGGTCATGATCCTCCACCCCGATGGGTATACAACTGTATATGCGCATAACAGTGAAATATTTGTAAGTGCGGGACAGGAGGTAAATCAGGGCGAATGTATAGCCGCAGTAGGCGAAACCGGACTTGCTTACGGCTGTCATTGCCACTTTGAGGTAAGATACGGCTCTGAAAGACTTAACCCGAGGTATTATCTGAGCGGATTGCCGGATCCGGGGTATTGATTTTCAATTGAATAGGTGATATGAATGCAACCGCTGTGTCTGAGGGCACGGCGGTTGTTTTTTTATTGCAATATGGTTATAAACACTTTCTTTCTTTCATAAATTTACTGTAGAACACCCGAAAGGAAAGGACGTGCAGTATGAACGAGCTGATGACAAGAGAAGAGTTTTTGAGTGAACGCAATGCGATATATGAGCCTGACGCTGTTGCCGATGAAAAAACGGACGAGCCGTCAAAAGGTCCGAGGATAGTTATTCCCGGAGCGGGGAAAGATGAGCAACTGACAGCTGACGGCATTACGGTATCGGAAATAGTGATAAAAAACAGACAGAGCAGGCAGTATGCGGGACTGATATTGTTTATAACGGCAGTGGCGGGAGTAGTTGCCGGAGCTGTGCTTTACGGTGATATGACGGTGGTCATATCGGACGAAATGCTGAAAAATTATCTTTCAGGGAGGATACACGGCGGATTTTTCGGCAACGCGGCAGCTTCATTTATCGCGGCGCTGATATGGTGCATAGTGCCGTTTATATCCGGACTGTGTGCTGTCGGACAGCCTGTAGGCGTGCTTGTTCCGGCATTCAAGGGGATAGGTATAGGAATGACATTTTCAGCGCTTTTGGATACATACGGTGCGAACGGAATACCCGCCTTTGCGGCGTTTATCCTGCCGTCCGCATTTATAGGAACATTCGTATGCTGTTATCAGTGTCAGCTTTCTTTATCGTGTTCAAATAACATATTGGCGACATTAAGAGGCAGACGTGAAACAGCTCCGCATTATTATAAGATATATATTGAACGTTTTGCGGTGTGCTGTATAGGTTGCTTTCTGCTTGGTATAGCGGATGCGGGGATATCTTTTTTGCTCGGACCGATATTCGTTATATGAACCCCTTGAAATTTTTACTTCATTGGTGTATAATGTTATCAGTAAAAATTGCCTTTGGCATGAAAGAAGGATAACATTATGGAAAAAATGGAAGTATTACTGGAAACCTCCGCACGTCATATCCACGTTACACAGGAGGCTCTCGAAGCATTGTTCGGTAAGGGTCATGAGCTTACAAAGAAGAAGGATCTTTCTCAGCCCGGTCAGTTCGCTTGCGAAGAAAGAGTTACTATAACAGGTCCGAAGAGATCGCTTGCCAATGTATCTATATTAGGCCCTGTACGTCCTGCTACACAGGTTGAGCTTTCCGCTACAGACGCACGTTCTATCGGATGTCCCATATTTGTAAGAGAGTCGGGCGATATCGCAGGCACACCCGGCTGTAAGATCACAGGTCCTGAGGGCGAGATCGAGATCAGCGAGGGCGTTATTGTCGCTAAACGTCATATCCACCTTGTTCCCGAAACCGCTGAAAAGTGGGGCGTTAAGAACAAGGACGTTGTAAGTGTTAAGGTGAACTCGGACGGCAGGAGTGCTGTACTCGGTGACGTTGTTATCAGAGTAAGCGAGAATTTCGCAGATGCTATGCATATTGATACCGATGAGTCAAACGCTGTTATGGCTGCTCCCGGTATGATGGTTGAGGTTATCAAGTAAATCCCGTTAGTTAATTGTAATATGAACAAATTGATCTCTGTGGCTTTTCGGTCACAGAGATTTTTTTGTAAACATATTGAAAATATCCGAAAAATATTGTATAATATTATTGCTACATAATGGTAATCTGATTGAAAATAAGGGGGAAATATGAAAAATCCTTTCAAAAGAATTATTGCGGCGATAACAGCCGTTACGCTTGTGGCAGGAAGTGTGCCGCTCAATACGATAGCATCGGCACAGCTGGCTCCTGCGGAAACTGCCGGTCACGGTATGCTTTCATCGGTGTCGGAGGAATATATCGGATATATGCATTCCGGCGAGGACGACAAAGCGGGGAATACACCGTCTATGCTTGATGTGTCGTACCTCGGCGAAAGCTACGCACAGCTTACGCGGACGGCAGATGAAATATTCCCGTCATCGTATGACCTGAGGGATCACGGCAGGGTGTCGCCGGTTGAGAATCAGTCGCCGTACGGTACCTGCTGGGGGTTTGCATCGCTTGGTTCAATAGAGTCACAGCTTATAACGCAGTTTACCGATATTTCTTTTTCAAAAAAACACCTTGTCTGGAACGCATATGAGAACGATTATATGCGGGAATTCTTCAACGGGGTAAGAAGCAAAGAGGATTTTGATAATCCCTATGATATGGGTGGTTTTGACAGCCTTGCAACGGCTACGCTGGCGGAGTGGAACGGTCCTGTTTATTCCTACAGATTGCCGTATGACGAGGACGATACCGATGAGCATCTGACGGGTGAAAGCGATTTTCATCTTACAGATGTGTACTTTGCGACGGCACAAACCTATATTACGGATGGGTACGATAATATTTTAGAAAAAGATATTTCCGAAAAAATCATAAAAGAGCTTGTAAGCGAATACGGTGCATCGACGATATCGTATTGCAGTGATGATGCTTACTACAACAATGAATATTACACTTCCTTTTGTTATGACGAGAATAAAGTTGCCGACCATGCGGTTTCGGTTGTCGGATGGGATGATGATTTTTCAAGAGAAAAATTCGGCACAAATGATGACACCCGTCCTGAAAAAGACGGCGCATGGCTTATAAAGAACAGCTGGGGTGCCAACTGGGGAGATGACGGATATTTCTGGCTGTCGTATGAAGACCCGACTATAGGCTGGGTGGCAAAATATATCGTTGATAGCAAGGACAACTACAGCAATTATTACGGTGTCGGAAAGATGTGGTCGCTGAACGCTTCGGCGGATACGTTCTATAAAGACGAAAATGCCAAGAAATACGGCTATATGTCGAATATATTCACGGCAAAGGGAGATGAACAGCTTGAAGCGGTTTCGTTCTATACGACTGATGTAAATACGCAGTATGAGATAACTGTTTATACCGATACCGACAAGGAAAACCCCGTAAGCGGCAGCATAGCTTTAAGCGGTCAGGCGGGAACGGAAAAATATCCCGGTTATCATACTGTGGAGCTTGACAAGGCGGTCGCACTGACAAGCGGAGAGAATTTTTCCGTGGTGGTCAAGCTTACAAATCCCCGATATGGATATCCGTTGCCGGTCGAGATATATTATAATGGCTTTTACAATTCTTCGCCGGAGTATTCCGATGACGGGAGAGTATCAATGTACAGTGAAAACGGCAAGGATTGGAATGACGTGTCGGAGCTGTCCTATGTAACCGACGGATATACATTATGCGCTACCGGCTTTTGTCTTAGTGCGTTTACAAATCCTCTGCCGGAGAGCAAAACCGCATCGGAAAATGTGCGTTTTTCGATAATCGAAGGTCCTGTTGCGCTTGGAAGCAAGCTTGAGCTGAGCGGTGCGGACGAGATATGGTACAGCATATACGGCGGAGCGGCTATACATTATACAAAGCCGATCGTTATTGAAAAGGAGTGCACTGTTTCGGCATGGAGCAAGACGGACAGCAGAAGCGGCAATATCGTCAGCCGTACATATACAAAGGCAAAGTCGGCGCTTACGGAATATGCGGTCAAATACGGAGATAAGAAGCTCTTTGTGACACCGGATATGTTCGGAGAGGATACCGAAGTGACCTTGCCTGCAGCTGTGAGCGGCGTTTCGATACGCCCCAGAGGCAGTGACGTTATTATGATCGACGGAAAAACAGCCGCATCCGATGAATGGTCGGAGGAAATAGAGCTGACTGCAGGCGAAAGCCGTGATATAGTTATTACTTCATCTGCTGACGGCAAGGATAAAACAGAATATACAATACACGTTTCAAAGCAGAATATCGGATATGATACGGACAAGGAAACGATAAAGTATGACGAAAGCAGATATATAGTAAAGGACAAGGACGGAAATATTCTTGCAAACGGCGACTCTTTATCGGACTTTACGGAGCAGAAAATAAGCGTTTATAACAAAGACAATGAGCTTATTGCGACTGAAACAACACCTAAGAGATACACGATTAATCCCGATGTAAAAGCTTTGGTTTACAATGAAGAGAAAACGCTTTACACATTCAGCGATAAATATATTTGTTCATATGATCCCGATATGAGCGACGCGGTAGCATTGGACGAGGAAACAATACCGCTTACACCCGGAAAGAATATTTACCTTCAGCGTATAGCGGACATAAACGGATTTGCAAGCGACATACTTTGTATAGATGTTCCCGAAAGACCTGCCGCCCCCGAAAACGTTAAAACAAAATCGGGAATCAATAATATCGGTATTGACAGTGACGGAATATATGAATTCCGTTTACAGGGTCAGGATACATGGACAGGTGACAGCGAATATATCACAGAGCTTGCAAGCGATGCGGAATATACGATAGAGGTAAGAAAGAAAGCTACCGATGACGAATTTGCTTCTGAGGTTGCAACGATCAAGGTAAAAACATTAAAAGGTGTTATTATACCGGTATATTTTTATTATAACGGAACTGTTGTTCTGACTGATGAGAAGCATCTCACCACGCTCGGTGAAAGTGTAATTGAATATGACGAAAAGGAGCTTGGAAATTGCGGATATGTATTCGTCGGAAAAAACAAGGCAACAGTGAATGTTACCGAAAAAGACGGTGCTTATGTCGCACAAAAGGATTTTGTGGCATTCAACATAAAGCCTGCCGTTGATAATTCGGACAAGAAAACTCATGTTATTTACTGTGATGCATTTACCGAAGAGGTGATAGAAGAGAACACGATAAGTTACGCCGATCGCACAATATTCAACATAGACAACCTTGATTGCCCTGAAGGATACGGGTATTATCAGTATGAGCAAAGAAGCAGCAAAGATTATATCACAAGGCTGTTGTATATAGACGGCAAATGGCATCCTGCCGACAGTGAGATCGTAGTGCCTGTTGAAAAGCTCCCTGCGGTCAATGTTAAAATTGTTGACGAAAACGGCAATAAGGTTTATGAGTACAGTAAATATGTGCCTTACGGAAAATATGACGCAAAAGCAGAGATCCCCGAGGGATATACGGCGGTAGGCGATGTGGATTTTGCTGTCAGCGTTACAAGAGGTGAAAACGGCAGGCTTGTAAGCAACATATCGGAATTTGTTGTGACGGTAAAAAAAGATTCCGAAAAGCCTGAAGAGCCGGATAAACCGGAGAAGCCGGAAGAACCTGCTAAGCCCGAACAGCCTGCAAAGCCGGAAAATCCTGCAAAGCCGGAAGAACCTGCTAAGCCCGAACAGCCTGTAGAGCCGGAACAGCCTGCAAAGCCCGAACAGCCTGCAAAGCCGGAAGAACCTGCAAAGCCGGAAGAACCTGCAAAGCCCGAACAGCCTGCAAAGCCGGAACAGCCTGCAAAGCCGGAAGAACCTGCAAAGCCGGAAGAACCTGCTAAGCCCGAACAGCCTGCAAAGCCTGCAAATCCCGATACGAGCGGCGAAATGCCGTTTGCAACGGCGGTTACTCCTGTGATAGCAGTTGCCTTGATGACGTGCGTAATTATATCGGGAAGACGTAAAAAGTAAATATTTCTGAAAAAGTCATGCTAAACGCTTGGCTTTTTCTTTTGCTTGTGGTAAAATATAAACGGTAAGCATACGCTAACTCAAAAGGAGATGAGATATACGGATATATTGATTATATTGCTGATACCGCTTGCAGGGACAACACTCGGCGCGCTGACCGTATTTTTTATGCGTGATAAGGTGAGCGCTAAAACCGAAAAATTATTGCTCGGGTTTGCGTCGGGAGTTATGGTCGCGGCTTCTGTGTGGTCGCTTCTGATACCGTCTATGGAGCTGTCGGTCGATACATACGGAAATTTAAACTGGATACCTGCTGTGGTCGGCTTTGCGGTCGGAATACTTTTCCTGCTGGGGATAGACAGTCTTGTGCCGCATCTGCACCTTGACAGCGATAAGCCTGAGGGCGTGCGAACGAAGCTTTCAAAAACGACAATGCTGCTGCTTGCGGTCACTATTCACAATGTCCCTGAGGGTATGGCTGTCGGAGCAGCGTGTGCGGGAGCGGCAGGCGAAACCATGACGGTGGCGAGCACTTTTGCGCTGGTACTCGGTATAGCTATTCAGAATTTTCCCGAAGGTGCTGTAATATCCATGCCGCTTAAAGGTGAGGGTATGAAAAAGGGCAGGGCATTCGCGATGGGGGTACTGTCGGGCGTTGTCGAGCCGATAGGTGCGGTAGCAATGATACTGCTTGCTTCTTTCATTGCTCCGCTTTTGCCGTATATGCTGTCGTTTGCGGCGGGTGCTATGATGTATGTTGTGATAGAAGAGCTTATACCCGAGGCACAGGGCGGAGAGCATAGCAACATAGGAACGATAGGTGCGGCGGCAGGGTTTGTTGTTATGATGGTGCTTGACTGTACGTTGGGGTGAGAAAATGGAGCTGTGACACAGTACGAAAAAGGAAAAGTGAGCCGAGCGCACTATCCTTTGCGCTTTGACTCACCTTTCCTTTTTCTGGTTGTGTCACACCCCCCCATTTTTTTGTATATAGGCAATAATTCTCATTACAGCACATTTCCGATAAAGCAGTATTATGAAACATACAGCCAACACCGCTGAAAACAATTTCCGTGCCGATAAGATGTTAATAATTTCGTGAGTGTATCAGTGCAACTGAATTATCACCGAAACTTCCAGAAAACGCACTATCCTGAGATATCTGTACAGCCCCCTGGGTCGAACAGAGCGGAGCGTCCCGCTTATAACGGCTTTTTAAACGCAATCGTTTGTGTGTCTTA
>DOQG01000065.1:0-3229 GCA_003512525.1 Oscillospiraceae bacterium | reverse complement strand
GTCTCCCTCACACATAGTAGCAACATTATCGCACAGAATAGCGAACCCGAGAAGTGCCATCCCGCAAAAGGCAGTATCGGTAGCTATCTATCAATGTTAATTACTAAAACGTTATAATAGAAGTACACTAAAATACAGACTTTCTCAACATATCAAAAAAGTGAGCCGTGCGCACTATTTTTAGCGTTTCGGCTCGCTTTTTCTTTTCCGGGTTGTGTCACAACCCCAATATAGCCTATTTCCTTTCAATAATCTTAAGATAAATCCCCGATGTTATCTTGTAAGCAAAGATGTAGAACAGGGCGAATACGGCAAAGCATATCACGTTTGCAATAAGAAGAAGTGCGCTGTCGGCAAAGCCGAACATTTTAACAGCTTTAAGTATTATCGGAAAAGCAAATGTAAGATGTATCCCCGCAAAGATAAGAGGAGCGAAGAACACGGTCAGCACCTGCGAGTTTATGCTCTTCTTTATTTCCTGTTCAGTCATTCCGACACTTCTCATCGTTGCAAAGCGTTCTCTGTCCTCATATCCCTCCGAAACCTGCTTATAGTAGATTATGAGCACGGTGGCAAAGATAAAGACAAGTCCTAAGAATATTCCGAGAAAGAGAAGTCCGCCGTAGGTCGCTATCATCACATCAAGGTTTTCGGTTCTGCTTTCGGCAAAGGGGAAGATATTCTCCATATTCCGTGAGCTTTTTGCCAGAATGTCCGTGAGGCTGTCGCACAGGGCTTGCTTGTCGGCGTTGCTTCCGTCAATGTCAAAGCCGAAATAATGCTTTAACCACGATGCGTTTTCGCCGTAAGCCTGACGGTTCAGGAGGAATATATCATAAAGGGTGTTATTATCGGGGAGAATAACGAAAAATACGCTGTAAACAGTTTCGCCGTAGGAAATATTTTTCGGCATAGGAACTGCCCGTGACTTATATTTCTTGCCGTTTAATATTATTTCGCCGTCGGTGCTGTCGGAGCTTGCCGTCAGTATTTCGCCGTCGGAAAGCGTTTCGTTCCTGCCGCTCGTTTTGTTGTAGTCTTCAAGCGTGATGAAGTAAAAATCCTTTATTTCAGATTGGCTTACGTCTGAATGATCGTTCGCAGGAGCTAAGTGTATAGCATTATCGGAAAAATAGCCGCCGACTTCAAGATAATTATACGAAAGAGTGTTTATGGGGTTATAATCATTGCTTTTTGCCGCGTCAAGCGCTACATTGCACAGGTCGGAAATATTGCGTATCGCCTTATCTTCAAAGCTGTTGTAAGTGAGCGTTACCGAGATGTCACGACTGCGGATAAACGTACTTGTCTGTATTCCCGAAAAAAGACTTATCGTGGACGAAAGCATTACAAGCACCATAGTTGACAGTATGCAGATAGAAGCCAGTCCAGCGCCGTTTCTTTTCATACGGTATGTCATTCCGGAAACGGATACAAAGTGATTCGCTTTGTAGTAATATCTTTTGTTTTTCATCAGCAGTCGGCAAAGTGCGACTGAGCCGCTGACAAACAGCATATAAGTGCCGATTATTACAAGAAGCACCGCAAGGAAGAAATTCCCGACAATTTCAATGCCCGCCTGTGTCGTGACGGCGATATAATAAGCGATAGCAAGCAGTATCAAGCCGACTAAGGCAAATACGAAATTTGCCCGCGGCGGTTTTTCGCCCTGCTTTTCGCTGTGAAGCAGATCAATTGCGCTTAGTCTGCCTATGCGGACAAAGGCGCTCAGCAGAAGAATTATCGTAATGGCTGTGAATACTGCGGCGGTAATGGCTATTGCGCCTGCATCGACAGACAGATTGCCGACAGGCTCAATGCCTAGAAGTCTGAACAGGCAAAGCTCTGCAAGGCGTGACAGGAGTATTCCTGCGGCAAGTCCGCCAAGAAGCGATATTATAAGCGTGAAAAGGCTTTCGCAAAGGAGTATGCGTGCTATGTTGCGTTTGTTCATTCCGAGAATATTGTATAAGCCGAACTCTTTGCCCCGGTTTTTGATAAGCACAAAGTAGCTGTAGAAAAGAAAAATCAGGGAGAAAATGCCGATTACGATTATCCCGAGCCAAAGACACCACTGTGCGTAAACGCCTCTGTTTGTGTTTGCAATGTTTTCGCTTCTTGCAAGGTATGTCGTAATGTACATCATCATCACCATTGCAACTAAGGTTAGGATATACGGCAGATAAAGCCGTTTGTTTTTCTTCATGCCGTTTACGGCAAGCTTCGGGTAGAACAGTGTTTTCATCTGCGGTCACCGCCTGCCACAAGCACCGTCAGCGTATCGTTTATCTTGGCATAAAACTCTTCCGTGGTGGAAACGCCTTTATATATCTGGTGATAAACCTCGCCGTCCTTTATGAAAAGCACGCGTGAGGCGCTGCTTGCCGCCTTTACCGAATGGGTCACCATAAGTATAGTCTGACCGTCACGGTTTATTTCATCGAACAGACGGAGAAGCTCCTCCGATGCTTTTGAATCGAGTGCGCCTGTAGGTTCGTCCGCAAGCAGAATATCGGGGTTTGTTATAAGCGCACGGGCGACAGCAACGCGTTGCTTCTGACCGCCCGATATTTCATAAGGGTATCTGTCAAGCAGGTCGCTTATACCGAGCTTTGCGGCAAGAGGGAGAAGCCTTGAGCTCATTTCATCGTAGCTTTTGCCCATAAGCACGAGCGGCAGAAAAATATTGTCACGCACGGAGAATGTATCGAGCAGGTTGAAGTCCTGAAATACAAATCCGAGATGCT
This sequence comes from Oscillospiraceae bacterium, assembly GCA_003512525.1. Classification (GTDB taxonomy): domain Bacteria; phylum Bacillota; class Clostridia; order Oscillospirales; family Ruminococcaceae; genus Ruminiclostridium_E. The sequence continues at coordinate 482 of DOQG01000065.1, read as the reverse complement.
CGCGTCTGAAAAGTGCAGAGTCGCTGTCCTTTATCTTTGTTATGTCAATGCCTGAGAGCATAACAACGCCTGCCGTAGGCTTGTCAAGTGCCGCAAGTATATTGAGCAGGGTTGTCTTGCCCGAGCCGCTTTCGCCCATAATAGCGATATATTCGCCCTTTGCGGCAGAGAAGCTGACGTTTCGCAGTGCGACATTCGGCTTTGCACCGAGCCGCTGTGTGTAGACCTTTTTAAGTCCCGTTACTTCAAGTAAATTCATATTGTACCTCCTTTAAGCTATGACAATATTATAGCTGAAATAACGGAAGTGTGCCATTTATCCGTCTTACGATAAGTGCGTCCGTCTTACATTTTTGTAAGGTCAGTACAGTTTGTCAAAGGCAATGCTTAATTCCCGTCAGGCGGTATAATTATTCACGCAGTAACTTTGCTGCCGGTAATTTCAGTATAACGATGTAGTTAATAATTTCGTGAGTGTATCG
>DOQG01000018.1:50198-52495 GCA_003512525.1 Oscillospiraceae bacterium | reverse complement strand
CGGTGATAGTGCAGTTGCACTGATATACTCACGAAATTATTAACACCTTATCGGTACGGAAACTGTTTTCATCGTTGTTGCCATTTGTTTAATTATACCGATAAATATTAAATGAGCACTGCCTTTTATTCTTTGATTTTTAAATTAACAGGGCTTCTGAGGTGAACATCGCATATAAGCTTTATTTTTTTATTATCTTTTCTGCGGCGGAGGCAAGGTATAGCGAGCCTGTTATCATTGCTATATCCTTTGTACCCGCTTTGAGAAGCGCCTGTGATATAGCGCTGTCAAGGTCGGTGCACGATGTACAGCGTACTCCCTGCTCTATGGCAAAGCGTGTAAGCTGAGAAGCGGGAACACAGCCCGGCATAAAGCCGTCAACAAAAATAACGTCTTCAAGGCGCGGAAGAATTATTTTAAGTGCGGTCTGCCAGTCCTTGTTTGTCATCATTCCGATCACGGCGTGTATCCTGCGGTGGTCGAGCTCCAGCAGCTTTACCGCCGCTTTCATTGCAGAGGGGTTGTGTGAACCGTCTATAATGCATGATGTACCGTTTACCGTAACCGACTCCATTCTGGCTCTGAGGGCGGATCTTTCAAGTCCTGTGAATACACTGCTGTACTCGATTTTCAGTATACGGCAAGCCTCAATTGCGCAGAGCGCATTCTTTATCTGGTGCTCGCCTGACATCACAAGGTGATAATTCATACCTTTATATGAGAAGAATACATCGGTCGTGTCCATATGGAGTATCTGCACTCTTGATATGTCGGGAATTATCTCTTCGCAGTTATACTCGCGGCATTTATCGTCAATTACACGCATTACCTCTTTTTCCTGTCCGGGAGCTACCACGCACGGAATGGACGGTTTTATAATGCCTGCCTTGTGACGGGCAATATCGGTAAGTGTTTCTCCGAGAATGTCTGTATGGTCATAATCTACCGTTGTGATCACGCTGACAACAGGATTTACTATATTGGTGCAGTCCAGAAGTCCGCCGATGCCTGTTTCGATAACGGCGACTGACACTTGTTCCTTATAGAAATAAAGCAGAGCGATAGCGCACAGTATCTCAAACTGTGAAAAGCCGCTAAATTCTGTTTGTTCGACCGCGTTTTTTACCTGCTCACACAGCAGTGCAAACGCGGGTCGGGAAATATACTTATCGTTCACCTGAATGCGCTCTTCTATGCAGTCAATGTAGGGAGAGGTGAACTTTCCTACGCTTTTGTTGTCCGCTTTTACAGCGTTGCTTATATATTCGCAGACGCTTCCCTTTCCGTTTGTTCCGGCAACGTGGACTATTTTTAATTCGTTGTGGGGGTTGCCGAGAAGTCGCATAAGGATAACGAACCTTATCAGATCCTTTACAGGTTCGCCGGATTTGGTGAAAGAACTGACGTATTCAAATGCTTGTTCGTATGTCATATGGCTTTCCTTTCGTATTTTCTTCACTCAAAACACAATCACTTCATAAGTGCAATAAAGCTCTTCGCTTTATTAACTATCAATTTATCATTATCATAGACAAGCAGATTATGTGCTTGTCCTATTCCGACCCAGCGGATATCCGAAATTTCTTCAAGCTGAGGGGTATAATCATAATTTCTTGCACGGGCGACAAAATATACAACATCTTTTTTTGAGTCCTTGCGGGGCGAATATGTAACCGTTTCTCTGAAGCCCGAATCAATATAAACGTCTATTCCGGTTTCTTCTTTTATTTCACGCTTTGCGGTTTCCTCTTCTGTTTCGCCGTTTTCAACGTGTCCTTTCGGAAAAGACCAATAGCCGGATTTGACGTGTTTTATCAGCAATATTTCGGTATTGCCGTGAAATTTTCTGTAAACTATTCCTCCGCAGGACTTTTCGTGAGTCATCTGCTACGAACACCTCCTTGTGTCTGCCCTCTGTCTGTGCGGCAAAGTTGTTTATAATCGTTTATATTATAGCATATTTTTCACTAAAAGTCTATAGCGGGGGAGGAATTGTAAATAATTTGGGAGATAAAAACAAATAGTGATTTTAGGGAATTGTGGCGATAAGCGGATAGACGTACTTGATGTTATCTTTGTTTTGTGTTATCGAAAGGTTTTAAACAGGAAAGTGGCTGTGACACAACCCGAAAAAGGAAAAGTGAGTCGAAGCGCAAAAATAGTGCGCTCGGCTCGCTTTTTTGTATGGTTTGCTCCTATTATATTGCTTTAGTAATTAACAATGATAGCAGGCTACCGATAGTTCTATTCGTTGGACAGCGCTTCTCGGGTTCGCTATTCTGTGCGATAACGTTGCT
>DOQG01000018.1:38944-49927 GCA_003512525.1 Oscillospiraceae bacterium | reverse complement strand
ACAAACGATTGCGTTTCAAATCCCATTATAAGCGGGACGCTGACGCTCTGTCCGACCCGGGGGACTGTACAGATATCTTTGGATAGTACGTTTTTTGGAAATTTCGGTGATAATGCAGTTGCATTGATACACTCACGAAATTATTAACACCTTATTAGTGCTGAAGCTGTTTTCAGCGATGCCGGCACTATATTTATTGTTTTGACGTTTTACAATATACTGCATTGTAATTTTAATGAAATCTGATAAGCTGAGGAATTGTGTCACAGCTCCTGAGTGTTTTATTCTTCCGCTTTTATAAATCTGAACGATGCCATATCGAACTGTGTACCGGGCAGGAATACAAAAGCGATATTATTCTTTCCGCAGATACGTTCGATATCGAATGTTACGGGTGTATACCCGTCTGCGTGCGGGAACTCAAGCAGGCGGGTCGTCTGATTGCCGTTCTCATCGTTTACCCTGAGCTGTATAGTACAGTTGTCAAGCGGTGTTCTGCCTGTAACGGTTATCTTGTCCGTGCCGTCTGCAAAGTCAAGATCGTTAAATTCGATAACAACATTGTTTCCTATCTCTTCAACGCATGAACCGTTTACCTTATAATCGTCACCGTAAAGGTTATCGTTGTCCGCTGCCGCATTCTCTGCATAGGTGCGGTCGTACTTTGCAAATTCAAAGCCGCCGAATATGCAGGAATCATTTATGACGAAGCTGATATCATGTATTCCGCTTATTCTGCGCGGGAGATCAAACTCCTGAGGGTATGCCCTGTCCCAGCCGCCGTTATTCTTTATATTGAATGTGCCGACGTATTCGCCGCCGTTACCCGCATCGCCCAGATATAGCTCTACGGGGTAATCTTCACCGCCGCCGCTGTTGCCTACGCTCAATGTGATATGCTTTGTACCGCCGCCGAAATCTATCGAGCCAAAGCCGACTACGGTTCTGCCGTTAAATCCGCCGAGTGAGCCTCTGTCTATCGTTGTGACGGGAACATTCGAGAAATCGCACAGACAGGCGGCAACAAAGATATACGGATCTTTTTCCGCCTTACCAAGTCCTGTGACAGTGTATTCAAGCTCGGAGATCACCTTAGGGATATCCGTACCGTTCTTTGAATAGGCGCGCAGACGGAAATTACCGTCACCGAATGCCTTTAACACAGCTGTACTGCCGTCAAAATCTGTTACCCTTGCAAAGCTTATCTCAACGCCGTTGTCTGCACAGCACTTGAACTCTATATCGCGGAACGTTGCATTTTCGGGATGTATCTTAACGCTTACCATCGCTGTATCGTTGTCCTTGCCGAGCTTGCGAGTGCCATTGTCGGTAAGCTCTATCTTGCGGACCGGTATTTCTTTGGTGTACGCAGTTGTGACTGCGGGGAATGCATTTTCGGTCACAACACTTACACCCTCGGGGACGGTTTCGGGAGCGACCGCGTTAATGACTAACGATGTCGGCTGCAGACCTTCGCTCTCGGCGGTGACTGTAATTTCGCCTGTTTCAAATGTCGAACCGATGATCGCAAGGAGCTTGCCTGAGAACAGCTTACGGTGACTGCCCTTGTAGCTGTCATAGTCGGTGCTGTCGCCGTTGTCCAGTCCGAGCAGTCTGCCTGCACCGCTGACAGTGAATTTTATCCTGTTGTTGGCGTTCTGTACTTCCTGTCCTGTTATATCCTCTGCTGTTATTGTTATAAATGCAAGAGATCTGCCATCGGCGGTTATCTCATTTTTATCACTGCGCATACGGAGCTTATAGGTTTCATAAGGGGTGAAGAGCACCTCCTCGACCGCATAGTTGTCGTTCGTGCAGTTTTCATTATAATAGCCTATTACGGCTATCGGCAGCTTCTTGTGATAAGGCACACGGAAATGTGCGCACAGCTTGCCCTCGCTCTTGTGGTCAAGCGTTTCGCTGTCGTATGTTTTTCCGCCGTAACGGAGCTTAAGAACGGGTAGGTTTGAGTATGCGATGATATCTATCATCTGACCCTCGTTAAAGTCCCAGTAGCAGGGCGAAAGGTGGATAAAAGGCTTTTCATAGGCGATATCCCACACCGATTTATAGAACCAGAACGAGTCCTTTTCAAAACCGGCGGTATCCACTATGCCGAAATATGAATTTTTGGTATTGTAGGGAGTAGGCTCGCCGATGTAGTCAAAGCCGGTCCAGACAAACTGCCCCATCGAATAATCGGCGGCAGTATCCATAGCATAAGAATTAAGCGGCGAAGCGCCCCAGTTTACAACACTGTTGCCGAGATCGGAGCACTGCAGATCATCATATACAAGAAGTGACGTTTCGTAAGGGAAATGGTAAATTCCTCGTGAGCGGACTGTAGATGCGGTCTCGCTGCCGTATATCACCCAGTCGGGGTGCTTTTCGTGATGATCGTCGTACAGCTTTTCGGCATAGTTATAGCCGGCGATCTTAAGGAAGTCAGCTACATTCTGTGCGTTTTCCCACTGCATATAGTTTGACGCTATAGTAGGCGGAGCGTTGTGCATAGGGTCGTTCTTTTCGACCTCTTCAGCCAGCATCTTTGCCACCTCAAGACCTCGCGGACTTTTGTGGGTGTCGTAAATTTCGTTTCCTATGCTCCACATGATGACGGAGGGGTGGTTGCGGTCACGGCGTATCCATGCGGCAACGTCTGTTTTATACCATTCGGGAAAGAAACGGTGATAGTCGTTCTCATTCTTTGCAAGCTCCCACATATCGAATATCTCGCTGTCTACGAGCAGTCCCATTTTGTCGCATATATCCATAAGTTCTTTTGACGGCGGGTTGTGGCTTGTACGGATAGCGTTGACACCCATTTCCTTCATCTTTGAAAGCTGGCGATATGTTGCATCATAATTTACAGCCGCGCCGAGTGCCCCGAGATCGTGGTGCATACAAACGCCGTTGAGCTTAACACGGATACCGTTGAGCAGAAAACCCTCTTTCGGGTCGAACTTTGTGGTTCTGAAACCGAATTTAGTCTGAACACTGTCGTATTGCGTTCCGTCCTCGGCATACAGTGCAACCGATAATGAGTAAAGATCGGGTGTGATGATATCCCAAAGCTTAGGTCCGTCGATATAGAACACCAGCTTGTCGCTTTTTCCGCATACTCTGCGTTCGCAACTGTAAGCTTCATATCCTGTCGGGTCGGTCACATCAAACGCAAGCGTTCCGCAGGTCTGCATCGACAGCTCCGTCTGTATAATTACCTTCCACTTTCCTTGCTCTCTGTGGTCGCTGTCGTTGGGTCTGGCATTTATATATATGCCGTCCTGTACGATATGGTTGCGCGAGGTCTTTCTCAGCCATACGTTGCGGTATATGCCTGCTCCGCTGTACCAGCGGGTATTCGGCGCTTTATGATTTACTCTCACTAAAATGCGATTGTCGCCCTCGATAAGGCTGTCGGTTATATCAAAGCTGAACGAGGTATAGCCGTATTTCCATTCACCGACCGCCTTTCCGTTGACATAAACGGTAGTATCCATATAAACACCGTCAAATATCAGGATATAGCAGTCCTGTGGATCGAGCTTGTCTACAGAGAAGCGCTTTTCGTACCAGCCGCAACCGGATTTATAGAGATTTGCGGTATCTCCGATAAGCCAGTCGTGGGGTATCTCGACATTATACCAATGCACGTTCTGAAGAGCCTTTTCATCGCTGTCCGGCTCGGTAAGAGCAAATTTCCAGTTATCATTGAATAAGACTGTGCGTTTTTCCATTTTACTTTTCCTTTCGGCTTTATAGCTGAATTTGTATGATTATATTGTAGCAGTTTGAGCAGTGAAAATCAAGATAAATCGGGTTTTCGTTAAAAAGATTTTGCCCCTCCGCAAAAGCGGAGGGGCAAATATATAAGAGAGGAGAATTTGCTGCAATGCAGCGGAAGTTAAGAAAACTGTCGAAGCGATGTTAAAATGCTGTATAAATATTTGAAGATGCTATGAAAGTTCCGGCTGAATGCTACTGCGATGTAGTCTGAGAAGCTGTTGTAATGTTGTAAAGCGGTATGAAGCTATTGTGTAGGTATTATCCGATGCTGAAAAAGCTTTGTGATGATTGTGCAATAAAAGCGTTAATCCACTCTTACAGCCTTAAGGAAGTTGTCGATATAGTATATCGACCTGAGATCGGCGGTGCGCACTTTCTGCCCGGGAAAAGGGCTGAAAACTATTGTGTTATCACCTGTGTATATGCCTGCGAAGAAAGACTCACCGTCTTTTATAAAGACAATATCGCCTTTTTGCAGTTCGGAAAGACTGACCTCTTTACCCATGTCTTTCTGTGCGGTAAGACCTCTGGGGCACTCAACACCCGCGCTTGTCAGCGCATAGTATATAAGTCCGGAGTTATCGAAGCCGGTTTCCGGTTTGTATCCGCCGTCGGTGAATGGCTTACCCAGCATATCGTATGCCGTTTTGGCTATAGCGTCACCTTTTTCGGATCGTGCGGCAGACTCGGTATCATCAGCTGAGCTGTTGTCTGACGATGTATCATCGGTCGAGCTGTTGTCTGACGAGGTATCATCGGCTGAGCTGTTGTCTGATGAGGTATCATCGGTCGAGCTGTTGTCTGATGATGTATCATCGGTCGAGCTATTGTCTGACGAGGTATCATCAACTGAGCCGTTGTCTGACGATGTGTTTTCGGACGAGGAGTTTGCGGAGGTTTCTGAACTGCTGTTATCGGAGTTGTCGGTGCTGTTTTCTGCACTTGAGCTTTGCGGAGCTTCACTGCTTTCTGTCGGCTGAGAATTTCCCGAGCAGGCGGTAAGTGATGCCACAGCGACAATTGTCAATATCGCTAATATCGATGATAATTTCTTTTTCATAATATCACGACCTTTGCTTTAACATTTCCTGTCCGTGATTTAAGTATATCATAAAATAAGCAAAAAGCAATTAAAATTCGGTTACAATACGGTAACAATTCGGTTACAAATGGTTACAAAACGGTAACAACGGTAACAATTCGGTTACAGATCTTGAAATACAAAAACACCGCCTGCTTTCACAGACGGTATTCTTGTAGTTTTATATGAAGGACAATGTCATAATCGAAATTTAAGCAATACTTATTGCAATGCTGAAGCTGTTTTGCCAATAAGTGCTGTTGATATCGGCGAACTTTACCTTTTCGCCGGGATAAGGGCTGTATATCAATTTTCCGTTACCGATGTAGATGCCGCCGAACTCTATCGCTTCGCCTGTTTCGCTGTCTTTATCGGCAAAGAATAGCAGATCGCCTTCTCTTATTTCGTCAAGACCTATTGATGTACCCATTTCTTTCTGTGCGGCTGTACCTCTCGGACAGTTTATAAAGCCGTTTTCACGCAGAACATAATAGATAAGACCCGAATTATCAAAGCCCTGTTCGGGAGAAGCCATACCGCTCACATAATCTATGCCGACAAGTGCTTCTGCTGTAGCTACTATCTGACTGCGCAGATCTGTCACCGTAGTATCGCTGCTTTCATTGCTACTCTCGGTAACGTCGGAGCTTTCGGGTGCGGATACTGTATCCGATACCGTTGTCTGTTGCGACGAAGGTTCTGAAGGCTTGCTCTCCTGAGTGGTTGGTGACGTGTCTGGGGTCGTGTTGTCCGAAGATGTTGTATCTGAGCCGCATCCGCTCATTAAGGCGGCTGTAGTGACAGCCAAAGCCATAATCAGCAGAGTGACTAAGCTTTTTTTCATTTTTTACCTCCGTGCGACAGCCTGTGACTGTCGTTTGAGATGTACAATCTTATATTTTCTTGCACAATAATAGTATATCCCATCGTCCACGAAAAGTCAAGCGAATTTTTACCATTTTATGCTGTTAAACAGTAAAATAGAGTGTATCTTTGCTGAAAGATTGTGGTGATAGTGTGAAAAAGGGGAAGAAGCCCCGCGTGGGCGGGGCTTCACAGTTTGTAGAAAAAGTATGTTTTCTCAATAAAAGTGCTTGTCCTCAATCCCTATCCCCAAACCCCTTTCCCCGGGAAAGGGGCTATATTACTGGGGCTACCGCCCCTAGACCCTGTCGGGGGCTACGCCCCAAAGCAAGGATGCTTTGGTTGCTTGCCAAAAGTTTTGCACGATGCAAAACCAACAGAGCAAGCAATAAGCGACACCCCATTTTTATCAACGATAGAGGTTTTTCGACAGACTGAGAAGCCCCGCATGGGCGGGGCTTCAGTCAAAATTACTTATTGTTGCCGTTCTTTTTCTTCTTGCTTACAACAGCGGTGATAACGCCGACTGCAACTACAACCACAAGAGCTACTATGCAGATAATGATAGCGGTCATATCGAATGTAACGCCTGTGTTTGTGTTACCGCTGCTTGCGCCTACTGTTGTTTCGGCAAAGCAGGTAATGCCGAGTAATATTGACATTGCTGCGGCTGTTACCGCAGAAGTGATCTTTTTCATCATAAAATATCATTCCTTTCTGTAAGGACTAATATACTACATTTCCGCTGAAAAAGCAAGTGGAAATGTATACAAAGTTATTGCACAATATGCCCTGTTATTCCGTAGGTGCGGCAGGAGCTGCTGTAGCTTTTGCTCCGTCAATTATGCCCTTGATTATCTCGGGCTGTGTTACTGTGCACTTTGTGCGGTCAAACAGACCGAAGCCGTACTTGCCGTTCCAACCGTTATCCCAGTAAACGGTCACGATGTTTCTCTTGTGAGCGGCATAGTTGACATACTCAGCAAAATAAGCACGGTATGTAGTGTTGCGCTCGTCCTTGTGCGTCTTGTCGATAGAACCGTATTCGCCGATAATTACACCGTAGCCGTTTTTGATATACGCGTTATAGAGCTTGTCGAACTGCCTGTCAACGAGCGACTCGCTCTGTCTGGGTTTTACCTGACCCTTGAGGTTATCGCCCCATCTGAATATTATATCCTTACTTTCATCGCCGCAGAAATCCCACGGTGCGTAGTAATGAACGGAAATCATAACTCTGCCTGTGCTGTCATTCGGGATAACAAAGTTGCCTGCGAGGGCATAGCCGACATCGCCTGTCGTATAGTCGATATCTGTGTTCCAGCCCGGTACGAGAAGATAACGTGAGCCGTTGTTTCCGCCGGCACTTCTTACCGTATCAACGAAAATCTGATTATAATCGTTTATGTTGCCATAATTTTCTGCTGTAGGTCCGCCGGAATTACCGTCAAAGACTTCGTTCATCGATTCGTATACAAGATGCTCGTCATAATTCTTGAAACGATCTGCTATCTGAGCCCATACCTTTTTGAATTTTTCCTTGATCACTTTCTGATCGGCTTCGGGCTCGTTGCAAAGAAGCCAGCTGCCGCCTACCGAATAATAACCGTCGCCGTGGACATTGATGATCGCGTAAAGGCCGTTGTTTACGCACATATCGACTACTTCCTGTACTCTGTCGAGCCATGCGGAGTCGATCGTGTAATCCGGTCCGTCACCTATCTTGGAAAGATATGAAACGGGGATACGGACAGACTTGAAGCCCTGAGCCTTTACTTCCTTTATAAGCTTTTCGGTTATAGTAGGGTTGCCCCATGCCGTTTCGCTCGGAGTACCGCCTGAATTTGCTTCAAGCTGGTTGCCGAGATTCCAGCCGGGCATAAGGTTCTGTGAAAATTCTACCGATGCGCCGCCTGTCGTGACCTCAGGAGCGGGAGCTTCTGTTTCAGCTTCGGTTGTGGTGGCTACAGTGGTTTCGGGTGCGGGGGTTGTAGCTTCTGTTGTTTCCGGAGCGGGGGTTGTAGCCTCTGTTGTGGTTGCTGCAGTAGTTGTTTCTGTAGTTGTTGCGGCGGTTGTCGTGGTTGTCGTGGTTTCTGCCGCGGTCGTAGTTGTGGTGGTCGAAGCTGTTGTTGTTGCCGAGCTGCTGTCAACGGACGAATTTGCTCCGCCCGAGCAAGCAGAGATACCGGTAACCACCATTATACCGCTGATAAGAGCGGCGAGTATTCTTTTCTTCATAAGTACCTTTCTTTTCTGACGGCTTATGCCGTTTTTGTTGTTTTAATCATATTGTAATGGTTTTCACGGAAAAAGTCAATAGCTTAAAAGGACTATTCAAAAATTTTACTAAAACGATTACATAAGTTGCCGTTCGCAACAAAAACCGCCTTTCGGAAACAGCGTCCGAAAGGCGGTATACTATTTGATATATAAAGAGATTATTCCTGAGGGTTTGTTGAATCTCCGGGAGTCGGCTCTGTGTTGCTGTAGTCGGGGTAATAATCGTAACTGTTGCTCGTGTCGATGGCGCTGAAGTCATTTTCTTTAAAAGTGTCTTCCGTTTCTACGAGATAAACACCATCGAGCGCAGTCAGACGCTTAAGGAAGTTTCCGGGGCAATAAACCTTGACTGCCTTTATATCCTTTTTATTTTCATCAAAAAGTGAAACGATGTTGCTGCTTCCGCTTATTGCAGTACCGTCCGAGAGATAGACCTCGGTCACACGGATATTACCCTTGCCGTCTGCCTTTGCAAGTATATTCTGCATATCGGTGGGAGTTTCGTTCTCCTTGAATGTAACATAAAGGAAAACATCTTCCGTATTTTCATCAGCTTTGTTGTATGCTTCCATTGCCATTTTGAAACGCTCTTCTGCGCTTATAGATGTTGTGGGAGAAACGACAACGGGACTTCCCGTGTTCAGAAGTGCAACAGTGCCGAAAGTTATGGCGATCGCCGCCGCGGTACTTGCCGCCGAGATCCACACCGCCTTGAGTCTGCTTGTTTTTTTGCTTACCGACTTACCCATAGCGGCTTTTTTGATTTTTTCATGGTCAAAGGAATACTCGCTCATAAGCTCTTTATAGAACTCATTCGTATTCATTTGAAAGCCCCCTTCCGTAAGTCACAGCTTAAATTTTTTCTTTTGTCGTTCTATTGTGCGGTAAAGCTTGTTCTTGACTGTCGAAAGCTTGACGTCAAGAGCCTTTGCGACATCTTCAAGCTTCATATCGCACGCAAAATGAAGATAGAAGATCTGACCTGTCAACTCATCGGTCTTCATTATGTCATCGAATATCTGTTTTGCAACTATCTTGTTGCTTATAACGTCCTCCAGCCTTGGCTGAGGCTTGGACATCTCGCTCTCTATCGCCACCATCTCTTCTTCGGTGTAGTCGGAAAAGGACGAAACCTTGTCGTTTTTCTTTTTACCCGAGAAGTATGTGCGGCACTCGAACTTTGCAATGTTGATAAGGAAAGCCTCGGGGCTTTCGATATCCTCGTGACCCTTCTCGCTGATACGCTTGAAGAAGCGGGTATATACATTCTGAATAATATCTTCCGCATCGTCCATATTTCCGCATTTGCTGACTACGAACCTTGAAACCGATTTGCAGGTTTCATTATATACACGGTTGAAATATTCTTCGTGACCGCTGTTGCCCATTGGCTCACCTCGCTTACGTCACCTACTTTGTAGTAGGCGGAATTTCAGAAAAAGTTTCACTCACAAAGAAAATATTGTGTATCGGATAAGTAAAATCTTTCTTATGGTTTTTGTGCAGTATCACAATATCCGATGGAAATTCGGCTGTGTTTAAGTGTTAAAGCCGACCACAGCAAGTTTTACTATTATATTGTACATTATCGGGGGCTGTTAGTCAAGAAAAACAGTTTAAACAGTGTGCAAATGCGCTTTAAGGACACAGTAAATATTGAACGAAAAATGTGACTGTATTAACTGCATCGTTATTGCTTTGGCAAAAACCAACAAATAACCATACAAATTTTGTGCAATTTGCCAATTGCAAAGTATTCCGAAATATAGTAGCATTAAAAATAGCTAAAAGCTAAAAAATTTTTATGGAGGACAAAACCAATGAAGTTTACAAGAACTTTAGCAAGTGTTGCTGCAGCTGCAGTTGCAGTTTCTTCGCTTGCAGTAAGCGCATTCGCAGCTTGGGACGGTGCTGACAACAACGGTAACCTCGTACTTAACGTAGCTGACATCCTTCCCGAAGGCGTAGACATCAACGATGTATACGGTGTAAGAATCAACTTTACAGACGCATCAGCTGATGTATTAGCACAGGGTGCAGGCGGCGGATTTATCTTCAGCACAGCATCTAACAACTGGAATCAGCTCCAGTGGTGCAACGGCTGTGACACAAGTGAGAAGCCCGAAGCACACAACATTCTGTGGGATACTAAAACAAATTCAATCACAAGAATGGAAGAAAAGCCTTTCTTCACAGCTGAGGATATCTCAGGTGCTGTCGACACATACGGTCAGATCGCTCTTTCAGAGTGGTGGGGCGGCGATATCGCTTACTCAAGCATCGACTTCCTCAACAAGGACGGTGTAGTACTGCCCATTAAAGAGCCCACACCCGTTGAACCTGCAGATCCTGTAGATCCCGCAGATCCTTCAGATCCTGTAGCACCCGGTACATCAGAAGATGTTGAAGAAACAGTTGACATTGCAATCAAGAACGCAGGTAAGACTGTTATCGACAGCGGTCTCGTTCGTACAAACATCGTCAACGAATGGGCTGGCGATGACGCTTGTGTGATCGCTAACAAGGATGATTTCAAGAACGCAGTAAAGATCAAGGTTAAGTTCACAGTTTCTGACTTTACAACACCTTTCAAGGCTTGGATCGCATTCATGGGTGAAGGTGCTCAGTACTGGGGCGAAGGTAACACAGCCAATGCTAACGCTGAAGGCAAGGTAGTTAATGTAACAGGTAACGGCGAATATGACGTTGAACTTACATTTGCAAACAAGGTTGCGGCTACTCAGTTCATCGCTGTTTGCACAGACCTTAAAGCAGCTGAAGGCGATGCTATTCCTACAATAGCTATCGACAGTGTTAAGACAGTTGTTGATAACACACCTTCAACTCCTGATGAGCCCGCAAAGCCCGGCGATTCAGATAAGCCCGTTGAGCCCGGCAACCCTGACAAGCCCGCTAAGCCCGGCGATTCAGATAAGCCCGTTGAGCCTGCAAAGCCCGGCGATTCAGATAAG
>DOQG01000018.1:0-38693 GCA_003512525.1 Oscillospiraceae bacterium | reverse complement strand
AGCCCGTTGAGCCCGCAAAGCCCGCTGATGATAACAAGAAGCCTTCAAATGCAGATACAGGTGTTGCAGTAGCAGTTGTTCCCGCAGCAGTTGCAGCAGCAGCAGTTGCAGCAGCAGGTATCGTTCTTAAGAAGAGAAAGTAATCACTGTTAAGTGAGTATTTACTTAAATTAAGTACACTATCCCCTCCGGAAACGGAGGGGATTTTTGTAGTAAAAACAGCTTACAATTATGTTTAATGGTGCGGAAATCGAAGAAAAGCGGCATTTATTATATTGTTTCACCAAATCGAAAAAAGTTTTTTGTGAAAATTGCCAATTGCAAAACATCCGGCAATATAGTATGATTATAAATAGCTAATGAGCTAACAAATTTTTATGGAGGACAAAAAAATGAAGTTTACAAAAACTTTAGCTGCAATTGCAGCAGCTTCACTCGCAGTATCATCACTTGCAGTAAGCGCATTTGCAGCAACAGCAGCTATCACATCAAACAGTGCTATTGACCTCGCTTCAGACAACAAGGCTGACGCAGTAATCAAGCTGTACGAAGAAGACAAGGAGCACAAGCCCGTTATTGATCTGTTCACAGAAAAGAACATTGCTCGTTCTGACGTTTACGGTGTTAAGCTTTATTTTGATCTTACAGCAGATCAGGTAAATGGTGAAGATTGGATCGGCGGCGGTGTCGGCGCTAACTCTGAGTCTACAGGTTGGCTTGGTGTTGAATGGGGTCAAGAAGGTGGCAAGAAGCCCATCATTTTAGCCGAAGACGGCACAGTTACATGGCTTCAGGATAAGCCCGTGTTTGCAGATACAGACACATATTGCCAGTTATGGGCACAGACATGGAGCATTGACCTTACACTTGAAAAGATGGAAGTTCTTGACAAGGACGGCAAGGCTATAGAAGCTATCTCTGATGTTGAGGCTGATGAGCCCGCTGACACAGATACAAAGCCCGCTGAGCCTAAGCCTATTCAGACAAAGGCAGAAATCGCTGCTGTTAACTCTAAGGAACCTTCTTACACCTACACAGTTAAGGGTGACATTGACACTCTTAAGGTTGATGTAGCTGTAAGCCCTAATGAAGAGGACAAGTCATTTGAATGGAATGACTGGTGCGGCGCAGGCGTTATCGTTAAGAACCCCGATGGTACAACTAAGTACTATCAGTGGGGCGGTGCTCAGGTAAGCTGGGGCTGGGATGCAACAGGTGATAAAGAGTTCGATTCTATCGACGGCGTTAACGGCAAAACATGGGTAGGTACAGTAAGTGGCGAAGATAGAAGCGGTCAGCTTTCTATCCCCGTTGTTAAGGGCTCTGTAGTTGAGTTCTACTGCTTAAGCTGGGTTGATGACAAAACAGGCGAAGCTAAGTACACAAAGACACAGTACACATTAACAATCAACGATGAAGAAGTTGCAGCAGACAACGACAAGACTCCCGACGACGATACAAGCAAGGAAGATCCTGCTAAGCCCGGCGATTCTACCGTTCCCGGCGATTCTACCGTTCCCGGCGATTCTACTGTTCCCGGCGAAACAGAAGTACCCGTTGAGCCCGGTAAGTCTGACAAGAAGCCCGCTGATGACAACAAGAAGCCTACAAACCCCGATGCCGGTGTTGCAGTAGCAGTTGTTCCTACAGCACTTGCAGCAGCAGCAGTTGCAGCAGCAGGTATCGTTCTTAAGAAGAGAAGCAAGTAATCATTCGTGATTAGGTAAAGCTTTGAATTAAAGAGCATATTGACCCCTCCGCTTTGGCGGAGGGGTTTTTGTATGTATATGCGGATATATCGCGATACCGCTGTCGGATATAATAAGAGCCGCCTGTTATAAGCAGGCGGCTCGGTTCGTTTATATGTGTTTATTCTCCGTGGAACGGTCTACGCTTGTTTTCAAGCACAGTCTTTACTATTGCGGAGTATATTTCTTTTCGAGCGTAATTGCAGTAGCTGTCAATAACGGATTTTTCCTCGTCAGGGGTTACTGTAACTATCTTTACCGGAACTTGTTCAAGCACCCTTTCTGAAATTATGCGCTTGCATTTTTCGCAGTGACAGGTGTTGAAACGGCACAACGCATCATCAAGGATCTCATCGATTATGATGCGGTTGATATCAATCGTTATCTGACCTGTATGACGTGTTACAGGTCTACTCACAGCCGTTTCACGGCTAAGTGACGCGTTATCGGCGGTTGCCTCAGGGATATGAAGCATCGGGTTATGCTTGGGTCTATGCGGCGGTTTTGGCGCTGTAGCACCTCTCTTTGACCGCGTGTAGCTGTACAGCTTGTCCTCTATCGTGCTTTCAGCCTTTGCTTTCTTCTCCTTTTCCTGCTCGGCAGGCGGCAGAAAAGGATTGACACCGGACGGCTTTGCATTTATTAAATCCATTACTTGTTTTGTCTTGCTTGATTTATATTCTTCTGCCATCAGGCGGCTCTCCTTTCACTTTACTTTCTTTCAGGACGTCTTGTGGGGCGGTCACTGCTTTTTTTAGATGTGTTTTTCATACTCACGCCGGTAACTTCGCATATCAGCTTTTTGTACTCAGCCGCAGCTTTTGATCGGGGTGCATATTCCATAATGGATATGCCGTGTGCGGGTGCTTCGGCGAGTGAAACATTTGTGCTTATACGGGAGTTGAGAATCCTTGTGCCGAGCTGTTCGGCTATCATTCCCGCAAGCTCCTCTACTTCCTTTGTGAGCACAAGGCGGGGATTGTATTTGTTTAGCAGTATCCCTGTTATTTCAAGGTCTTTATTGTAATACTTCTTTACGGCGAAAATCGTTTCTTTAAGCTGTGCTATACCCTGCAAGCTGAGTATTTCCGCTATCATCGGGATTATAAGCTTGTCAGCCGCCGTATACGCGTTTATAGTGAGGATAGACAGCGCAGGAGGGGTATCTATCATTATGTAGTCATAATCGTCTGCTACCGCCGTCAGAGCCTCTCTGAGAAGATATTCTCTGCCGACTCCGGTAAGCTCCAGCTCGCAACCCGACAGCAGGATATTTGCGGGTATTACATCACAGTTGTCAGTGCTTTGTATCGCTTCTTTCAGTGTGCAGTTGCCCTTGAAAACATCGTACATAGTATAGCTTTCCTCGGAATCTGCGCCTAAACTGAAGCTGAGATTTCCCTGCGGGTCGAGATCTATCGCAAGTACGCTCTTTCCGCTTTCGGTGAGCCCTCCGCAGAATGCGGAACAGGTGGTGGTCTTGCCTACGCCGCCTTTCTGATTTGTTATAGCTATAACGACTGCCATAAAGTGCGTCCTTTCTTTGTATTATCGGGTAAGATTTTTAAATTTCAAATTATTTACACATAAAACAGTCATACCCGCCTGAAAAGCGGGTATGTATTATTCTTGTGATATGCTTAGAGTGTGTGCTGGAGATCCTCTATCTGCGAATCTTCGGGCTGATAAATATGGTAGTTTGCTTTGCCGTTCTTCTTTACGAAGTACATAGCCTCATCGGCTGCGGCTACTATCTTGTTGCTGTCGTCACCGTGCTCGGGGAAGAACGCAATACCGATACTTGCCTTGACATTTATCGATACATTGGCAAGCTCTGAATGATAACCCTCGTAGAGCTCGTCGATAAGGTCAAGTGACAGGCTTTCGATCTCCTCGATCTGTTTTGCATCGGTGATACAGAGTACAAACTCATCGCCGCCGAAACGTCCTGCAAAGCCACTGCCCTTTACACGCTGTTTTATGCAACCTGCAACATATTTGATAACCTCATCACCTACAGAGTGACCGAAACGGTCGTTGATGAACTTGAAGTCGTCTACATCTATGAAAAGCACGGCTACCTTAGCGTGTGCGCTTCGTTCGATCTCGCTCTTGAGCTCACGCTCAAATGTGCTTCTGTTATAGAGCTGTGACAGGAAGTCGTAGCTTGCGCGCTCGGAAAGCTGAAGCTCGAGCTTCTTTTCGCTGTCTATATCAGTTACGACACCGATAACACGGAGCGGTTCGCCAAGACGGTCGGTAACGCAAAGAGCACGTATCGAGAACCACAGCAGACTGCCGTTTTTAGTAGTCATCTGATATTCGCCGCTATGACCTGTCTTGTTCTTGAGCAGTGTGCTTATGTCGCGCTTGTATACCTCTGCATATTCTTCGCTCATAAGCTTGTCAAGGAACTTACCGTTTGCAAGCTGTGCTTCTTTCGGATCGATATCAAACTTTTCTTTGAAGTTATCGGAGATATACATAGCTTCCTTGTGGAAATCCCACTCGAACAGCATATTGTCCGAAATATCGGATATCGTTCTGTGCAGTTCTTCCGACATACTTACGTCATCAAGCATATTGTTGAACAGCTCAGAAATATCCTTAAATTCGTTGTGCGTTTTAATTTCAAGACGTTTTTCACGGTCACCTTCCTGTATCTCACGCGCAACCGCAACCATCTGGTTCATCGGATTAACTATAGACTTTGTGACGAGGATACCGAGCAGTGCGCAGATAACCGCGAGCACTACCATAGAGCCTATCGATATTGCGAGCGGTATCATTATCTGCGACATCGACATATTGTCGGGGTATACGCTGACCCATTTCCAACCGCCTGTTGATGAGCCTGTGAAGTAATTGTAGCAGCCGAGCGATGAGCCGGTGTTATAGTCAATGTTGTTTTCGCTGGAAGTCGGCTTTACGGTCGATTTTAAGACATCTCTCATACTGCTGTCGGTAACGTCATCGATCTTCTGTACCGCTGTTCCGTTGTAGTTCAGAACGCAGCTGTTGCCGTCCGAAACCGCAAGATAGCCTTTGCCTTCACCGTATGTAGAGTTAGAAAGGATCTCCGAAATGCGGCTGATGTCAATCACTTCTATCGCAAAGCCGTCAATGTTGTTGAGCCCATCCTTGTCGATGCTCTTGGCAACGTAGAATACGTCGGCATCGTAGTCCTCGTTATTCGTATAGATGTTCGAGATCTTTATTGAGCCTTCTGTATAGTTTTCAAGCTCTTCAAAGCCGAAGAAGCTCTCCTTCATACCCTGTATCTCGTTGTATTCGTATACGATATTACCCGCAGGGTCGGTGATAACTATGTTCTTAAAACCGCTGTTTCTTGTTTCGATGTTTTCTGAGAGCAATGAGAGATTTGACTTTGCATCATCGCCCTGACCGCTCTGCGCAAGCACTCCTGCGGAATTGCTGAACGAAAGATAAGCAACATCGGATATGCACTCGTTCAGATATTGGTTGATTATTTCCTGCTGTGCAGCACCTGCCGCTCTTGCAAACTGGCTGACCGAATTGGCGGCAAATCCCGTAATGCTGAAATATCCGACAATGCCGACAATCAGCATAGGGATAACTGCAAAAGCGGTAGTAAGTATGCGCAAAGTCGTTTTGATTTTCAAAGACTGCATATTGTATAACCTCCGAAGCTCTTACTTAAAACATATCACGTGTTTCGCGTGATTTCTGCAACATTTCAAATTGCAGTTTATAGATATATCTTGAAATGGTTTCTTCCTGTGAATGTGAAACACCGATAAAGCGACAGCCGTAGCCTGTATCAGCCTCTTGCGATGTGATCTCCTGTTCTCTCAGCACTTCTGCCGTAAGCTCAAGACGCGTTCCGGACAGCCCGACTATCATCAGCAGCCTGTCGCCCTTTGCAAAATGTCTGCGTGTATCGGAGCATATGAAGAATACGCCGCCGACATTGATATCCTTGATATAGATCTCTGCGGGAGGCTCAAGCGGAACGGGCTTTTCGCTGCCCTCCTGAGTCCTCAGTGTTATAAACGCCCGTTCGTTTGTCTTTATCTTGAAATACTTTCTGCGCTCTTCAAGCAGCTCTGCCTTGTCGGGCCGCAGCAGGACGTTAAGCTGTCGGTCGGTCGATACCGAAATATTGGTTTTGTATCTGTATCTGTCGCCGTCGCGCATACGGGCAATAACATAGACATATTCCGATGTATCAAGCTCCGGGAGTCTGCGCCCCTTTATCATCAGCATATTGTCGATGATGTTATCGTTCGTATCGTACATTAAAGGAAAGTCGAAGTTGTTTTCCGTATAGAACAGCTTTTTACCGTCAAGCGAAGTTATTTCAAAAGAAGTGAAATCTTCTTTTTTGTAGCTCAAAAACACAACTCCCCCTTTCAAAGACACACGGGAAAATTGGCATAAACTGCCATACCCAACACGCCTATAATATCATTTAACACTAAGTATACAATAAAATAGCCAATAAATCAAGTTAAATCGGCGGTTTTTTCGTCGACATTTAAAAATTCTGCGAATTGTTTAAAAAATGCAGGTCGTTTTTATACATTTTAATTAAGAAAAGTTCGTTGACTTTTGTAAGGCGGTTATAATATAATTAGTATAAACAGAAGTTTGCCCGAGAGGAGGTGCAGGTACGCAGAATTTTTTTCACGCAGATACAAAAGGATATCGGAAAATGTGTACGAAAGCAAGCATAGCGATCGGTGCGGTGCTTGCCTTGCCTGCACTTCTCAGTCTTATGTCGCTGATACTTCAGACAAGAAACTGGCGCACCGAAGGCTTTGTTGCGGCAAGACTTGCCATACCGGTCGTTTGCGTTGCCGCGTGGCTTCTTCTCAGTCTTGTGATATTTCTTGTCTGTGAATCGAGAGCGCGGCATATAACCCGCAACACTTATTTTGAAATACAGAAAGACGCGGCTGTCTACAGTAGATACGGCGGTCGGATATTCAGCGATATCGGCGGCATCGAGCGTAAGCTTTGGGTGATACCCTATGACGGACTGAAACTTTCCATGAAAAACGGCAGACTGATATTTACGGGAAAAATAAGGTATTATGAGGGCGGCAGTGACAGACTCACTTACCGCATAAGGCAAGGAAAGCCTGAATTTGACAACTGGTGGCTGAATGACAACGGTTTTACAGAAGTGACAGCTGTCACTTTACCGCCGTGCTTTCCGAAGCAGAAAAAGATATTCGGATATTGCCGCATAGCGTTTCAGAGATATATGAGAAACAGCGAGAAGAAGCAGGTGGTGCAAAGTCGCCCCGCACATCGTCCGAAAATGATCTACAGGCAAAGGAAAAGAGGTACATATAGCGAACTGCCGACATTCGACAGAAAGTGGTAAGCTGTACGTTGTTGTGCAGTCTGCCGAAAAAACACGGCTGTTGCACATTTAACGCCTATACTTTTATTAAATAAGTACAAAAATCAACAGTTTTTTCCTTTTAGCCTTGCAAAAAGGCTAAAAATGTTGTATAATATACAATTGAGTTGTTGGCATTAAAACAAAAAAATTGTTAAGATAACACCAAAGCTCATATTATTTTTATATAGCTGAAATTACTTTTCTATATATTGTATTTCCGTTAAAAGGAAAATACAAAATACAGAATTCGTTAAACGCATTAACCGTCAGGAAAGACCTCAGTCTGAAAAGGAGGACATATGGCACTTTTCAACACAAACGCTTTTCGCATTACCGAGCAGGGACTCTCGGTGCTGTGGCAGAAGCAGCAGATAATTTCACAGAACATAGCAAATCAGGATACGCCCGGCTACAACTGCAAGTATCTTGACTTTTACGCTGTTCTTAAAGACAGAATGGAAAACACGAGCGTTATCGGCGGTAAGGCGAAGGAGGGCTCGAAACAGGTAGAGCTTGCGACAAGAGTGTATGAGGACGATGATACGAACACCCAGCCGGACGGCAACAACGTAGATGTTGACTCGCAGTCAAACGAGCTTGCTAAGGTACAGTTACATTACCAGGCACTCAAAAATCAGATGAACGGTGAGTTCACAAGATTGCGCTCTGCGATGAAGACAACGTAATTTAAGGCATACGCTTTAATATAATGGATTATATACAGTGAAACGGATTTCGACGCTTTTTTGAGATACAGAAAGGAGTTTTTTGCATGGCGTTTTTAAGCTCGCTTAATATAGCCGCATCGGGTATGGCTGCCGAAAGACTGCGTCTTGATGTAATATCGCAGAATGTTGCGAACGCAAAAACCACCAGAACAGAGGACGGAACACCTTACAAAAGACAGGTAGTGCTGTTCAGTGAAAACAAGGGCTTCAACTCGGTGCTTGAGGAAACGATAGCAAAGAGAAAAGAGAAGATCGCGGGCGGTGTTCCCGCAAATACGGTAACGGCGACCAAAAACAATGGCGTACTCGTAACCGAGATAGTCGAGGACGAAACACCGCTTACACCGGTATATGATCCGACCCACCCCGATGCAGACGAGAACGGATATTACTATCTGCCGAACGTTGATGTGGCGGAGGAGCAGATGGACGCTATGGCGGCGACCCGCTCATATGAGGCTAACCTTGCGGTGCTCAACGCCGTAAAATCAATGGCGCAGACCGCTCTCAGCATAGGAAATAACTAAGACAACCGAAAGGATCTGATATAGATGTTTATAGTACCGCTTACAAGCAATATCACCCCGATGGAAGTAGCAGGTCAGAAAAAGCAGACCGGTGACAGCACAGAAGGCGATGCAACTTTTCTCGATATTTTTGAATCCCTTGTAAATAATGTCAAGGAAACCGATGCGCAGGTCCAGCAGGATTCTATAGATCTTATGCTAGGCGATGTAGATGACCTTGCGCAGATACAGGTAAATCTTGAAAAGGCGGCAACTGCCGTTGATCTTCTTGTCACAGTCAAGAACAAGGCTGTTGACGCATACAATGAGATTATGCGTATGACTGTTTAATCCGATTATCAGGGAAGGATACATATATAGATGAAGGACAAGCTTTCCGCATTCTGGAACGGTTTTAAAAACAAATGGAACTCGCTCGCGAAAAATCTGCGGATATTCATAATAACGGCAGTATCGGTAGTCGTAGTTGCCGCGATCGTACTTGCGATAGTACTTAACCAGAAAGGCTACACGGCTATTTATACGGGACTTGACAGCGAAGAGAGCTCGCAGGTCGTTTCTGCTATAAATGAGTTGGGGATAACAGATGTCAAGATGGGGACGGACGGCAGTATTTCTGTGCCGAGCGATCAGGCGGATAATGTAAGAATGCAGCTGAGTATTCAGGGTTATCCTAAGTCAACGTTCAACTTTGACGTATGGAACAACGGGATAGGTATATGGTCGACCGATACCGAAAAAAAGGTACTCCAGATACAGCAGTTGCAGACGCACCTTATGAAGGCGATAAATACCATAAGCGCGGTCAAGAACTCATATGTTATAATAACAATGCCCGAGAACAACAACTATGTTATCTCGACAGACAGTGAAGACCCGAGAGTCAGCGTAAAGCTTGACCTGAAGAAGGACGCACAGCTTACAAGCGATCAGGTAGAGGGCATTTATGCATTGGTACTCAATTCCCTGCCGGGACTTGAGCGTGACAATATCTCGATACTTGATACGGACGGCAAGCTTCTGACAGGCGAAAATACAACGGTCGAAGAGGACGTACTGTATCAGTCAAGGCTGAACTTCCAGGAGCAGATGCAGAACCTGCTGAAAAGTCAGCTCAACGACACACTGAAAAAGCTGTACAAGGACTATACGATAAACGTAAACGTAACGCTGAATTACGATAATTCAAAGTCGGAATATACAATCTACACTCCGTCGATCGCCGAGGACGGCACATCGGGCGGTATGATAGAGAGCTCCACCAAGAATGAGGGCTGGGGCGGTATAGGTTCACTGTCGGGCGTGGTCGGCACTACAAGAAACAGCGATATTTCACCGAACTACCCTACCATCAAGGGTGATGGTGACAACGAATATTACTATCAGAACAGCATTACCGTAAAACGTCTTGTAAACACTGAGATAAGACAGCTCGAAAAGAACGGCTACTCGGTCGATAAGATAACTGCGGCTGTGACAGTCGATCAGGTGAATATGCTTGAGGCTGACAAGGAACAGCTCCGTCAGGTGATAGCATTCGCGATCGGCGCAGATGTAGCGAATGTAACGGTAGCTAATTATCCGTTCGTTATAAACGGCAACAACGGCGCTAACGGTAACGGCAATACCATAAACAGAGGCGGAAACGTTGACTGGACGGTATATATTATAATTCTGCTGGGACTTCTTGTAGTGGCGCTTCTTATCGTAGCTATACTCACAAGCAATGCAAAGAAGAAAAAGCGGGCAAGAGCAAAAGCAAAAGCAATTGCCGCACAGGCAGCCGCGGCACAGGCGGCGCAGGAATCTGCGGCACTCAGCTTTGAGCCTCAGCCTCAGCCCGATGAAGAATTCAATATACAGCACCTTGACGATTATGACGATGAGTCAAAGAGTGCGGTACTCAAGAAAGAGATCAAGGAATTCTCGCACACAAATCCCGATGTTGTTGCACAGCTCATACGTTCTATGATGAGAAGCGGCAACTGACAGCATTGACAATTTAAAGGAAGGGTATATATGGAGGCACTTACAAGCGCACAGAAAGCGGCGATAATCATAAGCTCTATCGGCACGGAGAATGCGTCCGAAGTATTCAAGCATTTCTCCGACGAAGAGGTCGAGCAGATAACGCTTGAAATAGCGAGAATGAACTACTATCCTATGGACGTGATAGACAGTGTTCTCAATGAGTTTTACGAGCTTTGCCTTACCCAGAAGGTAATTTCCGAGGGCGGTGTGGAGTATGCGCGCGATGTGCTTGAAAAGGCGTTTGGACCGCAGACTGCACAGGCTCTGTTTGAAAAGATAACAAAGCAATTCCAGACAAAGGCGTTTGCGTTCGTACGCAAGGCGGACTATAAAAACCTGCTTGCCATGGTTCAGAACGAGCATCCGCAGACTATAGCGCTGATACTATCCTATGCAAGGAGCGATCAGGCATCTGCCATTTTAAGCGAACTGCCGAAGAAGACAAGGATAGATGTCGTTGAGCGTATGGCAAAGATGGACAGAGCATCGCCCGATGTCGTCAAGTCTATAGAGCGTACGCTTGAAAAGAAATTTGATAACCTTGTTACAGCCGACAGTACAGAGGTCGGAGGTATCGATTATGTAGCAGAGGTCATGAACAATGTCGACCGCGCTACAGAAAAGTATATATTTGATGAACTGACACTGAGAGATCCGAAGCTTGCGGACGATATACGTTCAAAGATGTTCGTATTCGAGGATATCGTTACACTTGACAATATGGCTATACAGGCATTTATCCCCGAGGTCGACTCAAAGGATCTTGCCGTTGCCATCAAGGGTTCGACACCCGAGGTTGCGGAGTGCATCTATGCAAATATGTCCACTCGTATGCGTGAAAGCGTACAGACAGACGTTGAGTATCTGCATAATGTCCGTATGCGTGATGTTGAAGAAGCTCAGCAGAGAATTGTATCTATCATACGCAGACTGGAAGATGAGGGAACGCTTGTTATCTCCAAGGGTGGCAAGGAAGATGAGATCATCGCATAAGACGAAAGCGAGGAATATATTTTGGCAGGCGTATTCAAGGCAGGAAGAGGTTATCACTACCCTGTTCAGCCGACAACCGATACTGTCGTAATCGACAATTCAATAAAGATTAAGCCTGTCGCGCCGCCGGACATCGCAGATGACACACAAGAGATCACTGAAACTGCGGAAAGTACCGAAAAGGTCGATGAAGCGGCATTACAGCGCAACCGGCTTATAGACGAAGAAATTGAAAAGGTAAAACAGCATTACCGTGCAGAGGGCGAAAAGGCGCTTGCCGATGCCCGTGAACGTGCACAGAAGATACTCTCCGATACAGAAAAGCAGGCGCAGGATTACGCTGCAAAGGCAAAGGAGCAGGCGGAGGCTATTTTTGAGAAGAGCAAGGCAGACGGCTTTGCAAAGGGTCACGAGGACGGCTATGCCGCAGGACTTGATAAATGCCGCGATATGCTTACAGAGCTTAAAAAGCTCAGCGAACAGATGGTAAGCGACAAGGCGGAGCTTTTCGACAGCTATGAGGTCGAGATATTCGATACGGTTATGGAGATAGTCAACCGCATAACGCTGAACTCTCTGGGTCAGAAGGATAAAGCGGTTGTCAGGAAGACTATCAAGGAAGCGGGTAAGAGCTTTCGCGGAAGCGAATATGTCAAGCTGACATTATCAAAGACCGATGTCAGCGAGGAAATGGCGGCGGATACCGACTATTTTAAAAAGCTGTTCACCAATGTAAAAAACGTAGAAGTCGAGGTGCTTAAAGATGCACCCGGCGGCACTGTTATTATAGATAACGGCAGTGAGATAACCGATGCGGGAATACAGACACAGCTCAAGATGATAGAGGAGCTGGGCAGAGGAAAGTACCGCAGAGCACCGTCAAGAAAAAAGGCTAAGGCACAGGAAGAGCAAACTGCCGAAGCCGTTTTGGACAGTGACGGAGCTGAACAGACAAGCGAATAATCACCCTTATTGAAAGGACTTTAGACATGGATCTCGGCGGATTTCTGACAGAACTCAGGACTACCGATACATATAAGTATCTGGGTAAAATTGAAAAGATAGTCGGAATGACGATTGAGGCAAGCGGTCCGCTTTGCAGCATAGGCGATGTATGTCGTATCTATACAAAGGATATGAAGTCGCATATCCCTGCCGAGGTGGTCGGTTTTAACGAGCACAAAGTGCTTCTTATGCCCTACACCGACCTTGAGGGTATAGGTCCGGGCAGTATAGTGGACAATACAGGCGATAAGCTGAATGTAAGGGTCGGCGATAAGCTTGTAGGAAGAATAATAGATGCACTGGGAAATCCGCTTGACGGCGGTGACCCTGTGGAATATACAGATGCAGTACCTATAGCGGGCATACCGGTAAACCCTCTCACCCGACCAAAGATACACGAGCCGATAGAACTTGGCGTAAAGGCGATCGACGGGCTTCTTACAATGGGTAAGGGTCAGAGAATGGGTATCTTTGCGGGCTCAGGTGTCGGCAAATCAACGCTTATGGGTATGATCGCACGAAAGGTAAAGGCTGACCTCAATGTTATAGCGCTTGTAGGCGAGCGAGGCAGAGAGGTAAGAGAGTTTATAGAGAATGACCTCGGCGAAGAGGGAATGGCAAGGTCGGTCGTGGTAGTAGCCACGTCGGATCAGCCGGCAATGATGAGGAATAAGTGTCCGATGACGGCAACGGCAATAGCCGAGTACTTCTGCGCACAGGGCAAGGATGTACTGCTGATGATGGATAACCTGACGCGTTTTGCGATGGCACAGCGTGAGATAGGCTTATCTACAGGCGAGCCGCCCGTAGCAAGAGGCTACACCCCGTCTATATATGCCGCAATGCCGAAGCTGCTCGAAAGAGCCGGCAACTTTGAAAAAGGAAGTATCACGGGTATATATGCAGTGCTCGTTGAGGGCGATGACACGAACGAGCCTATATCCGATACCGTAAGAGGTATCATTGACGGACATATCGTTCTCAGTCGTAAGATAGCGGCGCAGAACCACTACCCTGCTATTGACATATTGCCGAGCATATCACGACTTATGTCGGTGATTGCCGATCCTGAGCACAAGAAAGCGGCAGGCAAGCTGAGAAACCTGCTGGCTTTATATAATAACAATGCCGACCTCATCTCGATCGGAGCTTACAAAAAGGGAACTAATCCCGCTCTGGATGAGGCGATAAAGAAGATAGACAAGATCAACAACTTCCTTATGCAGGGAATGTATGAATCGTTCTCGATGGAGGATACGATAAAGCTGCTCAAGGCGGCGGTGTCGTGAAAATCGTGATAACAGTGCGTTATGAAGAAGTTTAATTTTACGTTGCAGTCGCTGAAAAAGTACAATGATCAGATGCTCGACAGCGAGAAATCGATGCTCGGCAGACTGAGAGCGGAGCTTGCGGAAATGCAGGCGGAGCTTGACGCGAAGGCCGCAGAATACGAGCTCAGCATAGACAAGCTCAATGAGCTTGTGCGGGGCGGGACAACGGCAATGCGGCTGTCACTGCATAAGAAGTATGTTTCCTCGCTACAGCAGGACATCTACCGCATAAAAGGACGTATGGTTCAAAAGCGCGATGAGGTAGAACAGCAATTACAGAGGGTAATTGACGCTACAAAGGAAGTGTCAAAGCTTGAAAAGCTGGAGGAAAAACAGCTTGAAGAGTACAGATACGCCGCTCAGAAGGAGCAGGAGCAGATCATTGAGGAGTTCGTGTCGAACGGCTCTTCAAATGGCAGTAAAACGGAGTAAATTGTTGACATATCGCTTGAAATGTGGTACAATACAAGGTGGAAAGCTGTGCAATTTACATAAAATTTAACGGTTTGATGCTGTTAAATATATAAAAGTTGTTGTAACGGATACATTTGTTACGATGATGAATAGCACTGAAAGGGGGTGAGATATGATGAATGCAACAGCAGTATTGCCGGCAGGTGCCGCTATGGCATTTGCGGGCAATGCCGCCACAATCTCAGATGCTGCAATTGCTGATAACAGTGCGCCCGGAGGCTTCTCGGAAATGCTGGGGGCTATGGTATCGGGCAGTCGGCAGAGCGCCGGAAAATCAGCAGATACACCAGCCACGGAAGGACAGACTGCAATGCCCGGCGAGATACTCAGCGGGCTTACAGAGCTTGAGCAAAGCGCAGAGGAACTGAAGCAGCTGTTGAAGACAGCGGAGCTTGCAGGATATATGCAGGCGGCAGTGGTACAGACGGCGAATGATGCTCCGGCAGCGGATAACGCAGAGTTTATGCGGGTATCTGCCGACAATGAGAGTATGCAGTCGGTGGTACAGACTGTGGTACAAAACGGTACAGATCGGACTGATGTTCGGCAGGTCGGTGGAAGTTCGGCGCAGATTTCACAGTTAAGTGAAATTATGGAGGGCAAAGCTCCCGAAAGTGACTTTGTTGAAACCGCGCGAATGATATTTGCGGAAAATACAGATATCGGTAATGAAACAGTCGGTGTATCCGGAGGTGTTTCGCGTCGTGAAACAATTGATATCGGATATATCTCTGACGAAGGTGTTCGGAACAGAGATATCGGTACGGCAACGGAAGAAACTGTAAGAAACGGTCATTTTACCGAAACCGATATAATGACTACAGCTTACCGACAGGTCG
Organism: Oscillospiraceae bacterium; assembly: GCA_003512525.1. GTDB lineage: Bacteria > Bacillota > Clostridia > Oscillospirales > Ruminococcaceae > Ruminiclostridium_E. Next base: position 23,622 of record DOQG01000018.1, on the reverse strand, counting down.
GTTCAGCAGGCGATGCAAGCACAGCGGCAGATCATACCGCTATCGGAAAAACCGCAGAAAATGCTGTCACGGGTGAGTCCGTATATATCGCGGATATGAGTAATCCGGGAGATGTCGCAGTTGAGAGCGAGCCGGAGGGTATTGCGGCAGTCGACAGGTACGGCAATGTCGCAGCGGACGGCAAAAGCAAGGCTGTGGATCTAAGCGCGGCGGGAAAAACCTACAACGCTGAAACGGATGCAGAACCTCAGAGGGATATCGTAAAGATGACTTTTGAGAAAACAGCCGGCAATGTAACGGGCGAAGCAAAGCAGGAAGCCGCGGCTCAAGCGGACAATATACCGAGAGTTGCTTATGCAAAGCGAAATATCGAGGTCAAAAGCGAAGAGCTTAAGGCGATAACCAAGGGAAACGAGGTTACAAAGTCGGACAGCGATCTTGACGCAGTGCAGAAGGTCACCGATAAGAATGCGGTAAGCGATATGAGTGCAAGAAGTGCGGATGTGTTTGCAAGAACCGAGAGTCGCTTTGACGATAACGGTCAGCCTACGCAGACGGTAAGAGTGCCGATAAGCGATATGGCAAGCTTTGTGAGCGAACGCGCACCTAAGAGTACCGGCAGGAGCACACTTACAGTTGTGCTTACACCTGAAACGCTTGGAAAGATAACGGTCCGTATGGTGAACGAAAGCGGAAAGCTGACGGTCGAGATACTTACCGAAACTCAGGCGGCAAAGGAGCTTTTACAGGCGAAGTCCGAACAGCTGGCATATGCATTGAGAAATGACAATGTAGAGCTTACCTCGTACAAGGTAGAAACCTCGCAGACGGAATTATTCCAAAGAGATTTTGACGGCAGCAGCAAGAACCCTTACAGACAGCGGTCGAACGATCGAAAGAAAGACGATACAGACGATTTTGACAGTCTGTTGGGCGAGATACAGGCAATGGACTGATGTATTATCAGTCGGACTGACATGAAAGGATTACAGATGGCAGACATTTCAAGTCTTCAGAGTGTACAGTCAAATCACGAAAAGTACAAGGATCTTTTCAAAAATTCGGGCAAGAACGATACGATAAGCACGGATACGTTCTTCAACCTGCTTATGGCGGAAATGAGCAATCAGGATCCGCTTGAGCCTACATCGAATACCGAGTTCGTGTCGCAGATGGCACAGTTCACGGCATTACAGGCACAGCAGGATAATCTGAAGTACAGTATGTCGAACTATGCGGCAGGACTTGTGGGTAAAACGCTTACAATGAATGCACAGAGTGACGACGGAACGCTTTTATCGGGCGTATGCACCGGAGTGAACATCAGCGGAAGTGATGTAAAGGTAGTAGTTGACGGCAACCAGTACGACCTATCGGCGGTAAAGGCGATAAGCGATACGGTAAGCAAGGGTACGTTACATACAATGACCGAGGCACTGGGATATGTGGGCAAGGAAGTAACGGTAAAGGTGCTTGGCGACGACGGCAAATTCTACTACGCAAAGGGCAAGGTCGAGTCTGCGGAGATGCAGGACGGCGACGCGAAGATCGTGATTGACAATTATCTCTACTCCATTGACGAGATAGTACACGTCAGCGATGGTACGGGAAGTACGGCTGACAACAAAACAGGTGCTCCGGCAAGCAATGCGGAGGGCAACAGATAATAAAAGGCGGCAGTGTTATGTTGATAAATGAACTGAAACTGCGAAATCTACAGATTTCGACAGGCAACGTCAACACCGCAAAAGCAGGGAATGCTGAAAAGGCCGCACAGCAGTCGGGAGAAACATTTGCAGAGGCATTACAAAGTGAGCTTGATGCGAGAAACTCGGCGGTAGGCTTTTCAAAACACGCAATGAAGCGTATAGAAAGCAGAAATATCGAGATACTTGACTCGGATATGCTGCAAAGACTTAACGACGGCATTGAGATAGCCGCGGAAAAGGGCAGCAACGAAACACTTGTACTCGTTGACAGGACTGCTTTTGTGGTAAGTGTGAAAAACCGTACGGTTATCACAACTATGTCACAGGAAGATTTAAAAGGAAATATTTTTACGAACATCGACTCGACCGTAATTATGTAATACCGGACCGAAAGGAAGTATTCCTTACCCCGAATGACAGACGGGTAAGAGCGGTCGGCACGATGGAGAAAGGAACAGATCATGGTTAGATCATTATTCTCGGGCGTGTCAGGATTAAAGACACATCAGCAGAAGATGGATGTTATCGGTAACAACATCGCAAACGTAAACACAACAGGCTTCAAGACAAGCGTAACGACCTTCCAGGAGGTATATTACCAGACAAAGAAGAACGGCTCGGCAGGCTCTAACCTCCAGGGTGGCGTAAACCCCTCTCAGGTAGGTTACGGTACCAAGCTCGGCGCTATCGGTCAGGTAATGGGACAGTCGGGCTTTACATATTCCGACAGTGTTTATGACTGCGCTTTATCGGGCGACGGCTTCTTCCAGGTCATGGACGAAGCGGGCAACATCTTCTATTCCAGAGCAGGCGTATTCAGCGTCGATAACGCAGGAAACCTTGTTGACTCAAACGGTAATATGGTGCTCGGCGTAAGCGGCGATGCCACAGGCGTTGACGCATCTTCAAACAGGATTACATTTGTAGTTCCCGAAGTTCTCGACAATGAGGCAAACTACTCAAAGACGATCACATACAAGGGCGGTACATATCCTCTTACCGTATCTGCCGACACGGCGACTCCGGACGGAAATATCTCGATCGGATTTACGACTGCCGACAGCGATTACGCTTATATGAGCGGCAATAAGCTTGTTGTACAGCTGAACGAAAAGAACGATTATACAAACCTTAACGATCTTGAGGATGCTGTGACCCGTGCGTGTGAAAACGGCGGTGTAAGCATTGAGGGCGTACTTCCGCTCCACTTTGAGCTTGATACGGTTCCTTCTGCGGCAGACATTCCCGCAACGACAGCTACCAACACAATGAAGCTGGACGACGGAACGACAAAGGCTTCTCTTACATTTACAACCGTAAACGCAGGAGAATATGCAAACAACTACACGATAAACTTAAGATATTCAAAGAATGCCGCAGAAACTACGGCAAAGTGGTCGGACAACGGTCTTACGATAAGTGTTCGTCCCGGCGCAACAGTAGCTGACATTCAGGCGGCTATAGACAAGGCTGCAGGCGGCAACGAAAAATATCAGATGAAAGTTACGAGTGCCGACTGGGACGCAGGCAACGGTGCACTTGAAACACTGCTTGCAACTGACGGCAAGGTTGGTCTTGCGGGCGGCTCAAACAATTTCTTCTCTGATATGGTCGACCTTCTGGGCAACATCAAGCTGACAGACGGACGTGTTGCGGCTACTCAGACGGTAAAGGATCTGGACAGTGTATATATCAATGAGGATGGCACTATCTACGGTGTACACAACGTACACGGCATCATAATGCTCGGCAGAATCGATATCGTTACATTTGACAACCCCAACGGTCTTGAGCAGGTCGGCAGCTCCTACTGGAGAGAAACTCTTTCATCGGGTGAGCCTCAGGTAAACATAGCCGGAGAAAACGGTTCTGCTTCTGTAGTATCCGGTGCGCTCGAAATGTCGAACGTTGACTTATCACAGGAATTTTCCGATATGATCATCACGCAGAGAGGCTTCCAGGCTAACTCAAGAATAATCACCACTTCGGACACAATGCTCGAAGAAATAGTAAACCTCAAGCGCTAAGTGCCCGTGGGGCACGGCAAGTTCCGCCGTTCTAAAGGTTTGACAGCGGCGTAACTTTCGTTACCGGCGGACGGCAATGTGCCGCGGCAAATTCCGCCTTTAATAACGTTGCGGTGTAGCGACGGATAGCGAAACGGCGGGCGGCGTTGCCTTGATGAATAATGAATGATGAATAATGAATAATTGTTGTGCGCCTGCGGCGGTTATTAAAAAGGCGTGGGTGTAGGGCAGTTGCAAGTTCGTTGTTCTGAAAGTTTGCGATTGACGTAACCTCAGTTTAGCAGAAATTGCAGGGTTCTGTGATTTAAATTCAAGGTTATAAGGGCAGGCGGAGCGTCAGCTCCGCCGTGATGCCCGTTATATTATGCAAAGCGGCTGTTACCGCCGTGTGTAAGCTGTCGGCGTGACAGACAGCCGGTATCAATGAAAAAGCGAAAGCAGTCTGCAAAGGAAGGAAATGTATGATAATACTTACAAAGCTCAACGGGGAAAAGTTTATGCTTAATCCCGACTTTATTGAAATAGTAACGGAAAATCCCGACACGGTAATTACCACGAGTACGGGTCATTCATACATAGTTGAGCAGTCGATGAATGAGATACTTTCTCTCATCAAGGAATACAGACAATCGTTAAGACGTCAGCGTCCCGAGAGAGGGATATAAATTATGAATATTACAGCCATCGGCTGTGCTATATAAACCCTTACAGGAGGAAATTGTTTTGAATATCACGATCATCATAGGTTGGGTAGTATCATTCGGTCTGGTTACATTCGGTATATACAACGGCGGTCAGCTTGACTGGTTCATAGATGTTCCGTCACTTGCTATCACTGTCGGCGGTACTATAGGCTGTCTTTTCGCCTCGTTCCCGATCTCATACCTTAAAAATCTGCCGAAGTACTTAAAGCTCGCTTTGTTCCCCAAAAAGTTCAATCCGCAAATCTACATAGACCAGATAGTTGAATTTGCAAAGATTGCAAGAACAAAGGGACTTATCTCGCTTGAAGACAGCGCAAACAAGTGTAACGATCCGTTCTTAAAAGAAAGTCTTATGCTGATCGTTGATGCGAACGACCTCGACAAGGTAAGAGGTATGCTTGACGATGCGATCGATTTTATGTGCGAACGTCATGAAAGAGGACGACTTTTCTTTGAAAAGGGTATGTCGGTATTCCCCGCATTCGGAATGCTCGGTACTCTTGTCGGACTTGTAAATATGCTTAAAGGTATGGGCGCGGACTCAAGCAACCTGTCAAGCGGTATGGCGGTAGCACTTATCACAACATTCTACGGTTCGTTGTTTTCAAACATACTGTTTGCGCCTATAGCGTCATCGCTGAAAAACAGCCATGAGCAGGAGCTTTTATGTATGCAGATAATCGAAGAGGGCGTTCTGTCGATAGCGGCAGGCTCTAACCCCAGACTTATTCAGGAAAAGCTTGAATTTATGCTTGCTCAGACTGACGTAAAAAAGAAAGGCAAATAAACAACGGCTAAAGAACAGTGCCGAACCGGCGCGAGCTGTTGCTCAGAGCGCAGACCGAGATACACTGTTATAAAGTCGGCAGAGCATTTTGACGCGGTCGCGGATAAAGGTTCGCCTGAAAACGACCGTATCCGGTGCAAAACGAAGAAATTAAGTGTTGAAATAGTCACTTAAATATGTTAAAATATATGGGTTAAGCGTCATAAAGAAAGGCGGTGGAGAAAATGGCAAAGAGAAGAAGCGGAGGCGGCGAGGAAGAAAAGGGCAACTGGCTTGATACATACGCCGATATGGTTACACTACTGCTGTGCTTTTTCGTATTGCTGTACTCCGCATCATCGGTAGACGAAACAAAGTGGCAATACATATATCAGTCCTTTACGTCAAGCGGCACTTATGTAAATCCGTTTGTAATGGACGAACAGCCTAAGAATAATGCCGCAGATACCAACGGCAACGCCGAATCTCCCCCGAACACGCAAAACGGCGGTACTACAAGTGAAGAAACAGAGGGTCTGCCCTCCGACTTCAACCAGCTTTACAGCTTTTTAAAGACAACTACGGAAAAGAACGATCTGGGTCAGTATGTTTACATTGAGCAGACACCGACAAGGATCTTTATCCGATTCAATAATACGATAATGTTTGACGGCAACAGCGCAGTACTGAAAGAAGAGGGCAAGCAGGTGCTCAACAAGTTTATGCCGGGCATAAAGGCTGTGAACAAGTATATAAAGTCCTGCGAAGTATCAGGTCATACTGCCAAGGCGGTATCCGAGGTGAACGACTGGGATCTTTCGGCGGCAAGAGCGTCCAGCGTTGTAAAGTATATGGACTATAACCGCTGTGTTGACAGCGAAAAGTTTACTGTAGAAGGAAAAGCGTGCTATACGCCTATAGCGGATAATACGACCGCAGAAGGCAGAGCGGCAAACCGACGTGTCGAAATAATGATCGTAAGGGCACAGCTCGATACGACATCTCAGGCTGTCATTGATGATATATTGAAGTATGAATACAGGCTGAACGGCGCAAATACCGATCCGTATGAGCGCAACGACGGTAACAGCTCAGATGTCAACAGCGATGTTGTAAATGAGATAATCGACAATATGGAAAGCAGATACGACGGCAACTCAGGCGAAGGCAACTCAAGCGTCAACGAGGCAGGTCCGAAGTACGAGCCGTCATACACAGGTATCCCTACAGATATATTGACATCTGCACCGGCAGAAACATCAGAAGAATAACCGAGAAAGGAGGGCGATTTTTTGGCTGACACCCTCACACAAGAACAGATAGACGCTATGCTGTCGAGCGTGATGGCGGGCGACTCTGTTCCGCTTGATACGCACGAAGACAAGGACGAGATCAAAGAGTATGATTTCCGTACGCCTAAGAAGTTTACGAAGGAACAGATAAAGATACTCGAAAGAATATTTGAAAATTACTCCAGACATCTTTCTTCGTACATAACCGGACTGCTGAGATTGTATTGTAAGGTTTCGCTTGCAAGCATAGAAGAGCAGAAATATTTTGAGTTCAGCAACGCCCTGCCCGATTATACGATAATGGGCATAGTTGACCTCGGCATAGAAGATGATGACATTGAGGAAAGCAATGCGGTATTGCAGCTTTCAAACTCGCTCACCTTTACTATGATAGACCGAATGCTCGGCGGCAAGGGCACATACGAAGATGCCGACCGTGACTTTACAGAAATAGAGATAAACGTAATGCGAGGCATTGTCGAGCGCTTTACCTCGCTTATGACAGAGGCGTGGGACGGCTATGTCGAAACAAAACCGAAGCTGGAATCAATAGAAACAAACTCGCGTGTTATCTCCGCCGCAGACGCTGACGAAACAATGATAATCGTTGCTATGGAAGTAACCATAAACGATTCAAAATCCGTAGTATCGTTCTGTATGTCCGCTATTACTATGGATCAGATAATGAAGAAATTTTCGGCCAAGTTCAGCTCGGGAAAAAGAGCGGGCAGTCCGACAAAGGAAACGGAGCGCAAGGAAAACCTTATGTCTACCCTTTCTCAGTCGGAGCTTACCGTTACTGCGGTGCTTGACGACACAATGCTGACGCTCCGTGATGTATTGAATTTACAGATAAACGACATAATTCCGCTGAATAAACCGATAACGGAAAACCTGGAGCTGAAGGTGGGAAGCACCTGTTGGTTTGACGGAAAACTCGGTACGCTGAACGGAAAAAAAGCGTTCAGGATCGATAATATACTAAAGAATTGAGGTAAGGCAAATGGGAAAACTGACCACTCTGTCGGAGATGCAGCTTGACGCTATAGGCGAGATAATGAATATCAGTATGGGAAGTGCGGCAACTGCCGTATCCGAGCTGCTCAACGCAAAAGTGTGGATCACTACGCCGAAGGTAAGCGTTGTGGAGGCTTCACGGCTGAATTACGACCGCTTAGAGCCGGCTATATGTGTAAAAATCGAATATATCAAGGGTCTTTCGGGCTCTAATCTGATGATATTAAAGGAGGACGATGTGCAGCTGATACTTAATCAGCTGATGGGTAAGCCGCCTGTTATATCACCGGACTTTGAGTTTGACGAGCTTAATATAAGTGCGGTAAGCGAGGTTATGAACCAGATGATGGGCGCATCATCAACGGCTCTGTCTGACTTTCTCGGAATGAGCATTGATATTTCAACGCCGACACCGTATATCCTCAGCGAGATAAACATAGCAGACCTTCAGAACTATGAGCAGACCGATATGGTTGCCGCTATCAATTTTGACCTTACCATTGACGGCGTTATAAAATCGGAATTTATATCGGTACTTGATATAAATCTTGCGGCAACGCTTGCAGACAGGGTTCTCGGAGGTGCAGCTTCGGCAGAGGCTCCCGCACCCGAGCCGCAAACGACTCCCGCGCCGACACCGGCGCCTTCTCCGGTCGAGCAGGTCGCTCCTGCACCGTCACCGATACCGCAGGCAATGCCTGCTCAACAGCCGGTACAGCCGACAGCACCTATGCCGACTCCGCAACCGATGCCGGATATGTATGCGCAACAAGGTTATTACGGTTATCCCGGTCAGCCTAATCCCGCTATGTATGCTCAGCCGGTACAGCCTATGATGCAGCCGCAGCCTGCGGTTAACTACCGCAATGCACAGCTTGCACAGTTTGAGAATTTTGAAGCTCCGCTCGGTACTGAGCAGAAGGAAAATTTACAGCTCCTTATGGACGTACCGCTTCAGATATCCGTTGAGATAGGTTCAACGAGGAAAAAGATCAAGGATATACTTGAGTTTTCTCAGGGCACTATCATTGAGCTTGAGCGGCAGGCAGGCGCGCCTGTTGACGTTATGGTAAACGGCAACCTTATAGCAAGGGGCGATGTTGTTGTTATAGACGATAACTTTGCGGTAAGAATAACGGAAATAGTAAAATCGAAATTTATGGACAGCCTCGGTAAAGGCGAATAACATATAATAAAACAGGGATACGAAAGGAAACCTTACACTTATGGATAAGAAGATATTACTGGTAGACGATGCGGCATTCATGCGTATGCTTATCCGCAACACACTGACAACAAACGGCTACACAAACATTCTTGAAGCGGCTGACGGCGAGATTGCCGTATCTACATATGCCGCCGAGAAGCCCGACCTTGTTATTATGGACATAACAATGCCCAACAAGACCGGTATCGAGGCGCTCAAGGAGATCAAGGCTATGGACGCGGGCGCTAAGGTCGTAATGTGCAGTGCTATGGGTCAGGAAGCTATGGTAGTTGAAGCTATCAAGCTCGGCGCTCTGGACTTTATCGTAAAGCCGTTCAAGGCTGAGAGAATACTCCAGACTGTTAAGAAGATACTTGACTGATGCCTCCGGTTGTTCAGCTTGTATGTGCGCTTGTCGGCGTAATTGCGCTGATATTTCTGTTCTTCTGGGTACTGAGGAAGGTAAACAAAGGGATACTTACAACAGGCGGGAAACGGCTCAAGATCCTTGACCGCGCAACGCTCGGCGGCGAAAAATCGATAGTTGTCGTAAGCGTGGCGGGAAAGTGTATGGTGCTCGGAGTTACTGCCGGCAGGATAGACAAGATAGAGGATCTTTCACTCACCGAAGAGGAGTATCTGTCACAGCTCTATCCCGAGGGCGAGGCACAGCAGGACGGCTTTTTTGCGGCGTTCAGCGATGCACTTGCCAAGAATATAAAAAATATGCGCGGAAAGAAAAGTAACGGCGGTGAAAGTGCCGACGCGGAGAGCTTTCCGGGTGTTCATAAAACCGATGACAACGAGAATAACGATAACGAAAATTCTGATGAGAGGAACACGGTGTCGAAATGACAAAAGCTTTTGGTCTTGCACTTAAAAAAATGTTTATCGACAACAAGCGGATATTTATCCGCTTTATCGTGTCTTTAACGGTATGTGTTGCGCTTATCGGGGTGCTTTGCAGTGTTACGGCATTTGCGACAGACAATAACGCCGCGGGTAATGCGGCGGCATCAGCCGCGACATCGGGCAACGCATCTGCCGCTTCGTCAGGCGGTACGGAGTCGGCCGGCTCTTCGGTAATGAAGGATCTTATCGGTGTTGACGGTTCGCAGTCACTTGAAGTCATACTGCTTGTAACGGTGCTGTCGCTTGCGCCGTCGCTTCTCGTGATGATGACATCGTTTGCGAGGATAATAATCTGCTTCAGCTTTTTAAGAACGGCAATGCAGACACAGTCCACGCCGCCTAATATGGTGCTTACGGGACTGTCGCTGTTTCTGACGATATTCATAATGTGGCCTGTTTTCTCCGAGATAAACGAAACGGCATATCAGCCGTATGCGGCGGGTGAAATAACGATGGAACAGGCTATGGACGCGGCGGGAAAGCCGCTCAAGACCTTTATGCTAAAGCAGACATCGAATGATGATATGAAGTTCTTTCTCGACCTCAAGGGTCAGAGCATGAGCGACATTACCGATGGTGCGACAGATAACATAACACTTGAAAACTACAGCGAGAAGCTGGGCTTTGAAACAGTCATTCCCGCTTTTATAGTAAGCGAGCTGAAACGTGCGTTCCAGATGGGCTTTCTGATATTCATACCGTTCCTTGTAATTGACCTTGTTGTATCGTCAACGCTTATGGCAATGGGTATGATGATGCTTCCGCCCGCTATGATATCGCTGCCGTTCAAGATAATACTTTTCGTATTGGTTGACGGCTGGCAGCTGATGGTAGGAACGATCGTAAACTCGTATAATTTGTAGCTTAATGATCCTGGAAGGGAGGGCTTGATTTGACACAGGATATAGCAATGGAGGTCTTTACCGCCGCACTTGTTCTTGCGCTTAAATTGGGACTCCCTGTTTTGATAGCCGCAGTTGTGATAGGACTTATAATAGCGATATTACAGGCGGCAACGCAGGTGCACGAGCAGACGCTCTCGTTTGCACCTAAGGCTATAGTGGTAGCGATAGTGCTGCTCCTTTTCGGTCCGTGGATGATGAACAGCTGTATAGAGTTTTTCAACTATATATTTGAGCTTATGACAACGGTCGGTGTAACATGACGCTGAGTGACGTATGGGATATGATAATGAATAACTTTCTCGGCTTTCTGCTGATAATGTGCAGGGTATCGGGAATATTCAGCTTCAATCCGATTTTCAACCGTTCAAATTTTCCTGTAAGACTGAGAGCGGGCACGACGATAGCACTCGCCGTGCTTTTTGCCGCCTCTATGGGAGATATCCGATATGAGCCGACAGGCATATTTATGATGCTGTTTGATATGTTTAAGGAAATAGGGCTGGGACTGATACTCGGCTTTATGGTAAACCTTATACTTACAGTAACTATCTCCGCGGGTGAGCTTATCGACTATCAGACGGGTCTTTCGATGGCAAGGGCTATGGACCCTGCAACGGGAGTGTCCATGCCGCTGTTTGCGAATGTTTATTACTATATGTTCATTCTGTATTTCTTTTTAACGAATGGGCACTTATCTTATATAAAGCTGTTTCATATATCGTATGAAACGCTGCCGATAGGCTTTTCGGGATTTACGGCGGACGTGCCGTTGGCGCTTGTAACGTATTTTTCAACGGTGCTTACGCTTGCAGTAAAGCTTGCCGCACCGATAATCGCTATCGAGTTTATCACCGAAATATGTCTTGGTGTATTGATGAAAGCAGTACCGACGATACACATATTTGCGCTGAACATACAGCTCAAGGTACTTATCGGTCTTGCGGCGGTGCTTATAATGGCACAGCCTATGTCGGACTTCATCGAAAAGCTGATGGGTTATATGTGGCAGAACCTTTACGGGCTGCTCGGTATGATGGGCGCTTAAGGAGGGCAAATGGCAGGCGAAGAAAAAACCGAAAAAGCCACCCCGAAAAAGCGTAAGGATACCAGAAAAAAAGGTGAGGTACTGCAAAGCAAGGAAGTTGCGGTCGCGGTTTTCGTGGTGGGAATATTCGCATTTCTTGCGATATTCGGAAACTATATGTTTCAGATGCTGTTAAACTTTATGGAGCAGTCGATGTCATCTATAGATAAGACGGGCAATACCGTGGAGTTTGCGATGAGCGTATTCCGGAAGGTGGCTATAATCTGCGTATGTACTGTAGGTCCTATTCTGGCGGTGGGAGTTGTGCTCAGTGTACTGCCTGTAATCGTCCAGACAAAGGGACTGTTCAGTATGGAGGCGATGAAGCCGAAATTCAGCAGGTTAAATCCGTTTACGGGTATCAAGCGGTTGTTTTCGATGCAGGCGCTTGTGGGACTTGTAAAGGGACTTATAGAAATAATAGTTGTAGTCGCTATCCTGTACTTTCAGGTAATGGACAGGATAAGCGAGTTCAAGAAGCTGATAGATACCGATGTCATAAAGATAGTTGCGTATATCAGTGAAACGGCGATGAGCATGATCGTCACGATATTCGTAATGCTTGTGTTCGTGGCGGCGGCGGACTATGTCTTTCAGTGGTGGTCGTTTGAGAAAAAGCTCAAGATGTCAAAGCAGGAAGTAAAAGACGAGTATAAGCAGCTCGAAGGTGACCCGCAGATAAAGGGTAAGATAAAGCGTAAACAGCAGGAAATGGCACAGCAACGTATGATGCAGGAAGTGCCGTCCGCAGATGTGGTCGTGCGTAACCCTACTCACTATGCGGTAGCGCTGAAATACGACAGGAAGGTAGCTTACAAAGCGCCTGTTGTTGTGGCAAAGGGTACTGACGCACTGGCGCTGAGGATAGTCGCGGTGGCGCAGGAGCATAATGTATATATTACCGAGAACCGCCCGCTCGCAAGAGGACTTTATGAGGCGGTGGACATCGGACAGGAAATTCCGAGAGAGTTTTACACGGCGGTGGCTGAGGTGCTGGCGATGGTTTATGAAGAGCAACATCGGCGGCTGTGAGCCGTTGCAAATTCCGCCTTTGGAAATGTTGCGATTTGGCGACAGATGGCGAAACGGCGGGGTTTAACGATTGTGCTGATGTTCCTGGCGAGAGACAGTGCGAGCTTTGCAACGATATTGCAGACAGCTGGGACAGTTCAAGCGATCCCTCAGTCTTGACGGCAGAAAAAGTAAGTGCTATTTGAAGGTTTGACTTATCTCATTAAGCGGTAATTTTCATGGATTTGTGCCTTGCCGCAAGCCAGCTCCCTTTAGCAAGGGAGCCAAGGTTAGTGTTAGTGCAAATTTTGCATGGATCGATCATAAATAATTATAAAAACGGACAAATTGAAGTCCGGGACAGAGAAAGAAAAAGAAAGGAGCGGTACGAATGGTTAAAAAGATGATGACGAATGTTTTTGCGGTATTCGTTATTTTTGTCGTACTTGCGATCATCATTCCTCTGCCGACTCCGATACTGGATTTTCTTCTGATAATAAATATAGGACTATCTCTTGTCATACTTCTTATGACAATGTACATAAAAAAGGCGCTCGAATTTTCGATATTCCCGACTATACTTCTTCTGACAACGGTTTTCCGACTGTCGCTGAACGTATCTACCACACGAGGAATACTTTCAAACGGTTACGCGGGCGAGGTCGTAAAGACCTTCGGTGAATTCGTAATGGGCGGTGACGCTATTGTCGGATTTATCATATTCGTAATCATTGTAATAGTAAACTTCTTAGTTATCACCAAGGGTTCGGAACGTGTGTCGGAGGTTGCCGCAAGATTTACCCTGGACGCTATGCCCGGTAAACAGATGGCTATTGACGCTGACCTGAATACAGGTGCAATAACCGATGAGGAGGCAAAGATACGCCGTGCGGAGGTACAGCGTGAAAGCGACTTCTTCGGCGCTATGGACGGTGCTACCAAGTTTGTAAAGGGCGACGCGATAATTTCGATAATTACGGCGCTTATAAACCTTATCGGCGGCGCGGTGCTCGGAATGATGCACGGACAGGATATAAACACCGTGCTTTCTACCTACTCGCTGGCAACTGTCGGTGACGGTCTTTGCTCGCAGATACCTGCACTTATGATATCTGTTGCAACAGGTATGGTCGTTACCCGTGCGGCAAGCACGGACAGTTTCAACGCGGATATCAAGCGTCAGTTTACCGCACAGCCTAATGTTATGATGATCGCCGGCATTGTCATTGCCGCCCTTATGGTTATCCCGGGCTTCCCGAAGCTGATACTTCTCGGCGTTGGCGCGGCACTGTTTATATTCGGTCTGAGATTATCAAAATCCAAGGCGAAGAAAGAGGCAGCTCTTGCTGCTCAGGCTGAACGCGAAAGCATGGCAAAAATGCAGGATCAGCCGACCTCGGACAACGACTATTACAGGGATATCGACAACGTATTCAAGCTTCTGAATGTAGAGCAGATAGAGATGGAGTTCGGCTACAGCCTGCTCCACCTTGTTGACGAAAAGAGCGGCGGTCACTTCATTGACCGTGTGGTAATGTTCCGTAAGCAGTTTGCGATGGATATGGGTATGGTAATACCGTCTGTAAGAATGACGGACAACCCCGAGATAAACCCCAACCAGTATGTTATCAAGATAAAGGGCGAAGAGGTAGCAAGAGGAGAGATCCTTTCAGACCACTACTTAGCGCTTGACAACGGAGATGTGGTAAACCCTGTTGACGGCATAGACACTGTTGAGCCTGCATTCGGTATCCCTGCAAAGTGGATAAGCGCAGACAAGAAGGTAATGGCGGATGTTGCGGGCTATACGCTTATAGACCCCGTGTCCGTAATGATAACTCATCTGTCAGAGGTCATAAAGCAGCATTGCAGTGAGCTTTTGTCGCGTCAGGACGTAAAGACGATGGTAGACAACATAAAGCAGACCAACCCCACGCTTATCGACGACCTTATACCAGGCACTATCTCTCTCGGTTATCTCGAAAAGGTGCTTTGCCTGCTGCTGCGTGAGGGCGTACCGATAAGGGATATGGAAACCATACTCGAAACGCTTGGCGACCACGCGGGTGCGCTTAAGGATATAGATATTGTGACAGAGTATGTAAGACAGGCACTCAAGCGTACCATAACAAGACGCTTTGCGGAGGCGAACTCGCTGAGAGTTATTACGGTCGACCCGAAGGTGGAGGATACTATTGTCGCAAGCGTAAAGAAATCGGACGCAGGAAGCTATCTTGCGATGGATCCCGATCTGATACAGAAAATCGTCAACATAACAAGCGGAGAGATAGACAAGGTAAAGGACGTAATACCGAACGTTATCATACTTACCTCTCCGATAGTAAGAATATACTTCAAAAAACTGATAGATCAGTTCATACCGAATATAACGGTGCTGTCCTATAGCGAGATAGACAATACGGCACAGATACAGGCTATAGGCAATATAGCGATGTAGCGCCGCATTGTCCGGAATATCAGGAAAGGAGTGTTCTATGGCGGTATCGGTACAGAACAAGGAGCGGCTTCCCGAGCTCCTCGAAAAGTACAGGATCACAGGCGACATAAATGTCAGGAACGAGATAGTGCTGATGTATATGGATCTTGTCAGGATAATTGCGGTATCTATGCATAATATCTATGCGGGATATGCCGATAGCGACGATATCATAAACGAAGGCGTTATAGCACTTATGGCGGCTATAGACGGCTTTGATCCCGATAAGAACGTGAAGTTCGAGACCTATGCCGGCATAAGGATAAAGGGCGCGGTCATCGATTATATGAGAAAGCTCGACAGAGTGCCGAGAACGCTCCGCAAGCTGTCAAAGCAGCTGGACGATAACTTTGCAAGGCTGAACTCAGAGCTTTGCAGAGCGCCGACAGATGAGGAGCTTGCGCAAAGTATGAATATGACTGCCGCACAGCTGTCAAAGCTTATGGCAAATACGGCGGGAATGATAACGCTGTCGTTTGAGGAGCTTTTATACGAGGACAATCTTGATAAAAATATGTCGGCAACCGGTGAAACTGCCGATTCAAAAATATATGAGCGTGAGAAAAAACAGGTGATAGCAGATGCGGTCGCCGCTCTTCCCGAAAAGGAAAAGCAGGTAGTCACGATGTACTATTACGAGAAGCTGAAATACTCGGAAATAGCTAAGGTCATGGGTATTACGCAGTCGAGAGTGTGCCAGATACACTCAAAGGCTATGCTGACGCTCAAAAACAAGCTGGAAAGCTATATAAACAGCTGAAAAGCTTGCATATTTATGTGAAAACTGATATTATATAATCAAGGGGCGGAGCACTTCTCTGCTCTGCCCGATAATACGGATACACCGATTTGAGAAAGGAGGTGAAAAAACTTGCAGAGAGCATTTTACAATCTGACGCAGTCGATGATAAACCATCAGAGGTCGCTGGACGCTATCTCGAACAATCTGACTAACATAAACACATCGGGATATAAAAAGGACGAGATAAGGACCAACACGTTCCAGGAGGAGCTTATACTTGTCAGCAACCGCAGAAAGACAAGCGGCAAGTTCGTACAGACCTATGTCGATACGAGCAAGACAAACCTTGAACAGAGCAGCTTTGAATTTACCGAGAGTCCGTTTGATATAGGTATTCAGGGTAATGTATACTTCAATATACAGGATACGAACGGAAATGTATATCAGACAAGGAACGGTCAGTTTGAGCTTGACGGAGAGGGTTATCTGTGTCTTAACGACAGCGGACGTGTATTAGGTCAGAACGGCGAGATCCATATCGGAAACGATGATTTCATAGTTGACAACGAGGGTAATATCTTAAACGAGAACGGGCAGGTAATCGAAAAGCTGAGGCTCAGTTACATACCCGAAAACGCAGATGTTACAAAGGTCGGAAACGATTTATTCTCGTATGACGGAGATATGACAATTCCCGCAGGTGAGAAGTATGACGTTATCCAGGGCTGTTTTGAAAAGTCAAACGTTGACGCTAACAAGGAGATCACTTCTCTTATGGAAACGCAGAGATTATTTGAGGCGAGCAGTGCTGTACTGAAGTATATGGATACGATAAACGGCAGAGCGGCAAGCGAGATCATCAAACTGTAAAATGACTGAATGTGAGGATATGTTATGAACATAGCATTCTACACGGGTAAGACGGGGCTTATTGCACAGCAGGAAGGTCTTAACGTTTACTCGAACAACATCGCGAACGTGAACACGGTGGGCTTCAAGGCATCGCGCCCGAGCTTTGCGGACTGTATCTATACGGTGCAGAGAAAAACAGAGCCCGACTGGCAGACAGGTCACGGCGAGTATGTGCACAGCACTCAGCTTATGTACAGCGAGGGCGTATTTACATATACCGATAACGAGCTTGATTTTGCGATACCGACGGAAGAGGGCTTCTTTGCGGTAATGGATAAGTACGGCGATGTAAACTACACAAGAGCGGGCGACTTTCAGATGTCGCAGATAGGCGATCACTGGGAGCTTGTAAGCGCTAACGGAGAATTTGTGCTTGACTATGAGGGAAACCACATTACAGTTCCTTTTATAGAGGGTACGAGCAAACCAGACTATGATGCGCTTTCAAAAATGATAGGTGTGTACACATTCGACAACAACTTTGGACTCGAACTTCTGGGCAGTAACAAGATGACTGCTACCGAGAGGTCGGGAGAGGCGGTTGCCGACAGGAGTATCGACAAGATAAGAATGGCACTCGAACGCAGCAATACGGACATTGCGGGCGATATGGTACGCATTATCGAAACACAGCGCTCTTATCAGATGAGCGCAAGAGTTGTACAGACAGCAGATGAGCTGGAGCGTATAACCAACAACCTCAGGTAGTAAAGCCCGGGGGATATCATCTTATGATGTATTTTGATCGTACTGCCGGGAGCTTACCCGGCAGATACGGTTATTTAAAAACAAACAGTTAATAATTTCAGAGGTCTATTATGATAAACAGTTACGACGATTTAAGCCCGGTACAGCTTGATGTGCTCAAAGAAATAGGAAATATCGGCTCGGGAAATGCCGCAACGGCACTGTCACAGCTCCTTAACAGGTGTATTGATATGCAGGTGCCGCAGGTAAGGCTTATGGACGTGGCTGACGCGATAGAGTCTCTCGGTTCGCCCGACAAGCTGGTGGTAGGAATACTGATAAGGCTTAAAGGGGACGCGGACGGAATGATAATGTTCTTGCTTGAAGAAGCATTTGCGAAGACTATCGTCACGGGACTTACGGGAGATCGCCCGTTTTCGCTTTATGAGATGAATGCCGATGATATATCGGTGCTCAGTGAGATAGGAAACATAATGGGCGGAAGCTATGTGAATGCCATAGCGGATCTTGGCGGTATGACGATAGATATGTCGGTGCCTGCGCTGACGACTGATATGCTCGGGGCTATAATGACTGTGCCCGCAACGGAGCTTTCGGAAGCGTATGAAAAGGTACTTATGATAAGCGAACAATTTCTGATAGATTCAGTTGAGATACAATCCGATATGCTTCTCATACCCACTGTTGAGTCACTGAGGACGCTCCTTGGGAAACTGGGGGTAGAAAACCAGTGAACAGGATAATAGTGGGGATATCCGATCAGAAGCTGTGCAAGTCACCCGATGTTCTGGTAACATATGCACTTGGCAGCTGCGTCGGGATATGTATGATAGATAAGGCGCTCGGCATAGCGGGGCTGGCGCACATAATGCTGCCGGACAGCAGTGCGATACCGAGCGATAAAAACAAGTTCAAGTTTGCGGATACGGGAATACAGCTGTTGTATGACAGTATGATAAAGAGCGGTGCGGCGGCATCGAGGATCACCGCAAAAATAGCGGGCGGAGCGAATATGTTTGCGACAACATCGCCTGCTATGTCGATAGGTGACCGTAACGTTGAGGCAACCAAAAAAATGCTTGCAAAGCTCGGAGTACCGATAATAGCATCGGATACGGGGCTTAACTACGGAAGGACGGTATCTTTCAATGCGGCGGACGGCTCGCTTGAGATAATGTCCAGTCTTAAGGGAAACAAGACGATATAAAGATATATCAACACATCACACAGGGAGGTGCACTGATGGAAAGAACCGAAAGGCAGAAGATGGCTGACGCTTCTATGTCAGAGCTTATAGAACTGGAAAAGGCATCAAATACATCACTTGAAGGCATCGAGCTGAACAACGGCGGAACTATGCAACGCCCGCAGGGAACAAATCCGCTGCTTAATGTTGATGCATCCGCTAAGGTCGTTGTAAGCGACAACAAGCTTGAAGCCAATATGTGCGTGTTTTCACCTCAGTTTTCGGGCAAAGATATCACGGTGGAAGCTATGCGTCAGGCGCTCAAGGACGAGCATGTCGTATACGGAATAGACGAAGAGCTGCTTATAGAGATAGCCGAGAACAAGCTGTATGATAAAATTTTCACAGTGGCAAGCGGCTATGCGGCGATAGACGGCGAGAACGGCAGAGTGAACAATCTTTTTGATACGGATAAGAAGCTTGTGCCGAGAAAGCTTGAGGACGGAAGTGTCGACTACCGTGATCTGGGTCTTATCGTAAATGTCAAGATGAACGACCTTATATGTGAGATCACGCCCGAAACACAGGGAGAAGAGGGAATGAACGTCTACGGTCAGGTGATAGCTCCGCGCCCGGGCAGACCTCCGCTGATACCTCAGGGTGCGAATACGGTGCTTTCTGCCGACGGGACAAAGCTTTTTGCCGCTGACAGCGGAAACCTTGTCTATAAGGGCGGAAGATTCAATATTGAAACCACGTTCCAGATCTCATCGGACGTAGATGTAAAGACAGGCAACATAGATTTCCTTGGCGATGTTGTGATCAAGGGCAGCGTACAGGAGGGCTATACTGTCACAGCGGGAAAATCCATAACAGTATTGGGTATGGTAACAGGTGCGACATTGACCGCTCAGGGCGACATAACCGTTAAGAACGGTGTATTTGCAAGTACTGTGCAGTCGCAATACGGTAATATAAATATAGCAATAGGAGAAAACGATACCATAACGACCAGAGGTAATCTTACAAGCACATCGCTTGTCGGCTGTCGCATAAAGATAGAGGGCGACCTTGACTGCACCAAGAACCCCGGCGCACTTGTCGGCGGCGATTGCAGTGTTATGGGCAAATTTGCGGTGGCGCAGCTCGGACACAAGAGCTATACGCCCACTGTAGTATCTGTGGGAAGTACCACGAACCTCCTGCTTGAAATGGACTCGCTGGAAAAGCAGTGTACCGCTATCGATGAATATATCGAAAAGATCAACACATCCATAGAATTTTTACAGGGAAAAAAGCGTAAGGGCGAAAAGCTTGACGCAGAAAAAGAAGCTTACATTTCTTCTGCCATAAGGCTTAAGGTCCAGAAGGGTATGGACAAAAAGCCGCTGAGAGCAAGAATAGAAGAAATACAAAGAATAATCAACGCAAAGGAAACGCTGTCGGTAAGGGTGACGAAGTGCGTTTATCCCAATGTAAGGATAAATCTGAACAGCTTTACAACTACCACATCGGCGGAGTACGGCAAGTGCAACATAGTCTGCGGACCGAACGATATCGAATTCAAATAAGGCGGCAGGCATAGGGAAAGGCATATTCTATGACGGCAACGGTTAAAAGCAGGTATATGACGATTTTTAAACAGATCACGGCGTTTATATGCGGATTGCTTTGTATGGTTGCCGTTTGCTGTTTTTTCGGAACAAACGCCGATGCGGCGGCTGTATCGTCATGTACGGTTTCGGGGATCACGGCAAAGACTTATACGGGAAGTGCGGTAAAGCAGAACCCGACAGTAAAGTATAAGAACAAGGTGCTCAGAAACGGCATCGACTACACCGTAAGTTATCAAAATAATAAAAATGCGGGAACGGCGTATGTTATAATCAAGGGCAAGGGAAGTTACAGCGGAACGATTAAAAAATCGTTCAAAATCCAGCCTGCGGTCATATATAACAGGTGTTCGTTCTATAAGGTAGCAACGCAGTACTATACCGGATCACAGCTGAAACCGGTACCGCTTATCAAGAACGGCTCGACAGTTCTGAAAAACGGGGTCGATTTTACTCTGACATATGAAAAAAATGTCAACAAAGGAACGGCAACGGTAAATATCAAGGGTAAGGGCAACTATAAAGGCAGCTGCTATCTGAATTTCAAGATAGTCGCAAGACCGGTTTCTATGCTGAATATAAGCGTCCCGGCGGCGACTTACACAGGAAAGGCATTGAAGCCTGCCGTTACCGTAAAATACGGCAACAAGACATATAAGAACGGAACGGACTATACGCTTACATACAAGAATAACACTAAAGTCGGAACGGCGACAGTAGTTGTTACAGGCAAAGGAAAGCTTCTGACCGGGTCAAAGAGAGTTACGTTTAAGATAAACCCCAAACCGATATCGAAAGCAACGATCGCATATAAGACTTCTCTGACATATAACGGTACAGCGCTGAGTCCCGCAGTTACAGTGAAGTACGGAAAAGCAACGCTTAAGAAGAATACGGACTACACTGTATCGTATTCAAATAACAAAAATGCGGGAACGGCTACAATAACCGTCAAAGGCAAAGGTATCTACGGCGGAAGTGTAAAAAAGACTTTCAGGATAACAAGAAAAGCGATACCTGCCTCGGCTGTTTCAAATATAAGAGCAAAAAGCTTTACCGGGGCGGCGATAAAGCCGGTGCCTGTTGTAAAGATCGGAGCAAAAACGCTTAAAAACGGAACGGATTTTACATTGAGCTATAAGAATAATACCGCACTTGGTACGGCAACGGTTGTGCTTACCGGCAAGGGCAATTATTCGGGCACTGTAACAAAAAGATTTAAAATTACCGAAAGGGCTGTAAGTGGCGTAAAAATAACAGCTGCGGGAGCAAGCTACACCGGGGCACAGGTGAAGCCTGCGGTGACGGTAAGCTACGGCACTTATAAGTTTAAAAACGGTACGGACTATACCCTTTCCTATAAAAATAACACGGAGGTCGGCACGGCAAGTGTTACCGTAACAGGCAAAAATCATCTGAGCGGCAGCAAAACCGTGACATTCAAGATATCAAAGGCTGATATCAGAAAAGCAAATACAGTTATCGGGAATGCGATATTTACAGGACAGGAAGTAAAGCCGGCATTGACGGTAAAAACAGGCAGCCTGCGGCTTATAGAAGGAACAGATTATACTGTTTCGTATCTGAACAATATAAATGCAGGTAACGCACAGCTGACGCTGACGGGTAAGGGAAAGTTCGAGGGTGCTATAACTAAGGCGTTCATCATTTCCAAAGCCGATATTGCTGATGCTCAGCTTAATGTGAAAGGTGTATATTCGCCTGCAGGTACAATATTTACTGTCAGCGGAAAGTACGGCGAGTATGAGCTTAAGACGGGTGACAGCGAAGTAACCGATACCGACCTGCTCCCCGGTGAACATAAGGTCGCTGTAAACGGTGCAGGTAACTTTACAGGCAGTGTTACAACCGACTGCGTGGTCGAAAAGGCTGACATATCTGCGGCAAAGGCTACATTATCGCTTTCAACGAGCGGCAAGGGCTATACGGTAACCGTAAAATATGACGGTATACTGCTAGCGCAGGATACAGATTATAAGGTCGATATCGATGAGTCGGCAGGCAATGTTTCGGCAGTAGTGACAGGCGCAGGCAATTATAACGGAACACTGAAAATAACCGAGATCAGCGGTGCGCTTGAATTGTTTGAAAATGCAACGGTAAGTGTAGATGATGTAACATACAGCGGCGGCGCTCAGCTCCCCGCAACTACTGTAACGATAGGTTCTTCCACACTCAAAGCGGGAACGGACTATATCCTCAGTGCGTACAACAATATAAATGCCGGAACGGCAACCGCAGTGATAACAGGCATAGGAAGCTTTGAGGGTGCAGAGATCAAGGCTTCGTTCAAGGTACTGCCTGCCGCTATATCTTCTGCAAGGATAGCCTGCGCAGATCAGCAGTATACAAGCAATGCGCTTACTCCTGTTCCGACTGTTACATATAACGGAAAAACGCTTGCTAAGGACACTGACTACACTGTTTCGGGCTATAAGAACAATGTTAACGCCGGCACTGCTTCCTTTACCGTTACAGGTAAAGGGAACTTCACCGGAACAGTAACGGGCAAGTTCAGAATAGTTAAAAAGAACAGCATGGAGGCACTTGTGCAAAAGCGTCTTGACGAGATGATGGAAGGCAAGTGGGACAGGAAGATAAACGACTTTTGGCACAGCTATCAGCTCGGCAAATATTATAATACCCTGCTGACTTCGCCCTGTACCTGCCACAGCTTCTGTGAAACAGGAAATGAAACGGGCTGTACCTGTCTTATCGGAAGAAGTAATGTGCTCGGAAATCAGGGCATACAGTGTGCGGGATTTACGATAGAAGTGTTTGAATATCTGTTCGGCAAGACGAACGGCTATAAAGAAAATACTCTTACGATAAAGAACCGCTCGGACGGAAACTGGACGGAAGCGGCACTGAAAAAGTGGATGACGGATACGTTCCGCCCCGGCGACTATCTGGCATATGATAACATAATGTACGGATATCCGCACTATGTCACGATATACTCTGTCGATACGGACGGTATATGGGTATATGAGGCGAACTACGGCGGCAGATGTAAGATAAACTTCCGCAAGTTCACGTTCAAGGAGATATACGAGCAGACAGACGGGCTCTGGCACAGAACGCCTGATAATTATGAGCTGTCGGAGTATTGATAAGGGTCAAAAGCTTATATGTTAAGAACCGCACGGTATTTCCGTGCGGTTCTTTCTGTGAAAATACTCATCGGAATTTACACTGTCCGCAAGCTGATATAATGTAATATATAGCCAACACCGCTGAAAACAGTTTCTATATTGACAAGGTGTTAATAATTTCGCGGGTGTATCAGTGCAACTGCACTGTCACCGA
>DOQG01000004.1 GCA_003512525.1 Oscillospiraceae bacterium | reverse complement strand
CGAACCCGAGAAGTGCTATCCGACAAACAGAACTATCGGTAGCAAGCTACCCCACAAACAGAACTATCGGTAGCCTGCTACCATAGTAAAAAACATCAAACATTTCCGCCAAGCAAAAACCCATATATCATTATTATACCACACTTCCCCCACACCCGCAACTTTCTTTTGAATTATCCACATTAAATGTATACCTGTTTTATTTCGAGTTATCCTATTAACAACCGGATTAAAACAATGTGAATTGGATGTAACTTAATTTAAGCTGAAATTAGCTAAACACCTTTGTAACAGTGAAAATATTTTACACAGACACTTGCTTAACTATACTGTGTAACAAAGCTAAGTTAATAGCATATTTGTATTGTATGCACATAAAGCACAAATACATTTTATGCGTTTTAGCTGAATTTCCTATACGCTTATTGACTTTTAGCTAAAACGGTGTATAATCGTAAGTGAATTAAGCGAACTAAATCAGCTTAATAAATATAAGCTAAATTACCGATCAAGGATAAGTGATTAAGCACTGTCCGACCAGAAAGGAAATTACCACATGAAAGCAAAGAAGATACTCGCAGGTATTCTTGCGGCAAGCACAGTAGTATCGCTGGCAGCCTGCAGCAACAACAATTCAACATCATCAACAGGCGCAACATCATCTACATCATCAAAGGAAGAAGAAAGCAAGAACGATGCAACAACAGCAGACGAAGCTTCTTCGACAACTCCCTCGGGCGAAAAGATAACACTTAAGGTTCTGACACACCGTACAGACCGTAAGGACGACGGCTCACTCGACAAGATGACAGACGCTTTTGAAGAAAAGTACAACTGCACGGTTGAATATCAGTCATTCAAGGATTATGCCGGTGACGTTTCAACAATGATGAGCACTAAGGAGTACGGCGATGTTCTGATGATCCCCGATACAGTAAAGCTCGCAGATCTTTCAAACTTCTTTGAACCTCTCGGTAAGTACGACGAGCTCAAGGATAAGTACAAGTGGGCTAACCAGAAGATGTACGAGGGTACAGTATACGGACTTGCACACTTAGGCACAGTAAGCGGCGGTATCTGCTACAACAAGAAGGTATGGACAGAAGCAGGCATTACAGAAATGCCCAAGACAGCCGATGAATTTATCGCTGACTTAAAGAAGATCAAGGAAAAGTTCCCCGAGGTTATTCCTTATTATACAAACTTCAAGGAAGCAAGCTGGACGGCTGCACAGTGGTCAAGCCTTGTTGTTCCTTCATCAGGCGATCCTGACTTTGAAACAAACCTCATCGTAAACAAGGAAGACTTCTTCAAGGAGGGTCAACCTTACTACAACGTATTCAAGCTGATGTATGATATATATTCAGATTCTTCTCTTATCGAGGGCGACCCGATGAGTTCTGACTGGGAAGGCTCAAAGCTTATGCTCGCTAACGGCGAAGTTGCTACAATGACAATGGGTTCATGGGCAGTTTCACAGTTCCAGCAGATCGCTAAGGACAACGGTCTTGATCCCGAAAATATCGGTTATATGCCCGCTCCTTTCACAAAGGACGGCAAGCAGTACGCACAGTATGCGGCTGACTACTGCATGGGCGTAAACAAGAATTCTTCCGATGATAAGAAGGATCTCGGTAAGAAGTATATCGAATGGTTCATCGCTGAATCAGGCTTCTCAGAGGCTGAAGGCGGTATCAATACACTTGAAGGCAGTAAGCTCCCCGATTACCTCTCAGCATTTGACGGATGCGAATTCTTCACAGCAAATGCAGCTCCCGATGGTCTGACAGGCGTATTCAACGCTATCGACAAGGACTCAGAAGTAGGTATATGGGACGGCGACTCGGCTAACTTCAAGCTCCAGCTTGCAGAAGCAGCATTCGCAGGCAAGGGCGATGACGGCTTTAAGGCTATCGCAGACTCCGTTAATCAGAAATGGGCAGCTACAAGAGATGCAAATAAAGATCTCGCTGCTTATATCAAGAATAACGGCTAATCAACGCTATCGTATTTTCTTCATAGATACTCCAAACACACAAACCTGTACGGAAAGGCGTAAAGTCTTTCCGTACAGGTTTATATGGGAGTAATTTAATTTTTGCTAAAATTAGAAATTATTTCTTGAAAGGACGGTAATTATGGCTACACAAGGCGTTACCGCAGTTCGGAAACGGCGTACTTTAGTGGAGTGGCTGAAAGGCTACACCGGTCAGAAATATATGACTACAGCGCTGTTCCTGGCGATACCTGTCGCTCTGCTGATACTTTTCACAATTATCCCTGCTGTGAATATGGTTATATTCAGCTTCCAGCAGCGTGACCAGCTTGGTGTTAATGTGCAGTGGGTAGGTTTTGACAATTATAAGACGCTGTTTACCGATATGTCATATCTCTCAACGCTCATCAACAGCTTGTACTATTTTGTAGGTTCATTCATACAGCTTGGCCTTGCGCTTTTCATAGCAACACTGCTTTGCTCGAAGATAAAGCTCGCAGGACTGTTCAAGGGAGTTATCTTCTTCCCGTATCTTATGAACGGTGTTGCGGTAGCACTTATTTTCCAGCGCTTCTTCAGAGGTGATGACGGCGGTACGCTCAACTCCATAATCGCCCTTTTCGGCGCAGATCCCGTAAAGTGGCTGTCAAACGGCGCTATCAACAACTGGTGTCTGGTTTTCGCGTCTGTATGGCGTTATATAGGCTTTGATATCCTGATGTTCATCGGCGCTATCCAGTCAATCTCGCCTGACATTTACGAGGCGGCAGACCTTGACGGTGCTAACGCATGGCAGAAGTTCTGGCACATAATTTTCCCCGGTATCAGAACGATCATCGCATTACAGCTTATCCTTGCTATCAAGGGTGCGGCTTCCGTATTTGAGATCCCGTATATTGTCACGGGCGGCAAGATGGGAACTACAACATTCGTTATCAAGACTATCGAAACCGGCTTCCAGTATCAGAAGATCGGACTTGCGTCCGCAATGGCTATCGTGCTTCTGTTTATCATAATAGTTATCACGGTGATCCAGAAGATGTTCTTCAAAGAAGAAAAGTAGGTGAACTCATGACAGACAATATCAAGACAAACGAAGTCGCAGAGCAGACCTCGTTCAATATGGAAAAGTACCGTTTCAAAGAAACACCGCACGGTGTCAGAGTTTTTATAAACGTACTGAAATATGTTGTTCTGGTTGTAGCGTGCCTTATGGTTCTTGTGCCGCTGGTAGTTGTGCTGCTGGGTTCGCTGAAAAGCCACCAGGACTTCCTTAAAAGCGGAGCTTTCGAGCTTCCTAAAGTAGTGGAACTTGAAAACTTCAAGACAGCATTCATTCAGGGTAATGTATTAAAGGGCTTTATCAATACAGCTATCATACTCGTGTTCTCGTGCGCCGGCACAATTATCACAGGAACAATGACAGCCTTTGTCGTACAGCGTTTTACAATGGTGTTCACAAAGCTTGTCAAGAATATATTCCTTATCGCGGCTTTACTGCCCAACATCTCAATGCAGGTCACAGTATTCCAGGTAGTGCACGCACTCGGACTTTACGACACGCTTGCCGCGCCGATAGTTCTTTATATCGGTACGGATATAGTTTCTATCTATATCTTCATACAGTTCCTCAACAATATCTCGGTATCCCTCGACGAGAGCGCGATACTTGACGGCTGTTCATATCCGCGTGTTTACTGGAGCATTATCCTACCCATGCTCCGACCCGCAATAGCAACTGTGCTTGTAATAAAGTTTGTAAGCATATACAACGACTTCTATACAGCAAACCTGTATATGCCCAGTGACGGACTTCAGGTCGTATCCACGGCACTGTACAAGTTCATCGGCCCTTACGGCTCACAGTGGGAGATAATCTTCGCAGGTGTTATCATCTGTATCGTACCGACACTTGTAATTTTCCTTTCAATGCAGAAGTTCATTTACAGCAACCTTGTTTCGGGTTCGGTAAAGGAATAATTGACAGACCGGTTCTCCTTATAAATATAAAGCGACAGCGCCCCGTCTTGTGATGGGGCGCTGTCGCCGTAATAATCGCTTATTCATTTGTTATCGGGATCTCCGCTATCAGCTTTGGCACGGGATCTTTTGGGATAATATCGTAATAACGGTCGTTATTGAATACATAGCCTTTTTCGATAACGTCAGCCGGTATCGAAAGATAGGTTTTTCCGCAGTACAGCGCGGTAGACGTAGTGACTCTTCCCTCCGAATCCGTGTTTGCTATGCAGTAGTCGCCGTGGTGATCGAGATCTGCGATGCCGTGTTCAAGATTATATGCTCCGACATCATCAAGATGTACAAAATATATTTCACAGTTCTTTACAGGCTTTCCGTTGTCATCTTTGAGTATCATATCTATGTCTTCGTTACCGGGGAGATAGTCGGATTGAAAAGATATATGGTAGTAGTCGTCGCTCAGAATAAGATGCGGCTTTTCGGTGCTTACAAGATCCTGCCTTACCATAACGGTGTTAAGATTAAAATGGCTCTCACCTTCAACCTTGAATACACTTACAAACAGAAGATAATCATTTATTTCATCACCCGTTATCATCTTCCCGTCAACCATTATTGCCGATCTTTCGGCTACACTTCTTCTTGCTTTGCTTCCGAATATCTCATGTTTGCTTACAGTCTTTATGTAATTGTTCACGGTTTGCGCGTCAAGGTCTAAACGGCACCCTACATTATATGATACAAGCTCAACAGGTATGTAAGTATGTCCTTCGTAATCAATAGGCTCGTTTGCAAGTGCGATCTGTTCCTCGCTGATATCGGGCATTGTGCTTGGGCTTACGACCGTTATTTTATCTGCGGCAACCGTTCCGTTGTTAAGATCGATATTTATTACACCGTTGCTGTCGCTTTCCGTTACGCTGAATGTAACATATCCGCTGTCGCTTGTCGTACAGATCCACGGACCTGCAATAATGTATGTGCCGCATTCTATGCTGTCAAACGTGTGATCGCTTCCGTCAGTGCTGAACATAGGATATTCGCTCATCTTGTCGGATGTGTATTCAAGAACATCGGAGTTATTTATAAATTCGCTGTCGACCTTGAGATAATACAGATATCCTTTCTGAAGATAAGAGTCATCGCCTGTCATTCTGAGCGTCACGTTAGTCGCAGTACCTGTCGGCTTGGGAGCAGGTGCGGCAGTTGTGGTTTCGGGTGCGGCAGTTGTGGTTTCGGGTGCGGCGGTTGTCTGCGGTGCGGTCGTGCTTTCGGTTTCGGGAGTTGTTGATGTTGCGGCGGTCGTGGTTGAAGTCGTTGTGGTAACTGTCGTCGTCACTGTTGTTTCTTCGGGCTTTGATGAGCTGTCACTGTCGCTCATTACTGAGGTTATATCAACGGTTTTCGCGTCTGCCTCTATTTTGCTTGCCATTCCGCAATTGTACATAAAATTATCGGAGAATGCGTTTACGTCCATGAAAATCGTGTTATATATCTCAACAACTATACGAAGCTTTCCGTCAACATATTTCATGGGTACATATCTGAGTTCAAACGTTTTGCTGTCGTTAGCACCGTCTTTTGCGGTAAGCGATAACAGTATCAAAGAATTATGGCTTTCGTCTGTATAAACAGCCGCACAATACTGTGTGTGCGCCGAGTAGGGTTCTGTTATCGGAAGCTCTTTGCCGATATTTATACCGAAATTCGATTTTAGGTTATTTTTATCCGCCGGCTGAATGTAATCGGGGCAGTAATTATAAAAATCTTCCGTGAAATTATCCGAGTAATTTCCCGTATATACCTGTGATACGGTGTTTATAAATTCCTCTGAGGTGTCAAAACCGAAATACGCTTTGTCAGCATAATAAAAACGTTCGTTTTCATAATAACCCGTGCCGACAAAGCAGTTGGCACTGTTGTTTTTGAAGCTTTCAATTTCCTGCGCACTCATATCCGATGATATGCCGACTGCCTCATTACTGTCGGGAAGAACAATATATTTGTTTGTGATGTCAATTGCATTATCGAACAGATTAAGCATCTCGCTCTGAACCTGCTTATCCGTGCAGAAAAGACTGTCAAAATCATCTGCCACATTGATTTGTGCAGTATCTATGGTGGGTGTATTATCTACCGGATGATAAGTTATTTTGCCCAGCTGTGCCCAGAATGCATTGTCGTCAACAAAAGTCATTCCGCTCTTTTCAGAATGCACCCTTGTGTTTTCCGCAGGAATTACTGTTTTGTCGGCGGCGCTGTTGTCGCCTATCGATACGCTGATAGGTCCGCCCTGATTGTTAAGCATTGCAAAGTGAACGCCCACAGCCGCCGTTCCGACAGTAATTACAGCCGCCGCGGCAGTAGCAACATAGCGCTTTATCTGCCTCTTGAAATCTACTGCGGGCTTAGCCTCGTTTATAAGGCGGTCAAGTCCGTTCTTTTTCTGCTCGGGCGTTGCGTTTATCTCATCAAGTGCTTGTTTTACAGTCATTATTCTACGCTCCTTTCATCGCCGAGGACATTTCTCAACAGCTCACGCGCCTTTTGCAGTCTTGAACGTACAGCAGACGGTGTGATATGCAGCATATGTCCTATTTCATCGCTTGAGTATCCGTCATAATAAAACAGATACACAGGTATTTTAAAGCTGTCGGGAAGATCCGAAAGCGCATAAAGAAGCTCTTTTGCCTCACTGCTTATACTGCTGTCGGGGATATTGTCCGACAGCGGCTCATTTTTCCTGCTTGCGGCTTTCAGCATATTTTTACATATGTTTGAAGCCACACGGATAAGCCATGCTTTTTCGTGCTTCTCGCTTTCAAATCGTTTTCCCGTTTCGATAGCCTTAAGAAAGGTGTTATGTACCGCGTCCTCCGAGTCGTGGGCGTTTTTCAGATACATAAAGCTCACTCTGTACAGCGTGTCGTAATTACGCAGATACAGCTCTCTTATGCTTTCGGAAGAATAATCTGACGTCATAAATCGTTCCCCCTGAGTTTTTTCTCTCTTAACTATAATACAACTGAAAGGGCGGTTTTGTCTATCGGAAAATAAAAAAATTGCAAGATCGCAGAATTTTATCAATAAAACGGCATACTTGAATATACAGCCAACACCGCTGAAAACAGTTTCCGTGCTAATAAGTTGTTAATAATTTCGTGAGTAAATCAGTGCAACTGCACTGTCACCGAAACTTCCAAAAAACGTACTATCCTAAGAATATACGCAGTTTCGTAAATAACTTTTCGTAGGGGAGGGACTTGTGTCAAGAGTAACATGGT
>DOQG01000044.1 GCA_003512525.1 Oscillospiraceae bacterium | reverse complement strand
CCTCGTTCATAGCAGCAACGTTATAGCATAGAATAGCGAACCCGAGAAGTGCTATCCGCAAATAGCACTATCGGTAGCTAGCTATCATAGTAAAAACATCAACCATTTTCGCTAAGCCAAAAAACAGAAACACATCGCACAGCATAGCGAACCCGAGAAGTGATATCCGACAAATAGCACTATCGGTAGCCTGCTATCATTGTTAATTACTAAAACAGCATAATTGAAATGCAATAAAAACAGATTTTCTCCACATACTAAAAAAGTGAGCCGAGCGCACTATTTTTGCGCTTCGACTCATTTTTTCGGGTTGTGACACAACCCTTTAATATTATCTTTATTATTTATTTTTAAGCTCAACTATCAATTTTATTATTTTACCGATATTGACCGGCTTTGAAATATGTCCGTCCATACCCGCGTCTTTGCATTTCTTGACATCTTCGCTGTAGGCGTTTGCAGTGACTGCGATTATCGGCACGTTTTTTGCATAATCCGTATTCAGGCGGCGTATAGCTTTAGCGGCGGCAGATCCGTCCATTACAGGCATCTGCATATCCATAAGAACGGCATCGTAGCAAAAATTTTCGGCACTCGTAAACATATCAACGCATATTTTGCCGTTCTCTGCATGGTCGCAGGTAATGCCATGCATTTCAAGCTGTTCGGAAAGTATTTCATAATTAAGCTCGTTGTCCTCTGCCACAAGAAGATGCATACCTTTTCCTAAGCAGCCGTCTTCTTTTTCATTTTCATCTGAAATGGCGGTTTCGTCAAGGTACGGTATGTCGATCGTGAGGCGGAAGGAAGTACCTTCCTGCAGCTTGCTTGTAACTTCGATCGTGCCGCCCATAAGGTCGGAGAGTTTTTTTGCTATCGCAAGACCCAGACCGCTTCCGCGTACTTTGTTTACTCGGGTATCAACGGCACGGGTAAACTCATCGTACATTTTGCTCATAAACTCTTCACTCATGCCTATGCCGGTGTCGCTGACGATTACAACAAGACGTGTGTTTTCAGGCTCATCTGAGCTTTCTTCATACATTTCAAGACTTACCGTTCCGCCGTCCGGTGTGTATTTGACGGCGTTAGACAAAAGGTTGATTACTATCTGACCCAATCTTATGCGGTCAACGCTGACAATATTATGTTCGATATCGTGCAGGTCACAGTTGTAATACAGCTTTTTGCCTATTCCCGCGCCCATCATCGACTGCTTGAAGAAATCAAATATCTCGGTTAAACAGGACGGCTCGGTGTTAAGCTCAAAGTGACCGCTTTCTATTTTTGACAGGTCAAGAGTGTCATTTATCAGCTCCTGCAGATTATTGCCGCTGTATTTTATCTTTTCAAGGCAGTCGGCGAGCTTTTCGCGGTTGTCGAGGTTTTGTATGGCTATATTGACAAAGCCCATAATTACGTTCATAGGAGTCCTTATGTCATGTGACATCCTTGACAGAAAGTCGGACTTTGCTTCATTTGCGCGGTTAGCTTCTTCTGCGGCTATTATCCAGCTCTTTTCACGCTGCTTTTCTTCGGTTATGATTCTTACAACAAACAGTAACTTTGCCGGATCGCCGTTTTTGTCGCGTTCCTGGACAATAAACCTTGCAAGATGCCAATTGCCGTCACAGGTAAGATATTCCGTGCCCGTGGATTCGTCGTTCTTAAGGCGCTCTTTCAGTGTAGCGATATCAAAGAAAGCATTTGCTTTTTCCCGATATTTAGGAGCCACGAAGCTGCTGCACATCGATCTGAGCTCAAATGACGCTTTGCCTTTTTTGCCTGTCAGACGGTGTTCTGCGCTTCCGCTGGATATTTCCTCAAAGCAGTCTGCAATGATATCTATACGATAGATAAGGAAGTAGATCTTACTTATCGCAAAGATGATATCGTTGTTAAACTTGGCAAGTTTCAGTGCGGATTCCAGCTTTTCGCGGCGTTCGCATTCTTCTTTTACTATTTCATCTATATGGCGGAAGTCAAGAAGTATCAGAAATTTATCGCCGTCCGATTTTATCTTTGATGCCCTTGCTTCAAAAAACACCTGACCGCGTTTATTGGGGACGCTCATAAAGCGTATGCTTATCCTGTCTTTATCGCTGAGTTCTTTCATAAGGTTTTCACGGCTCAACTTTTTGAGAAAGTTCGGCGAAGAGCTGTTTACAACATAATTGTCATAATAGGACTTGATCGTTTTTGAATAACAGATCGTTATCCTTTCTTCCGACCTGATAAAATTGAAAACGTTAGTGTAGCTCTCTACCTTGACGACCTGTGCAGTATCGTTGATAAGATCGACACGATATACCGACGCATTATCGGCACACAGCACCATAAGTATATCGTTTTCGTTTTGTATATGAGCAATATTGTTTTCAAGCTCTTTCTGCTTTTTCCAAAGCAAAGTGAGCATTTTCATATTGGCTCTGGAGATGCCGATATGAGTACCTACGAGCGACAGCAGCTTTATAAGCAGCTCCGGCTGTCCGCAGGGGTTGTCAAGTCCGATAAAGCCGCTTAGATGACCTTTATAAAAAATCGGTACGGATATTTCCGATTTTATATCCTGTGCTATGAGAATTTTGTACTCATCGGGCATAATGCTTTTGGTATTTTCGATATCGTCTATGACTATCGTTTCGCCACGATTGAATTTATCGACCCAGTAAGGCATTTCAGATGCCGAGATTTTCAGCAGGTTATCTATCTGCGGGGCAACGCCTTCGGCACACCATTCGTAAGAGTTTGTAAAAACGTCCGAGTTATCGTCCTGCCTGTCAAAAATATAAACCCGCTCTGCACCGGTTTTTTCACCGATCATTCCTAGCGTTGAAGAAATTGCATCATGCATATCTTCGATACCGGAGATATTATCTATAGTTGCAATAGAATTCAGAATA
Source organism: Oscillospiraceae bacterium (assembly GCA_003512525.1). GTDB lineage: Bacteria > Bacillota > Clostridia > Oscillospirales > Ruminococcaceae > Ruminiclostridium_E. The sequence continues at coordinate 5,493 of DOQG01000044.1, read as the reverse complement.
GTCTGTGCGAGATCCATATTGTCGGAAAGTCCGTCCTCACCTTGCGCAAATTTGTTATCAATCATTCAGCTCATCCCTTATATTGAGAGTAATTCGATGTAATTTTATATAATTATATCAAAATCGACAGAGGAATACAACACGGCAAGAGAATAATGTCAAAAAAATTCCCGTTTTTGTGCGTAAATATCTGCTTTGATATCCAATATCTTTGTATTGAAATATATGTTTAAATCGTGTATAATAATAACATCTCCTGAGGGAGAAATACATAAGGAGGTCGTTACAATGTGCAATTTCTTTAACGTATGCAGCTTTGCAGACCTTTGCAATGCTATAAAGGCGCTTTGCGGCAAGTTCGGCTGCTGAATGCGGCTATGTGCCCCGTTTCTGTGATCCGTTGAAACGGGAGGTATGATATATCATAAAAACAGCGGCAGTCTGATGATTGCCGCTGTCAGTCTGTCGAAAGGACTCTTGTTTATTTAAAAATGGGGTGTTGAGTATTGCTTGCCGAATGCGAAAGCGATAGTGCTTGACACCCCTTTTGACATGCATACTACAGTGAATTTTAGTGAATTTCAGTAAAATTCACGATTTGATAATAATTATCGAAAATACAAGAAAACCGCTTAAGCAATACGCTTAAGCGGTTGTTTCTATGGAGCTTGTGACGGGACTCGAACCTGCGACCTGCTCATTACGAATGGAGGATTTCACTTTTCATCACGTTAAGCGACGTTCGATAATCGGCTTTATAATGCGGTTTCGCAGAGTTTAACATTTTATTACATTTAGTCCCGTTTAGCGCATTTTCATCTCAATGGCGCACAAATGGCGCACAAAAAACAAGGCTGTTTTTGCCGCTCGGAATGCGGAAAAGTGCAATCGATTGCACACGGTTTTTGCGTTAAAAACGATGAGCAGGCTTAAACGTAACGGTTGCAAATAGTTGCACGGGAACTTTTCAGAAGAGCGGCAAGTCTGAGAACAAGGGCACAGTTACGGCACGAACTTTTCAAAAATGGGCTGTTTTTGTGAAGTTTGATATAAGAAAAAGAGACGCCCCCCCGCCAAAAATAGCAGAGGTTCATCTCTTTTTGTACAGATGAAAACACCTGTATTACTGATATTATAGGCTGTTTGACCTTAAAAGTCAAGCGGTACGTTCCGAAACATTACGCACCTGAGGTATCGGTAAAATGCCGACCCCCTAAAAAAGATAGCGTAACTAGTTATGCGAACTTTCGGGAATGGTGCAAGCTTGTAAAGAGAGCTTGCCGCTGTAGGCTTATATTTGCGTTTTAAGCGGTATGCAACACCGACACTGTAATTTCTCACGTCTGAGCATTGAAAACGGCACACAGCGCAAAATCTGAGGGGTACGGCGTTTCACCGTATCCCAAGCGGCAAGAGACGTAACAAAACGTTACAGCCTTTCGGTGTGGCTGTTGCATTTTCTGCAATAACCACTTTTTGCCGCTGTCGTACAGGGTACAGCGTTACTCGTTGATGTGGAGCTGCTCCTTTAACGCCGCTTGCAGAACAGCAGAGAAGTTGATGTGCTGTTCCTCTGCTGCAACGTTAAGCCAGGCAGGAATTGAAAGCGTTTTCTTAACGGCTCTCTTGTCGTGCTTTTTCAGATACGCCAGCTTGTCGAACTCGATTATAACAACGAACTGCTCAGGCTCAAGCTCTATGCTGTCGGGTGCTGAGGGTTCGGGTAGCTCGGTATGCTCATCAGCTGCCGCTTCTAAGCAAAGTCCGAGAGCGTCCTTGATGTTTTCAACCGCTTCCTCGAAAGTGTCACCCTGCGAGATACAGCCGCTTACATCGTTGAGCCACACGGAATAGCCTGTTTCCTCTTTCTGAAAAACTGCGGGATAATAAAGTTTATTCATAAAAACCTCCTTTGCAGGACTTATTTAAGCCCTGCGTCTTTGAGTATTTTGTTTTCTGTTCCTTTTTTAAGGTCTTTTGCGTGAACCGGAACGGTAGTGGTTCTGTGCGTTTCGTCATTCCTGAAAAAGAAATGTGAACCGTTTGAATGAGTTTGGCGGAAGCCATTGCTTTCAAGCAGCTTAATCATCTGCTTCGGTGTCATTGGCATTTGTCTTTCCTCCTTACAAGTATATTATACTACGTATTTTACGTATTGTCAATACTTATTCGGCAATTTCTTTTCGTCTGTCCCATAAACCGTACAGGTGCAAGCTCCTATAAATGCCTATCGACCGAATGCGTGAAACACGGTGTATTTTGCAATTTAAGCCGCCTTTGCCGCTTGACGTTAAATTACCCTTTTATAGCGGCAAAATGCAACACAGAACGCCACAGCAGCAGAAATGAGCTATAATGAGAAAATCCTGTGAGTTAGTATTTTTTAGTAGTAATTTGTAGTATTTTTATATGCAGACACTTGCCTAAGGGGTCATTAAAACGGTGACACCTTTTGGAAAATGTGACATCGATGTCACAAAAGAAAGTTTGCCGATGAGGTCGTGAAACGCTACCTTAACCTGATAACGCTCTGTCGCTATCATCACGAAGCAGCAGAGCGTGGGCATATCAGCAGGCAGGAACTGGCAACTATGACTTGTACCGTCGATTTTTCACATCACAACATATAGTGGCGCAATGCTATACACCACAATATATAGTGTACCCCCTACCCTTGCGATTCCGAAGGGGTCACGGTCTGACATCTGACCGCCACCTCTTTACACGATATATTCCCGATATAACTTTGAGAGGAGTGAGTATATGCCCAGAGGAGCAAAAACGATAGACAACTGCGTAGGACACAGGACAAAGAAAGAAAAAGAAGCCCGTGAGAAAGCTGAAGCGGCTATGCTCACAGGGCAGAGGTAAGGAAGTAGTATTAGATGTCGATACTGACAGCGTATCCGAAATAGACAGATACGCACTAAAGGCGGCAGAAGAGTATGTGATATCTGACGACTTTGAGATAGAACCACTATTTATGGATGACGAAGCCGAACCTGAGCTAGCACAGAAGGTATCTATCCGCATAGATGGCATTGAATACAATACCGTAATAACCGAGATCACGGACGAGTACGCAAATGGCAAGCACTCGCAAAGCTATGTATGCGGCGACAAAAAGCTGAAAGTGCTTAATGTACTGAACAAGGCAACAGCAGGAAATACGCAGAAGATCGTTAATAATAAGATTGCTACCGGTAATAAGCCGACTGGCGTAGGTATGTACACAGATGAAGCCAAAAGCAGTGAAGTGTTTAACGACTACGGTCGTAATACGGCATATGGCAATTACTCGCACGTTGAAGGTCATAAAAATAATCTGAAAAGCGAGGGGGCTGCTTGGAGCTGGGCAACGCACATCGAAGGTCAGGAAAATACAGAAGCAAGTCGAACATCGTGCCCTTCAGAAAAAAAGCGTCAAATAATCACATAGAAGGCAAATTAAACAGTAGCTACGGTAGAATAAATCACGTTGAAGGCGTGAATTGCTTTGCTGAATATGATACGCAGTGTTGCCATGTGGAAGGAAGTAACAGTCGGGTTTCTGAGGGTGCAAAAGTAGCACATGCAGAGGGAAAGGATTGCGTAGCAGGCAACGAATGCTCTCACGCAGAGGGCAAATCAGCTCAAGCAACAGGCTACGCTTCTCACGCAGAAGGAGGAAGCTGTACAGCAAACGGCAATTATTCACACGCGGAAGGGCTAAGTAGCGAAGCAAGTGGCAAGTGTTCTCATGCAGAGGGAGAAGTAAACATAGCAAGCGGTAATCATTCGCACGCAGAAGGTTGGTCAAATATAGCAAGCGGTGAATGCTCTCATGCGTCGGGCAAAGATAACACTGCAAGTGGTGATTTTTCAATCGCTAGCGGCGGAGGCAGTGAGGCAACAGGAACTTATGCAATTGCACACGGACTTGCCTGTACTGCAGGGGATAATTCGGTAGCAATTGGCACACGCGTACAAGCTGCCAATGGTTGCGTTGCTTTTGGAAAATATAACAAAACAACTGATGCGCTATTTGTTATCGGCAGTGGAACTAGCACTTCAGACGGAAAAATAAAAGCTGCTGATGCACTAGTAATTGATCATGATGGCAATCTGCATATCCCGGGAAAAGTAACAGCGGACGGCGGTGTCGAAGAAATAGCTTCTTCCACAAAAGCGGGAATTGTAAAAATCAGCAGAGACTTTGAAATTTCCGAAGACGGTACGTTATCAATAGTTAAAGGCGGTACATTTCCCCCCGCTACTCAAACTACGCTTGGCGGCGTAATAGTCGGACAAGGTTTTTCAGTGAGTGACGACGGTTTTTTAACGCTGCTTCTGAGCCATAGTCTTACAATTAACAAATGGCATCAAATTGATGTTTACGGAGCTAGCAATACAAGCGCAGGTATTGTGAAAATCGGAAGCGGCATCACAGCGGAATATCAAAGGAACGAAGACACGGGTATGTTAATTACCAAAATATCGGTACAACCCGCTACCGCGCAAGAAGCAGGTATAGTAAAAGTAGGAGAAGGACTCAGCGTAGAAGCAGACGGAACGCTTAACGCGGATATTTATCCTCCTGCTTCATTGTTCTTAAGCGGAGCATCAAAAATGATGCTGCATAAATATATTCCGGTAGAATCAAAGAAACAGGGATATTATTACGGCAGCGTAGCATCTGATATTATCTGTGATACAGTTAAATATTGCTCTAGCGTTCCGGAATTTCCCGAAAGTTATATTGTTATTCCAAATTGGTATTCAAGCGCTTCTGCGTCTGCAACAGTAACCAGTAATGCGGCGTTTGAATTAACGAAACCGACTATTAACAACGACGAGAGCACTTTTACTGTTAAAGTAGTGTGCAAAGAACTAAATTTTTCGTCAAGCGTTTATAGTGCTACAAATTTTTATAATACAACCATATATCTCAAATGGAACAATATAAAAGAGCCGACAGACAAATTTCCAAACGGATATATTACTTGCGAAGTTCGTTTATACTATTGCGACACATCAGGCACGCCACAAGATAGGCGTGTGAGGTCAGGATGTATCCCGTTTGCGAGCAAGGCAGAATATAATGCGGCTATTTGTTTAACTGCAACCGAGCTTTCAACATTTGATTTATCAGAAGAAAAATATACTTTGTTAGTGCCAAACAGCCTATGTTTGCTATCCGGCAAATTGCCGAGCACAGAATTAGCTGAAGAAGGCATGATATACTTAATTCCTAACGAAAATAACACAGCATTTAAGCAGTATATGTGGAATGGCACTGAATATAAGTATGTTGGCGAAACCGATCACAAAGCGGATCTTTCTGAATATCTGAAATAAACCGACATATCCGCCTGGGCGAAAGCTGCAACAAAACCTACATACACTGCAAAAGAGGTCGGTGCGGCGACTGCGGCGGATATCGCGGCGGCTGTAAATGCAGTCAGCATAGGCGGCAGGAATATTATCACGGGAACGGCTGAAGCGGTTATCGGC
>DOQG01000024.1 GCA_003512525.1 Oscillospiraceae bacterium | reverse complement strand
TAAAACTCAGTCGTTTGTGTGTCTTATCGCCAACACCCGTGCGGGGTATGGGTGTGGGTAAGGAAAGAGGGAGCTCGAGGGAGAAAACCTAAGGGACAGGGTTAGGGGCTGCAAGTCCCTCATCCTGTTCCCTTTGGTTCTCTCCCTCGATAATAGTAGCAACGTTATCGCATAGAATAGCGAACCCGAGAAGTGCTATCCTACAAAGAGAACTATCGGTAGCTTGCTATCAGCGTTAATTACCAAAACGGTATAACAGAAGCGTACTAAAAACAGACTTTCTCCACATACCAAAAAGCGAGCCGAGCGCACTATCCTTTGCGTTTAGACCCACCTTTCCTTTTCCGGGTCGTACCAAACCCTAAATAGTTTCATATATACAGCAAACACCGAAAAATACAAAAATATGCCTTAAACTGCCGAAAATAGCATAGACTTTTCGGCAATTTTTCATAAATTTTGTACGATAAAATTGTTTGATATGTCACCAAAGTTTTCTTGCTATTCGCTAAAACTTATGGTATAATTTTGTTATATAATAATTTCCATTTGCTATGGAGGTTGTTTTATTCTGTTAAGATGAATGGGGGATAACCAGTGACAACTTTTACTTACGTTGCTACCGACGTTAACGGTAAAAAGGTAAAAGGTACCGAAATGGCGGAAGATTCCGTAGAACTTATTGATAAGCTCCGACAAAAGGGCTTGTTCTGTACATCTTATAAAGATGCGTCAAAGAACAAAGCCGCCGATGTCAAGTTCAAGTTCAAGACGAAAGATCTGTCTTTCTTCTGCCGTCAGCTTGCGGCGATGCTTACATCAGGCGTAAGCCTTGTAAAAGCGCTTCAGATACTTCAGGCGCAATCGGAGAACAAAAGGCAAAAGCAGGTGCTTCTTGATATATATGAAGAGGTACAGAAAGGCCGCAGCTTCTCAGAGGCGATAGCCACAAAGCCGGGTGTATTCCCTTCACTGTTTGTCAGCATGGTCGGCGCTGGTGAAGCTTCCGGTAACCTTGACGTTATAATGAACCGTGTATCGGAGCACTATGCAAAGGACAGCAAGACCCAGAACAAGATCAAGGGCGCTATGATCTATCCTATCGTACTTCTTGTACTGCTCATTGTTATCATGATCGCCATGTTCACGATGATAATGCCTATGTTCCGCGACCTTGCAGGCGATACCGAGATGCCGCCGCTGTCAGCCGCTATTTTCGGAATAAGTGACTTTATGATAAACCAGTGGTACATTCTTATTATCGTTGCGATAGCAATAGTGATCGCGTTGCGACTCATTATCAAAACTCCCTCGTCAAAGCTCAAATGGGACGAGATGTTGCTTAAGCTTCCGAAAGTCGGAAAGCTGCTCCGCACGATCTATACCGCGCGTTTTGCCCGTACAATGTCAAACCTTTTCTCAAGCGGTCTTCAGATGGTAGACTGTATCGAAAAATCGGTAGGTACGCTCGGCAATACATATATTATAAAACAGTTTGAAGATGTCGTTGAAAATGTTAAACGAGGCGAGTCGCTCTCAGTGGCGATGGGCAGAATAAATGTATTTGACGGTATGTTCGTATCCATCGTCTATGTCGGTGAGGAATCAGGTACTCTTGATACGATACTTGCAAAGTCATCGGATTACTATGACGATGAAGCCGACTCGGCAATTTCACGACTTGTAGGTCTTATGGAGCCTGTCATGATCATACTTATGGGTATTATGGTAGGTTGCTTACTTGCAGGTGTATTCCCGATCCTTTACTCAGGTATGGAAGGTATGGGCAATACTTAAAGAGCAGCGAAAACTCAACCTAATTAACAGGAAGGAATTTTTGATATATGTTATCTATTGATATTACCGACAGACAAATCAAGCTCGTCCGCGGCGCGGCACAGGGAGCAAAGATAAAGATCGATGAAGTTGATTTCAGAGAGATCGAAAAAGGTCTTGTTTCAAACGGCTACATAGCAGATGTCCCGCTGGTTGCGGCAGAAATAATCGATATGATCAATACCAGAGCGATAAAGGAAAAAGAAACCATTGTATCGATAAGCTCTAGCTCGATACTCTATAAGGAGCTTATGCTCCCCAAGCCCAAGAAGCTTTCAAACACGGCCGCCATCGAGGCCATGATAGGAAGCAATATGGGTATCTCGGGCGACTACAACATTTCATATACTATAGTAGGTGAAACAGTAGACGAGAACAAGAACCCGCTCATCAAGGTCCTTGCGACAGCCTGCCCCCAGCGTCTTGTTGACGGCTATGTAAAGCTGTTCACTCATATGGGTCTTTCGCTGAAGGCTGTTAATATTTCAAACAACGCCATCTCGCGTCTTATCCAGAACACACCTAAGATGTCAGGCTATATGCCGCTCTTACTGGTGCAGATCGATAAGGAGTTCCTGAATATCAACCTTTATGAAGACAATGTTCTTTCATTCTCAAGATATTTCAAGATCGATCCCGCTGACTATAATAACGCAGAGGACTATGTAAATCAGGCTATCTATGATAACCTGTTCAGAATGTTCCAGTTCTTCCAGTCAAGGAAGGATATGAAGCCTATAAAGGAAATGATGTTCTACGGCGAGATAGGTGACTTTATAGCACTTACAAATACCGTATCCGGCTTCAACGTACCGTGTCACATACTCAGCGCACCCACAACTATAGCTTCAAGAACAGACTTTGAATTTACAGTCTATGCAAACGCGATCGGCGCTCTATATAAAGTCAATAAAGAGCTCGAGCACATCAACCTCCTTGCAACGACAGCCGCAAGGGAGAGCAAGGGTCTTAATACGTTCTTTATAGGTCTTGGCGTAGCGGCGGCATTGAGTGTGATTGCAGTGATCGGCGCAAATGTTGTTGTAGATGTTATCAACAACAGCATAAAGGGCGAGATAACAAAGGTACAGGCTCAGATAAACGACACCGAGCTTCAGGCGAGACTTACGACCTTACAGCAGAAGGAAGGCGTACTCGAAAACTTCCAGAGCTACAAAAACTCCATCGCAAATGCGGAGCTGATGTATAACTATATGCCCAAGGGTACGACAACCGTATATAAGATGCTCAGAGAACCGTTCACAGCAAAGCAGGATAAAATCGAAAATGTTACAAGCGATGATATCCGCAAGAACCTTAACGGTATGAAGCTTATAGACACGGTCGAAATATCGGGATATACCGTTTCGGCAACATTTACCTGTACCAATCAGGCGCAGCCTTCACAGTATGTAAGAGCGCTGATAGCTCAGGGCTATTTCGAGAACATCTCATATACCGGTTATGAGGTCGAAAAGGGCGAGGATAACAAGGAAACAGTTACGTTCAGCCTTTCGATGTTACTCAAGGCAGGCAATGACATTACGATCGATAAGGATTCTGCAAACAGCATAATCGAGAACAATGAAAACGGCGATCAGGGCGCACAGGATAACACCTCATCCGCCGAGTCCTCGACAGAATCCACCTCCGAAGCATCGGCACAGTAACGGGAAAGGGTAAACGAATATGAAGATCAGTAAACAGGAACGAATCCTTATAGTTGTATTTTTAGTAGCCGCGATCATCGGCGTGGGAATATTTGTATTTATACTTCCCAACTTCAATAAGATAGGCGAAAACAACAAGAAGCTTACATCGGTAAAGGCAGAATACTCTGACATACTGACAAAGCTCGAACATGAAACCACGATCGACACAGAAATAAGTCAGGCTTACGAGGACGGTAAGAACCTTGCAGACAAGTTCTTCAACGACCTCACAGAATACGAAGCCGATGAAATTATGCGTAAGTTCATTTCTCAGGGCAAGGATATAACGATTGACGGTCTGACGATATCTCCCTTCTCAACGCAGGCACTTTCCGTATCGGTATTCACTCCTACAGTGGTCACATATCCTCTTAAGGACTTTGCAAATACCGTTGTCGAAACGCCATCGGATACTCAGACAGATCTGTCAAAATTAACTCCCAGAGAGCTTGTTATGTACGCAAAGAAGCTCCAGGCTACATTGCTTGCGGCAAGCGAACCCGTAACGGTAGGCTCTGTAACAGTATCGTTTACAGCTCATTCAAACAAGCTTGAAAATCTGCACAACTTTGCAGATCTGCTTTACTCGGGCGTATACGAAAAGAACGGCAAGAGCAAGGCAGTTTCCATAGCGTCACTCAGCTACCAGATGGAAGCCGGCACAGCTACAGGCGGCGAGTCGGGTGAAAACACATCGGCAGGCGATTACACGATGGAGTTCTCCGTAAACCTGCTCTGCATACAGCCCGTAGCAGATCCCTTTGCAGCTAACAACAGCACAGCCGAATAAACGGTTGCTTACAAGTAAGAAATGAAAGGATGAAACGCTATGAACAAACATAACAGAAAAGCGTTAATGATGAAAAGGGCGTTATTGCGGCTGAAAGGCGGCAAGGGCAGCGTTTTATTCTTCATTATCGCTATAATGACGGTTATGATAGTTCTTGCATCTGCGGTTTATTATTCCACGATTTCCGCTCGTGCACAGGTCGAGATAAAATACGGCAACGAACAGTCATATCAGAGTGCCGTATCGTTAAACGACCTCGTAACCGAATATCTCAACACAAAGACGGACGATGCGTTCGTAGATGCTATAATCGCGCTGTCACCCAATAAGTCCCTCACCACAAAGGGTGACGGCACAGATACCTTTGCAGAGCTTGCCGGAGGTCTTGGCGATTACAAGGTGACGGTCACAAAGCTCAGCGGCGACAGCGGCGATGAAAAGCAGACTATAAAGGTCGAAACCGAAGTAGTGGTAAACGGCGAGTCCTCGGTAGTGACCTCAATAGGTGAGTTCACACTGGTTTCAAAGCCGTATTCATTCGACAGATTTTTCACATCAACGGGTTATGCACCGAATGACGTTGTAATGTCGGGTATGGAAATAACCTCAACGATGTATCTTGATAACGAGTACAGCCAGATAGGCTCTTCGCAGTCCGGTAACTCAGGTATCAATATAAAAGCCGAGGTTATCAGTGCAGGAACACTGTCGATAAACAATGCTCCTATAAACGCAGACGGTGACAAGACGTTTGATATAACAGTCGGCAACAACCTTATTATGACGTATAACGGCGGTCAGGGTGCAATGAACCTGAACCGCGGTCGTATAAGAGTCGGTGGAAACCTGATACAGGGTACATCGTTCAACTACAAGAACGATACCGATGTTTATGTTGTCGGTGATTTCATAAGCGGACGACCCAGTGATGACAGCGACTGTGAGATCTATGTCGACGGCGATGCCGCATTCTTCGGTAACGAAACATATGAGGGCAAGGTTTTTGTAAACGGTGATGTTTACATCGACAAAGAGGTAAACACCGGCGATAAGTTCCCCGGCGGAATAACGATCGGCGGTAATGTCTACCTCTGTTCAGGCTCAAGCTATTTCGGTGCACAGAAGACATGGATAAAGTCACACGGCGTTGATGACAGCAGAATAAAGGAATATTCCGATGCTTCAATACGTTTTGAAGCGAAAAACGGCGAGAACGACAGCGCATACAATGCACTGCGTGCAAACATGGATAAGGCACGTTCACTTGCAGGCGGTACGTCGGCATACAACTATGTATGGCCCTCAGACAGCGGCATTTGTGAATCTCTGACCAATGTCAAGGCGAAGATAAACGAAAAAGTCGGCAACCCCGAATATACAAACTGGAATATGACCAAGAAGTTTATCAAGGACGACGGCACATATACCGTAGATCCGATAAACTACGAGTTCGGCAATGCTAAAGCTCCCGAGCTTCAGGACGGAAGATTTGCAGGCACAGGAAGCAATAAAAATCAGCTTATCGTAAGCGCAGAGAAGTTCGGTCAGTATGTTATAATGGGCGATATGCGCATTACAAACGGTGACTGGAACGGATACAACATAGTATTCGATACCACTATGCCCGGCGGCAACGATATCGATATGTATGTATATCTTCCTGCAAACTGCTATATGCAGGAAATACCTCCTGCCGACGAATGGAGCGCTCCGACATATAAGTTCTCCAACAAATCGGAGGACAAAAACAAGTTCAACTGCTTCCGCTGGAACAATCAGCCCGAAGGTCAGTTTGCCGGTTGGTTCAGCGTACTTACCAAGGGTAAGGGCAGTGTAATATTCGTTATAGGTGACGGTGTAACATATTTTGCACAGCAACGTCTTTTTATGGGTCACTACAATCTGCTTAAAGAGATCCTTCCCGATGCGATAGCATCGGACGGTAAGGTCACCAATACAGATAAGTTCTCCAGAGAAAAGGTTGAAGCTATAATGAGAACGACCGATCCGAAACCTGAATTGCGTACTGTGTTTAAGAAGAACATTCTTGATAAGTACAAGAACTCAGGCAGAATTCATAACAACCTGTTCGTGGTTGCGATAAACAAGAACAGCGATGTCAATTTTGATATGCCATATAATACATTCTGTGGATTTATATATGCACCTTATATGACGTTCGGTGCAGGTAAGTCAACGGAAGGACATTTCGCAATGCTCGGCGGTCTTATCGTATCCGACTATGAGATGCCGAATACTTCAAGAGTGTATATGGCTACTATCCCCTATGACTACTACGACAGATTTGTCGACAGCACGCTGAGCGATGATGAAAAGGAAGAAGCACGCTTTGACTATATGGAAAAGCTGATATCAAATTCCGGCGGTGAGATCGGAACGCTTGGTTCATCAAGCTCAAGGTCATGGAGAAAGTACGGTTATAACTGATGAAAGGAGCGGGTAGCATGAAGCTGTTTAAACGCTTTAAAAGTAAAAAAGGCTTTACGCTGACAGAGGTTCTCGTATCCATAGTCATATTCGCTCTTATGTCCGCTATCGTAATGCAGATACTTGCAATTGCGATAACACAGCACAGGAAGAACGACAGCGTGGATAAGGATATGGACACGCAGATAAGTAATCTCGTTCAGGAAAACGCGCTGGTTGAAAGAGATACGGTCAAGCTTGTGATGAAGTTTGTCAGCCCCACAGGCGCGTCAAATAATCTACAGATCAATGATGTCAAGATACGCAAGGACAGCACCGAAGCCGATAATGACGGCAGACTTGAGATCAATACAATTGATGCCACCATCAAGAATGACGGCGGCAATAAGGATAAGGATAAAAACAGCGGCGGTATGGTAACCGATGATATCCATATCTATGGCACAAAGGGTATCGAAAAAATATACGCCAAGGAAGAAAGCTGTGAGCTTGACGGCGATGTTTACAGAATTAAGCTCAGTTTTGATATCACAACCACAGTAAACCACGCTCTTAACGGCTCTGAAAGCAAATCGCTGAAAATTGCACTTCCCGAAAGCGCAAAAAACATAGTAGTTACTCCCGATGCCAAGCTGCTGTACAGTATGGTATCCGGTACAAATGTACGTTTCAGCGCAAAAAAAGCCAATGATTCTGACAGCTCGTATACAAATACGATAACATTCACTGTCCCTGAGGATAAGTTTGAAAGCGATTACGGCTCTTTTGCAAAATACTTTATAGACCCGAAGAGCACAAGCACAGATACATCGGCTTCATTCGATGATGCGGCGACCAACGGTATCTACAACCACCTTTACGGAACACCTGTAAAGGAGGATGATACTCCATGAGAAAGCTTTTAAAGAAAAAGGCGTTCACGCTGATCGAGGTCATAATCGCAATGTCGATCATGGTAATACTGATAGTTGCGGCAATGTCGATGTTCAACCCGGTGAGCAGTATCGTAAAATCACTTGACGAGGATACTGTCACCAATGCCGTGACCGATACCATAACAAACTATGTTACCGATAAGATGAAGAACGCTACTACTTATAGCATAAAAGGCTACAAGACCGATGCTCTCACTAAGAACTCGGACGTTGACGGCAGTGTAGCAAAGATAGTTAATGTTATGTTTACCGATAAGGATCCCAAAGAAACTGTTTACGGATTGGTATTGCGCTCCACTGCGGAGGGCTATCAGCTGTATGATCTCGGTAAGCTCAGCAGTGTTGCAGACTATAAGGATAAGGCGGTAGCAATGGTAAACAGCAATGCTTACGCCGTGTTCAACAGTGAGTACTACAATGACTCCCGTTACAAGTTCACGTTCAATACCACATCAAACGACAAGGGCGCATGGTGTCGTATGGGTGTCAATACCTATGACACTGACGGAAACATAAAGGTAAGCGAGCGAGTTCAGATGTTCAAGCTGCTTAATATGTCGCTTCTTAAACTGACACCGTCAAGCGATTCTGAATTGGCAGATTACACTTATCCGGACGATCTGAATATAGTAATTCTCTACAGAATACAGATTTTCGGCTGATAACAATAAATCCCCCGCCTTAATCGGCGGGGGAAATATAAACGCTTATTTTAAAGCATTGAAAGATAAGCCTTGATAATGGTTTCACCGAACAGCATACCGACTGCAAGTCCTACGCTCAGTGCAGGACCGAAAGCGATACGGCGGCGTAGCTTTATCTTTGTTATCTTGCCGTTTTCCACATTGGCACGGAATACATATTCCTTGCTGTCGGGAAGCCCGCCCATTACTTCGTTCAGTTCGCTACTGAGCGCCTGCGTTGCGGCTTTAAGCTCATCGCCCGAAATATTCCACGCTTTTTCTTCAAAAAGCTCAGGGTCGATTTTGCACTTGCCGTGTTCAAATTCACCTATGATAACATCTCTTGAGCTGTCGACAGTCTTGCCCTCACACCACTCGGTGAGCTTTTCGCTGATTTTTGCGGAATGCTCCTTTGTGAACCGTGACGATACGCAAAGCACGATAAGCCCGTAGACAGCACCCACCACAACACCGATAACGGCTGAGGGAACTATCTTCCAGCCAAGCACAAAACCGGCTGCCGCCATAAGCTGAACATCGCCGCCGCCCATACCGCCGAATAAAGCGAGTATAGCAAACGGAACTGCGATAACAGCCGCACCCGCAAAATGCTCCCACCAGGGCATATTAGGCTCAGTGAAGAACGTGGCGATACCGAGTACAGCAATTGATATCGTACACCAATAGGGTATCTCCATATGGTCGATATCAATACAGCTGAGGACTATCAGCAGTGAGAAGAATACGATTGCGACCACCATCGGCAGACTTGCCGAAAATCTTATGTAGGCGAGCAGGAACATAAATCCTGTGAGCGCCTCCACTATAGTGTAGCGTACCGAGATCGGCGCTTTGCATTTACGGCATTTTCCGCCTAAAATGATCCAGCTGAATATCGGCACAAGATCGTACGGTTTTATCCTCTCTCCGCATGAGAAGCAGTGAGAAGGACCGTTTACGATAGACATATGCAGAGGAGTGCGGTATATCACCACATTCAGAAAACTGCCTATGACAGAACCGAAGACAAATACAAGTATGCACATAACGGTATCATACCAAAGTATACCTGTCATATATATAACCATCCTTTCCTTTTTGGAACGCTGTAAAACAGCGTAAGGATATTTTACCACATATCGCCGCCTTTTTCAAGTACAGACGGCAAGCACACCACTAATCACAGGGGGAACAGCTTAATGAAGAACATACCGATAGGACAGATTCTTGTTGAGAACGGATTTCTGAAAGAGGAACAGTTGAACGAAGCTCTCGAAAAACAACGTACCGAACCGGGCAAAAAGCTCGGTGACGTGTTGCTGGAGCTGGGCTATGTTTCTGAAACACAGCTTGCACAGGCACTGTCTATCCGTCTTAAAGTGCCGTTCATCGATCTGACAACAACAAAGATCGATATCGAGGCGGTAAAAAAGATACCCGAGGCTATAGCAAAGAAGAACTGTTGCGTTGCATTCCAGATGACCGACTCACGCCTTACAGTTGCAACAGATGATCCTATCAACTTCTACATATTTGAGGAACTCAAGGTTATCTCCGGCATGGAGATACACGCAATGATAGCTACCCGTACAGCTATCAACGAAACGATAAACAAGGCGTATTCACAGCAGACCGTAAGCAACGTTATGGATAACCTCAATAAAGAGTACAACAGTGCTGCGGACACTGTTATCCAGGACGACCCCGAATCGGGCGAGCGTGTTGATAACGCACCTATCGTTAAGCTTGTAAATACAATAGTCGAAACCTCATTCAGAATGAACGCATCGGATATCCATATCGAGCCGTTCAAGGACAGAACAAGAATAAGACTCAGAGTTGACGGTGAGCTTATCGAGCAGATGAAGGTAAAGCCTGCCGCTCATAACTCGCTCATTACCCGTATAAAGATACTCGGCGGTATGAACATTGCCGAAAAGAGAATACCGCTTGACGGTCGTTTCGGTATGACGATAGACGGCGTAAACCTCGATGTCCGTGTATCCACCATTCCCACCGTTTACGGTGAAAAGTGCGTTATCCGTCTGCTTTCAACGGCAGATGAAAAGACAAGAAAGATAACCGACCTTGGTATGACGCTGTATAACTATGAGATGTTCAAGCAGATAATCCGTTGCCCCCACGGCGTTATGCTCGTTACAGGACCTACAGGTTCAGGTAAGTCAACAACACTGTACGCAACGCTCGGTGAGCTTTCAAAGCCTAACGTTAATATCGTTACCGTTGAGGACCCTTGCGAAAAGAAGATAGACGGCGTAAATCAGGTGCAGATAAACGCAAAGGCAGGACTTACATTCGCGGCGGCTCTTCGTTCTATCCTCCGTCAGGACCCGGATATCGTAATGGTCGGTGAGATCCGTGACGGTGAAACGGCTGATATTGCTATCCGTGCCGCTATCACAGGTCACCTTGTGCTTTCGACCCTCCATACAAACGATGCCGCAGGTACTATCCTCCGTCTTGTTGATATGGGTGTTGCACCTTACATGGTTGCGTCATCTCTTGTCGGAGTTATAGCTCAGCGACTTGTAAAGCTGCTTTGCCCCGAGTGCAAGGAGAAGGTAATGCTTACCGATCCCGCTGACTTAAGACTTGTTGGAAAGACAGAGCCGGTCGAAATATGCAAGGCTCATTACGGCGGATGCCGCTCATGCCACAACACGGGCTATAAGGGCAGAACCGCTATACATGAGATAATAGTAAGCTCAAACGATATAAAGGAGCTTATCTCAAGCGGCGCAACAGCCGAGCAGATAGGCGCGCAGGCTGAAAAGAACGGAACAAAGCTGCTTCGCAGTAACGTTACCGATATGGTGCTTGCAGGCACTACAACGCTTGATGAACTGGTAAAAGCCACCTACTCCGTTTAATGCGGATGCGGTGTTAGCAATATATCTTTTTAAAAGGAGAATACAAAGGTGGATATTAACAAAATACTTGACGAAGCAAGAAGACTCGGTTGCTCGGACTTACATTTTACTGCGGGACTCCCTCCCGTTGTACGTCTGCACGGCAGTATCAAAAAGCTTAGCGGTTATCCCGATTGCACAGAGCCTATCATAGTCAATATAATAAATCAGATAACATCCATGAAGCACAAAGCGTCTATTCAGAAAGGTCTTGACACCGACTTTTCATATGTATCCGCATCGGGACACAGACACAGAGTAAACGTGTACAGACAGAGGGGCTATCACGCGATAGCAATGCGACTTCTGCGTAACGATATCCCTACATTGCAGGATCTTATGCTCCCCGGACTAATGGGCGAGTTTGCGCTCCGCCCGAGAGGTCTTGTGCTGGTAACAGGTCCTACAGGTTCAGGTAAGTCGACGACGCTTGCGGCTATGATCGACCATATCAACCGCAACAAGAACTGTCATATCATCACAGTCGAAGACCCTATCGAGTATCTTCACACACATAAGCAGTCGATGGTAAACCAGCGTGAGATCGGTGCCGATGTAGACAGCTTCGCAGGCTCACTGCGTGCCGCACTCCGTGAAGACCCCGATGTTATCCTCGTCGGAGAAATGCGTGACTTTGAAACGATCAACGCCGCAGTAACCGCCGCCGAAACAGGTCACCTTGTGCTTTCTACACTGCATACGACAGGCGCGGCAGAAACCATCGACCGTATCATAGACGTATATCCCCCTCACTCACAGGGTCAGATCAGAGCACAGCTTGCTAACTCCCTTGTAGCCGTTATTTCACAGACGCTCGTTCCCACAGCTGACGGCAAGGGTCGTATCGCCGCCCTCGAGCTTATGAGCTGTACAGACGCTATCAGCTCGCTTATCCGTGAAGGTAAGATATTCCAGATTCCGAACTCTATCCAGACCTCTAAGGCTCTCGGTATGTTCTCGCTCGACCAGGATCTCGCAAGACTTGTCCGCACAGGAAAAATTACGGAAGAGGTTGCAAGAAGCCGTTGCCAGAACCCCGAAGATCTCAAGAGATATATCGGAGCTTATTAAGCAAACCACGGTCTATACCAAAATACAGCGATCGGTTTATAATGCCGCCGTACTCTCGGCGGCATTATTTATGCGCTTTTGAAAGGATTTTCATATGAAATTTGTAATACAGCGTGTGAACCACGCAAGCGTCACCGTAGACGGCGAGGTAATTGGAAAAATCGGCAAGGGTTTTATGGTGCTTATCGGCATCTCACAGACCGATACAAAGGAAATCGCCGACAAGCTTATCCGCAAGATGACGGGGCTTCGCATCTTTGACGATGAGAACGGCAAGACCAACCTTGCCCCCGCAGATGTCGGCGGAAGCCTGCTCCTCATTTCGCAGTTCACCCTCTATGCCGATTGCCGCAAGGGATACCGTCCTTCCTTTACCGGTGCGGGTTCACCCGATATGGCAAACGAGCTGTACGAGTACATAACAGAGCAGTGCAGACGGTGCGAAAGCATAGCCGATGTGCAGACAGGCAGGTTCGGTGCGGATATGAAGGTCGAACTTCTGAATGACGGTCCGTTCACGATAATCCTCGACAGCAACGAGCTGATGTAATCACAGACAGCATACTAAAGCCAAACGTGATATCATAATGGTGAAAAATTACTGTAAATTCTCCTACTACATTTTTCGTCAAATTGCACAACTGAGAAAAATATTTTGTTGCATTTTTGTTAAATTTCCAATCAAACTATAGACAAACGGGCAAAAAAGTGTTATAATCAAGTCACATTAAAAGGAAACGCCGCAGCACAAAGCACAGCGCTCCCGGAAAGGACTTAAGTATGAATGAAATAAAATTAGGTAAAAAGATCTCCGAAGGTAAAACCGTTGACGTATACGAGAGCGGCGACCTTGCAGTAAAGGTGTTCAAACCCGATGCGCCCAAGACAGTAGTTTTCTATGAGGCGTTCATGGATTCAAAGGTTGAAGAAACCGGACTTAACGTTCCCAAGATAAAAGAAGTTGAACTTATCGACGGCAAATGGGCAATAGCAACAGAACTTGTCAAGGGTAAGACGCTTGCACAGATCATGCAGGAAGAGCCCGAGAACAGCGACGGCTATCTTGATGATATGGTTGAGCTCCAGCTCAGCATTCACGCGAAGAAGATCACCGGCATTTCAAAGCTCAAGGATAACCTGAGAGCAGAGATCGAGAGCCTTGACGTTATCGACCACATCAAGAGATACGATCTTCTCACAAGACTTGACAGCACACCAAAGCACGTAAAGCTCTGCCACGGCAACTTCGGACCTGAGAATATAGTTGTTACAGACGACAACAAGGTTTACATAGTTGACTGGATAGGCGCTTCCGCAGGTAATGCCAGTGCAGATGTAGCCAAGACATACTTAAAGCTTGCTCTGACATCGACAGAAACAGCCGAGAAGTATCTCAACCTCTTCTGCAAGAAGACAAATACAGCAAAGACATATGTCCAGGAATGGTTACCCATCATGGCGGCTTCTACACTCGCAAAGGGTGTTACAAGCAAGGAAGAGAAGGATCTCCTCTTCACATGGCTTGACGTTGTGGACTATTCTTGATGACAGCTTAATAACGATAATAGCGCCCCGCTTTTGCGGGGCGTTTCAGTATGTCGAAAAACCTATATAATTTTTGAAAATGGGTGTTTAGCGTTGCTTGCTATGTTGGTTTTGCATCGTGCAAAACTTTTGGCAAGCAACCAAAGCGTCCTTGCTTTGGGCGTAGCCCCAATGCGGGTTGTCAGCCGTTGGTGTCGCTGCATCGTGCAGCGACTGTGTGCGGCTGACTTCAAGCGTCCTTGCTTGGTGAGGGCGGCAGCCCCACACTCAGCCCCTTTCTTGGGAAAGGGGTTTGGGGATAGGAATTGAGGACAAGCACTTTTTTGAAAAAACAGATTTTTTCTACAAGCTGACGCCCCGCTTTTGCGGGGCGTTTTTGCGTATATCCGAAAAATTCGGGAGAATATTCCTTGGAAAAATGCAGTAGATAATTCACTTTCAATGTGATAAACTGATAGATAATGATAGGATTATATCAGTATTTATCAATGAAAGGAAGAGTTTTATGAAAATAGCAAAGTTATTATTAGGCATTGCTACATTCACAGCAACAGCCGCAATATGCGCAGTGTGTGCCGGTGCCGCTACCTACGGCGATTATAAGTACACTTATAACGACGATGACACGTTGACGATCACGGCATATAACGGCTCGGAAACATCGGTCGATATCCCGTCGGAAATCAAAGGTTCAAGGGTTACCGCTATAGGGAATAAGGCTTTCTACTCCAACAAGACCATTCAGCAGGTAAATATTCCTGATACGGTATTGACCATCGGTGAACAGGTTTTCTATAATTGCGATTATCTGAATAACGTTAAGCTGCCTGAAAATCTGACAAGTCTGGGCTATCACGCGTTTGCAAGCTGTGACAGCTTGTATAACATAACTTTACCGGCTTCTCTTACGAAAATCGGTTATGCTCCGTTTGACGCAAGCGGTCTGGTAACTGTCGAATTTGAACAAGGAACGACAAAAATATGTGAAAGCACATGCTCAAGTGCCGGAAAACTCAAGTATGTTAACATACCGGATTCGGTTACAATTATTGAAAAAGGCGCTTTTTCTTCCTGTAGCGGTCTGGAAGAAATAATCATACCGGGTAGCGTCAAGACTGTTTCATCAGGTGTATTCGATAATTGCTATGGTCTTAAAACAGTAATTATGCTTTACGGCGTAGAAGAAGAGCTGGGGGCTTTTAGTTGGGCCGATTCAATTGAAAAAATTACTTATCCCGAAAGTATGAAAGTAATAAAATCAGATCTGAGCAGGTGTGAAAAGTTAAAATCTGTAGCACTGCCCGGAAGCCTCACCGAAATTCCGAACGGATGTTATTTCGGAAAGAATACAACAGTATATTGTTATAAAGGCACGATAGCCGAAGATTTTGCCAAAAAGAATAAACTCGATTTTGACTATCTCTGCGAAAAGCACTCATTCGGTATGTGGAAAACGGTAAAGGAGTCTACCTGCACCGAGATAGGCTATGAGTCAAGAATCTGCGCCGACTGCGGACTTGAAGAAACCAACGTGCTGAATAAGCACAAATTTGTTGATACGGTAATAGCGCCTACATATACATCGGACGGCTACACGCATCACGAATGCTCGGTATGCGGTTATTCTTACAACGACAGCTTTGTGGATATGCTCAAGGTCGATCCGCTGACCAATGTAAAGAGAACAGGACGTACAAGCGAAAGTCTTACATTCGGCTGGAACATACCCGATAATGCGGACGGCTATGTGGTAGAACAGTTTATCGACGGCAAGTGGGAAACAATAGCTGACCTTGCTTATGACGTTACGGGTTACACAGCGGATAAGCTCGCTCCGTCAACCGTTTATCAGTTCAGATTTGCGGCGTATCTTATGGTGGACGGAAAGCCCGTATACAGTGAATACAGCACAATATTCTCCGAAAGAACAGCGCCGACAAAACCTGTATCTGTAAAGCTTACAAAGCGTACCGATAAGTCGGTAACTCTCAGCTGGAGCAAGAACAATACAGCTGACGGATATGTGGTACAGGTCTACAAGAACGGAAAATGGACTACAGCGGTAAAGAATACAGGTATAAACAAGACAACCGCCGAGGTAAATGGACTAAACCCCAGCACAGAGTATAAACTCAGAGTGCTGTGTTTCAAGGACGGCACGGAGGTTATATACGGCGTACCCGCGGAGATAACCGTATGTACTCTTCCGTCTGCGGTGACAGGATTTAAAACAAAGTCAAAGACTTCAATAAGCGTAACACTTCAGTGGAACAAGAATACATCAGCTACAGGCTATGAGTTACAGAAGTGGGATGGTCAGAAATGGGTGGCTCTTACAAAGCTCACAAGCAACGCAACCACTACTTACACAATAAAGAACTTAAAGGCCGCTACCGCCTACAAGTACAGGATAAGAGCGTACAAGATGAACGGCAGCACGGCGCTTTATAGTAATTATAGTGCTACAGTTACGGCTATGACAAATCCGTCCGTTATAACAGGCGCAAAGCTCACCGGCAGAGCGGCTGACGCACTGCGTATCAACTGGACTAAGAATGCTTCGGCTGACGGATATATCGTTGAGATGTATCAGGGCGGCAAGTGGGTAAGAGTTGCGAAAATCACAAACAACAGCACAACCACATTCAGAAAAGCAGGACTTAAGGCTTCTACCGTGTATAAGTTCAGAGTAAGAGCGTATAAGATGAGCGGTAAGACTGCGCTTTACGGTAACTATAGCGCTACCGTGACCGCAAGGACAAATCCTTCGATTGTTAAGGGCATTAAGATCGGCGGCAAGGCTAAGGACGCACTCAGAGTAAACTGGACTAAGAATGCTTCCGCACAGGGCTACATTGTTGAAATGTACAAGGGTGGTAAGTGGGTAAGAGTTGCCAAGATAACAAACGGCAATACTACAACGTTCAGGAAAGCCGGACTTGCTAAGAACACTGCGTATAAGTTCAGGGTTCGCGCTTATCACATGAGCGGAAAGACGGCGCTTTACGGTAATTACGGAAGTGTCAGCGGAAAGACCGCGGCGAAGTAAGCTTTTGATTTGCTTTAATTGAATAGCACGAAGCCCGGGCGTTGACCGAAATCATCACCCGGGCTTTGTTGTCGTATAAGTACCGAAAAAAGCAAAAGCCGCGATTTTTACATCGCGGCTTTTATGTTTATTTAGTTGTCAACTCATTCACTATCTCATACAGCCTTACAAGCTCCGCCATCGTAAGCTGTTCTGCTCTTGCAGTCGCGGGAATACTGCTTTCTGTCATCTTTTTTGCAAGCGCGGCTTTCGATATCCTGAAATAAGCCGAAACAGGGTTCGCAAGCTGTTTTCTGCGCTGAGCAAACGCCTGCTTTATGACCTCAAAGAAAAGCGGCTCGTTATCGACCTTGTACGGCGGCTGTTCATATCGTTCAAGGCTTATGACCGCGCTGTCAACATTGGGCGCGGGCATAAATGAGCCGCGGTTTACGCGGAAAAGCTTTTTCGGCTTTGCGTAATAGTTTATCGATGCGGTGATAGCTCCGCACTCACGACTGCCTACCGCGGCGCATATCCTGTCCGCCGCCTCAAGCTGTACCATTACCGTTATCGCCTTTATCGGGAGCTTTTCTTCAAGAAGCTTCATTATTACGGGTGAAGTAATGTAGTAGGGAAGATTAGCGCAGACGATAACGTCCATGCCGGGAAATTTCTCAGCTATAAGTTTATTAAGATCGGTTTCCATAACGTCCGCGAAGATCACTTCAACATTACCGTATTCTTCAAGCGTTTCGTCAAGAATAGGCTTTAGTCCCGTGTCTATCTCGATAGCAACGACCTTTTCGCAACGCTCCGCAAGCTCTCTTGTAAGCACGCCTATACCCGTGCCTATTTCAATAGCGCCGACATTTTCACCCGCTCCGCCCATTTCGGCGATTTTCGGGCAGACAGTCGGATTTATCAGAAAGTTCTGCCCGAGTGATTTTGTAAATGAAAATCCGTGCTTTTCAAAAAGCTGTCTTATTGTTGAAATGTCGGTAAGCTTCATTCTTTGTTCCCTTCGCTTTCTTTTGTGAACATCTCAAGCACCTTGAACGCCTGCTGAAGATTAGCCACGCCGTATATGCTTATTCCGTAATTTTCGCTCTTGTCAAGATTTTTAAGTGATGATTTCGGTACGATACATTTTTCAAATCCCATTCGCGCCGCCTCGCGCACACGCTCTCTTATATGCGATACCGCTCTTATCTCTCCGCCAAGACCTACCTCGCCGAATACCGCGACATCATCTCCTATCGGTATGTCGCGCAGTCCCGAATACAGTGCAAGCGATATCGCAAGGTCGCTTGCCGGCTCGTCTATTTTCAGTCCGCCGATCACATTTATATATACATCGTATCCGCCGAAATTATAGCCTGTCCTCTTTTCAAGTACAGCAAGAAGCACACACAGCCTGCTGTAGTCAAAGCCCGTAGTCATTCTGCGCGGGGCTGAGAACGAGGTCTTGCTGACAAGCGCCTGCACCTCCGCAAGTATCGGACGTGTACCCTCGACCGTACACAGTACTGTTATACCGCTGACACCTGCGGGTCTGCCAAGCAGGAGCATAGCGGACGGGTTTTCGACCTGTTCAAGCCCTTTATCCTGCATCTCAAACACGCCTATTTCGTTGGTTGAGCCGAAACGGTTCTTTGCGGCTCTTAAAATTCTGTAGCTGAGCTGCTTGTCGCCCTCAAAGTACAGCACCGTGTCTACTATATGCTCAAGCACCTTAGGACCTGCTATGCCGCCGTCCTTGTTGACGTGACCTACAAGGAACACTGCGACCTCAAGGCTCTTTGCCATCTGCATAAATGCCGAGGTGCACTCCCTTACCTGAACAAGACTTCCCGGTACGGACTGGAGCTCCGATAATTGCATTGTCTGTATCGAGTCGATTATCACTACATCGGGCTTGTTTTCGCGCACACCCTCTATTATGGTATCGCAGTCGGTGCAGGCGCTGATATAAAGTCCGTCATTTGCAACTCCGAGCCTGTCTGCGCGGAGCTTTATCTGTCGTTCACTCTCTTCTCCCGATATGTACAGCACGGTTTTGTCCTTTGCAAGACAGCCGCATATCTGCAACAGAAGCGTCGATTTGCCGATACCGGGGTCGCCGCCGAGCAGCACCAGCGAGCCTTTGACAAGACCTCCGCCGAGGACCCTGTCAAGCTCTGACATTCCTGTTTCATACCGCGTTTCGTCCTTGAACGAAAGATTATTTATGCTTGCTAGCGGCAATCTGCCTGCGCCCGAGCCTTTTGCAATTCCGTGTGATTTTGGCTGTATGAGCGTTTCTTCAAGCGTGTTCCATGCTCCGCAGGCGTTACAGCGCCCACTCCACTTCGGGTACTCCTGCCCGCATTCACTGCATATGTATACTGATTTTGATTTTGCCATTTATACGTCCTTTCCAAAGCCGTTTGTCTTATTGTGCTACGCTTGTTATATCACCGCTGTTTTCGGGAACACTGCCCGCCGGTTCAGCGGTTGACTGCGGTATAACAGTCGTCTGCTGTGCGGTAGTCTGCGAAGCGTTATCGGCAGGCTTTGAGGTAAGATATGTAAGTATACCGTTATATATGGTATAAGCGACCTTGCGCTGATAGTCCCTGTCGGAAAGATTTGCCGCGTCGTCGGGATTTGATAAAAATCCGCATTCTATCAGTACGGCGGGTATTTTCGTATTCTTGAAAAGATACAGCTCATCACCCTCCTGCTTTATCTGACGTTCGTTGCCGGGCTGTATCGTCTTGAAATTATCCTGCATTATCTGCGCTATCATACGGTTGTCGGGGTTGTTCGCAGTGTAGAATATCTGTGCGCCGAAATATTCAGGCTCGGTAAACTTGTTCTGATGAATAGACAGAAACAGGCAGTCGCCGTACTTGTTTATGATATCAAGACGGTTTTTCATATCCGAAACCTTCTGCTCGCGTGTGCCCTTTATCCCATCATCATGTATAGAAACATCGCTGTCGCGCGTGAGCACAACGTTGAAGCCCGATAGCGTCAGCATATCGCCAAGGTCACGCACTATCGCAAGGTTGATGTTCTTTTCAAGTTCACCGTTTATGCCGACTGCACCGCTGTCCATTCCGCCGTGACCTGCGTCAAGCACGATGGTTTTCTTTTGAGTCGCGTGTGAGGTCGACGCTCTCACGCTCACCTGCGAATAGTCGGCGGTAGCCGCTATAACAGTGAAACAGCCGAGCAGTACTATAAGCGCAGGTACTCTTGTTTTAAGCCGTTTAAATTCAAAGCGTTTCATATTCAGTTTCATATCGTCCGACCTTTCGGTAATTTTTTGTACATTATATGAAACAAGCTTTGAAATAATGACAGGCTTATAAAAAGTTCAGCCTGTCGGCATAATACCACACTTTTGCGCTAAAGCGGCAATATAAAATATACAGCCAACAACGCTGAAAACAGTTTCAATACCGACAAGGTGTTAATAATTTCGTGAGTGTACCAGTGCAACCGTTTTGCGCTAAAGCGGCAATATAAAATATACAGCCAACAACGCTGAAAACAACTTCTACACTAACAGGGTGTTAATAATTTCGTGAGTGTATCGGTGCAACCGTTTTGCACTAAAGCGGCAATATAAAATATACAGCCAACACCGCTGACAACAATTTCTGTGCTACGCGGTGAATAATAATTTCGTGACCGTATCGGTGCAATTGCACTATCACCGACTATCCAAAA
>DOQG01000057.1 GCA_003512525.1 Oscillospiraceae bacterium | reverse complement strand
GTGTAAACCATGTTACTCTTGACAACTTGGCAGCCCCTATCCCTATCCCTTAGGTTCTCTCCCTCGTGCTCCCTCTTTCCTTACTCACACCCTTACCCCGCAAGGGTGTTGGTTATAAGACACACAAACGACTGAGTTTTAAAAGTTTGTATAAGCGGGTCGCTGACGCTCTGTTCGACCCAGGGGACTGTACAGATATCTTAGGATAGTGCGTCTTTTGGAAGTTTCGGTGATAGTGCGGTTGCACGGATTTACTCACGAAATTATTAACACCTTATCGGCACGGAAGCTGTTTTCAGCGTTGTTGGCTGTAATTTATTGTCTTGGCATTTTTACAATATATTGCACCGAAATTTCAATGAAATTTCGATAAAATAAGGAGCTGTGATGAAATTTTTGGATTTCGTCACAGCTCCATTTTTATGTCCGAGCGAATACGGCAAAGTCAACTGCCGCAGGGTCGCATTTTTCTATTGTATGATATATCTCGGCAAGCGTTGAACCTGTCGTGGTTACATCGTCAATTACAAGAACGTGTTTGTCTTTAAGAGCATTCTCACCGGTAACGGCGAAGCAACCTTTAAGATTTACAAGACGCTTTTCTCTGCCAAGGGATTTCTGCTGGGCTGTCTTTTTGATCTTGGCAACAGCGGTCACTGTCGGTATACCTGTAAGCTCGGTTATCTCACGGCATATCTTTTCGGTGTGGCAGTAGCCCTTTCTCATTTTATCGGTGCGGTATATCGGCACAGGGAGAAGAACATCGGGGAGTGTATCAAAGCTTTCCGTTATCTTTTGCATAAGCGTATATGCCATAAAGCTTATCTTACCGCCGTCACGATTTCGCTTTGCGCCTAAAACTATATGTTCTGAACTGCTATTATATCTGCACACGCTGATAAGTCTGCCGCCGCAGAGGACTTCTTCTTTGCTGCAATATCGGAAATTGTCTGCACAATCGTTACAGATATAATCCATTCTTCCTATTACCTTATTGCACGCAGGGCAACGGTTGGAAAAAAAGAAGTCGAGAAGTATCCTTTTAAGCTCGTACTTATTCATCATCGTTTTCATCTATGAAAGGATTACGTATCTTTGTCGGCTTTATTATACCGTCAAGCAGGCGCTTGGCGGTGCTCCTGCTTACCGCGCTGTCCGAACGTCTGCGTCTGTCAGAACCCGGTATATCCTCGCTGTCGGTAAGATCGTCTATGCTCGGCGCATCAAGCTTTATGACCGGTGCTGTATGGCTGTGTTGCCCGCCATTTGGCTTTGCCGGCTTTATTGCATCGGTTTTTTCGGCTTTTTCGGATATTTCCGGGACAGCTGTTGACGGAAGTATGTCAAAGTCATCCGAAGTCAGGCGTTCGCCGTCACTGCGTATTTCGGGGTACAGCGCTGTAATGCCATCAGACTGCTCTGACTGCGTTGTTTCGACTGTATGTCTGTACATATTTGCGGCATAGCTGCTCTTCGGAGTAGCTGTTTTTCTGATGTTGTAGTCCGCTTTTGCAAATTCACCCGCAAAGCCTGTATCTACAGCCGCTTCACTTTTCCTGTCTGGAGTGGGCTTATCATATGTGCTGCTGTTTGCGTTGCTTGTATCTGTATGCGGCGTGTCGGCTTCCGGTTCGCCAAAAGAGCCAAAGCTGAAAATGTCGTCAAGAGGCTTGAAATCGTGGTCGGCTGTGACCTTTTCAAGCTTTGATATTTCTTCTTCAAATGCACCGTCAAACGGATTATCAAATACGGTCACGTCAAGATTTTCGGTTTCTTCCGCTTTCATAACGTGCACCGGTTGTTTCGGCGTGGTATCGGGTATTTGCTCCGGCGGCTGTGCCGACATTCTTTCCTGCTCGCGCTCGAGCAGTTCGCGCTCCTGTTCCTGCTTCCTGCGGCGCTTCTCCTGCTCGTAAAGCACACTGCGGTCAACACGCTCAAATACGAACGGTTTTACTTCAGGCTGTTTAGCAGCATTGCTCTGTGTATCGTCAGTTGCCTGCTCAGGCTGTTTTTCTGCGACAGGCTCAGGGGGTTTTACAGGTGCAAAATGCAGGTCATGAGAGTAATTCTCAAACTCGCGGAACTCCGCTACACTCAGCGTATTATGCAGTATGCTTTCCTTTATCGCCATAAAGCTCTGATACCATTCTGCAAAATCACGCTGTGTCAGGTCAACGTTTATGCGCTTTGACATATATGTGTACAGCTCTTTTGTCATATCCTCAAGCCGTCTTATCTCGTCTGCCGTTCTCGGCGGGGCAGCAGTGCTCAGTTCAAGACAGGTACGTCCGCCGGGCTGTGCCTTATCGCAGTAATCGTAATCATAATCCTTGTCACGCAGATAGTATTCCCCGCAACGTGCACAGCGCTGTAATATTCCTCCGCTTTCAAGCAGAAGATCTATTTCAAGGTCGATGACTGCTTTTAGACTGTCGGAAACGTAAACCTTTTTCGGCAGAGAACGCATTGTCGTTATTATGGTATTCAGTACCGAGTCGGGCTTTTCGGGAATATAATTTTTGATCTTAGCAAACACATCCATAGCTTCGCTGTCGGAATGCATTGATGAGAAAGGACGGTGTACAGCATCGTCATAGTCGATCTCAGGCAGTGCAGAGCCTGCTATAGCCTTTGAGATATTTGAGGTTATAAACGGCGCTGACGGCAGTCTGCCGACCGTGTATACCTTTGCGGCTGTGAAGCACTCCGAGGGGTAGCCCATCTCGTTTGCGGCTACACTGAAAGAAAGGTCAAAATAATCGCGCTTGGCGTATGCCTGTTCAAGGGTCACTTTTTCGCCGAATACAAAATCTATTTTACGCTTTGCGTATTCCTGAAGCCTGAGCAGGCTCACCCAACGGTTCACCGCCTTGTTGTGACGATATTCGGTCAGCCTTGTGAATATAAGCTTTTCAAAGGGATTTTTAGCGTTTATCAGTTCGTTCCACAGTGATGATATGCCAAGTCCTTTTTCTCTGCAAATGTATTCGATGAAAAGATCCTGAACGACCTTTTCATATCCGCTGTGGATATTCGCTTCTACATATTTGTGGCACGCTCCGAGAGAATTACGCAGTGCGACTATATCTTCAAGACGGTATTCGCCGCTTGTCATACAACGCTTGCAGTAGTCCGTACAGCGTTTGATAAAGCCCGAAAAGTCGTAATCTGCAAACTTCAGGACAGACTGCGGATAGTTAAGCGCATATATTTCACTTGAATTTATGCCTGTCAGGTTTACTGTACGTCTTATGCTCATATCCGCATATCCTTTCGCTGCTTATGATCAATAATCTTCTTCTGCGGCTGTATCTTCTGTAACCGCGTCAAAGTTGAACTCGCGTTTTCTTCCGTCTACATAGAGAGTATGCTTGTCTTTCCATGTTACATCGGCGGGCTTGTTGTAGTCAGATGTGATTATGTGCAGTCCGTTCATTGCGTTTCTGCATTCAAGGAACGGAAGGCTGATATCTCCGTCTGTCTGTTCAAGATAGAAGGATACGGACCGGCTTGCGTCATTCTCGGGATCGACATAGAGCACTATCCTGTACTGCTTGTCGGGGGAGTAGCGGTAGCTTGTGCTTCTTCTTGAAAGATCAACGTCCATAAGGGTGATATTGCCGAACAGCATCTTGAAGGTCAGGTAAACAAGTATGCCGACAACATACATTATAAGATAGATAGTGCCGAGGACTATCTTTGTGGTTTCGCCCATTCCGGAAAGGAAGAATATAAGTACACTCGCAACTATCGGCGGTATAGCCGCGAACCAGTTTCCAAAGCCGAAGAGCAATATTGCAAAGGCGATAAACGGCGATACCATCGCAACTATCCTTGTTATTATCTGCTTTCTTGTGAACAGCATAAGTCCGAAGAATATAATATTTATAAAAATGTATGTCGTTACGAGCGCTCCCTGATGAGTAGGCTCAAGATAATAGCCCATCATAAGCCATGCCACAAATCCGAGAAATACCGGATAGCCGAGTGACAGAACGGATACGCCGAGCTTAAACCATCTATTTGTCAAAAAGTTGATTACTTTTTCCA
The DNA here is from genome assembly GCA_003512525.1 of Oscillospiraceae bacterium. Taxonomy (GTDB): domain Bacteria; phylum Bacillota; class Clostridia; order Oscillospirales; family Ruminococcaceae; genus Ruminiclostridium_E. Next base: position 16,573 of record DOQG01000057.1, on the reverse strand, counting down.
TTTGCTTTCCTTTCAGTTTTGCAAAACGCAAACGTTTGTTTTACAGCATTACTTATTATATTTTATACTAAATCGCCGTAAATTTCAAGACTTATTTCGATATAGGGACGTTTTTTCGGGCAGAAAGCGGGTTTTGTATGTAATTCTTTGCAAAAAACAAGGGCGATAATCAAAAACGTTTCGGAAAAATGTGAAATAACGTGCCGAAAATCACGGAATTTTGTGAAAAGACGGCTTAAAATCATTGGAATTTTGTGAAATTCCGGCTTGAAAACAGCGGAATTTTGTGTTAAAATGTAGATGCAAGCTCATTGCAAAACGATATTTTGCGTTGCGTCAGATCTTGCACGAAAAACGGAGGGAACAATGGAACGTCTTAAAAGAAAAACAGATGTATTTTTGCTCAAGTGGAAAAACTCAGCGGATAAACTGCCGCTGATAATCAAAGGCGCACGGCAAATAGGAAAGACAGAAGCGGTTGAGCACTTTGCAAGGAATAATTACAAAAATATTGTTGAAATAAATTTTGCGCTCCAAAAGCAGTATAAAAGTATTTTTGACGATGGGTTTGAGGTTGATACAATAATCAGGAATATTTCACTGAAAAACCCCGATTTTGAATTTACGGCGGGTGATACTCTAATTTTCTTTGATGAAATGCAGGACTGCATAAACTGCGCTACCTCACTTAAAGCATTCGCCATTGACGGTAGGTATGATGTTATATGCTCCGGTTCGCTTATGGGTATAAATTATAATCAGATAGAATCGAACAGCGTGGGGTACAAGGAAGACTATGAGATGCATTCGCTTGATTTTGAAGAGTATCTATGGGCTAAGGGCTATAAGACGGAACAGATCGGAATGTATTATGAAAAGATGCTGACCCTTACGCCTCTGACAGATAACGAGTATAGCGCTATGCTTGAAAACTTCCGCGAATATATGGTGCTCGGCGGAATGCCTGCAGTGGTATTCAGGTTTATAAAGCAGAAGAATTACAGTGGGACACTGAAACTGCAAAAGCAGCTCCTGCTTGATTATGAGGAGGACATAACAAAGTATGTGCAGGGGCTTGACAAAGGAAAGGTACTTGATATATACAGAAAGATACCTGTTTTTCTCGGGAAGGACAATAAGAAATTTCAGATATCAAAGGTGAGAAAATCCGCCAGAAGCAGGGATTATATAGGGGTGGTCGAATGGCTTGACAATGCGGGAATAATAAATGTTTGCCATTGTATGTCCGTGCCGGAGCTGCCGCTTAAGGGTAATTACGACCCGACAAACTACAAGCTGTATTTCAGGGATACCGGACTGCTTATCGGTTCGCTCGATGATGAGGTTCAGGAGGATCTCAGAAACAATCAGAATTTCAATACGTATAAGGGTGCTATATATGAAAATGTTGTAGCCGATATGCTGGTGAAACAGGGCTATGGACTGTATTATTACAGAAACGAAAAGGGCACACTCGAGATGGACTTTTTCGTGCGTGATGCCAATTCGCTTATTCCTGTTGAGGTCAAAGCGGACGATGCTTCAACACCCTCGCTGAATGCACTTATCGATAAGGACAAATATCCGGATATAAAATACGGTATCAAGCTTGCAAACAGGAATATAGGATATAACGGAAAGTTTTTTACATTCCCGTATTTCATGACATTTATGCTAAAAAGATATCTGGCTGACAAGCGAAGAAAACTGCCGATGCTATAAATAGAAGCGACACCGCGAAAATGCGGTGTCGCTTTTTTGTACGGTTTACTTACTATATATTACGCTATCGACCATGTGCTACCTTTAAGCTGTTTATCAGCCATATCGGTATAGATGCCGCCGTTTCCGTAAAGCACATCGGGTGCGCCTTGCTCGGCGACCGTGCCGTCTGCGAGAACTACTATCTTGTCAGCGCCCGCAACGGTTCTCATTCGGTGGGCAATTATGAGGACAGTCTTATCTTTGATAAGGCGGGATAATGCCGACTGGATAAGCGTTTCGTTTTCAACATCGAGCGATGCGGTAGCTTCATCGAGAAGTATTATCGGGGAATTTTTAAGGAATGCTCTTGCTATTGAGATACGCTGACGTTCGCCGCCTGACAGCTCACAGCCGTTTTCGCCTATCACAGTGTTCCACTTATCTGGGAGCTTTTCGGCAAATTCATCACAGTTTGCAAGCTTTGCGGCAGCTATTACCTCTTCATCGGTCGCGTCCTTTCTGCCAATGCGTATATTTTCAAGGATCGTATTGTTGAAGAGGGTCACGTCCTGGAATACGATAGAATAGAGCGAAAGCAGTGTTTCGGGGTCGATCTGCGATACGTCCATGCCGCCGACTGTGACCTTGCCGCTGTCGGCATCCCAGAAACGTGCGGCGAGTCTTGAAACGGTGGTCTTGCCGCCGCCGGACAGTCCGACCAGTGCGGTGACTTCACCCTGCTTTGCGGTGAAGCTTACGTTATGCAGCACACTTTCACCGTCTTTATATGAGAAGCTTACATCGTCAAAGCGTATGTCATAACCGTTGTTTGTAAGCTTGTTTGCGCCTGTTTGTTCATCGTGCAGGAGAATTTCGTTCATTCGCGCTATATTGGTATCGGCACTTATCACTGCGGCAAAATTCTGTAAAGCTGCCTGTAACGGCTCATAAAGACGTGAAGCTACCAGCAGGAACATAAAAAATGTCAGCAGTCCGATCTCTCCCCGAGCTATCAGCATACCGCCTGTAAGAGCGACAGTGCCTATGCCGAGCTTAAGTACAGTGAATGACGAGGTAACAAAAGACGCTGTGGTAAATTCAGCCGTTGTAGTGCAGTGTTCGACATTCTTTATCTTTTCTTTTACGCTTTCAAGGTATTTTTCTTCCGCATTGTTTGCCTTAAGGTCTGTGATGGTTTCGATACATTCCTGTATGCCGTCTGCACAGTCAAGCTTTGCTTTCGTATTCTTGCGGGCAGCCTTTTTCTGTATCTTCTTTGACAAGATCATAATGATAAATGAAACAGGAACGACCCAGAATGCCGCAAGAGCCATTCTCCAATCAAATATAAACAGTGAAAGCGCTATAATCACAGTTGAAATTATCGAGCCGACAAGCTCCGGGATAAAATGTGAAAACGCTGTTTCAAGAAAGGCGCAATCAGCCATAAACGCAGAGCTCAGATCGGCAAGGTCGCGCTTTGCAAAGAATGAGAGCGGAAGCTTTCTGAGCTTTTCCGCAAGTGATATTCTTCTTACTCCGCTTTCGGTATATGTTGCGAAAAAAGTTGCGTTATACTGCAGCGTTGCCGCGAATGCGATGAATGCGAGGCAAAGGACTATTCCTATTATATAGAACCATATTCTTTCTCCCGTGATCGTGCCGGACATAAGATTGCTCACCATAAAATAAAGCAGTGCGACAGGCGGCATAAACGACAGGTTCTGTAATACGCAGGCAAGACAGCCTTTTATAAGGTCTTTTGCACCTTGTCTTGAAAGCGCGTATTTTCTCATAAGCTTCTCTGTCATATGTTTGCCTCCTTTACTTTCCATACAGCCGAGGTTTCGTACTCGCTCAGCATATCGGCGAATATTCCGCCGCTTGCGGTAAGCTCCGCGGCAGTGCCGCTTTCGGTGATTTTTCCGTCACAAAGCACAAATATCCTGTCTGCGCCGAGCACTGTGGTCAGTCTGTGAGCTATCATTATTACGGTTCTGCCCTCGGACAGCTTGCTCATAGCCTGTTGCACCCTGACTTCGTTATCGGGGTCGGCAAATGCCGTTGCTTCGTCCATTATTACAATAGGGGCGTTTTTCAGCATTACTCTTGCTATGGCTATTCGCTGCTGTTCACCGCCCGAAAGATATATGCCGGCTGTGCCTATGACAGTGTTTTCTCTGTCGGGGAGTTTTTCTATTATATCCATACACTGCGCGTTTGTAAGTGCCGCCATGACTTCCTTGCGGGTAGCGGTGGGTCTGCCCATAAGTACGTTTTCGTAGATAGTTCCCTTTATAAGTCTGCTGTTCTGGAATACAAAGGAAACCGTATCCATAAGTGTGCTTTTAGGTATGTCCTTTACGTTGCGTCCGCCGACGATCACGTCACCCTTATCCGTATCAAAGAAGCGTACAACAAGCTGAGCGAGCGTAGTCTTGCCGCTGCCCGACGGACCGACAAAAGCGACTGTCTGTCCCGGCTCGACCCTGAGAGATACATCGTCAATTACATTTTGGCTTTTGTCGTATGAGAACGTAACATTCTTAAGCTCTACCGAGCTGTCGGCAGGAGAAACGCCTGTGCCCTCAGGCAGAGGATTTTCGTTGAGGATAGTATCGATCCTGCCTAAAGCGTCCGTTACTATCATCTCATTTTCACTTGACATCATTATTTTGGTAAGAGTGGTAGCGATTATCGGGGTAAAGATAATGTAAAATATCAGATTGAGCAGGAATGTGCCGTCAACGCCGCCTTGCGTAAATATGATGCCGGCAATGATAAGAAGCGCGAATATTCCGTTTATGACGGTGATGTAGACTATCATAGGTATGCGTAATTGTTTGGTATATGATATTACCCATTCGCCGTAGCGATCGATAGAAGTTTTAAACTTCTTGAATGAAAATACGGTCTGTCCGAATGTCTTTACGACCGGGATACCTCTTATGTACTCTACCGCCTCGTTTGACATATCGTCAAGTGCGTTCTGATACTCTTTCATTTTTCTCTGCATTTCTTTTCCCGTCATACTCATCATTATAAAGAATGAAAGGACAACCGGAATAAGGCTGATAAGACCGAGCCGCCAGTCGAATATGAACAGAAAGACAAGCATTACCGCAGGAGTTGCTATTGAGCCCGCCTTGTCGGGTAACTGGTGTGCAAGGTAGGCTTCTGTAGCGGCGGGGGCTTCATCTATTGTTTTTCTGAGCTTACCGCTTCCTGCTTTTTCAATGACACCTATAGGCAGTTTTGTTATATGGGTGATCGCATCGATGCGCAAATTGGCAGCAATTCTGAATGCGCCGAGATGAGAACACATAAGAGCGCATATGTAAACAAGCATTGAGCCGATAGCCCAGATAACAGCCGCCATGCCGTTAGCGGCAATGTCGGTCGCCTTGGAAAAGTCGGGGTTTACCTCGATCAGTTGTTTTACTATCAGCCACAGATGAATAAACGGCATAAGAGCCATTGCCGCACTTACAGCAGACAGTATCCACGAAAGATACAGGAGTATTTTCCGCTTGCCCGCATAAGACAGCAGTCGTGAAAGGTTTGATTGCTTTTTCAAAATGATCCCTCCGGAAAAATAAAGTATGTTAGGTTTAACTAACTGTTCATCGTAATTAAACGCATAAAAGCAAAGCTCTTATGCGTATTACTTATTAAATCAGGTCTGTCCCATGATTTTCATCCAGCCTGCTGTGTAGAAGTCGCGCATTTCCGCCAGATAGTTTTCAGCTTCGTTATAAGGGATATCATGTATAACAAGCTCAAAAAACGTATTGATCATACCGGTCGCTATGATATGCTCTAGGTGCGGGTCAATACGCTTCATACTGTAACCCGATTCTTCAGCTGTCTGCTGATAGGCGTGTGTCGCCTCTACCTCCATTGCCGCCATTTCGTCTACCATAGAGGAATACTTTGTTCCGTCACTGCGGGTGAGAATGATACGCATTTCGTCAAGGTGTTCATAACAGTAATCAAGAATATCATGCAGGCAGTCACCGGATTGTTTTTCGATGCTGATACGCTGTATATCGGCAGGCAAGCTCTGAAACTCGGTCTGAGTTTTTATATATCTGTTCATAACGGTTTCGTAATGCGGTTTTACAAGCGCGTCAAACAAACCTGCTTTATCACCGAAACGTACATAGATCGAGTTTGTGCTGGTGTGCGCGTTTTTGGCTATGGTGCGCAGCGAAGCGTCTTTAAAGCCTTTTTCGAGAAATTCGGCTTTCGCACATTCTATCAGCTTATCATATACGCCCTCTATCTGCTTTGCCACATTTTCACCACCATTCATAACGATGTTTCATAACGCTGTTATGATTTTAACACAACGTTTTTTGAATGTCAATAGTCAGAATTAAAAATTTTTGTATGATTTGAAGCTTAAAGCTTCTCGGTCTTAACTTAACATTCTGTATTTACCTGTATATACAGCACTTGTAAAATCGATTTCGGGAAAATACACAAATCGACAGTTAGAATAGCCTAACAAATTAAGTTAGAATAGACAAACTTTTTTGTAAACAGCTTTAGCATTTTCGATTTTGCTTGACAAACTGCCTTGCAGTGAGTACAATATTTTATGTTAGCAAGTGCTAACCTTTTATTTGCTTGCTAAGTTAGTAAACTCTAATTTGATTAGCAGATACTAATACGGTTAGCGATAGCTACACAGGACAAAAGAGAGGATGATGTTCTATGATGCCGCTCATACTTGCATCTGAAGGAGAAGAAAACATCATAAAGAAGATCGGCGGAAGTCCGGAGGTCAAGAAGCATCTTGAAAACTTAGGCTTTGTAGTCGGCGGTAATGTAAAGGTTGTTACAACGGTAAACGGAAATCTTATCGTGAATGTAAAAGAAGCAAGAGTTGCGATAAGTAAGGAAATGGCACAAAGGATCATGATATGATTCTTATGATAGAGGAGGATAACCGATGAAGACATTAAAACAGGCAACTGTCGGCGAAACCGTCAAGGTGGTCAAGCTGCACGGCGAGGGCGCTATCAAGCGCAGAATTATGGATATGGGACTTACAAAAGGTGTTGAGGTTTACGTTCGTAAGGTAGCACCTTTAGGTGATCCGGTTGAAGTGACCGTAAGAGGCTATGAGCTTTCACTCAGAAAAGCCGATGCCGAAATGGTTGAGGTCGAATAAGCCTGCAACCTGAATTTAAACACTTAACAAAATGGGTTAGCTTAAACTAAGCCGTTTACAGAAAGAGAGGAACAATCTTAATGAGTCTTAAGATCGCGCTCGCAGGTAATCCTAACTGCGGCAAAACCACATTGTTCAACGCTCTCACAGGTTCAAACCAGTTCGTTGGTAACTGGCCCGGTGTTACCGTTGAAAAGAAAGAGGGTAAGCTCAAGAAGAGCGACGGTGTAGTGATCACCGACTTGCCCGGTATTTATTCACTGTCACCCTACACACTTGAAGAAGTAGTTGCAAGAAACTATCTTATCGAAGAGCGCCCCGATGCTATCCTGAATATCATCGACGGTACAAACCTTGAAAGAAACCTTTACCTTACAACACAGCTGACGGAGCTTGGCATTCCTGTTGTAATTGCCATCAATATGATGGATATCGTAAAGAAGAACGGTGATAAGATAAACATTGAGGAGCTTTCAAGAGAACTCGGCTGTAAAGTAGTCGAGATATCGGCTCTTAAGGGTACGGGAATAAAGGAAGCCGCAGATGCGGCAGTTGAGGCCGCAAAGAACGGCAAGACAGTTCCTATGCATACATTCTCAGGTCCTGTTGAACACACGATCGCACATATCGAAGAAGCCGCTGTACACTCAATGCCCGAAGAACAGCAGAGATGGTACGCTATAAAGCTGTTCGAGCGTGACGATAAGGTCATTGAAAAGCTGAACCTCGACAGTGCTGTAATGGCTCATATTGACGAGGATATAAAGAATGTCGAAAAAGAGCTTGATGATGACGCAGAGAGCATTATAACAAACGAAAGATACGTTTACATAGCAGAGATCATCAAGGGCTGCTACAAGAAGAAATCAGCCGGTCAGCTTACAACCTCGGATAAGATCGATAAGGTCGTTACTAACCGTTTTGCGGCTCTGCCGATATTCGCAGTAATTATGTTCCTCGTTTACTATATCTCAATGGTAACGGTAGGTACTGCCGCTACAGACTGGGCAAACGACGGACTGTTCGGTGACGGCTGGCACTTGTTCGGAATAGGCTCTGCGGATTATGAAGATGCATCAGGTGCTTACTCAGACGCTATGGAAGCTGTAAATGGTTTCGTTACGATAGAGGCTGACAGCGAAGACTTTGATGCCGCGGCTGCTCTTGCAGAACTCAAAGCCTACAAGCCCGAAGGTGACAATCCTTCAGTGCAGATAGATGTAGAGGACGAGGAAACACTTGAGGTAAGCCAGCTCACAGTTTACTACAAGGAAATCCCTGCAAACGCAGATGAAGACACGACACTCGGCATCACATATCTTGACGCTGTTAAGTATTTTGAAGAGGGCGGCGAAAGCGCATTTGAAGAACCCGATCCCGCAAGCTACGGCGTATGGGTACCCGGTATCCCCGTACTTGTTGAGCAGGGTCTTGACGCTGTAAACTGCGTTGACTGGTTAAAGGGCCTTATCCTTGACGGTATTATCGCCGGTGTAGGTGCGGTGCTCGGCTTCGTTCCCCAGATGCTTGTACTGTTCATTCTGCTTGCTATTCTTGAGGCTTGCGGTTATATGGCTCGTATCGCATTCGTACTTGACCGTATCTTCAGAAAGTTTGGTCTTTCCGGTAAATCGTTCATACCGATCCTTGTCGGTACAGGTTGTGGTATCCCCGGTATCATGGCATCAAGAACAATTGAGAACGAACGTGACCGCCGTATGACGATCATGACAACAACATTTATCCCCTGCGGCGCTAAGCAGCCGTTCATAGCAATGATAGCAGGTGCTATCTTCGGTGGTTCGCCGTGGATCGCAACGGGCGCATACTTCCTCGGTATGGCGGCTATCATCGTTTCAGGTATCATTCTTAAGAAAACTAAGATGTTTGCAGGCGATCCCGCTCCGTTTGTTATGGAGCTTCCCGCATACCACATTCCTACAGTCGGCAACGTACTCCGTTCAATGTGGGAGCGTGGCTGGTCGTTCATCAAGAAGGCAGGCACGATCATTCTCCTTTCAACTATCGTAGTATGGTTCACATCATTCTTCGGCTGGGTAGACGGTGCATTTACAATGCTTACAGAAGAACAGATGGACTGCAGTATCTTAGCTAACATCGGTAAGGCTATCTGCTGGATATTCGCTCCTCTCGGCTGGGGCGACTGGCAGGCAACTGTTGCGGCTGTTACGGGTCTTGTTGCAAAGGAAAATATCGTTGCGACAATGGGTATCCTTTACGGAAGCGGCGATGCTACAGTATGGCAGACACTCGCTTCAAGCTTCACAGCAGTAACCGGTATGTCATTCCTCGTATTCAACCTTCTGTGCGCTCCCTGCTTTGCCGCAATGGGTGCTATCAAACGTGAAATGAACAACGCTAAGTGGTTCTGGTTCGCGATCGGTTATGAGTGCGGTTTCGCTTATGTGATCGCCCTTATGATAAACTACTTCGGTAAGCTCTTCACAGGCGCTCTTTCAGGTGTCGGCGATATCATCGGTCTTATCGTTGCAGTGCTTATCCTTGCCGCTCTTATCTACCTTCTCGTTCGTCCTTACAAGGAGAGTAAGAAGCTCGGCGTTAAGGTTAATGTATCTAAGTAAGTTATTGTTCATTAAAAAGGAGTGATCTTTATGGATCCTATCGTAGGTTCGATAATCGTAGCGGTAATTTTACTTGCAGTGATCATATTGATCATTCACAAGCTTGTGAGTGACAAGAAAAAGGGTAAGTTCACCTGCGGCGGCTGTGTAGGCGGCTGCAGCGGTCACTGCGCCCAGTGCCACGGATGCAGTTCAGCACCTCAGGCAGTGTCACACAAGACAAAGAAATAAAGATCAAAGCGGAGCGACAAAAGGTCGCCTCACATAGGAATTATATTACTTTTAAAAATATCGGCATAGCTTGGAAAATCCGGCTATGCCGATACTTTTCTATTCTTTGGGCAATTTGACTGCTCCGATGAAGGATATTTCGGTTGGGAAAATCAGAAAAAGACAAAAAATAAGCAGCCACGAATGACCGCTATAGAAATATGAGCAATGCCTGAAATATATTGAAATTTTCACAAAACTGTGATATAATATGTATGATATCGGTTAAAGGAGAGTATAGAATAGCAGTAGGTTATAAAAGGCTGTGGCAGTTGATGATTGAAAAGAATATGTCCAATGCCGAGTTGATGCAAAAAGCAATATTTCGGATAATATGGAGGAAGAATAATGGATAAAAAGAGAGTTAGCCAGATTAAGGAACAGTTTGACCTTGTTATACATAGTGACGAAACCGCCAACATTGAATTTTGGTATGCCCGTGAGTTGATGCCCTTGCTCGGCTATGAGCGTTGGGAAAATTTTGCTAAAGCCATTTCCCGTGCAATGGATTCCTGTGAAACCGGTGGTATAGAAGTTTCTGATCATTTTCGTGAGGTCACGAAAATGATCGAGACCGGCAAAGGCGCACAAAGACCCGTTAAGGACTATATGCTTACCCGTTATGCCTGTTATTTGATTGCACAGAACGGAGATCCTAAAAAAGAAGAAATTGCGTTTGCACAGAGTTACTTCGCTGTGCAAACGCGAAAGCAGGAGCTGATTGAAGAGCGCATCGCACTAATTGAGCGTACAGAGGCTCGCGGCAGACTGCGTGAATCCGAGAAGCGTCTTTCACAGAACATCTATGAGCGTGGTGTCGATGATGCAGGTTTTGGTCGTATTCGTTCCAAAGGTGATCAGGCTCTGTTTGGTGGTCACACGACGATGGAAATGAAAGCACGCCTTGGCGTGAAAGATAATCGTCCCCTAGCGGATTTTTTACCAACACTGACAATTGCAGCAAAGAATCTGGCGACAGAAATGACCAATTATAATGTAGAAGAAAAAGACTTACAGGGCGAACGTGCTATCACCGGCGAACACGTGCAGAATAATCTTTCTGTGCGTGAAATGCTGGGTCAGCGTGGAATCAAGCCGGAAGAACTGCCACCTTCCGAAGATATCAAAAAATTGGAGCGGCACGTCAAATCTTAGGAAAAGAAATTGGCTGCACAAGCGGGAAAACTGCCTGAGGCAAAAGTAGATGGAGGCGTAAACGATGGCAAATAAATTGGAACTGACTTGGTACGGCAAGGATGAGCCGATTCGGATCGAACCTTGTTTGCCGGTCAGGTGAAATGTATATATAGAAGTTATCTGACAAAAACAACACAAAAATGCCACATAACCGACATTGTAGTCAGTTGTGTGGCGTTTCTTTTGTTACTGCTTGAGGAGGTCACTCAAATGATATCGTTGTTTTCGATAACCCTTAAGTGAACGCTCAGAAGCGCTCCGCTTTTGCTATATAACGGTAAGCCGGCTTTCAGCTTATAAATGAAAAGCCCAGTACGACAACACCTAAAATCACAAGTATGATGCCTGTAACACGATTAAGCGTCCGTGCGCTCGCCCTGTTGGCGATCTTTGCGGCTATTCTTGCAAATATAAGCGTGAATATAATGCAGAGGACAAACGGCAAAACATCAGGCATACCTCCTATCGCAAAGTGCGATACCGAGCCTGTCAGTGCCGTAAATGTCATAATGAATACGCTTGTGCCGACTGCGGTCTTGAGCTCATAGCCCATAGCCGATGTAAGCAGCAGAAGCATCATCATGCCGCCGCCTGCTCCGATAAAGCCACAGATAAAGCCGACAACAGCTCCGCAGACAACCGACTTGATTATCCTTGACTTTGCCGATACGGCAACCATATCGGCTTTTGTGGTCATGACCGGCTTTACGATGAACTTTATGCCGAGGATAAGGGTCATAAATACTGAAAAATTACCCATTGCAACCGATGGCACAAGGCTTGAAACATAGCTTCCGACAACTGTGAATACAAGCACCGTGACCATCATTACAATGCCGTTTTTAATATCAAGGTTCTTGTTTTTGCCGTAAGTATAAGCAGAAACCGCACTTGCAAGTATATCGGACGCGAGTGCTATGCCTACCGCGGTGTATGGCTCAATGCCGAGAAAGGTTACCAGAATCGGGGTTATAACAGCCGCCGCACTCATACCCGCAAAGCCTGTACCGAGTCCCGCTCCGACTCCTGCAAACAGGCATACCAATACAGTAATTACATATTCCATATTCAAAGCTCCTTTTTGCTTGTGATATTATCGGCTATCTTTATATGCAGTCTGTCAAACTCCGATTTTTCTTCTTCCGAAAAGCCCGAGAACAGCAGATCCGCAAATTCAGTCTGCACCGTTTTTCCGTAGTCAGTGACCGATAATGCACTCTTAGTTAAACTAAGATGTATGCTTTTGCGGTTGTTTTCTTTATAGTCGGCGCAGAGATAGCCTTTTTCACACAGTGATTTTACCGAGGTCGATACTTGCGACTTCGGTATTTTGCGTATTCTTGAAATATCCGTGCCGGTATCGTATTGTGGATTGTTTGACAGGAACATAAGTATGTCGGTTTCAGCCGCCGAAAGGGAAAATCTGTTCATGATTTTTTTGCGGTACGAGCCGTACTCGCTCTCCAATGAGAGGATAAACTCCCAAAATTTATTTATTGTCATAAAAGCTCCTTTTTGTTCTATTTTGAACAATATTATTATAGTTCAAAATAGAACAAAAGTCAAGCAAAAAAATAACGGCATATGAGATGCCGTTATTTTAAATATCATTTTTTATGAAACGTACTCTGTTTTGACTGTCAGGTCAGATGTTACGGGATTAGGTACAGGGTCGATTATGTTATCAATATAAGTAACGCCGTACACGAGGTAATCCATTGCAAGTATCTGCATATCGTTGAGTGTTGCGCCCGCACCTACTCTTGCAAGACCGTCCTTGTCGCGTATCTCGCCCTCAAATATCATTGCTTTGCCCTTTTTGACATAATCATAAAGCGTGTCGGCTATAGTCAGCGTTTCCTTTTTGCAGGCGGCTGAGTACGGCGTAAGCTTGACAAACGCTTCGCTGAAACCGCCTATGTAGTCTTCGGCTATAAAGTTGTCGTTTATGCAGGTTCTTACAGTGTCTGTGATATATGTCGCCCAGTTCAGATAATAGCCGACCAGTCCGTATTTAGGAGCGGAATAAGCGGTATCATTAGTAAAGCCGATAGATTTCATACCGATAGAATCACAATAGTACATACAATAATCGTCTGACTGATAGGAGAAAATCACATCGCAGCCTTTTCCCTCAAGCGTGTTGACCGCTTTTTCGGTCTGTGCTCTTGTTCCCGCATAGATGATCTCAACATCGGTTTCACGCTCTTTGTATATCTGCTGAATGCCAAGTATAAATGCGTTTATAACGCCGTTTGAGCAGTACATGAGATCGTCTGCGACTATTCCTATCTTGTGCGATGAAGAGTTCCATGCCGCTACAGTGCCGCAGATGAATGACGGCTGATAAAGCTTAGGACGGAATGTTGTCAGATTTGTAAGGGAAGCAGTACCTCCATAGCTCAGAATATATACTTCCTTGTCTTTTTTCGCATAGCTCAGAGCGGAGTTTGCGAAAACATGGGAAGCGGAAACAATGATTTTGCAGCCCTCGTTTTTAAGCGCCTTCACCGCATTTTCAAACTGTGATACCGCAACACCGTCAACGTAGCAGGTTTCAAGTCCGAGAGCGGTTTCAATATCCTTGCGGCTTTTTTCAAACATATATGTCATATTGTCATGCGAAACCTCTTCGTTATAGACATATCCGACCTTGGCGGAAGTGTCCTGAACGTATTCCGGCACGGATGAAGCTTCAGACGAGCTTGCATTATCGCCGGAACAAGCGCAGAGTGTAAATACCGCCGCCATGGCAAATGCGATAAGTTTTATGTATTCTGAAAGTTTTTTCAACTGAGTGTACCTCCGGTAGATTTTTTGAGAGTGTACAAGCATGGTTGCACAACAATCTCATCATATTCAATATAAGTATAACACATTTTCACAGAAAATTCACCCTCTTTTTTGAAAAATTGTTTTGATTTTTTTCAAATTTGTGATATACTTATATAGACACAGCAGTATGTTATGCAAATTACACAAATATCCTACTGCACAAATTAAGGAAGGATCGTATAGAAATGAAGAAAAAAACAGCGGCAGTAGCCGCAATACTCGCGTGTGCGATGATGTTTACGGGCTGCAGCGACAGTATTCTTACATCATCGGGTGACACTACTACAAGTACAGAAAATATCTGGACTGCAAACGATGATGATGTTGTGGCGTGGTCCACGGTTGATTCTCTGTCGGCAGAGGATAAGGAATACTATCAGGTCAAATTCAAGGATTTCTATTCCGAATATGCGTTTACGATCGCAAATTACGGACTTGATGAAACAAATTCGGCTTATGCCTCATATGCTCAGGCGTACAGAAAAAATATCATTGATATGTTGATAAACGAAAAACTGATATTGAAGAAAGCCGCTGAGTTGGGACTTGATCAGCTTTCTGAAGAAGAAATGAAAACTGTTGAGGAAACATATCAGAAGAACCTTGATGACTGGTATGCCTCTTATGAAACAAAGGCGAAGGAAGCACTCGGCATAAGCACCGATACAACTTCAGGCACTGACGACAGTGCAAATGACGAAAAGATTCTTGAAAAGGAAAAGGAGCTTTTCACCGAGTACATTTCAAGCTTCGGGCTGTCGGAAGAAACATTCTTAAAGTGGCAGACAAATACTGCTATTCAGAAAAAGGTCAACGATTATCTTATAAAGGATATATCAGTTGCCGATTCTGAGGTAGACGATTATGTCACAAAGCTTATTGCTGAAGCAAAGTCGACTTACGAAAAGAGCGTTTCGCAGTATGCGTCGGACTCCGAATATCAGAAGGTATGGATACCTGAAGATGCAAGAAGGATTAAATATATCGTTGTATCGATCCCCTCGTCTGATTATGCCGAGATAAACGCAGCAAGAAAAGAGAGCGGAGCAGATGATGCAGAGATCGATAAAATGCGCGATGAAAAGCTTGCAGAGATAAAGAACAAGGCTGAAACGGCTCTTGAAAAGGCTACAGCCGAGGGTGCTGATTTTGATGCGGTGATCAAGGAGTACAGCAGCGCCTACAGCGAGGATACGGCGGGAAAAACAACGCTTGTGCTTAACAATAAGGAAGGACTTTCCGAGGCTCTCTATAACGGCGTGTATGACCTGAAAAATCCGGGCGATATAAGCGGACTGATCCCGACTGACGGCGGATATTATATCATCAAGTATGAAAGCAAGGCTACAGTTTCGGATTCGGATATCAATGAGTACAAGAAGACTGTTAAGGAAGAGCTTCTCACATCAAAACAGAGTGAGGTTACAAATAACGCTCTTGAAGAATGGCGCAATGCAGTCGGATATGAATATGATTATGAAAAGCTGAATATCACAAAGGAAGAGGATACCTCATCGACCGAGGAATCCGGCACATCATCGGGTACGGCCGATGAAAGCTCGGCAGAGTCGACGACGGAAAGTGCTACTTCCGCCGAAAGCTCTTCCGATACTACAACATCGGAATAACAGCAATCAAATATCATGACCGCCCCTCAGCCGGGGCGGTTTTTTAAAGGGAGAAAATATATGCCGTTATCATTATGTACATTATGCCCGAGAAGCTGTAACGCTGACCGTGAAAAAGCTGTCGGTGCGTGCTCTGTAAAGGGATTGAAGATCGCCAAGGCTTCGCTTCATTTCGGTGAAGAGCCGTGCATATCAGGAGCAGACGGAAGGGGTGCGGGAACTATATTCTTTTCGGGCTGTCCGCTGAAATGCATATTCTGTCAGAATATGCCGATAAGCCGTGACGGGTACGGAAAAGAAATATCGCCTGCTCGCCTTGGGGAGATAATGCTTGAGCTTCAGGAAAAAGGCGCTCACAACATAGATCTTGTAACTCCCACACACTATACGGATGTGATAGCGGACGTACTCGAAAAGGTGAAACCAAAGCTTGACATCCCGGTAGTATATAACTGCGGTGGTTACGAAAAGGTCGAAACGCTGAAAATGCTTGACGGACTTGTGGATATCTATCTGCCCGATTTCAAGTATGCTTCTTCTGAGCTTGCAGAAAAATATTCTTCTGCTCCCGACTATCCCGATACGGCGGCAAAGGCGATTGCTGAGATGTATCGTCAGCGCGGCAGGGCTTTGTTTGACAACAGCGGTATGATGAAAAGCGGAGTGCTTGTAAGACATCTTGTGCTTCCCGGCTGTCGTCACGACAGTATGAAAGTGCTGGATATACTGAGCGCTATTGTGCCGCCCGCAGATATCCGTATAAGTCTTATGCGCCAGTACACCCCCTGCGGAAAGGCACTTGAGATAAAGAACCTTTCAAGGCGGCTCACAACGTTTGAGTATAACTCCGTTACCGATTATGCCGCCGAGCTCGGTTTTGACGGGTATACTCAGGAAAAGGAGAGCGCAACGTTTGAATATACTCCCGAGTGGGATCTTGAGGGTGTCTGATAGAATAGAATATTAGAAGAAGCTGTGACGAAATGCAAAAATTTCTTCACAGCTTCTTAGCTTATAAAAACCTCATTAAAATTACAATGCAGTATATTGTAGAACGTCAAAACAATAAACATACAGCCAACAACGCTGAAAACATTTTCTATACTGACAAGGCGTTAATAATTTCGTGAGTGTATCAGTGCAACTGCACTGTCACC